>LUJN01000016.1:3080-33002 GCA_001689445.1 Bacteroidales bacterium M3 | reverse complement strand
ATAAATTACACTCTTTTCGTAACTTCCTTTCGCAAATTTACTATTTTTGGTGTGTAAAAACTACTCTGACGACTTCAATGTAAGGGTTAATGTAGAAAAGAATAATCAAGAGGATATGACACCACAGGAATATAACGAGTATGTGGCTGTGCATGGGACAGTCATAAATGACTCTGCCGAGCACCGGTTCATGCACCGCGCCTCGCAGGAGGCCATAAGGGTAACGATGGATATAAACAGCCGCTACCATTCCCCGGCTGAGTTGCGGGCACTGTTGTCACAGCTTACGGGAACGGATATTGACGATTCGGTGGGATTGTTCCCGCCGATATATTCCGATTACGGGAAAAACCTGCATATCGGCAAGAACGTGTTCATCAATATGGGCTGCAAGTTCCAGGACCAAGGTGGCATTTTCATAGGTGATGGCTCGCTCATAGGGCATAACTGTGTCATGGCGACAATAAACCACGACCCTGACCCCGATAGGCGCGGGTCAATGACATTTGCCCCAATCCATATTGGCACGAATGTATGGATCGGGGCAAACGTGACAATCACACCGGGTGTTACCGTAGGGGACGGGGCAATCGTTGCCGCCGGGGCAGTCGTGACAAAGGATGTCGCGCCCCGCACTGTCGTAGGCGGTGTGCCGGCAAAATTTATCAAGCGTATTGACTGACAAATTATCCTCCACTGACTTGAAACTATTCTAATAGCAATTGCCCATAGAAAAGAAAAATGCTATTTTTGCTATACTGTAACGCGATGGAAAAGTGTGTGATAAGACACCACATATCTGTCATAAACCATTATTTATGAATCGAATATTTGCTTTAGCTATTTTTGGCGCTATGGGAATTGCCATAGCGGATGCGGATGTTATTGTGCTGAAAGATGGTAGTACAATGCAGGTATTCAATTTGGAGAAAAGCTCCAAATCCGTGATGTATACCGAGACCGCCGATGAAGATGCTCCAATAAAGAAAATTCCGTTGGAAAAATGCTTTGCAATTAAAATAGGGGAGGGAGAGTTGGAACCGGTTGGTGCTCCGGTTGCTTCAATCCCTGTTGTCAATGTGCAGCCTCGAGAATCTGTCGCCGAAACTTCACAAAAACTTACGCCCACACCCGAAAATGAGAATCTTATCGCTTCCTATTCATCGGGGAATTATGGTTTCAAACAAGAAATCGGAAAAAAGGAAGCCAAAGCTGCGATACTGTTTTATAAGCCTGTCTCAACCTCGCTCCTTTCGTCTGAAGATATAGAGATAAGTTTTCAACCTGGAAATTCCAGAGCTTATAACAAATGGTACTCCTTGACTGACATTGCATCAAAACGGAATGCCGGTTTTTGTAATCTTATCGAAATAAAGATAAATATCAGTAATAAGACCGATAAGCTGTTGTACATAAATTTGGAACAAACGACACTTAACAGCCCGATTTTTAAGTGCCGATCTTACTACGAAGGGGTTCAGAAGACCCAATCAGTCGGGCGGTCATCGGGAGCTGCCGTAGGTCTCGGCCCTGTCGTTATCGGTGGTGGCAACTCCAATACACAGTCTGTCACAAAGACCGAACAGGCAGTATTGATTATCCCTCCCCATTCTACTGTCACACTGCCTCCGAGGACACTGTTTGACGAATACAACAAGGAGTTCTATGAATTGTATGATAAATTCTCTGAGATATCCGAAGTATATTCAGGGACAGCCAGCGTGTCTCCCCTAAAGGAAAATGAGGTGAGGACATTTACCGAGGAGGGGAGCCAACCTGTAATCAATTTCAACCTAAGTTATGCCTATGATAGGGAGGGCTTAGATGAGAGAAGAATGAATGTCGATTTATTCATATGCAGGGCGATAGGTCTTAGGCGTATATTCAATGCGATGGCGGGGCGATATGAGGACCAATTGCAGCGAATCACCAACATAGATGACAAGATGTTGGTCGGCACAGTCAAATTGCAGAGATAAGCGACAAATACGGAACAGATCACCTCATTAGACGGAAAAGTGGCAAGCATTTTTCTCTTGAGCCGTCAAGCAGTCTGTAGCAGGGCCGATTTTCCTAACTCTTACGTTTGTGGTAATTCTTTAGCAAGTAAAATGGCAGCCCCAAAAAGTTTGGGATAAAACTTTTGGGGCTGTCGTGTTGTGTATTATCAGGGAATTACTTCTCGCGGGCGAGGATTAGGGCCGAGCGTGGCTGGACTGCCATCTTGCCCCCCTTGGTGGAGCCGAGACCCTCGGCGTCGAGCATCCCGTCGCTGGCGATGACGGTCCAATTGCCCTTGGGTATCTTGACGGTCTTCACGTCGTTGGAGCCGTTGAACACGACTTTTATTTCTTTCCATGAATCGCCGTTGGCGTTGTCCTTGAGCGAGTAGGAGATAAGCCCCGGTTCTTTAACGTTGTCAAACACGAGGTGCTTGGCGACGTCGGCGGCGGTGGTCATGCGGAATGCCGGATGAGCCTTGCGCAGCTTTATGAGCTGCTGATAATATTTGAACTGGTCGGCATACTTCTGCTTGTTGGCCCAGTCGATTGCGTTGATGGAGTCGGGAGACTTGTAGGAGTTGTGGACACCCTTCTTGTCGCGGAATATCTCCTCTCCGGCAAACATGAACGGTGTGCCCTGGGAGGTGAACACGATAGTCTGCGCGAGCTTGGCGGCACGGAGCATGTCGGCCTCGCTCTCGCCTTCGAGCGACTTGTGGAGCTTGTCGGTCAGTGTCAGGTCATCGTGGCACGACACGTAATTTATAATTTGTGTCGGGGCCGATGCATAGGGGAACTTGGAATTGTTGCCCTTGGCGAAGTCAACCTGCGGGTGGTCGGTGGCTGCCACGATGCCAATCTTGACCGTCTCCTCCAACCCTGGCTTGCCGGTGGCAAATCCACGGTCAAGGGCGTTTGAATAATGGCCTTTGACAGCATCGCGTATATCGTCGCTGAATACGGCGACATCAGGCATCTTGGAGACATTCTCCTTAAGAGCACGATGTTCCACGGGGAGCGGGGAGTCTCCGGCAGTCCATCCCTCGCCATAGACAAATATCGACGGGTTGATTTCCTTTAGTGCCTTTGTTACCTCGTTCATTGTCTCGGTGTCGTGTATCGCCATAAGGTCAAAGCGGAATCCGTCGATATGGTATTCCTTTGCCCAATATTTCACGGAGTTGACGATGAAATTGCGCATCTGTTGACGCTCGGAGGCTGTCTCGTTGCCACATCCCGATGCGTCGGAGTAGCTGCCGTCGGGGCGGTGACGGTAATAGTAGCCCGGAGCCGTGAGGGAGAAGTTGGAGTCATCGTTGAGCGACGTGTGGTTGTACACCACATCCATCACCACACCTATGCCGGCATCATGCAACGCCTTCACCATCTCCTTCATCTCTTTCACACGGGCTGTCGGGTCGGCGGGATTGGTGGAGTAGGAGCCTTCGGGGGCGTTGTAGTTGAACGGGTCGTATCCCCAGTTGTACTGGTTTGTGGGCAACTGCGTCTCGTCGACACTATTGTAGTCATACGACGGGAGGATATGCACGTGAGTGACGCCAAGTTCCTTCAGATGGTCGATGCCGGTCTTGTCGCCGAGCAGCGAGCGTGTGCCCTCCTCGGTGAGAGCAAGAAATTTGCCCTTGTTGACGATACCCGACGAGGGATGCATCGAGAAGTCGCGATGGTGCATCTCGTAGAGCACCGCGTCATTGATGCTCTTGAGCGCGGGGCCGCGATCCTGTTCCCAATCGGCGGGATTGGTGGCTGCAAAGTCGATGATGGCGGCGCGCTCACCGTTGGTGCCGACGGCCTTGGCCCATACACCGGGGGTCTCTTTGAGCCATTTGCCGTCGTGCTTTACCCGGAAAGTGTAGAATTTACCCATCAGGTTTTTGGCTATATAGCCGCTCCACGTCCCGTTGTCGCTCTTTGTCAGGTCGATGGAATCGATGGGCGACGAATTGCGGTCGGTAGGGTAGATGAGCACCTTGACGGCCTCGGCTTGGGGCGACCACAGCCTGAATCGAGCTTCGGCATTGTCGGCCACAAGTTCAAGGTCTTCCCCGGCATATGAGGGGATGGTAGCAAATACAGTTTCCATATCAGCGGCATAAGTGTTTATTGCCGGAATGGCAATTGCTGACATTCCGGCGACGATAACGCCCCGGCAAAGTCGGGAAAATGAAACATTCATGTTGAAAATGGGTATTAGTTGTTATGTCTGTTATTTTCATGGAAAAATGGCCACATGCAAATAAACATGCGGGAATAGGAGACTTGGTTATTTTCGATGAAGTATCGGCGGTGTCATCTCACCACAATCTGCTTGGCCCACTGCGCGCACTTGACGATGTAGCATCCCTTGTAAAGTTCTATTGTCATGGGGGTGCTGTCGACTGTTACCGTCTTTATCATCTGGCCCGTTATGGAGTAGATGTGGAAAAGGGCAGGGGTTTCGCCGGGGGCACACAATTCTATCCCCATAGCCGTGACTTTCATGGTGGGGATGTTGTCGGCCGGAGCAACAGCCTCCATCTCCGGCGAATAGGCATAAGCCATAAAAGCCGGAGACACCGATGCCAAAATTGTGGCGATAATGATGCTGTAAATCTTCTTCATCTCAAAATCCCGTTTTATCGATACAAAAATAATGATTTAATATGTCAAAAGCAAATGTCGGATATGCTATTTGTGTACTATTAATATATCCTCAACGCGGTTTTGTTAAAATTAACTATTGATTTTATGATAAAAATATTTTACGAAATTTTTATTTGCAACAATAGCTTATTAAAATGCGTCAAGCCGCGTCAACAGTGACATTCAGCCACTTTCGTCATGTGAGAGTTTCATTGGTGAGGCTTTTTGTGTAACAATTAGGTCACGATTAATCCCAAAAAATTGAAAATAATTATTATCTTTGCGCCCAAGTAAAAATCTACAATATCTAAAACAAGTATGCGTATGCCCGAAACGGCTATAGATTTGCTATTTGAAACAAGTTGGGAGGTTTGTAACAAGATTGGAGGAATTTACACGGTTCTTTCCACTAAGGCTAAGACCCTACAGCAATTATATAAGGACAAGACTATATTCATAGGCCCGGATGTCTGGACGCGGGAGAATCCATCCCCATATTTTGTTGAATCACGGTCTTTACTTAAAGAATGGAAAGCACAGGCACAGTTGCCCGAAGGAGTGTCGGTGCGTGTCGGCCGTTGGGATATCCCCGGTAAACCGATTGTCGTTCTTGTGAAGTTTGACGGCATGTATGCTGTCAAGGACGAATTCTATGGCCGGATGTGGGAGCTGTTTAAGGTTGACTCCCTCCATGCCTATGGCGATTACGACGAGGCTTGTGCTTTTTCCCATGCTGCAGGTATTGTGATAAAGAGCATCTGCGACTTCACGGACGTCAAAGGCAAGAAGATAATCGCCCACTTCGACGAGTGGACTACGGGCATGGGATTGCTCTATGTCAAAGCTGAACTTCCGAGCGTCGGGACAATATTCACCACTCATGCCACGAGCATAGGCCGCAGCATCTGTGGCAACGGCAAGCCCCTCTATGATTACCTCAAAGGATATAACGGCGACCAGATGGCTGCCGAGCTCAATATGCAGTCCAAGCACTCGCTTGAAAAGGCTGCGGCCCATGCGGCAGACTGCTTCACGACGGTGAGCGATGTCACTGCAATAGAGTGTGAGCAGCTTCTTGAGAGACGTCCCGATGTTGTGACGCCAAACGGGTTTGAGGCCAATTTTGTGCCGTCAAAGGCCAAGTTTGAGTCAGCCCGAGTAGCTGCACGCGAGACGCTCCTCAACGTTGCCTCGTCGGTCATCGGCTATAAGCTCGGCGATGACACGTTCATCATAACCACCTCGGGACGTTGCGAATACCGCAATAAGGGGATAGACCTCTATCTCGACGCGGTAAAGACCTTGGCCGATATGAACCCCAAGCGTAATATCCTGGCGTATGTCATGGTGCCCGCGTGGGTAAAGGCTCCACGTGAGGATGTGGCTCACTCATTGGGTGCAAAGCGCAAGACAGCGTTGCCCGACCCGGTGATAACCCACACAATAAACAATCCCAGCGAGGATCCCATATACCTGCGCATACATGGAATAGGATTTGACAACTCCAAGACCTCAAGGGTGAAGGTGATTTATGTGCCATGTTACCTTAACGGGGCTGACGGCATATTCAACACCCCCTATTACAATCTGCTCATAGGTATGGATGCCACCGTGTTCCCGAGCTATTATGAGCCATGGGGATATACCCCGTTGGAGAGCATTGCTTTCAGTGTGCCCACGGTGACGACCTCACTCTCAGGTTTCGGACAATGGATATTGTCGTCATTCAAGAATGATTTTGCAGACTGTGGCGTCAATGTAATAGCCCGAGGCGATTTCAATTACGATCAGGTCAAGGAGGAGATTGCCGGTGCGCTATATTACCTCGCCAAGGCTGATGACGCCAGGATGTCCGAGATAAGGACCGCAGCCGCAGAGACCGCCGGAAAGGCAGCATGGAGCTACTTTATAGCATATTATGTCGAGGCTTTCGACATAGCTCTTGCACGAGCCTCCCAAAGATGAAGGAATCTTTGAACCCATTCATTATAATAAAAGAAATAAAATCACTTATTTAATTAAATAACTGTTTATGAAACTTCAAGTAAGCAACACTAATGCACCCGCATGGCGTGACATTACTGTAAAATCTGACTTGCCTTCCAAGCTCAAACCGCTCGAGGAGCTCGCCAAAAACCTATGGTGGGTATGGAACAGCAACGCCAAGTCGCTTTTCCACGACCTTAACCCGGACTTGTGGCGTGCGGTGGGTGAAAATCCCGTGATGCTGCTGCAGCGTCTTTCCTCAGCCCGTCTTGAGGAGGTTGTAAAGGACAAGGATATGATGGCCCGCATCCAGGGTGTTTATGCCGACTTCAAGGAGTACATGAAGAAACCGATGCGCAAGGATATCCCCTCGGTATCATATTTCTCGATGGAATATGGCCTTTGCAATGCATTGAAAATATATTCAGGCGGTCTCGGCGTGTTGGCCGGTGACTATATCAAGGAGGCAAGCGACAGTTGCGTAGATATGACAGCAGTCGGCTTCCTCTATCGTTATGGCTATTTCACCCAGACACTGTCGCTCGACGGTCAGCAGATTGCCAACTACGAGCCTCAGAACTTCAACGAGCTGCCCATTGAGCAGATGATGGAGGCCGATGGCCGTCCCATGATCCTTGAGGTGCCTTATCCCGGCCGTGTTGTCTATTCGCACATATGGCGTGTGAATGTCGGCCGCATGAAGCTCTATCTGCTTGACACCGACTTTGACATGAACAGCGAGTTTGACCGTCCCATCACCCACCAGCTCTATGGCGGTGACTGGGAAAACCGTATCAAGCAGGAGTATCTCCTCGGTATCGGCGGTATCCTCATGCTCAAGAAACTCGGCATCAAGACCGACCTCTACCACTGCAACGAGGGGCATGCCGCGCTTCTCAATCTCCAGCGCCTTGTAGACTATGTGCAGGAGCAGCACCTGAGCTTCAATGTTGCCCTCGAGATAGTGCGTTCGTCGAGCCTCTACACCGTCCACACTCCCGTGCCTGCCGGTCACGACTACTTCGACGAGGGTCTTTTCGGCAAGTACATGGGCGAATACCCTGCAAAACTCGGCATAAGCTGGCAGGACCTCATGAACATGGGCCGCGAGAACCCCGATACCAACGAGCGTTTCTCTATGAGCGTGTTCGCGCTCAACACATGCCAGGAAGCCAACGGTGTAAGCTGGCTGCACGGTGAGGTGTCAAAGAAGATGTTTGCCGGTATCTGGAAAGGCTACAGCTGGGAGGAATCACATGTAGGTTACGTGACCAACGGCGTGCACATGCCCACATGGGCTGCCTCTGAGTGGAAGGCTCTTTACGAGAGCACTTTCGGCCCCGCATTCTATGGCGACCAGAGCAATGTGGAGCTGTGGGACAATATCTACAGCGTACCCGACGAGAAGATCTGGGATCTCCGCATGACGATGAAGAACAAGTTTATCAATTTCGTCAAGAAGGACTTCCGCGAGAAGTGGCTCAAGAACCAGGGCGATCCCTCACGCATCGTATCGGTACTTGAGAAAATCAACCCCAACGCGCTCATCATCGGTTTTGCCCGTCGTTTTGCCACCTACAAGCGTGCCCACCTTCTCTTCACCGACCTTGACCGTCTCGCTGCCATCGTCAACAATGAGAAGTTCCCCGTGCAGTTTGTATTCTCCGGCAAGGCTCACCCCGCCGACGGCGCAGGTCAGGGACTCATCAAGCGCATTATGGAGATTTCCCGTATGCCCCAGTTCCTCGGCAAGATTATCTTCCTTGAGAACTATGATATGATTGTAGCCAAGCGTCTTGTCTCGGGCGTGGATATCTGGTTGAACACACCGACCCGTCCCCTTGAGGCTTCCGGTACATCGGGCGAGAAGGCCGAGATGAACGGCGTGCTCAACTTCTCCGTCCTCGACGGATGGTGGTATGAGGGCTATCGTTTCTGCGAGAAGGCCGGATGGGCACTCACCGACAAGCGTACATTCACCGACCAGGCACAGCAGGACAAGCTTGACGCAGCAACCATCTACTCGATGCTCGAAAACGAGATTGTACCCCTCTACTTCGCCAAGAACTCCAAGGGCTACTCCCCCGAGTGGATACAGTATATCAAGAACTCTATCGCCAAGATTGCCCCGCGCTTTACCATGAAGCGTATGATTGACGACTATATCGACCGTTTCTACGAACCCGAGGGCAAGCGCACCAAGGCTCTGAAGGCCAAGGACTACGCAAAGGCCAAGGAGATTGTCGCATGGAAGGAGAAAGTCGCTGCTGCATGGAATGGTATCGGAGTAGTAAGCATGACCTCCAACGAGAATACCTCCAATGCAGGTGACAATTTCGAGGCCACTGTGGTGCTCAATACCAACGGCCTCGGCAAGGACCTCGGTGTAGAGTGCGTGGTTTACAAGGTTGTTGACGGTGAGGAGCGTTTCTTTGGCACGATACCTTTCAAGGCTGTGTCTGAGGAAGGCAACAACGTCACCTATAAGCTCACCAACAAGATGAAGGATGCCGGCGTGTTCCGTTACGCATTCCGCGTATATCCCAAGAATGCCGACTTGCCCCATCGCATGGACTTCGCATACGTACGTTGGATTTAATCCCGCGACAGCGATAACAGAAAAGACCGCGCTCCAAGGTTGGAGCGCGGTCTTTTTTATTGGTCAAAGCAGGAGGAGTGTCAGAATGTTATCGTGCAGGCGACTCCTTTTGAGTGGGAGTCTACCTGTGGAAAGAGGTAGATGTTTTTGTTGTAGCACTTGCGAAAAAGCGCCTTTGAGATAAAAGGGTAGAGCCAGTAGGCAGCCTGGGCGCACAGTATGCCGTATCCTGCACCTCCGATTACGTCGGTGAGCCAATGGCGGTTGTTGTAGAGCCTCATGAATCCCGTTAGGGCTGCTACCGCATAACCGCCCACACCTATCCATGAGGAGAGGTGGGCGTACTCCCTGCGGAGGAATTCCGCGCCCATGAACGCTATCGCCGTATGGCCCGAGGGAAAGGATTTGTAGTCGCTGCCGTCGGGGCGACATGCGTTGACGGCAAGTTTTGTTCCCTCGACCGTGACGCCCATCAATACAAATGCCGTGCCGAGTATTATTGTCTGGTCGGCGACAGTGTTTTTTCCCTTTACGCCGCAGAGGTCAAGCACGTATACGGTCGCGGCGGGGAGGATTAGCGACACGTCGTCGATGCGCAGTCGGTTGTGATTGTTTTTCGTTAGGCCGTCTTTCACCTCCTCGTTGATGGATTTGAGCCACCCGTTGGAGACCCCGATTGCTCCTATACCGATAAATGCCGCCGGTACGATGAGTTGAGTCGGCTTGAAGCGGTATGGATTGTCGCTTTTGTGTTTGGGTTGAGCGATTGAGGACGCGAGTTCCTCTGCGAGAGTGATTTCCGTGGTGATGCTGTCGACACCGGTCACTGTGACTTCCCGGGTCGCGACAACTGTCTCGACTTTTGCCACGCTATCGGTGGCAGAATAGATTGCTTGGGCGTGGGATGGGAAAATCATTCCAACTGCCACGGCGATTGAACCGAGCCGCAGGCTCATTGTATGATTGAGATTCTTCATAATAGTGCGCTGATTTTTGGTATGAAAATGATAAGTCCCACTATTGCAGAACCTATGGCGGTGAACAGCACGGCTCCGGCTGCAACATCCTTGGCAAGGCCGATGGCCTCGTCTTGGCGGTCGGTTATGCGGTTGGCGAGGATTTCCAGCGCGGTGTTGAATGATTCGGCGGCAAGCACGGCCGCCATGCACATGATGACTATAATCCATTCCACCGTAGAGATGGCAAATATAATCCCTGCCACGATTACGGCGGCAGCTGCGGCACAATGAATCCACGCATTGTGTTGGGTCGATATGACATGCCATATGCCGTTATAGGCATACTTGAATCCGAGTGCTCGTTTTTTCCAACTGAATTTTTCCATTTTGAATTTTTGATATGTTGCAAATTTAATGAAAAAAACGGCGTCGCAACCAATAACTATTGACTGCGACGCCATGTGCTGTATCGATTAGTGCCGTGCGCTATTCAAAGATGTGGCGCAACTTGCTGAAAATGCGCTTTTTCACGCCCTCCGATGGGGTGATGTCGGGTTGTCCCTGCAGGCTCTCCAATGCCTTCCGCTCGGTGTCGTTGAGTGCTTCGGGGATATACACCATGACATTGACAAGCTCGTCGCCTGTGCCGTATCCCTCGGTGGAGGGGAGACCTTTGCCTCTCATGCGGAGCACCTTGCCGGGCTGTGTTCCGGGGGCTATCTTCAGGCGCGCCTTTCCTGTAATGGTCGGGACTTCCACCGAGCCGCCGAGGGCTGCTGTGGGGATATCAAGCATAAGGTTGTATATGATGTCGTTGCCGTCGCGTATCAGTTCGGGATCCGGCTCCTCCTCGATGACAACAAGCAGGTCGCCGTTTATGCCGCCATGGCGTGCCGCGTTGCCCTTGCCTTTGAGGGTGAGAACCATGCCGTCGGAAACACCTGCGGGGATGCTGAACGATACATATTCCTCCTTGCGCTCCACGCCTTGACCGTGGCAGTAAGAGCACTGCTCGGTGATGATTTTGCCCTCGCCGTTACACTCGGGGCAGGTCGATGTACTCTGCATCGGGCCGAGGATGGTCTGTTGGGTGGTGACCACCGTTCCGCTGCCGTGGCACATGTTGCAGGTTGTGAATGCCACGCCGTCGCGTGCGCCGGTGCCTTTGCAGTGCTCACAGGCAACAAGCCGTGGAATTTTCAAATTTTTGGTGACACCCTCGGCAATATCCTTGAGAGACAGTTTCACCTTTATACGCAGGTCGCCACCTTTGGGTGTGCGCTTTCGTGCTCGTGCGCCCGTCGCGCTGGAGAAACCGCCAAAGCCGCCAAAACCTGCGCCACCGCCAAATATATCTCCGAAGTGGGAGAAAATATCCTCCATTGACATGCCGCCGCCGGAGAAACCGCCGCCGGCCCCGCCACCAAATCCGGCGGGACCCATGTTGTGTCCCCATTGGTCGTATTTGGCACGCTTGTCGGGGTCGCTGAGCACATCGTATGCCTCGGCTGCCTCCTTGAATTTTTCTTCGGCCTCCTTGTCACCCGGATTGCGGTCGGGGTGATATTGAAGCGCTTTCTTTCGATAGGCTTTTTTAAGCTCATCGGCAGAAGCGTTCTTGTCGACGCCGAGCACTTCGTAGTAATCTCTTTTTTCCATCTGAAAAATAGTTTTTATTTATAAAGAAGACCGATTATTGTCCTACAACGACCTTGGCATGGCGCAATACCTTGTCATTAATGGTGTATCCCTTTGATACCGTGTCGACAACCTTGCCTTTGTCGGCCTCATTCTCAACAGGTATTGTGGTGATGGCCTCATGATACTCGGTGTCGAAGTCAGTCCCCTTGGTGGGTATCTCCTTGACGCCGTTTTGTTCGAGGTATTTGATGAATTTATTGTAAATCAAGTCGATGCCCTCCTTTATTGCCGCGGGGTCGTCGCTGCTCTTCATGGCCTCGATGGCACGCTCCATGTCATCGACCACCGGCAGGATGCCGCGCATGGCGTTTGCAGCTGCGTTGCGTATAAGTTCCGACTTTTCTTTCAGGGTGCGCTTCTTGTAGTTGTCAAACTCGGCCATGAGGAACATGTATTCGCGTTTCTCCTTGTCGAGAGCCGCTTTTGTGTCGTCAAGTTCCTTTTGCAGGGCATCGGCGACATCCTCTTCAGCCTGCAGGTCATCTTTGAGAGCCTCGGCATCATCGCCTTCAGCCGGGTTGACATCTACTATTTCTTCATCTTCAGGATTAGTTTCTTCTATGAAATCGTCCTGTCGTTTTGATTTGTGGCTCATTTGTATATATGTTTTTGTTGTTGTCTACCGTTCTTGTATGCAAAAATGCTGCCAAACTATCGCGAATGGCGGCTTTTTATGATAGATAACAAATCTTTATCATATAACGTTCAAAATTCAGAGCCGTCCCGTGAAGATGTCACAGTCGGGAAATTCGCGTTTCAGCGTCTCTGCCAAAATGTCATTGCAGAATATCCCGAAGACGGCCGAGCCTGACCCGGACATTGAGGCATATGTGGCTCCGAGCGTGGAAAGCCGCTCCTTTATGCCTTTTATGGTCGGATAGCTCTCAAATACACTCGTCTCGAAGTCATTGTCCAGATGTCCTTGCCATCGTGAAATATCCCACGTCAGTATCCTGTCGATAGTCTCATCGGGGAGGGCGGGGGAGACTCCGGCATATGCTCTCGCCGTCGGGACACTTTCGGTGGGTTTCACTATGGCTATATAGTGTCCCGAAAGGTCTATGTCGGTGTCGGCAAACTCTGTCCCTATGCCTGTGGCGCGCATAGGGCGGTTGTAGATGAAAAACGGGCAGTCGGCGCCGATGGTCGCCGCTATCGCCGCCATATCCTCGTCGTTCATGCCGAGGGCAAACAGTTCGTTAAGGCCCCGGATGGTGAACGATGCATCCGCCGAGCCGCCCCCGAGACCGGCACCGTCGGGGATTACTTTGTGGAGATATATGTCGACCGGAGGGATGGGCATCCTGTCGGCAATAGCGTGATATGCTTTCATGACGAGGTTTTTCTCGGGAGGGCAAGCCACTCCGCGCCCTGTGACGGTGAGCGTTGTATCCTCTCCTCGGGAGGGTACAATCTCAAGTATGTCACACCATGGCACGGGGTACATCACCGTGTCGATGTCGTGGTATCCGTCGGGGCGTTTTCTCAATATGTTAAGCCCGAGGTTTATCTTGGCATTGGGAAATAGTATCATATGGCAGATGAAAATTAAATGGCTTATTTACCGAGTTGCGAAAGCCCCCACCGTATCAGATCACCTAAAATAGGTATCAGGGTGTCGCCTTTTTCGGTTATGGAGTATTCTACTTTCGGGGGAATTGACGGGTATAGCTTGCGGCTTACCAGGCCGTCGGTTTCCAATGTCTTTAATGTCGAGCTAAGCACCTTAGGCGATATGTCGGGGAGAGCATGGCGTATCTCGTTGAAACGTAGACAGCGCGTTTCGCCAAGCATTGCCAGTACGAGCAGACCCCACTTGGTGCTGAAATGCGATATTACATTTCTGACGGGGCAATTCCCGATGTCGGAATATTTTTTCAGTATTTCCTGCATTTTTTTCTCGTTGATTTTCAATATAAGTAACCCGAAAGTAATCTGATAGTTTTAGCGTAACCTCTTGCATGAAAGAGATTTGCATGTTACCTTTGCACTATCCTAAGGATATTGGGTTTCGATTACAAAGTTAATATATAAATCTAAAAACAGCAAATCATGAGCGAATTTAAGAAACTGAACAAGGGTGCTAAATACTCTCACGGCACAGTAGGCAATCTCTCCACATTTGAGGGTAAGGCCTTCATCAAGGACGAACTTAATGAAACATCGTGTGAAATCTCATTCGGTTCGCTCGCGCCGGGTCAGGCCGTGCCGTTCTTCCATAGCCATAAGGCCAATGAGGAGAACTACATAATCCTGTCGGGTAGCGGAGCGTTTCAGGTTGACAATGACGTTTTCCCTATCTCCAAAGGGAGTGTGGTACGTGTAGCCACAGGTTGTGACCGCAACATAAAGAACACGGCAGAAAGCGGCAACCTCGTGTACATCTGCATACAGGCCAAGGAGGGCAGCCTGGAGGGCTACACCATGACAGATGCCGAGATTACCGAAAGGGAAAACAAACTTTGAGTTGTCGGCCCCGACCTAATTTATCTATTTCACGCCTCCCGCCATGTAGAATTGCTATTTTACATGAACGGGAGGCGCGTCTATCTTTTTATTTGTGCTATCTTTGCATGAGAAACAGATTTGACACCATATCATGATAGACAGCCAGCCCAACAATAGCCGCTCTCCACGCCGTAAACCCCAGCATCAGCCGTCGGTAGACCTTGGCGGACGAATGGCTCCACGCGACATAGACCTTGAACAGGCAGTGCTTGGCGCTCTCATGCTGGAGAGGGATGCTTACACGACAGTGTGTGACATACTGAAGCCCGAGAGTTTCTATGAGCCTGCCCATCAGAAAATATATGAGGCTATACAGTCGCTTGGAGCATCGCAGCAGCCGATTGATATGCTCACGGTTATGGAGCAGCTCAGGCTCAACGGCACACTGGAGGAGGTCGGCGGTCCGGTGTTCATCTCCGAGCTGACTGCCAGGGTGCTGTCGGGTGCCAACGTGGAGTACCATGCCCGTATTGTGGCGCAGAAGTATCTCGCACGCGAGCTTATATCATTTGCCTCGCAGATAGAGAGTAAGGCGTTTGACGAGAGCAACGATGTCGACGACCTGCTGCAGGAGGCTGAGGGGAAATTGTTTGAGATATCGCAGCGCAACGTCAAGAAGGATGTCACGCAGATAGACCCCGTGATTTCCCAGGCCATAGAGCAGATACAGAATGCGGCCAACCGCACCTCGGGTCTCAGCGGGCTTGAGTCGGGCTATCACGACCTCGACAAGCTCACGTCGGGATGGCAGAATTCCGACCTTATCATCATCGCCGCACGCCCCGCGATGGGCAAGACAGCCTTGGTGCTGTCGATGGCAAAGAATATGGCGGTCAACTATAACACTCCCGTAGCTATCTTCTCTCTTGAAATGTCCAACCTACAGCTCGTCAACCGTCTGATAAGCAACACATGCGAGCTTGAGAGCGAGAAGATAAAGAGCGGCCGACTGTCGCCGATGGAGTGGGACCAGCTGATGTCACGCATCAAGCATCTCTACTCGGCCCCGCTGTATATCGACGACACGCCGTCACTGTCGGTCTTTGAGTTGCGTACCAAGGCACGACGTCTTGTGAGGGAGCATCAGGTAAAGTTCATAATCATCGACTACCTGCAGCTGATGAATGCTTCGGGCATGAAATTTGGCAGCCGCGAACAGGAGGTGAGTATGATTTCACGCTCTTTGAAGCAGTTGGCCAAGGAGTTGAACATCCCCATTGTCGCCCTGTCGCAGCTCAACCGTAGCGTCGAGTCGCGTACCGACGGTAAGCGTCCGCAGCTCAGTGACCTCCGCGAGAGTGGTGCCATCGAGCAGGATGCCGACATTGTGTGCTTCATTCACCGCCCGGAGTATTACCTGCGCTCCGACACTGATGCCGAGGGGCATGATATACGCGGCCTTGCCGAATTTATCGTGGCAAAGCACCGTAGCGGTTCGGTTGACGACATCAAGCTTCGGTTCAAGGCCCGTTATGCGCGGTTTGAGAACTGGGGAGAAGAGGACGAGATGGTCGCCACTACGGTGGGGTCGAGCCTCAACAATCCCGACAGCAGTCTGTCCGGCGGCGGCACCGGGCCAATCCTGACCGGCGGCAACGCCGATTTCAAGGCGACCTCGAGCGACGAGCTGCCGCCGTTCTGACATACGAAAAACATAGAGATGTTGGGGCGTGTCGCAATGTAGTTCAAATAATCCTTTGAGTTGGCAAGATAAGGGTCGAAAGACCCTTCATTTGTATAACCCCACGCGGTGCGTGGGGTTAAGCATAAGCATAGGTAGGGGCTTTGCCCCTATTTCTCGGAATAGCTGACCAGTAGTAGCCGCGTCCCTACGATTGATTGCAATATGCTCAAAATGTTAACGGAGGAAATCTTTTATAATAAAATCTGAACTTTTAACATTTCCTATTGTTCTAAGAATAAAAGAATCAACTAACCCAACTATTTCTTTTATGAAAAAGCTCTTTTTAATGATTACCCTCATGCTTGGCAGCATGGTGGTTTTCGCACAAAAAATCGACAAGAACGAGTTGAAGCAACTCCAGTCGTTCCTGTCGCAAACGGCTGAAAACGGTGAGACCAATGCTCAGGCTTTGAAAATCTCCGATGTCAAGTCTCCGGCTTCGTGGGAGGGCGTCACTGTAGCCGCCGGTCATGTGACGGCTATTGAGTGGAAAGACAAGCATCTCGCCGGCGACCTTGACCTGTCGGGTTTCACTGCGCTTACCAAGGTGGACGTGTCGCGTAACAAGATTACCGGTCTTACGGTAGCCAATGATGCGGCCCTTGTCGAGCTTAATGCATCCCGCAACTCCTTGAAGGCTTTTGACCTTGCAGGTTGTCCTTCGTTGCAGAAGCTATCAATCTATAAGAACCGTCTTACCGACATCACCATCTCGGGTGCAACGGCTATAAAGAATTTCAACTGTTCCAACAACCTGCTTGCCGCGCTCGACGTGTCAAATTCCCCGACGCTTGAAACCCTCAATTGCCAGGGTAACCACCTTGAGAGCTTGTCGGTGAGCGGATGCACCGCATTGAAGAACCTCTATTGCGGCTACAACAAGCTCACGTCGCTCAACCTCTTTGGGGTCGAGAAACTCACCAACCTCAATGTCGATGACAATGAAATCACCACGATGATTGTCTCCGGTCTTCCCTTGCTTAGCACATTCATTTGCAGCGACAACCACATGACCGCACTCGCCATGCGCGACTGTAACAACCTGCTTGATGTCGTATGCTCCTATAACGACTTGACCCAGTTTACAATAGAGAATTGCCCCAACGTGACATTTGTCGACTGCTCCTACAACGACCTTACCACGCTCGATCTCTCCAACCAGACATTCCTCCAGCGCCTGTTGTGCAATAACAACCAGCTCAACACGCTCGACGTGTCGTTTGACCAGGCACTTACCTATATCAACTGCCGTTACAACATGCTCACCGACATCCGCACCATCGGTTGCAACAACCTGAGCATGATTGCCTGCCAGTGGAACTATTGATAATCCCTATGGTGGCGCAGCAGGCGTCATCTGATACCTGACATGACGCGCACCCCTGTCCACAAGATGGCGATGGGTGCGCGTCTCTTTTTATACTCTGAAAAAATTTCATTAATTTTGTTGGCTGAAACAGTCAATGCAATTTCAAGTAATGAAGAATATCCGCAACTTCTGTATAATCGCCCATATCGACCATGGCAAGAGCACGCTTGCCGATCGCCTGCTGGAGTATACCAATACTATCGCGCAGAAAGACCTTCAGGCGCAGGTGCTCGACGACATGGACCTGGAGCGTGAGCGCGGCATCACCATCAAGAGCCACGCCATACAGATGAACTATAGCCTTGACGGCGAAAACTATGTCCTCAATCTCATCGACACCCCGGGGCATGTCGACTTCTCCTACGAGGTGTCGCGCTCGATTGCCGCCTGCGAGGGGGCGCTGCTGATTGTCGACGCGTCGCAGGGTATACAGGCACAGACTATCTCCAACCTTTACATGGCGATAGACAATGACCTTGAGATTATCCCGGTCATAAACAAGTGTGACCTCGACAGCGCCAAGCCCGACGAAGTGGAGGATCAGATTGTAGACCTGCTCGGATGCAAGCGCGAGGATATAATACGCGCAAGCGGCAAGACCGGCCTTGGCGTGCCTGATATATTGAAAGCCATAATCGAGCGTGTCCCTGCCCCCGAAGGGGATGCGGATGCGCCGCTCCAGGCACTGATATTTGACTCGGTGTTCAATCCATTCCGGGGCATCATCGCTTACTATAAGATAGTCAACGGCACGATACGAAAGAATGACTTTGTGAAGTTTGTTTCCACAGGCAAGGAATACCATGCCGACGAGATAGGCGTCCTGAAGCTCGACATGTTGCCGCGCGAGGAGCTGTCGGCGGGCAATGTGGGGTATATTATCTCCGGCATCAAGACCTCCAAGGAGGTCAAGGTCGGTGACACGATAACCCACGTAGACCGTCCGTGTGAGGAGGCGATAGACGGGTTTGAGGAGGTCAAGCCGATGGTGTTTGCCGGTGTGTACCCGATTGAGACCGAGGATTTCGAGAATCTGCGTACGTCACTTGAAAAATTGCAGCTCAACGACGCGTCGCTCACCTTCTCTCCCGAGTCGTCGGCCGCGCTCGGATTTGGATTCCGTTGCGGATTCCTCGGATTGCTGCACATGGAGATAATCCAGGAACGCCTCGGGCGTGAGTTTGACATGGATGTCATCACCACCGTCCCAAACGTCTCCTACCGCGTGTATGACAAGAAAGGGGAGATGACCGAGGTGCACAACCCTTCGGGGTTGCCCGACCCCACACTCATTGACCATATCGAGGAGCCTTACATCAGGGCCTCGATTATCACCGCCGCCGACTATATCGGGCCTATAATGACCCTGTGCCTCGGCAAGCGCGGCGAATTGGTCAAGCAAGAGTATATATCCGGCAACCGTATCGAACTGACATTCGACATGCCGCTCGGAGAGATTGTGATTGACTTCTACGACAAACTCAAGAGCATTTCCAAGGGGTATGCCTCGTTTGACTACCATCTCCACGACTTCCGCGAGTCAAAACTCGTGAAGCTCGACATACTGCTCAACGGCGAAAGTGTCGATGCACTCAGCACGCTCACCCACTTTGACAACTCGGTGTCGTTTGGTCGGCGCATGTGTGAGAAACTCAAGGAGCTTATCCCGCGACAGCAGTTCGACATCGCGATACAGGCTGCCATAGGGGCAAAGATTATCGCCCGCGAGACCATCAAGGCTGTGCGTAAGGACGTGACCGCAAAATGTTACGGCGGTGACATTTCGCGTAAACGCAAGCTTCTCGAAAAGCAGAAGAAAGGTAAGAAGCGCATGAAGCAGATTGGGTCGGTAGAGGTGCCGCAGAAGGCATTCCTTGCCGTGCTCAAGCTCGACTGACGCCACGCGCGACAGCCGTATAGCCTCATTCAAGTATATATTTGTCCCGGCGTGGAGTCGGGAGCTACGTCTATAAACATATAATTTTGAGATTATGGGAAAAATTAGCGAAAACGATTCGTTTCCCCACCAGGTGTTCTATTCCGCCAAGCAGGCGATAAGACGACACGCCTCGGGTGGTAATGTGTTGATTGTCGCTACGGTATTGGCCCTTGTTATTGCCAATATCCCGTGGGTCAACCAATATTACTTTGACTTCTGGAATCAGGAGGTGAGGTTGCAGATAGGCGACTTCAACCTGTTCAGCCATTCGGGTCATCCGATGACCTTCCTGCAATTTATCAACGATGCCTTGATGGCAATCTTTTTCTTCACTATCGGCCTTGAGATTAAGCGAGAAGTGCTGGTAGGGGAGCTGTCCTCGTTCAAGCAGGCATTGTTGCCTATCGTCGCCGCTATCGGCGGTATGATTGTACCGGTCGCGCTGTTCCTGTTTATCGGACGCGGCAGCGACTTCACCCACGGGGCCGCTATCCCGATGGCTACCGATATCGCTTTCTCGCTCGGCGTGCTGGCTATGCTCGGGTCGCGAGTGCCAATATCGTTGAAGATATTCCTTACGACGCTTGCCGTAGTCGATGATATCGGTGGTATCATTGTCATAGCATCATGCTATTCGACCGATATAAACCTGATGTTTCTGCTCTATGCGGCGTTGCTGTTGGGCGTGTTGTTATTGGGCACGGTGCTTACGATTCAGAGTAAGATTTTCTACATCGGCATAGGCACGGTGGTGTGGTTTCTCTTCCTCAACTCGGGTATTCACCCGACTATTGCCGGGGTACTCGTGGCATTTTGTGTGCCTGCCACTCCGGTGTTTGCCCCAAATAAATATATCAAGATTATCCGCGACTCCATCTCCCACTTCAATGCCGATGATGACGACGCGTTGATGAAGCGTTCCATACTCAGCCGCGACCAGATGAACTGGCTGAAGCAGGTGGAGTCGGCCTCGGATAAGGTCATTTCCCCGCTACAGGAACTTGAAGACTCCCTGCATCCGATGGTCAACTACGGCATCGTGCCGCTCTTTGCCTTTGCCAATGCCGGCATATTCCTGCTCGACCTCGATCCCGCCACGATATTGGAGGGCATAAGCCTCGCCATCATCTGTGGCCTTGTCATCGGCAAGTTCCTCGGCATATTCCTGTTCTCTTGGCTGACGGTCAAGCTGCATCTCGCCCCTATGCCCGAACACGCCAACTGGAAGATGATGGCATCGGTGGCGATGCTTGGCGGTATCGGTTTCACGGTATCACTGTTTATCGCCAACCTGTCGTTTGACACTTCCGCCCATGGGCTTTATCTGCTCAATCACGCAAAACTCGGCATCGTCATCGGCTCGGTGGTCGCCGGAGTCGTGGGCTTCATTCTGCTGAAGATTTTTCTTCCCAAGAAAGCCCAACTCCCGCAGGAAGATTGATATACCATACAGTATTTAATAGAATAGGAGGGTCGCGACAGCTCAATGTCGCGACCCTCCTGTTTGCGTATGATTTTGATATCGGGGAATATTTAATTTTGGTATTATAATTTTTTTGTTAATTAATTTGCAGTATCTTTGTAACGACCAAAAGATTAGTTGTTTCAAAGTAAGAGATTGATGTTAAAGAATTTTTTTACGGCCTTTTTAGGCTCCATGGCCGCGTTATGGCTGACAGTCATCCTTAGCGGTGTGCTGTCGATTGTGATGATGGTCGTGATGATGGCGGGGGTAAGCAAGATGTCTCCATCGGCTACTGTGCAGAAAAAATCTATCCTCTATATCGACTTGACGGGCAGTATCGCCGAGCGCCAGCAACAGACGCGCCTTATCGATGAATTGTATAGTCAGGGGGAACGTCCTATCGCGCTTGACGAAGTGTTGCGCTCCATACGCCGTGCAGCCGAGGATGACAAGATAAAGGGCATCTATATCGACTGTAACGGGGCGACCTCGGGACTTGCGACCGCCGATGCCATAGTCAACGCCCTGCGTAAGTTTCGCGAGAGCGGCAAATGGGTGATTGCTTATGGTGACAACATCTCGCAAGGCAACTACTATATTGCCTCGGCTGCCGACAGCCTTTTTGTCAACCCTGTAGGGAGCGTGGACATTCACGGACTTTCCGCGACTACCCTGTTTTATAAAAATCTTCTTGACAGGCTCGGCATCGAGATGCAGGTCATAAAGGTGGGGACATTCAAGAGCGCGGTGGAACCGTTCATGCTCACGGAGATGAGCGAGGCCAACCGCCTGCAGCAGGAAACATACATAAACAACATATGGGGCTACATGAGCGGACGCATCGCCTCAATGCGCGGGGTGTCGGAGGCAGAGGTCAACAGTTGGGCTGACAATCTCGTGATGACACAGAATCCCCGGTCATATGTCGACCGGCATATCGTCGACGGGCTGAGATACCGCCATGCCGTGGAGGCTACGTTGGCGGCACTGACCGATGTAAAGCCTGATGAATTGCGTCTTGTCACCCCCACGGAATACTGCTCCGCGACAACGGGAAACAGTTCGGGAGGGCATAAGATTGCCGTTCTGTATGCTGTGGGCGATATCGTGGACTCCGGCTCGGAGGGTATCGTGGGAGACAAGATGGTGCCGTTGATTCTCTCCATAGCCGAGGACGAGGATATCGAGGGGATGGTATTGCGCGTCAATTCGGGGGGCGGCAGTGCCTTTGCTTCCGAGCAGATATGGGAGGCTCTCCAGCAGTTCAAGGCCTCGGGCAAGAAACTCTATGTCTCGATGGGTGACTATGCTGCATCGGGAGGTTATTATATCTCCTGCGGGGCCGACCGCATCTATGCCGAGCCTGTCACACTTACCGGCTCAATCGGCATTTTCGGCCTTATCCCCAATGCCGAGGGGCTGCTGCGTGACCATCTCGGCGTGACAAGCGGCACAGTGTCGTCCAACGAGAATGGCTCGTTCCTTTCGTTGATACGTCCTATGACCCCGATGCAGCGCAACGCAATGCAAGGCTACATCGATCGGGGATACGAGACATTTGTGGGACGTTGTGCCGAGGGACGCGACATGTCTGTCGACTCGATAAAGGCTATTGCCGAGGGGCGCGTGTGGGACGGGATGGAGGCGTTGAGACTCAATCTTGTCGACCAGCTCGGCGGCATTGACATGGCAATCACCGATATGGCCGATGACCTCGGCGGCGGCAAGATAAGGATAGTGGAATATCCCGTGATACGTCCCGAGTGGTGGGAGGAGATTGTGGCAATACAGGCACACATGGCCGAAGGTAAGGTACGGTCGGAGCTTGGCCCCTTGTATCCATATTACAAGGAGAGCCGCCGCATATTGGAGGCCAACCATCTCCAGTGCCGTATGCAACCTGTGTCATTGGAATAGGATAAAACGCTGATTAGAGATGAAAGCCAACAAGTTTGTTTCGACAGTCATACTGTGGCCCCTGTCAAAGGTATACGGGGCTGTGACTGCCATGCGAAACCGCTTGTTTGACTGGGGGCTGCTCAAACAGCGAGAGTTTGACGTGCCGGTTATCGTGGTTGGCAATATCGCCGTAGGGGGTACGGGCAAGACGCCCCATACCGAATATATCGTTGACCTGTTGCGCTACAATTACCGTATTGGGGTTCTTAGCCGTGGATATAAACGTTCGACCAAGGGGTTTGTGCTCGCCACGCGCCGTTCCACCCCCTCTGATATCGGGGACGAGCCTTACCAGATATATCAGAAATATTCCAAGGATGTCGTGGTGGCTGTTTGTGAGAACCGATGCGACGGCATTGAAAAGCTGTTGGAGATTGACAGCGGTATCAACTTGATACTGCTCGATGATGCGTTCCAGCATCGTTATGTCAAGGCGCGTGCGTCGATTGTCCTCACTGAGTTCAAGCGTCCGGTATACAATGATGACCTATTGCCACTCGGACGGTTGCGCGAGTCGCCTCGTGCGCTCAACCGTGCCGACATAGTGGTGGTGACCAAGTGCCCCGACACAGCCAAGCCGATGGATCTGCGCATCATCAACAAGAACCTCAACTTGTTCCCGTTTCAGCAGCTGTTCTTCTCACGGTATAACTACGGAAATCTTGTCTCAGTATTTCCCGACGACGTGACCTACATACCGTATCTCGAGTGGCTCACCGAAGCCGACTCGATACTTGTCGTGACGGGAGTGGCTAACCCTCGTCCGTTTATACGCCATCTCAAGCACTATAACTGCCGTGTGAGGGTAAAGCATTTCCCCGACCACCACAATTTTACCCGAAAGGATCTCCAGCTTATCGAGGAAAAATTTGAGTCGATGCCGGGCGAGCGCAAGTATATAGTCACGACCGAGAAAGACGCCGTGCGCATAGCCAACAATCCTTATTTTCCCCACCATCTCAAGGCTCTTACATTCTATCTCCCCATAAAGGTGGAGTTCCTTCCACAGGCCGGCGTCTCGTTTGACGACGAGCTACGCCAGCTCATCGCCCAAGGCAACCGCTCCCGCTGAATTCCGTAGGTGTTAAAACTTGGCAGATTACAATGTAGGTGGCGTTGCAAAACCTTTCAATTGACTTGAAATGTAGGGACACTTCCTGCAGTGTCCGGGACTAATGCCTTGCAGTTTGCAAATTCCCGGACGCTGCAGGCAGCGTCCCTACTCCTTTGGCGGCAATTTACCCAGTTTTGCTACAGCCTCATTGTTATTCCTCCTTGCGGGCGGGGAGGATGGCGTCGGCGATGTAGGCCTTGAGCATGTCACAGCCCTTGATGTAGGGGTCGGTGAGAGTCGGGTACAGTTTGCCGAGTTCGCGGTAGGCCATCAGTTGCGTCTCTGACGGCGTTTCCCATCGGTAATGGTTCTTGTTGTCGCGCCCCTCGTTTAGTGACCAGGTTGAGCCGGATTCCTTGGATGGGGTGATTGCCGCTATGCCATAGAGTATGCGCCCTCTTGTCGCGGGGTCGGATGTCATGGCAAGGGATTGTAGGAGCACGCTGTCGGCACGCTGCGAGAGGGCATCGGCCTGCTCATATGCACTCCAGCCGTTGTCGGCAAGCGCCCACAGGTCGCCCTGTGCCGAGGCTTGGAACAGGGCCGATGCATATTCATATCCGGCCACAGCCTTGGCCTCGCCTATGGCATCGTCAAACTGCTGTTTGAGTCTCGCCAACGTACGGCAATAGTCGGCACGGTAGTTGACCGGGGCCGTAACCTCTATGCTGTCAAATGTCTGGTAGCTTGTCTGATGGCGTGCAAATGGTTTTGTCTTGTCAATCGTGCGTCTGCAAAGGAACGGGTAATAGTTCTGCCGGGCAATCCAATAAGGGTCGATGCGGTCGAAATAGCCTATTGCCTTGCCGTAATTGCCATGGGCCATCTCTATGCGTCCGAGGGCATCATAGAGCGGGTTGGTGTCAGGTTGGGCAGAGGAAAGTATCGCGGCGTCGAGGGCGTTGAGTCGGTCGGGGTTGTGGAGCATCTGCACGAGGGCCGATACTCCGGCAGCGGGAAGCTGTGAGGTCAAGAGATGGGTGGGGTCAAAGCTCCAATAGCCTTCGCCGTTTTCCATACGTTTCACACCCTCCATCATGGCAAGCACGCGGCTGTAGCGGGGCGTGTCGCGATATTGCAGGGAGAGGTAGGGGATGATGAAGTCGGCGAGAAATGTGTAGTCGGCGATAGCCTGTGGGGCGACGGTATTGCCGTAGGCTTGTGAGGCCAATCCCGATTGTCCTGCGGCCCGGTTATAGAGGGTGTTGTATCGGTCGGCGAGGGATTTCACCTCTTTGGTGTCGTGCTCATCAAGGTTTGAGAGGTCAATCCAGAATCTCACGCGGGTAAGGTTGTCGGCCATGGTGGACGTCCCATCCAGTTTCCCGGCATGTTCAATTGCTGTACTGGCCTCGTTGCCGCGCCCCATCATGTTGAGGGCAAATGCCTTGGCGGTCTCCCACATCATGGGATATTTCACGCGCTTGTCGCGGAGCACATGGTTGGCGAGGGTGATGAAGCGGCTGCACTCGCGGTCAAGATCGGTTTTATCAACCGTGTCGTCGCCGTTGCGGTAAGGATTTCCGGGCATAGGGAATGAGTATTCGTTGGCGCGATTGAGCTTGAGCAGCCACAGGTAGTTCATGTAGTCCTGAAGCACGTATTCCACGGCAACTGAATTGGGATCGGCTTCAAACAGGCGAGATAGATTGTCGGTGCCCACCATGTGCGCCAGGCACCAGTTGAGGCTGTTGGTGTCGCCGTTGGCGGCAAAGATGGATATGGCGTCGACATAACGTTTAGTGTGGTAATATGCGCCGCCAAGGTAGCCCTCCATGCGGGCTTTGAGTGCCTCGTCCTTTACGTCGGCACCATATCGCTCCCAAAGCCTTATTACCTCTTCATAGCGGTGGGCGGCGGCATTGGCGCGGATGTCGAGGAACAGGTATCGGTCAAACAGGGGGTTGGTGATCGGTGGCAATGTCAGCTTGTCGGCAAAGGCCGCTAATGAAGACAGGTCGGGGCGTTCATAGTCCCACGTCTCGTCGTAGAACTTCCTTTGGGCGGCATTGAAACTCAGGCTGAGTTCAAGAAACTTCAATGCCTCCACGTGACGTCCCTCCACGAGATATTTGAGAAAGGGGTTCTTCCCGGTGCGTTTGCGCACGCTTTCGGCTGTCGCCGTGTTGAGGAAATCGGTGATTGCGTCACGGCTTACCTTGTTATTGGTATAATGTCGCCAGAAGTTGATGGTCTCGGAGTTTATCTCACCGCTCAGGCTTACGGGAGCGGGGGTGTCGACAAACTGGAACGCGGGATAGCGGGAAGCACTGAATGAGGGTGACGATCCGCACCCCGCTACCTTGGCGGGGGTATATGCTATAAGGCTAACGACGGCTACTGCCGTCAAGAATCGTTTGCAGGAACTGAGTGTCATATTGGTTGAGCGATTTTTCGTCGAGATGATATAGTATTATTCTATTGGTGGCATCGGGAGCGGCATGCCGTATGTCATCACGCACAGCCGAGAGTGTCGCGGGTGTGACAAACTCGTGCCTCACCATGTCGCCGGGAAACAACCGGCCGCCACTGCCGTCACGGCTTCCGGCCATGGCAAGCGGGCCATATCGCATGGCTCTGAACCAATTGTCGCCGACAGGATGGAACGCGGTGGTGTCGGAGAGGGTCAGTGAGTGGGCGATGGCCTTGAAGCAGTTGTCGGAGAAGACGATGTCCCAGCTATAGACGGGCAATGCCGTGGCAAGGGGAAGGGTATATTTGTGCAGTGCCTTCAAATAAGGACGTACGGTCTCGCGGGAGAGTATCGAGTTAGTCTCATCGGGGTTGGTGATGCGCCCTACGTTATACACCATCAGGACACCGTAATCGACGGGAGGCACAGGCTGTGAGAGCTGATGTAGGCGTATGGTGGTGGAGAGTATCCGTCCTTCCGAGTGCAGCACTTCGTATGCGCGTCGGAGTATGCCATAATATAGGTCTCGGTTGCGGAGGGTCCAGTCAAAGTCTATCTGCACTTCGGATGGACGGGGATAGCCGTTCAGTGTCAACATGCGGTCGACGCGGCTGATAATCCTGTCGGCCAAAGAGTCGGTCGATGCCGTGCCGTTGAGGGCCGACGGCTCAATAAACACCACCGGCACAATCTCGATATTTTCCGGAATGGTGTAGTTGAATATCAGTGTTGATGTCGGGCGCAACTCGCCATCTTTTTCGCGGATGTCAAACATGTGGAGATATATGGCCTTTATGTCAAGGCCGGCCAGCGCCGTGCGTTCCTGTGGCGAGAGCGAGAGGGTGGTGCGCCAATAGTAGATGGCATTTCCCTGTGGGGTATTGTGACGGTCGCTGCCGCATGACAGGAGGAGTATGGCGACGGTAGCCGCCATAAACGCGATAATATGTCTTGAGTGTGGCAATGTCATAGCACCGGACTCATAAGCCTCACAATGGATTCCTTGGTCTTTTGTCCGAGGGAGCGGCGTCGCCACTGCGCGGCATTGACTCGTGTGCACTCGCGGAGGTCGTCCATGAATATTTCCCTCATGTGTGCGTTGACCTCTGTCGAGTATATAAACATGTTGCACTCAAAGTTGTGCTCAAAGCTGCGGAAGTCAAAGTTGGTCGAGCCTACCGTGCAAAATTCGTCGTCGACTACGAGTATCTTGCTGTGGAGCATTCCCGCCTCGTAAAGGTAGATTTTTATACCCGCCTTCAGGCATTCAGAGATGTAGGAGAACGAGGCGTAGCGCAATATGGCCGAGTCGCTGCGGCTCGGTATCATGATGCGTACGTCGACGTTTGAAAGGGCCGCCGCCTGCAATGCCTTGAGCAGGCTGTCGGTGGGGAGGAAGTAGGGGGTCTGTATGTAGATGAGGCGTTTGGCATTGGCGATGGCCTTGAACAGCAGGAACGCTATGTTGCTCCACTGGTTCATCGGTCCCGAGGTCATCAATTGCATCCCCGCCTCCTCGTCGGGAGCGCATAGGGTCTGTGGGACGCGTTCATCGAGCACGGGCTGCCCCATGAAGTTCCAGTCGTAGGCAAAGGCATACTGTAGGGCGCCTATGGCGGGGCCTGTAATGCGGATGTGGGTGTCGCGCCATATGCCTTGAGGCAATCCCTTGATATACCTGTCGGCAATATTCATGCCCCCTATATAGCCTGCCTCGCCGTCGATGACACATATCTTGCGGTGGTTGCGCCAGTTGATGCGGGTGGCAAACTGCGGGAAGGTAACGCGGAAGAAGGGGTAGACCATTATTCCCGCATCCCTCATCTCCTGAAAGAAGCGTTTCTTGACATGGATAGAACCGATATGGTCGTATATGACACGTACTTTCACACCGGCCTTGGCACGTTCCATCAAGGCGTCCCGGAGGCGATGGCCTGTCTCGTCGTCCTCAAAGATGTAATACTCCATGTGGATGTAGTCGCGGGCCGAGGCAATATCTTGCAACAGGGCCTCAAATTTCTCGTGTCCCGAGGTGAATATCTCCACCCGGTTGCCGGGATAGTATATCGAGCCGGTGAGCTTGTGAGCAAGGCGTATCTGCTGCACGCTCTCGCGTGAGAGCGGCAGGGTGCCTATATCGACGCGGGGCATCGGCTCACGTTTGCGCAGCTTGCGCTTGTTTTTGCGCGATACCATGCGCTTGTTCTTGAGGTTGCGCCCGAAAAACAGGTAGAATACCGGGCCTATGACAGGTAGCAGCAGCAACACGGTGACCCACGCGAGGGATTTCACGGGATTGCGGTTTTCCGACAATATTATGCCTATGATGAGCAGCACGGTGAGAATATACACTATGCCGAGAGTCCAATAGACCCATGTCATGCTGAAATATTGCCCGAGCGTCTCCACTGCGTCATTGTGTTTAGACGGGCTAAGTTACGAAAAAAGATGTATAAACGATAAAAAGCGTGCCGCAAAAATTGCGGCACGCTTCTAAAATTTATGTGTCGTTCGGAAATTATTCCGATACAACTTCAAATGGAACTTCAACCGATACCTCCTTGTGGAGCTTGATGGTGGCAGTATAGTTGCCGACCTCCTTCACAGTATCCTTGATGAGGATTACCTTGCGGTCTACATTATGACCGAGCTTTTCAAGTGCCTCGGCAATCTGAATGTTGCCTACAGAGCCAAAGATTGTGCCGGTAGAGCTGGTCTTTGCGCCGATAGTCAGCGATACGCCTTCGAGGGCAGCCGCCATGGCCTCGGCATCGGCCTTTATCTTGGCGAGCTTGTGGGCACGCTGCTTCTGGTTCTCAGCAAGCACCTTAAGGGCCGAGGGGGTAGCGATTACGGCTTTCCCGGTGGGGATGAGGTAGTTGCGACCATAGCCGCTCTTCACTTCAACTACATCGTCCTTATATCCCAAGCTGGGGATGTCTTCTTTCAGTATAATTTTCATAATTGTTTCTCCTGTAGCTTTAGGTTATTTCATCAAGTCGGTAACGTAGGGCAGAAGTGCCAAGTGGCGTGCACGCTTCACGGCCTGTGCTACGCGGCGCTGGAACTTGAGCGAGGTGCCGGTGATGCGGCGGGGGAGTATCTTGCCCTGCTCGTTAAGGAACTTCTTGAGAAATTCGGGATCCTTGTAATCGATATATTTGATACCGCTTCTCTTGAAACGGCAATATTTTTTCTTCTTTACGTCTACCGACAGGGGGGTAAGGTAGCGGATTTCTGATTGTGCTTGTGCCATGACTTAGTTCTCCTTTACTTCTTCTTTAGGTGCGTTAACTTTGGATGCTCTCAAGTTGCGACGCTTTTCAGCGTATTCGGCGGCGTACTTGTCGAGACGGAATGTGAGGAAACGGAGCACGCGCTCGTCGCGACGATAGGCGGTCTCAAGTTTCTTGATGGTCTCGGGCTTGGCATCAAACTCTAAAAGGGAGTAGAAGCCGGTCGACTTCTTGTCAATGGGATAGGCGAGCTTACGCAGGCCCCAGATTTCTTCGTTCACGATGGAGGCACCGTTGTCGGTGAGAACCTTCGCGAATTTTTCTACCGCTTCCTTCATCTGAGC
>LUJN01000016.1:0-3070 GCA_001689445.1 Bacteroidales bacterium M3 | reverse complement strand
GGAGTTAAAATGAAAACGGTTTCGTAACGCATTTGTAAATCTTTAATTGTTGAAATAATTGAGTTGTTAAAAACGACCGCAAAGATAGTGATTATTTTGTCACCGTGCAAGCGGCAACGCAAATTTTAATTTAACGGCGAGATATTAGGCCGTCGAGGCGGGGTAGAGGAGTGACAGGGAAAGCGTCAGTTGGCAATAAGGCTGCCGAGAGCTGGCTTAAGGCGCGGCTCATAATTGTAGGCGCGGGCAAACTGCCGTAGGAACTCGACTGTCGATTTACGTGGAGAAGGTAGGCGATTGCACTTTGCCGACGCATTGACGGTCGTGATGAGATGGGTAGACTTTCTATTCATAGGCACAGGGGTGTTGTGGTTACGTTTTATTAACGGCATTAAGGGAGGGTTTATTATATTGAAATTGGGAAATTTGAGCGGAAAAATATGGTCGATTGCGGGCGCATTATAACGGCGGAAAAATGAATTATTGCCCATATGTAGATGAAAAAATGTAAAAATATTGTAATTTCGTTGCGCATAACGGGAATTTGTCGTAATTTTGTTTTCGGAAAAAGCACATACATAACCAAAGTGCAGTGTAAATTTATTAACCGATAAAATCATTTGCCTATAGTAGACCATTACTCTAAACTTAAAAACTTTTACAGTAATGCAAATAATGACCAAGCTTACCGACGACCAGTTGGTAGCGGCCTATGCCGGAGGAAGCAATGAGGCTTTCGACACACTCCTCCGGCGCCATCAGCAACGAGTGTTCAACTATATCCTGCATATCGTCAAGAACAAGGACTTGGCCAACGATATATTTCAGGAGACTTTTGTCAAGGCTATAACGACAATCAAGCAGGGACGCTACACCGAAAACGGCAAGTTTCCCGCCTGGATTTCACGCATAGCCCACAATCTTATCATCGACTATTACCGTCAGGAAAAAGCCGAGAACAGCGTGTCGTGCGACGATGACGAGGTGGACCTCCTCAACCGCCGAGACCTTTGTGACGAGAACGTTGAAGACGCCCTTGTCACCGAGCAGATACACACTGACATCAAGCGCATCATCAAGGCGTTGCCTAAAAACCAGCGCGAGGTGCTCGTGATGAGATATTACCGCAACATGAGCTTCAAGGAGATTGCCGATGCCACCAAGGTGAGCATCAATACCGCTCTCGGGCGTATGCGCTATGCTATCCTCAATATGCGTCGTATCGCCCAGGAAAACAATATTGCCCTTACAATATAAGAGGAGCCTTTTGGCGTGCCGGCATTTTTATGGCGTGTATGATAGCCCGTTACGGCTATACTACACGCTATTCTTATTTCAGGGCAGCGCGTATGCCTGCCGTGGCTATGACCGGTTGCTGCCGCTTGATGCGAAACCCGAACCATGCCACGACAATCGACATCAAGGGGCTTAGGAGATTGAAAATGCAGCATGGCAGATAGGACAGGGTTGCCACCCCGAGGACTGTCGACTGGGTAATGCCACAGGAGTTCCATGGTATGAGCACGGACGTTACGGAAATTGAATCCTCAAGGGAGCGACTCAGCAATCGGCCTTCCAGCCCATTACGGCGGTAGACGTTGCGGTATATGTTTCCACCTATTATTATAGAGAGATACTGGTCGGCCGTGCAGCTGTTGAGCATCAAGCCGCTTGCGACGGTCGCGCCGACGCATGTACGTGCCGACCGCAGCCGTCGGGTCACTCTCTGTGTGATGGCCGATAGCATCCCGGTGCCCATCATTGCGCCGCCAAATGTCATTGCGCACAATACGAGATAGACCGTCGGCATCATCCCGGCAATACCACCGGTCTCGACAAGCTCGTCAAGCTGAGGGTTGCCTGTCGCTATGGAAGTGCTTGACAGCAACGATTTCACTGCCACTCCAAGCTGTTGCAATATTGTAGTGGCAGTGGTGTCGATAGCCTCAAACAGTTGCGGCTGAAAAACAAACATCCCTATGAGACCTGCGACGGTGGATAGCGCAAGGGTGACAAGTGTGTTGACCCTTAGCATTATCAGCGTCAGCGTTAGGGCAGGAATAGACAGGACCCACGGAGTGATGTTGAATGTGTTGCGCAGGCATGTCACCAGTTCGCCGGAGCCGTTTACGGTCGATGTGTCGGTTGTCGCCCCCACTGCCGCATAGACGGCCAATGCTACGGCGAGGGCGGGTACCGTTGTGTAAAAGAGGTATTTTATATGGGCGAACAGGTCGATGCCGCATGTCGACGAGGCAAGTACGGTAGTATCGCTGAGAGGCGAGCACTTATCCCCGAAGTAGGCTCCGGAAATGACAGCTCCCGCCACCCATGCCTCGTTGTGGCCCATGACCGAACCGATGCCCATGAACGCGACACCGATAGTGGCGATTGTGGTCCACGAACTGCCGGTGAGTATGGAAATGACGGCGCACACGGCACACGCGACAAAAAGAAATAGCGAGGGATTAAGCACCTGTAGCCCGTAATCAATCAGCGTCGGCACCACGCCGCTCATCATCCACGCCGCCGAGACGGTCGAAATGAGCAGCAGGACCGGGAGTGCCGGGAGAATCTGCCGGGCGCTTTTCAACAGTCCGACAAGGAGTGCCTTTGCGGGACGTGATGTTGTCAGTGCGGTTAACGCTATGGCCACCAGTGCAGACGCCGGCAGTATGATGTAGCTCATCTGCTGCACGTAGTCGGCTCCGTATATCGCAATGACTGCGATAAGCGACGCTATGAGGGTGAATATCGGAATTAATGACAGCCCGAATGATGGGGCATTACGTTTTTTCATCTATTACTTTTACAATGAGAGTGATTGTAGAAGCCTCCACGAGACAGGCTTTTAACAAGAAACGAAGTGCACCGCATTTTATTCTATACGCCATCGACATCTAAGGTCATTTCACATTATTTTAATAGGATTAATTGCCGGTGTCAATAAATATGTGTACTTTTGCACATAATAGCACAACAACTCGGGGCTGACCGGTTTTGACAGCGTGTATAGGTGGTGTGTAAGCATGCAGAGCAATGATGGCTACACTCTATAATCAGGGACATC
>LUJN01000015.1 GCA_001689445.1 Bacteroidales bacterium M3 | reverse complement strand
TTTGCTTTGCTTAAGTGAACAGCATTGGGACGTTCCTACTACTGGTCAATCATTCCGACCCTCGTAGAGGGTCAATCTATGTAGCCCCATATTGTCGATGGCGATAGCCAAGACAATATGGGGTTTTCGGATTATCACAAGGATGAGCCTCGCAGAGGGTCAACGGGCTTATAATCAAGCGGCAGTATTACCCGTTCACCCTCTTCGAGGCTGATAAATAGGTTTTCACGCCCTTACCCCACATATCCTTGGCGCGATTACGCGCCATCGGCTATGCGGGGCTACACAAATTGACCCTCTGCGAGGGTCTCCAAAGATTGACCAATAGAAGGACGTTCCCCGGAACGTCCGCGGATAATATCTTGGCATATGGTCGATTGGCGGAGGGTGTTGCAGAACTTGTCGGTTGCCTTGAAATGTAGGGACACTGCCCGCAGTGTCCGGGACTAACGCCTTGACTACTTGCTAATTCACGGACGCTGCAGGCAGTGTCCCTACTCCTTTTGCGGCAATTTACCAAGTTCTGCAACACCCTCCCTACTCCTTTGACGGCAATTTATAGAGTTTTGCAACACTCCCCCTACATCTAAGGCGCAAATAAATTTGTCATTGCTCTCGACTTATTCGTATCTTTGCATAAATGCGAAGATACTCACGCTCGGCAAAAAATCTAACAAGTTAGTTTTTTGCTCTCGACTTATTCGTATCTTTGTGGGGCGCAATGGGCGCACACTATCACAATAGAATAATTAAAACAGAAAACACGACGCACCGATGGCAAATTGGTTTGAATGTAAAGTGGCCTATACCAAGATGATGGAAAACGGCCTTCAGAAAAAAGTAAACGAGCCTTACCTTGTCGACGCCCTCTCCTTTACCGAGGCCGAGGCACGCATCATCGACGAGGTGACCCCATTTATATCGGGCGACTTTTCCGTCTCGGCGGTGAAGCGCACCAAGATTTCCGAGATATTCTGGGACGACTCGGCCGACAAGTGGTATCTCGTCAAGGTGGCTTTCATCACCATCGACGAGAAGACTGCCGTGGAGAAGAAGACCACGACCCTCATCCTCGTGGCCGCCCCCGACTTCAAGGGTGCGCTCGACGCGTTTATGGAGGGTATGAAGGGCACGATGGCCGACTTTGAGATAGTGTCAATCACCGAGACCCCGATAATGGATGTCTACAAGGTGAAACTTGAGGCTCCCAAACCCAACGAGCAGTAACACCATGTCGACCATAGGCGACCACATCGCGGCCATACGCGCCACCCTCCCCGAGGGGGTGGCGTTGGTGGCCGTGTCAAAGTTTCACCCCGTGGAGGCCCTTCGCGAGGCATACGACGCGGGGCAGCGCATATTCGGCGAGAGCCGCGCGCAGGAGCTGACGGTAAAGGCCCCGCAGTTCCCCGATGACATCGAGTGGCACTTTATCGGGCACCTGCAGACCAACAAGGTGCGGCAGGTGTTGCCCCACGTGACGCTCATCCACAGTATCGACTCGGAGCGGCTGCTGCGGGCGGTAGATGCCGAGGCCGTCAAGACGGGCCACAAGGTCGGCGTGCTGCTGCAGGTGCACGTGGCACAGGAGGAGACCAAGTTTGGCTTCACGCCCGACGAGTTGTTGGGGCTTGCCGAGAGCGGCGTGCTCGGACAGCTGCACGGCGTGGAGGTGCGCGGCGTGATGGGGATGGCGTCAAACACCGACGACGAGACCCGCATTGCCGACGACTTTGCCGCGATACGCCGTGTCTTCGAGCGGCTGCGCGACGGCGCGATGGCGGCAAACCCTCGATTTGACATCGTGTCGACCGGCATGAGCCACGACTATCCGCTCGCCGTCGCCAATGGGTCGACGATGGTGAGGGTGGGCACATCGATATTCGGCGAGCGCGAATATTAGATGATGTTTATTTGGCATTACGCCCGACTTATTCGTATCTTTGCACCTGACCTAAAATAAAACAGAGTATACAGACATTAATCACTTAATTTTTTGACCTAACAATGGAAACTACCAAAAAGACCAATGGCAATCTCGTCGCCATCATAGCGATGTTCTTCCTGTTTGCCATGATTTCGTTTGTCACCAACCTTGCCGCCCCCATCGGCACAATCTGGAAAAACCAATACGAGTGGTCGGGGATGATGGGTAACCTCATGAACTTCCTCGCCTACCTGTTTATGGGCATCCCCGCCGGCAACCTGCTTGTGAAAATCGGCTACAAGAAGACCGCGCTGCTCGCCATGGCAGTGGGCTTTGCCGGACTGCTGCTGCAATACCTGTCGAGCCTCTTCGGCGGCGACACGGCAGTGTTCAGCGTCGGCGGACAGCCAGTGATGCTCAACTTCATCATCTACCTGCTCGGCGCGTTTGTGGGCGGCTTCTGCGTGTGCATGCTCAACACCGTGGTCAACCCGATGCTTAACCTCCTCGGGGGCGGCGGCAACAAGGGCAACCAGCTGCTGCAGGCCGGCGGCTCGCTCAACTCGCTTGCCGGGACACTGACCCCGCTCTTTGTCGGCATGCTCATAGGCGCGGTGACCGACCGCACAGCCATGAGCGACGTCACCCCGCTGCTGTTCATCGCCATGGCCGTCTTTGCTGTGGCATTTGTCGTCATCTCGTTTGTGGCGATTCCAGAGCCCCACATGGGCAAGAAAGGCGCGGTGAAGGTGAAGCATCCCCACAGCCCGTGGAGCTTCCGCCACACAGTACTCGGCGTCATAGGCATATTCTTCTATGTCGGGACCGAGGTCGGCATCCCGGGCATGTTGATATTCTACCTCTCCGACAGCAGCGTGTCGGGAATCACCGAAAACGCCACTGCCGTAGCGGGCGCCGTGGCCGCCGTCTATTGGCTACTGATGCTCGTGGGGCGTATCTGCTCCAGCTTCATCTCCGGGGCCGTGTCGAGCCGCGCGCAGCTCATATTCATGTCGACTGTGGCCATCCTGCTCATCATAGCCGGCATCTTCCTCCCCTCCGACATACGCATGTCTATGCCCGCATATAGCGTCGAGGAGGGCTTCACGACGGCCCTTGTGCCGATGAAGGCGTTGTTCTTCGTGCTCTGCGGCCTGTGCACCTCCGTAATGTGGGGCGGCATCTTCAACCTTGCCGTCGAGGGTCTCGGCAAGTACACCGCCCAGGCCTCGGGCATATTCATGATGATGGTGGTCGGCGGCGGCGTGATGCCGTTGATACAGAATGCCATCGCCGGAGCCGCCGGCTATATGGCCTCCTACTGGCTCGTGGTAGCGATGCTCGCTTACCTCCTGTTCTACGGTACTGTCGGCTCCAAGAACGTCAACACCGACATCCCCGTCACCGAGGACGACGAGACCCGCATCCCCGACTCAATCTAAAGATATACATATCGTAAGAATGTAGGGACGTTGCCCGAAACGTCCGCGACCAACATCCTGATATTGGGATAATTCGCGGACGCTACAGGTAGCGTCCCTACATTTTTAGCGGCAATCTATCGGGTTTTGCAACATTCTCCGAACACAAGATTGGCTGCGGCAGACAGCGTCCTTGTATTTGGCACAATCCACTTTCAAATGTATACGCTCATAAAAATTGCATAATTTTACACTTTGCCAACTTTTCAAAGGTCAAATTTGTGGAAACGGAACATAAATTGTAATTTTGCCGCTAATCTTAAATTACACTAAACATATACATCACTCACGATGGATACAAAAGTACTTGATAGAGCAGCCGACAACATCCGTGTTCTCGCTGCCGCAATGGTCGAAAAGGCCAAGTCAGGACATCCCGGCGGCGCTATGGGCGGAGCCGACTTTGTCAACGTACTATACTCCAAATACCTCATTTCCGACCCCGAAGACCCCACTTGGATAGCTCGCGACAGATTTTTCCTCGACCCCGGGCACATGTCGCCGATGCTCTACAGCGTGCTGGCGCTCACGGGCAAATTCTCGCTCGCCGAATTGCGCGACTTCCGCCAGTGGGGCAGCGTGACGCCGGGTCACCCCGAGCTTAACGTGGAGCGTGGCATCGAGAACACCTCCGGCCCGCTCGGGCAAGGCCATGCGATGGCCGTCGGCGCGGCAATCGCCGAACGGTTCTTTGCCGCACGTTTCGGCAAATGGATTGAGCACAAGACCTACGCATTCATTTCCGACGGAGGCATCCAGGAGGAAATCTCCCAGGGCGCGGGCCGCATTGCCGGCTACCTCGGGCTGAGCAACCTCATAATGTTCTTTGACAGCAACAAGGTGCAGCTTTCGACCGACGTGGATGCCGTGACCGACGAGGACACAGCCGCTAAATACCGTGCATGGCACTGGAACGTGATAGAAATCAACGGCAATGACCCTGCCGAGATATGCGCCGCGCTTGACAGCGCGATAGCCGAGAAGGAGCGCCCGACGCTCATCATCGGCAACACCGTCATGGGACGCGGCGTGGTGAAGGCCGACGGCTCAAACTTCGAGGGCCAGTGCTCTACCCACGGGCAACCCCTGTCAAAGAGCGGGGCAAGCTACGAGAAGACCATCGAGAACCTCGGAGCCGACCCGGCCGACCCGTGGCATATCCGCGAGGATGTAGCCAAGCTATATGCCGACCGCCGCGCCGAGCTGCTTGAGACAGTGCGCCGCCGCCGTGCCGAGGAGGCCGAGTGGCGTCAAAGCCACCCTGCGGAAGCCGCCCAGCTCGACGACTTCCTTGCCGGACGCCTTCCGGTCATCAACTACGCATCCATCGTGCACAAGGCCAATATCGCTACCCGCACGGCCTCGGCCAACGTGCTCTCCGAGCTGGCCGTGTATATCAAGAATATGATTGTATCGAGCGCCGACCTCGCCAACTCCGACAAGACCGACGCTTTCCTGAAGAAGACCCACGCCCTCACCCACGGCGACTTCACCGGGGCATTCCTCCATGCCGGCGTAGCCGAGCTTACGATGGCCTCCATCATGAACGGCATCGTGCTCCACGGCGGCATGATAGCGGCGTGCGGCACATTCTTCGTATTCTCCGACTATATGAAACCCGCCATACGCATGGCCGCGCTCATGGAGCTACCCGTCAAGTATGTGTGGACTCACGACGCATTCCGCGTCGGCGAGGACGGTCCGACCCACGAGCCGGTAGAGCAGGAGGCACAGATACGCCTGCTTGAGGAGCTGCGTAACCTCAGCGGACGCCCCTCGATGCTCGTGTTGCGTCCGGCCGACAGTGCGGAGACCACCGTGGCATGGGAGATGGCGATGAACAACGACAAAACCCCCACGGGGCTCATCCTGTCGCGTCAGGATGTCACCGACATTCCCACAACAACCGGCGACCGCTATGCCGACGCACAGGGCACCCGTCAGGGAGGATACACCGTCATCGACACACCCCATCCCGCCATCATCCTCGTAGGCAACGGCTCGGAGGTGTCGCTGCTTTGTGATGTGGCGATGCGTCTCAAAGAGGAGGGTATCGGGGCACGTGTCGTCTCAGTGCCCTCAATAGGGCTGTTCAACATGCAGCCGCTCGCATATCGCGAGAGCATCCTCACCCCGGGAGTGAAAACGTTTGGACTTACGGCAGGCCTCCCCTCAACATTACGTAGCGTCGTAGGCTCTGACGGCTATATCTACGGTCTCGACCACTTCGGGGCATCCGCGCCCTACAAGGTGCTCGACGAGAAATTTGGCTTCACGGCCGACAACATCCTCGCCCAAGTCAAAGCCCTTATCAACTCATAGCCTATATAAAAGCCGTAATAGCTCTTATAGCCGTAATAGCCGCTTCGAAACCGTTAAAATTGAATTTTTGAAATAAAAATTCTCAATATTTAACGCAAGATTAAAAATTTTGCATTAACTTAGCGGCAAATTATGTCATAGTGAGAATAATTTCAACAAACAGTTATTATATTTATCTATGAAAAAGATTACATTTTTCACCTTGCTGTTCACTCTCTTTTGGGCCAACAGCGCAGTAGCGCAGACCACTCAGGAGGTGACTTATGTTGAGGATCCCTCACAGGGTTATCTCTTCAACCGTTTCAAAGACAACTGGTTTATCACCGGTGAGGGTGGCGTAGGCTACTTCTTCGGGCCGGAGGCAATCCACCGCGATGCCGGTGACCGCTTCTCTCCCGCAGCCAGCCTCTATGTGGGCAAGTGGTTCTCGCCCATCATCGGTCTCCGTGCCGGCGTAAACTGGCTCCAGACCAAGACTCTCTCCACTACCCGCGAGGGCTTCGGCATCGAGCTTGACCAGCCCATGGTAGACGGTCGTTACAAGGCCAAGTTCTCCCACGTAGGTCCCGTAGTTGACGTTATGCTCAACCTCACCAACTGGTGGTGTGGCTACAAGCCCGGACGTGTCTACAACTGCATCATCTACGGTGGAGGTGGCGGTTACTGGGCCTTTACAAAGAAATACAAGGTTGAAAACGGCGCATACAAGTGCGACGGATGGGAAGACATCCACGATCGTATCCTTACGGTACGTGCCGGTATCATCAACCAGTTCAATGTATCAAAGCACGTGGCCCTCTCGCTCGATATCCGCTACTCGGCTATCGACAACCACCCCAACCGTGCCGGCTACAATTGGAATATGACCGCTCATGACCTCCAGGCTTACCTCGGTGTAACTTACCTGTTCAACAAGACCGGCTGGAGCCCCGCTGTCGTTCCCGTATGCCCCGAGCCCGAGAACTGCGACGCACTCCGTGCCCGCCTCCAGGCCGCCGATGCCAAGATTGCCGAACTCGAACAGCAGCTTAAGGCTTGCCTTGAGCGTCCCGTCGAGAAGGAAGTGGAGAAGGCTCCCCTTGCCACTATCTACTACCCCATCAACGTGTCCAAGCTCACCCGCGAGGATATCAACGTGCTCGGTGCCGTGGCTGAGGTCATGAAGACCACCCCCGACCAGAAGTATGTGCTCACCGGCTGGGCCGACAACTACACCGGTAACGACCAGATCAACACCCGCCTCCGCAAGAACCGTGCCGCCGGCGTTGAGAAGCAGCTCATCAAGAACGGTGTACCCGCCGAGCAGCTCATTACCACCATCAACAACGGTAACCTCTGCGACCTCGGTGAGAAGTACGTGGCACTCGACCGTGCCGTGACCATCGAGGAGGCTGAATAATCCCGCTCCCAAAGGAAGCCCCGCTTCCCACAACCATAAAGGCGTCCCATCTCGGGACGCCTTTTTTATTATAGCCGCGATAGCTGCTACAGCCATAATAGCTATAATGGCTGTTATAGCTGCCCCAGCTACAAATTCCCGCTTTGAATGCCATATTATGATACAATTATTTGCTAATTCGGGAAAAATAGTATAATTTTGCAACATCGGAAATTGATTATGAACGTCAGACACGCACATATGCCACTTTGCCCGACAGCAGTAGCCCTACTATCGCTCGTGGTCGTCGTCGTCTCCGTCCTTGCATAAGGGAGGGTCGATAGGTTGTGCCTGTCATTACAAAATCTGAACACGATACTTCGATGCCTCCCTGCAACGTAACAGCGTTTAAGGGAGGCATCCTCTATTTGTCACGACAGAAATTAAAGTGAAGAAACAATAACAACATAATAAAGATACACAATCATGAGCAAACCGTTGAGAAGTGCTGCAAGCACACAAGGACGCCGCATGGCCGGCGCACGCGCCCTGTGGCGCGCCAATGGCATGAAAGAGGAGCAGATAGGCAAACCAATCATCGCGATAGTCAACTCCTTCACACAATTTGTCCCCGGCCACACCCACCTGCACGAAATAGGGCAGGTGGTCAAGCAGGAGATTGAACGCCTCGGATGCTTTGCCGCAGAGTTCAACACCATCGCCATCGACGACGGCATCGCCATGGGACACGACGGAATGCTCTACTCGCTGCCCTCACGCGACCTTATCGCCGACTCGGTGGAGTATATGGTCAACGCCCACAAGGCCGACGCGATGGTGTGCATATCCAACTGCGACAAGGTGACCCCGGGTATGCTCATGGCCGCCATGCGCCTCAACATCCCCGCCATCTTTGTCTCCGGCGGCCCTATGGAGGCCGGACGACTCGGCGACCGTCCACTCGACCTCATCGACATCATGATTGACGCCGCCGACGAGACAGTGTCGGACGAGACGGTGACAAAACTTGAGCAGCGCGGATGCCCCACATGCGGCTCGTGCTCGGGAATGTTCACAGCCAACTCGATGAACTCCCTCAACGAGGCCATCGGCCTGGCACTCCCCGGCAACGGCACTATCGTCGCCACGCACTCCAACCGTATCGCCCTGTTCAAGAAAGCGGCACAGAAGATTGTCGAGAACACCTACCGTTACTACGACAAGGACGATGACAGCGTGCTGCCCCGCAATATCGCGACACGTCAGGCCATGCTCAACGCTATGACCCTCGACATCGCCATGGGCGGCTCGACCAACACCGTGCTCCACCTGCTTGCCGTGGCCAATGAGGCCGGAGCCGACTTCACCATGGCCGACATCGACGCCCTGTCGCGCAAGACGCCCGTCCTCTGCAAGGTAGCCCCCAACTCCAAGTACCATATCCAGGATGTCAACCGCGCAGGCGGCATCCTGTCAATCATGAAGATACTCGCCGACAACGGACTTGTCGACACCTCGGTCAACCGTGCCGACGGCCTTACCCTTCAGCAGGCCATCGACCGCTACGCCATCGGCGGCAAGGATTTCTGCGACGAGGCCGAGGTGCTGTGGCTCAGTGCCCCCGGCGAGCGCAAGAACCTCACGCTCGGATCGCAGACCACTTATTACGAGAATCTCGACACCGACCGCGCCAACGGCTGTATACGCGACTTTGAGCACGCCTACGTCAAGGATGGGGGCCTCGCCGTGCTGCGCGGCAACATCGCCCTCGACGGCTGCGTCGTCAAGACCGCCGGCGTCGACGAGAGCATTTTCCACTTCCGTGGCCCCGCCAAGGTGTTCCAGTCGCAGGAGGAGGCCGTGGACGGCATCCTGCGCGACAAGGTTGTGTCGGGCGACGTGGTCGTCATCACTCACGAGGGTCCCAAGGGCGGCCCCGGTATGCAGGAGATGCTCTACCCCACGAGCTACATAAAGTCAAAGCACCTCGGCAAGGAGTGCGCCCTCATCACTGACGGCCGCTTCTCGGGAGGCACATCGGGCCTGTCAATCGGCCACATATCCCCCGAGGCGGCAGCCGGCGGCGACATCGGTCTGGTGCGTGACGGCGACATCATCGACATCAACATTCCCGAGCGCACCATCTCGGTGGAGCTGACCGACGAGGAGCTTGCAGCACGCCGTGCCGAGGAGGAGACCCGAGGCAAGGACGCCTTTACCCCGCGCGACCGAGACCGTGTCGTATCCAAAGCTCTGCGGGCATACGCCGCTATGGTGACATCGGCCGACAAGGGCGGTGTACGCGAGATTAAGTAACCTCACCCCTCACACGACATAACAACAATCAACATGAGCGAAAAAATCACAGGAGCGGAAGCCTTGTTCCGTTCCCTCCTTGAAGAGGATGTAGACCTCATCTTCGGATATCCCGGCGGCTCCATCATGCCCGTCTATGACAAGCTCTACGACTATCAGGACCGCATCAAGCATATACTTGTGCGCCACGAGCAGGGCGCGACCCACGCCGCACAAGGCTATGCCCGCGTCACAGGACGCCCCGGCGTCGTCATCGTCACCTCGGGCCCGGCAGCCACCAACGCTATCACGGGACTCAGCGACGCGATGATGGACAGCACGCCGATGGTCGTCATCACCGGCCAGGTGGCCACATCCGCACTCGGCTCTGACGCATTCCAGGAGACCGACGTGATGGGAATCACACAACCTATAGCCAAATGGAGCTACCAGATACGCCGCGCCGAGGATGTGCCCTGGGCCGTCGCACGCGCATTCTATATCGCCAGCACAGGCCGTCCCGGCCCCGTCGTGCTCGACTTCGCCAAGAACGCGCAGGTAGGCCTGATGGACTGGAACTATGAGAAGTGCCGCTTCATACGCAGCTATATCCCCTACCCCGAGATACCGCAAGAGGATGTAGAGCGCGTGGCCGAGATGATAAACGCCGCCGAGCGTCCGATGATACTCTCCGGACACGGCATAATGATTTCGGGGGCCGAAAAGGAGCTTGCCGAACTTGCCGAGAAAGCCGACATCCCTGTCACCTCCACCCTACTCGGCCTATCCACCATACCCTCCGATCATCCGCTCTACAAAGGAATGCTCGGCATGCACGGCAACGTGGGGCCGAATGTCAACACCAACCGTGCCGACCTCATAATCGCCATAGGCATGAGATTTGACGACCGTGTGACCGGCGACACCACCAAATATGCCCCACAGGCCAAAATAGTGCATATCGACATCGACGCATCGGAATTTGACAAGAACATCAAGACCGACGCCACCATACACGGCGATGCCCGCGAGGTGCTTGAACGTCTCATCCCCCTCGTCAAGGAAGCCAAGCACACCGAGTGGGTAAAGACATTTGACGAGGCCAACGCCGTCGAGCAAGAGAAGGTCGTGAAACGCGAGGTGTTCCCCGACGAGCCGACAGGCCCGATGCGCATGGGCGAGGTCGCCTACAAGGTGTCAAAAGCCACCGGCGACCGTGCCATCTGCGTTACCGACGTGGGACAGAACCAGATGTTCTCGTCGCGCTATTTCCGCTACACCGAGCCGCGCTCAATCATCACATCCGGCGGTCTCGGCACGATGGGGTTCGGCCTCCCGGCTGCCATCGGCGCAAAGATGGCTGCACCCGACCGCACAGTCTGCTTCTTCACCGGCGACGGAGGGCTGCAGATGACTATACAGGAGCTCGGCACGATACTTGAATACAAGACTGACGTCAAAATCATACTGCTCAACAACAACTTCCTCGGCAACGTGCGTCAGTGGCAGGAGATGTTCTTCAACCGCCGCTTCTCGCAGACCCCGCTTGTCAACCCTGACTTTGTGGCCATTGCAAAAGCCTACGGGATAGAAGCCGAGAATGTCGATTCACGCGAGCAGCTCGATGCCGCCATAGAGCGTATGGTCAACCACAAAGGCGCCTATCTGCTGAACGTCAACATCGAGGAGGACGACAAGATATTTCCCATGACCCCTCCGGGAGCATCGGTTGACACCATACTCCTGACCCCTGACGAGAAATATCCCCTCAATTGAGCCTCACCCATCCAAAAACAGACACAATCATGGAAAAGCAACTTTTCACGGTAGCCGTCTTCTCCGAAAACCAGGTGGGACTGCTCAACCAGATATCAATCATCTACACGCGCCGCAGCCTCAACATCGAGAGCCTGTCGGTCAGCCCCTCCTCCATCAAGGGTGTGCACAAGTTCACCATCACCACGTGGAGCGACCGCGAAACGATGGAGAAGGTAATCAAGCAGATAGAGAAGCGCATCGAGGTGCTCAAGGCATTCCTTTACACCGACGACGACATCGTGTACCAGGAAATAGCCCTCTACAAGGTGCCGACAAGCCGCCTGTTGGAGGAGGAGAACCTCGAGTCTATCATACGCAGCAACAACGCCCGTATCCTTGAGATAACCCAGGAATACACCGTCATCGAGAAGGCCGGCCACTCCGACGAGACCGAGTCGCTGTTTGAGCAGCTTAAACGCTATGACATCAAGCAGTTTGTGCGCTCGGGGCGCGTCGCCGTCACCAAGTCGCCGATAGAGTTTGTCAACCTGTTTCTCGACGGGCAGGAGCTGCGCCGCCAAAAGATTGAGGCATGACACCCGACACCCTCGACAACGGAACGGCAGTGACGATGAAAGAATACCGCAAGGATTACTTCATCACCGCCGGGCAGTGTGACGCCCAGCAGCAGATACCGCTCACGGTGACGACACGGCGCGTCATCGAGGTGGCGACGCTCCACGCCAACGCACTCGGAGTCGGCTACGACCGGCTGATAAAGGATGACGCCGCATGGGTATTGACCCGCCTTGTCATCGAGATGGCAAGCTATCCCGGCATCAACAGCGACTACTCCCTGACGACATGGATCGAGGGGACCAACCGCCGATTCTCCGAGCGCGACTTCGTGTTTGCCGACGCCGGGGAAAAGCCGCTGGGCTACGTGCGCTCCACATGGATGGCAATCAATATCAAGACACGCCAGGCAGCGTCGCTCGACGGACTCGACGCGCTTGCCGACAACGTGTCCGACCGCCCGTGCCCCATAGCCAGGGCAACGCGCCTCCCGGCTGTGACAGCACCCGACCGCACGTCGGCCTACCGTTTCCGCTACTGCGACATCGACTTCAACCGCCACGTCAACACCGTGCGCTACATCGAGCTGCTGCTCGACCAGTGGACGATGGAGTGGCACGACCGATATGCCATCGAGCGGTTTGAGATAGCATTCATGCACGAGACACGTTATGATGCCGATGTGACGGTGGCCATCGCCGCCGAAGAGCCGCTGACATTCATTGCCGAGATTTCCACGGCCGATGCCTGCTCATGCCGCGCCCGCGTCAAATTTCGCCCCCGTGATGGCAAAATCGTAGCAAATTGAGCGAATTATCATCATTTTATTAACCACCAAACAAGAAAAAGCTGTAAATTTGCACAAAATTTCAGACAACAAATAACTTTAATAATACACTATTATGGCAAAAATGAATTTTGGCGGTGTTGAAGAAACAGTAGTCATCCGCGACGAGTTCCCCTTGGAAAAAGCAAGGGAAGTGTTGAAAGACGAGACCATTGCCGTCATCGGTTATGGCGTGCAGGGTCCCGGCCAGAGCCTCAACCTCCGCGACAACGGCTTCAACGTCATCGTGGGCCAGCGTCAGGGCAAGACCTATGACAAGGCTGTTGCTGACGGATGGGTGCCCGGCGAGACACTGTTCTCCATCGAGGAAGCCTGCCAGAAGGCCACTATCGTGATGTGCCTCCTCTCCGACGCTGCTGTAATGTCAGTATGGCCCACCATCAAGCAATATCTCACCCCCGGCAAGGCCCTCTACTTCTCTCACGGCTTCGCCATCACCTGGAACGACCGCACCGGCGTCGTGCCCCCCAAGGATATAGACGTAATCATGGTCGCCCCCAAGGGTTCGGGCACATCGCTCCGCACGATGTTCCTCGAAGGCCGTGGCCTCAACTCATCCTACGCCATCTATCAGGACTACACCGGCCGCGCCCTTGAGCGCACACTCGCCATCGGTATCGGCATCGGCTCGGGCTACCTCTTTGAGACAACGTTCGTGCGCGAGGCAACCAGCGACCTTACTGGCGAGCGCGGCTCACTGATGGGCGCAATTCAGGGTCTCCTCCTCGCCCAGTACGAGGTACTCCGCGAGAACGGCCACACCCCCTCCGAGGCGTTCAACGAGACCGTCGAGGAACTCACTCAGTCGCTCATGCCTCTCTTTGCCAAGAACGGTATGGACTGGATGTATGCCAACTGCTCGACCACCGCACAGCGCGGCGCGCTCGATTGGATGGGCCCGTTCCACGACGCCATCAAGCCCGTCGTGGAGAAGCTCTACGCCAACGTCAAGTGTGGCAACGAGGCACAGATCTCCATTGACTCAAACTCCAAGCCCGACTACCGCGAGAAGCTCGAAAAAGAGCTTAAGGACCTCCGCGAAAGCGAAATGTGGCAGACTGCCGTCACCGTGCGCCAGCTCCGCCCCGAAAACAACTAATCCCCTCTTTTAATAATCAGTACAACAATAAGGCCTCAAGGTATGGTATGACTCAACCTTGAGGCTTTATACTCCATATATTTGTTAAAATTTCTTTTATGGGCTTCGGCAAGAATGTCGGTATAGGATATGCCCTAAACCAAGCATTCAGTAAATGTCCATCGGCACCAAATATATAATCAAAATTTGCAGCTTTTACCATAATAACTACTTTTAGAACCAAATCTTCAATCCATTGTCATCAGATTGAAATTTATTTTGCGGTGACGGGGCGTTGCACTATCTTTGCATTAAAACAATTACATCCATTTCATTCTTTCATGTATAGAACCTCATCGTCTTTTTTGAAAGGCATGTCTGCGTTAACCTGCCTATTAGGCATACTCTGCCCTTATCTTTTATCTCATTTCAGCCTAAATTTCGCAGACGAGCCATATCAAATCCTTAATGCATTTGAATACGAGCAAAATCCACAAGCACCACTAACAAGCTGTATATCAGCAATATGGGGGGGGGGTATTTGGATGGTCTTTGATTTCATTTCGTTATTTAGCAGCGACAATTAGCAACATCACTATAATATTAGGAGGCGTTTATCTGTATAAAAATTGTCGAAAAATAAACCTCACTTTA
>LUJN01000014.1:15494-15680 GCA_001689445.1 Bacteroidales bacterium M3 | reverse complement strand
TCAACAAGAAGTCGCGCGAGCAGTTTGAGCTTGCCTCCTACAAGCGCCTCATCGACATCTACAACTCCACCTCCAAGACCGTGGACGCGTTGATGAAATTGGAGCTTCCCAGCGGAGTTGACGTAGAAATCAAGGTGTAATCAATCATTTAATTTTTAAGAGAAATGCCAGGATTATTAGGAAAGA
>LUJN01000014.1:0-15481 GCA_001689445.1 Bacteroidales bacterium M3 | reverse complement strand
AAAATCGGAATGACATCCGTTTTCAGTGCCGACGGTAAGAACATACCGTGCACTGTTATCGAAGTAGGTCCCTGCGTGGTTACTCAGATCAAGACTGTGGAAAAGGACGGCTACGAGGCTCTGCAGTTGGGCTTTGTCGACAAGAAGGACAAGCACACTACCCAGCCCGAGGCAGGTCACTTCAAGAAGGCAGGCGTAACCCCCAAAAGACACTTGGCCGAGTTCAAAGGATTTGAAAGCGAGTACAAACTTGGTGACACCATCACCGTTGACTTTTTCTCCGACAACGACTTCGTTGATATCGTCGGTACCTCCAAGGGTAAGGGCTATCAGGGCGTCGTTAAGCGTCACGGTTTCGGCGGCGTAGGCCAGGCCACCCACGGCCAGCACAACCGTCTCCGTGCCCCCGGTTCGGTAGGTGCCTGCTCTTATCCCGCCAAGGTGTTCAAGGGCATGCGCATGGCCGGCCAGATGGGCAACGAGCGCGTCACCGTGCAGAATCTGCAGGTGATAAAGGTTATCCCCGAGCACAACGTGCTCATGATAAAGGGATCAATTCCCGGAAGTAAAGGTTCAATCGTATTAATTGAGAAATAATGGAACTCGCAATATTTAACGTAGAAGGAAAGGACACCGGTCGCAAGGCACAGCTCAACGACGAGGTGTTTGCAATCGAAGTCAACGAGCACGCCGTATATCTCGATGTAAAGCAGTATCTCGCCAACCAGCGTCAGGGCACCCACAAGTCCAAGGAGCGCAGCGAGGTATCCGGCTCCACCCGCAAGCTCCACAAGCAGAAGGGTGGCGGCGGCAGCCGTATCGGTGACATCAACTCGCCCGTCCTCGTCGGCGGTGGCCGCGTCTTCGGTCCCCGTCCCCGTGACTACCGCTTCAAGCTCAACAAGAAACTCAAGGCCCTCGCACGCCGCTCGGCTCTGACGTCCAAGGCTCAGGACAACCAGATTGTCGTGGTCGAGAATTTCGATTTTGAGGCACCGAAGACTAAAGAATTTGTAAAATTTACTAAAAATTTACAATTAGACGGCAAGAAAATCCTTTTGGTTTTAGCAGACCAAAATAAAAACGTACTTTTGTCGGCTCGTAATATCCCCGGAGCTAACGTGATGCGTGCTGAGGATGTCAACACCTACGCGCTCCTCAACAACAAGGCTATCATCCTCACCGAGGGTAGCCTCGACATTATTAATAAACTTTAATCACCCCGAAAGGAGAAAATTTGACAATGGATATAACAATAAAACCCATCGTTACCGAGAAGGCGACCAAGCTCTCTGAGAAGCTCAACCGCTACACTTTCCGCGTGACTCCTTCCGCCAACAAGTACCAGATCAAGGACCTGGTCGAGCAGTTGTATGGTGTAAAGGTTGTCAATGTCAACACGATGATTGTCCGTGGGAAGAACAAGTCGCGCTACACCAAGAGCGGACTCCTCCGCGGCAAGACCTCCGCTTACAAGAAGGCTCTTGTCACTGTAGCCGAAGGCCAAACTATTGACTTTTATAGCAACATATAATTAAGAAATGGCAGTAAGAAAATTCAAGCCCACAACACCGGGGCAGAGACACAAGGTTATTGGTGTATTCAAAGGTACAATCACTGCTACTACACCAGAGAAATCTCTTACGGTCGGTAAAAAAGCTACCGGCGGCCGCAACGCCGAAGGTCACCTCACCACCCGCTACCTTGGTGGTGGTCACAAACGCAAATACCGTATCATTGACTTTAAGAGAAACAAAGACGGTGTTCCCGCTGTAGTAAAGTCGATCGAGTACGACCCCAACCGTTCGGCCCGCATCGCCCTGCTTTACTATGTCGACGGGTCCAAGGCTTACATCATTGCACCCAACGGCCTGACTGTTGGCTCGACTGTTGTGAGCGGTCCCGATGCCGCACCTGAGGTGGGCAACGCGCTTCCGCTCAACAAGATTCCTGTAGGTACAGTGATCCACAACATCGAGCTCCGTCCCGGTCAGGGGGCGTTCATGGCCCGCTCCGCAGGCACATTCGCCCAGCTGACCTCAAGAGAAGGGGACTACGCGATTATCAAATTACCTTCGGGAGAGACACGCAAGGTGCTCGCCACCTGCAAGGCCACTATCGGCGTCGTAGGCAACAGCGACCACGCCCTCGAAAGCTCCGGCAAGGCCGGTCGCTCGCGCTGGCTCGGCCGCCGTCCCCGCAACCGTGGCGTTGTCATGAACCCCGTTGACCACCCGATGGGTGGTGGTGAAGGACGTGCTTCGGGTGGACATCCCCGCTCGCGCAAGGGCCTTTACGCAAAGGGTCTCAAGACTCGTGCTCCGAAGAAGACATCTTCTAAGTACATTATTGAAAGAAGAAAAAAGTAATCTGATTAATTAAGCAACAACTATGAGTCGTTCATTAAAAAAAGGCCCATACATCAGCGTTAAGCTCGAGAAGAAGGTCACTGCAATGGAAGAAAGCGGCAAGAAGTCGGTCATCAAGACCTGGAGCCGCGCCTCCATGATTTCCCCCGACTTCGTGGGACACACCTTCGCCGTGCATAACGGTAACAAGTTCATTCCTGTTTACGTCACCGAGAACATGGTCGGACACAAGCTCGGGGAATTTGCCCCGACCCGCAACTTCCGTGGCCACGGCGGCAACAAGAAGAAGTAACCAGGGCCATCATTTTTGACAAAAAAAGAAATCAAATACAATGGGTGTAAGAAAAAGAAATTCAGCCAATCAAAGAAAAGAGGCCCTGAAGTCGCAGGCATTTGCCAAGCTGCACAATGTCCCCTCTTCTCCCCGCAAGATGCGCCTTGTCGCTGACATGGTGCGCGGCGTTGAAGTGTTCAAGGCCCTCGGTATCCTCAAGTTCTCCAACAAGGAGGCTGCTGCGAAGGTCGAGAAACTGTTGCGTTCCGCCATCGCCAACTGGGAAGCCAAGAACGAGCGCAAGGCCGACAACGGCGAGCTTTACATAAGCACTATATTTGTCGACTGCGCCCCCATGCTCAAGCGCCTCCGCACCGCTCCCCAGGGACGCGGATACCGTATCCGTAAACGTTCAAACCACGTTACATTGTTTGTAGATACAATTAATAACGCTAAAAAAGAGGCATAACAAATGGGACAGAAAGTAAATCCGATCAGTAATCGTCTGGGTGTAATCCGTGGTTGGGATTCCAACTGGTATTTCGGAAAGAAGTACGCCGACAGCATCCTTGAGGATTCCAAGCTTCGCAAGTACTTGAATGTTCGTCTTGCCAAGTGTAGCGTTTCGCGCATCGTCATCGAGCGCACAATCAAATTGATCACCATCACCGTCTGCACATCGCGTCCCGGCCTCATCATAGGCAAGGGCGGCTCGGAGGTCGACAAGCTCAAGGAAGAGCTCAAGAAGATCACCGACAAGGACGTGCAGATCAACATCTTCGAGGTAAAGCGCCCCGAGCTTGACGCCCAGATTGTGGCTGCCAACATCGCACGCCAGATTGAGGGCAAGATAGCCTACCGCCGTGCCGTGAAGATGGCTGTAGCCTCCACCATGCGTGCCGGCGCAGAGGGTATAAAGGTGCAGGTGAGCGGACGTCTCAACGGCGCCGAGATGGCCCGTTCCGAGATGTTCAAGGAAGGCCGCACACCGCTCCACACACTGCGTGCCGACATCGACTACGCACTCGTCGAGGCCCACACCAAGGTAGGTGTCATCGGCGTGAAGGTGTGGATTTGCCGTGGCGAGGTGTACGGCAAGCGTGACCTCGCTCCCCAGTTCACCTCCGGAGCCAAGGAACAGCGCGGCGCCGGCAATGACAGAAGACCCCGCAAGGGCTTCCGCTCACCCAAAAACAATCATTAATCGTATTGAATCAACACAACAATGTTACAGCCAAAGAAAACTAAATTTCGCAGACAACAGAAAGGCCGTATGAAGGGCAACGCCCAGCGCGGCAATCAGTTGGCATTCGGTTCTTTTGGTATAAAGACTTTGGAGTCGAAGTGGATTACAGGCCGTCAGATTGAGGCCGCCCGTATTGCCGTGACCCGCTACATGCAGCGTCAGGGTCAGATATGGATCCGCATCTTCCCCGATAAGCCCATCACCAAGAAGCCTGCCGAAGTGCGTATGGGTAAAGGTAAAGGTAATCCCGAAGGCTTTGTTGCGCCTGTGACCCCGGGCCGCATCCTCATCGAGGTCGAGGGCGTTCCCTTTGCAGTAGCCAAGGAGGCACTCCGTCTCGCAGCACAGAAACTTCCCGTTATCACCAAGTTTGTAGTCCGCCGTGATTACGATCCCACCCAAAATGTGTAAAGAACTATGAAGAAAGAAGAGATAAAGGAACTTAGCACTCAGGATCTCAAGGATCGTCTCGCAGAGATGGAAAAGGATTATCGCCAGCTGAAGATCAACCACTCGATTTCGCCCCTGGACAATCCCGCCAAGATTACAGCAGACCGTAAAATGATTGCACGCGTGAAGACTGAGTTGCGTCAGCGTGAACTTAACAATAAATAATCCCCCGGAATGGAAAAGAGAAATTTAAGAAAAGAGCGCGTTGGGGTAGTGTCGAGCAACAAGGGTGACAAGACCATCACCGTCACTGTAAAGTGGAAGGAGAAGCACCCTATCTACGGTAAGTTTGTCAACAAGACAAAGAAGTACCATGCTCATGACGAGAAGAACGAGTGCAGCGTTGGCGACAAGGTGAAGCTGATGGAGACTCGTCCCCTTAGCAAGACTAAGAGATGGAGATTAGTAGAAATCATCGAAAAAGTTAAATAATTATGATACAGACTGAAAGCCGTTTAACCGTTGCTGATAACAGTGGTGCCAAGGAAGCCCTCTGCATCCACGTGCTTGGTGGTACAGGCCGTCGTTACGCCTCCGTGGGCGACATCATCGTCGTCTCGGTAAAGAGCGTGATACCCTCTTCCGACGTGAAGAAAGGTACTGTATCTAAGGCAGTCGTAGTACGCACAAAGAAGGAAGTGCGCCGTGCCGACGGCAGCTACATCCGTTTTGACGACAACGCCTGCGTGCTGCTTAACAATGCCGGCGAGCTGCGCGGCACACGTATCTTCGGCCCGGTAGCCCGCGAGCTCCGCGCCACCAACATGAAGATTGTGTCACTCGCTCCCGAAGTACTCTAATCAGATATAAAACGTAAACTCTACAATGAAACTTAATATCAAAAAGGGCGATACCGTTCGCGTGCTCTCGGGCGACTGCCGTGGCCAGGAAGGCCGTGTGCTCTCTGTGCTCGTCTCCAAGCAGCGTGCCATCGTAGAAGGTGTCAACGTGGTATCTAAGAGTACCAAGCCCAGTGCAAAGCACCCCCAGGGTGGCATCGTGAAGATGGAGGCCCCCGTCCACATCTCTAACCTTGCGCTTCTTGACCCCAACAGCGGCAAGCCTACCCGCATCGGCCGCCGCAAGAACGACAAGGGTGTCACAGTACGTTATTCTAAAAAATCAGGAGAGGAGATTAAATAATGTCAGCTACAACACTTCAGAAAGATTACAAGGAGCGCATTGTTCCTGCTCTTGAAAAGGAGTTCAACTACACTACGGTGATGCAGGTGCCCCGCCTGAAGAAGATTGTCATCAACCAGGGTCTCGGCGCCGCCACTCAGGACAAGAAAATCATCGAGACAGCCATCAACGAGCTTACCGCCATCACCGGCCAGAAAGCTGTCGCAACGCTGTCGAAGAAGGATATCTCAAACTTCAAGCTCCGCAAGAAGATGCCCGTCGGCGTGATGGTCACCCTGCGCCGCGAGAGAATGTACGAGTTCCTCGAGCGTCTTATCCGTGTCGCCCTTCCCCGTATCCGCGACTTCAAGGGTATCGACGGCAAGCTCGATGGCCGTGGCAACTACACCCTCGGCATCACCGAGCAGATTATCTTCCCGGAAATCAACATCGACAACATCACCAAAATGATGGGTATGAACATCACCTTCGTCACCTCGGCCAACACCGACGAGGAGGGTTACGCTCTGCTCAAGCAGTTTGGTCTCCCTTTCAAGAACGCTAAAAACTAAAATATCAGTATGGCAAAAGAATCAATGAAGGCCCGCGAGGTCAAGAGAGCCAAGCTCGCTGCCAAGTATGCAGAGCGCCGTGCCCAGCTGAAGAAGATTGTCAACTCGGGTGTCAACGAGGAGAACCGTGCTGAAGCCTATGAGGCTGCACAGGCCCTCCAGAAGCTCCCCAAGAACAGCAATCCCATCCGTATGCACAACCGCTGCACCATCACTGGCCGTCCCAAAGGCTACATGCGTCAGTTTGGCATCTCACGTATCCAGTTCCGCGAGATGGCGTCGGCAGGACTCATCCCCGGTGTTAAAAAGGCAAGCTGGTAATATCTCCGTGGGAACCGCGTTATTACTCAGAGAGTATTAAATATTGTTCGGAGCGACCGAATCAATTTAACAGATAAACAAAATGACTGATCCAATAGCAGATTATTTGACAAGATTGAGGAATGCCATCAAGGCCCAGCACCGTGTTGTTGAAGTGCCTGCCTCAAACTTGAAGAAAGAGATCACCAAGATCCTTTTTGAACAAGGCTATATTCTTAACTACAAGTTTATAGAGGGTGAGACCCCCAATGGCACAATCAAGATTGCCCTCAAGTACGACCCCGTGGACAAGGTGAACGCCATCAAGAACCTCAAGCGCGTTTCACGTCCTGGCCTGCGTCAGTACACGGGCTACAAGGATATGCCGAGAGTGTTGAACGGTTTAGGCATCGCCATCCTCAGCACGTCCAAGGGCGTGATGACCAACAAGCAGGCTGCAGAGCAGAAGGTTGGCGGCGAGGTGCTGTGTTACGTATATTAATGATAGGAGGTAAAGATTATGTCAAGAATAGGTAAAGCCCCCATTGAAATCCCCGCCGGCGTCACTGTCGACGTGAAGGATAACGTAGTCACCGTCAAGGGTCCCAAGGGACAGCTCTCTCAGGCAGTCAACCCCGACCTCGAAGTGAAGGTCGAGGACGGTCACGTCGTTGTGACCCGCCCCTCGGACGACCGCGAGCACCGCGCACAGCACGGTCTCTATCGCGCGTTGATCCACAACATGGTTGTGGGCGTGTCAACCGGCTACCGCAAGGAAATGGAACTCGTTGGTGTAGGTTATCGTGCAAATGCCACAGGCCAGGTGCTTGAGCTTTCGCTCGGTTACTCGCACGCTATATATATCAAGCTCCCCGCCGAGGTCAAGGTCGAGGCAAAGAGCGAGCGTAACAAGAACCCCCTTATCATCCTTGAGAGCGACGACAAGCAGTTGCTCGGCCAGGTGTGCGCCAAGATTCGCTCTCTGCGCAAGCCCGAGCCTTACAAGGGTAAAGGTATCAAGTTTGTCGGCGAGGTTATCCGTCGCAAGTCGGGCAAGTCGGCAGGTGCTAAATAATTAAAACAGACTGAATCATGATATCCAAGATACAAAGACGAAATAAGATCAAGACCCGTATCCGTGGTAAGGTTTCCGGTAGCGCCGCCCGTCCCCGCATGACGGTTTTCCGCAGCAACAAGCAGATTTATGTACAGCTCATCGACGACCTCGCAGGCCGTACGCTCGTATCGGCCTCTTCAAAGGGCCTTGAGGGCGGCACAAAGTGCGAGATTGCCGCAAAGGTGGGCGAGGCCGTGGCCAAGAAGGCTATCGAGGCCGGTATCTCCGAAGTAGTTTTCGACCGTAACGGATACCTCTTCCACGGTCGTGTTAAATCATTGGCTGACGCTGCACGCAACGGCGGACTTAAATTTTAAGAATCATGGCAAGAAAGAATAACAAAGTTAAATCGACCAGCGACTTAGAGTTGAAGGACCGTCTCGTGGCCATCAACCGCGTCACCAAGGTGACCAAGGGTGGTCGCACGTTCAGCTTCTCGGCCATCGTTGTCGTAGGCAACGAGGACGGCATCGTAGGCTGGGGCCTGGGCAAGGCCAATGAAGTGACCGCAGCTATCGCCAAGGGCGTGGAGGCTGCCAAGAAAAACCTCATCAAGGTGCCCGTGCACAAGGGGACAATCCCCCACGAGCAGGCCGCCAAGTTTGGTGGCTCGCGCATCATCCTCAAGCCCGCATCCCACGGTACCGGTGTGAAGGCCGGTGGTGCAATGCGTGCCGTGCTTGAGAGCGTGGGTATCACCGACGTGCTCGCCAAGTCAAAGGGCTCGTCCAACCCCCACAACCTCGTCAAGGCCACAATCGAGGCCCTCGGCGAGATGCGCAGCCCGATGGAGATTGCTCACAACCGTGGCGTATCGCTCGACAAAGTGTTTAACGGTTAATACAGCTCACTACAATGGCACAGATTAAAATCAAACAGATAAAGAGCCGCATCAACTGCCCTGCCGTGCAGAAGCGCACCCTTGATGCCCTCGGCTTGAAGAAGATGAATCACACGGTGGTCAAGGAAGACAACCCCTCTGTGATGGGAATGGTTAACAAAGTACGTCATTTGGTAGAAGTGACCAACGCCTAAAAAATTCTAAGTTATGGATTTAAGTAATTTACAACCTGCCGTAGGTTCTACAAAAAATAAGAAACGTATCGGTCGCGGTCCCGGCTCGGGCAAGGGGGGTACCTCTACCCGTGGCCACAAGGGTGCCAAGTCGCGCTCGGGCTACAAGCGCAAAATCGGTTTCGAGGGAGGTCAGATGCCTCTCCAGCGCCGTCTGCCCAAGTTCGGCTTCAAGAATATCAACCGTGTTGCCTACAAGGCTATCAACCTTTCCGATCTTGAGGCTCTCGCAGCCTCTGCCTCACTCGAGAAAATCGGTCTCGCCGAGCTTCGCTCCGCAGGCCTTGTCTCGGGTAAGGAGCCGGTGAAGGTGCTCGCCAACGGCACGCTGACCCACAAGCTCCAGGTGGAGGCAAACGCGTTCTCGGCAGCTGCCGAAAAGGCTATTGTCGAAGCCGGCGGTTCAATCCTTAAAGTTTAACACTGATGAGATTTATCCAAACCACCAAAAATATTTGGAAAATCGAAGAACTGCGCAAGCGCATCCTCGTAACACTCCTGCTGGTACTCGTGTACCGGTTTGGGTGTTACGTCGTGCTTCCAGGCATCGATCCCAATAACCTGAAAGCTCTTGAGAACTTCACCTCCGGAGGCCTCATGCAGCTGCTCGACATGTTCTCAGGTGGTGCTTTCTCCCAGGCCTCTATATTCGCCCTGGGTATCATGCCCTACATCACTGCGTCAATCGTGATACAGCTGCTCGGCATGGTGCTCCCCTCGTTCCAGAAGATGCAACGCGAGGGCGAGAGCGGACGGCAGAAACTCAACCAGTACACTCGCTATCTGACTGTCCTCATCCTGCTGCTCCAGGGCCCCGCCTATCTGGTCAACCTCCAGATGCAGGTCACTGCCGCCGGCGGACAGTCGGCCATGGGATTCTGGACTATCGCCTACCTCACGGTGATACTTGCCGCAGGCTCCATGTTCATCATGTGGCTCGGCGAGCGCATCACTGACCGCGGTATCGGCAACGGTATCTCCTTCATAATCCTTGTGGGTATCATCGCCCGTTTCCCCGGCGCGTTCCTCTATGAGTTCACAAGCCGTCTCCCGGGAGCCAGCGGCTCGCAGGGCGGTCTGGTGATGTTCCTCGTCGAGGTGATCATCCTGCTTGCCGTCATCGCCGGCGCCGTGCTGCTCGTCCAGGGCACACGCAAGGTGCCTGTGCAGTATGCCAAGCGCATCGTGGGCAACAAGCAGTATGGCGGTGCCCGCCAGTACATCCCCCTGAAGGTCAATGCCGCCGGTGTGATGCCTATCATCTTCGCCCAGGCGATTATGTTTATCCCCATCACGCTTGCCGGATTCGGCGCACGCGAGAACGCCAACGGCTTCTTCGCCGCCTTCTCCGACATCAACGGCTTCTGGTACAATCTCGTATACTTCGTGATGATTGTGGCGTTCACTTATTTCTACACCGCAATCACCGTGCGTCCCACACAGATGGCCGACGACATGAAGCGCAACAACGGGTTTATCCCCGGTGTCAAGCCCGGCAAGAAGACTGCCGAGTATCTCGACACCATCATGTCGCGCATCACGCTCCCGGGCTCCATCTTCCTCGGCATTGTGGCCATCATGCCCGCCTTTGCCCGCCTGTTCGGTGTGAGCCAGAATTTCGCCCAGTTCTTTGGCGGAACCTCCCTGCTCATCATCGTCGGCGTAGTCCTTGACACGCTCACCCAGGTGGAGAGCCACCTGATGATGCACCACTACGATGGACTCATGAAGGATGGTAAAATCAAGGGCCGCACGACCGGCAGCGCATATTAAGCATTTACGTTAATGAAAATTTTTCTCAAGACACCTGAGGAAATAGCTAAAATGAGGGAAGCGTGCACTCTCGTGAGCCGCACACTTGGCGAGGTCGCCAAGTGGGTGGCTCCGGGTGTGACGACCCTTAAACTCGATACCGTTGCCCGCGAGTTTATCCGCGACAACGGCGGTCGTCCGGCCTGTCTCGGATACGGCGGATTTCCCGGCACCCTCTGCATAGAGGTCAACGAGACCGTCGTCCACGGGTTCCCCTCCAACTACTCCCTCCGCGAAGGGGATATCGTGGGGCTTGACTGCGTGGTCGAGCTTAACGGCTACAACGGCGACTCATGCTACACGTTCCCCGTCGGCGAGATTGACCCCAAGGTGATGGAGCTTTGCAAGACCACCAAGGAGTCGCTCTACAAGGGCATCGCCGCCTGCCGCGAGGGAAACCGCATCGGTGACATCGCCAATGCCGTGCAGACCTACTGCGAGAAGCGCGGCTACAGCGTTGTGCGCGAGATGTGCGGACATGGCATCGGCAAGAGCATGCACGAAGACCCCGAGGTGCCCAACTACGGGCGCCGTGGCACGGGTCCCGTCATCAAGAACGGCATGTGCATCGCCATCGAGCCGATGATCAATCTCGGCAGCCGCAACATTGTCATCGGCAATGACGGCTGGCAGTGCCGCACACGCGACCGCAAGCCCTCGGCCCACTATGAGCACACCGTGGCAATAGTGGACTCGGAGACGGAGATACTCACGACATTCGATTATATCGAGGAAGCCCTCGGAGAAAAATTCATTTAATATTAACATATGGCAAAACAGACTGCAATAGAACAAGACGGCACGATAGTCGAGGCATTGTCAAACGCGATGTTCCGCGTCGAGCTTGAAAACGGACACGAGATTACCGCCCACATCTCGGGCAAGATGCGTATGCACTACATCAAGATACTGCCCGGCGACAAGGTGAGAGTGGAGATGTCCCCCTATGACTTGTCCAAAGGCAGAATTGCATTCCGATACAAATAATAAAAAGCAAAAGATATGAAAGTAAGAGCCTCAGTCAAGAAGCGCACCCCGGACAGCAAGATTGTACGCCGCAAGGGTCGCCTTTACGTAATCAACAAGAAAAACCCCAAGTATAAACAACGTCAAGGATAATTTTGTTAACTTTGCACAAAAATTAGTCAATAAGATATGGCAGTAAGAATCGTGGGAGTTGACCTCCCCCAGAATAAGAGAGGTGAAATCGCCTTGACTTATATCTTCGGCATCGGCCGGAGCGCCGCCAACTCTATCCTTGAGAAGGCCGGTGTTGACAAGAACATCAAAGTACAGGACTGGACCGACGCCCAGGCAGCCGCCGTGCGTGAGGTAATCGGCGCAGAATACAAGGTGGAGGGTGACCTCCGCAGCGAGATCCAGCTCAACATCAAGCGTCTGATGGATATAGGCTGCTACCGTGGCATCCGTCACCGTAACGGTCTCCCCGTGCGCGGCCAGAGCACAAAGAACAACGCCCGCACACGCAAGGGACGCAAGAAAACAGTCGCTAACAAGAAGAAAGCTACAAAATAATAATTTAGTATGGCAAAAAAGACAGTCGCAGCTAAGAAGAGAAACGTCAAGGTTGATGCCGCCGGCCAGCTTCACGTACACTCCTCTTTCAACAACATTATCGTGTGCTTAGCCAATTCCGAAGGTCAGGTGATCTCGTGGTCAAGCGCCGGCAAGATGGGCTTCCGTGGCTCCAAGAAGAACACCCCCTACGCCGCCCAGATGGCAGCGCAGGACTGTGCAAAGGTCGCCTATGACCTCGGCCTCCGCAAGGTGAAGGCCTATGTCAAGGGTCCCGGCAACGGACGTGAGTCCGCTATCCGCACCGTGCATGGTGCAGGTATCGAGGTGACAGAGATTATCGACGTCACTCCGCTGCCCCACAACGGCTGCCGTCCTCCCAAGAGAAGACGTGTATAATCCACTCTTGTTATAACGACACTGAGACAACACTCATTTCTATTTAACATGGCGGGGCGCGTCTGGCGCTTAACGTGAATAGACCACACATCATGACCTTCACCTCTCTGTGGTCGCGGCTGCACTACGGTGACATGGCCGTCCCCCACCAATAAAAATCTGAAACTAAAAATGGCAAGATATACCGGACCGAAAACCAAAATCGCCCGCAAGTTTGGCGAACCCATTTTCGGAGAAGACAAGGTTCTCTCCAAGAAAAACTATCCCCCGGGCCAGCACGGTGCCAACAAGCGCCGCAAGACATCCGAGTATGGCATCCAGCTCCGCGAGAAGCAGAAAGCCAAGTATACCTACGGTGTGCTCGAGAAGCAGTTCCGCAACCTGTTTGCTAAGGCTTCCAGCACCAAGGGTATCAAGGGTGAGGTGCTCCTGCAGCTCCTCGAGTCCCGTCTCGACAACATCGTTTATCGTCTTGGCATAGCCCCCACGCGTGCCGCTGCGCGCCAGCTCGTGCTCCATCGCCACATCACCGTCAACGGCCAGGTCGTAAACGTGGCCTCCTACCAGGTAAAGCCCGGCGATGTAGTGGGTGTGCGCGAGAAGTCCAAGTCGCTTGAGGTCATCGCCGATGCTCTCGCAGGATTCAACCACAGCAAATATCCCTGGCTGGAATGGGACGAGTCCCTCAAGGCAGGCAAGTTGCTCCATGTTCCCGCACGCGAGGATATCCCCGAGAACATCAAGGAACAGCTTATCGTCGAGTTGTATTCTAAGTAATAAATTTAATCTACAGATCCATGGCTATATTAGCATTTCAGAAACCTGACAAGGTCCTCATGTTGGAAGCCGACAACTTCTTCGGCAAATTTGAGTTCAAGCCATTGGAGCCCGGATATGGCATCACCGTGGGCAATGCGCTCCGTCGCATACTGCTCTCCTCCCTGGAGGGTTTTGCCATCTCATCTATCCGCATTGATGGCGTAAAACACGAATTTGACACTATCCCCGGCGTCAAGGAAGATGTGACCAACATCATCCTCAACCTCAAGAAGGTTGACCTCAAGCAGATTGTCGAGGATACCGAGTTTGAGAAGGCTACAATCACCGTGTCAGGACAGGATGTTTTCAAAGCCGGTGACATAGGCAAGGTACTCACGGGATTTGAGGTGCTCAACCCCGAGCTTGTCATCTGTCATTTGGATCCGAGCGCAAGTTTCCAGATTGACCTCACTATCAACAAGGGTCGTGGATGGGTTCCCGCAGAGGAGAACGAGACCCCCAATGACGACATCAACACCATCGCCATTGACTCCATCTACACCCCCATCAAGAATGTGAAGTACACCGTCGAGCCTTTCCGCGTGGAGCAGAAGACCGACTACGAGAAACTTACACTTGAGATTACCACCAATGGCTCTATCCTCCCGAAGGATGCCTTGAAGGAAGCCGCCAAGATTCTTATACACCACTTCATGCTCTTCTCCGACGAGAAGATTACCCTTGAGACCACCGAGACCGACGGTAACGAGGAGTTTGATGAAGAGGTGCTCCACATGCGACAGCTGCTCAAGTCCAAGCTCGTCGACATGGATCTCTCGGTGCGCGCCCTCAACTGCCTGAAGAGCGCCGAGGTGGAAACCTTGGGTGAATTGGTAGTGTTCAACAAGACCGACCTCCTGAAGTTCCGTAACTTTGGCAAGAAGTCGCTCACCGAGCTTGACGAGCTGCTTGCCAACCTCAACCTCTCTTTCGGAATGGATATTTCAAAGTATAAATTAGATAAAGAGTAATAAACGATGAGACATAATAAGAAATTCAACCATCTTGGCCGCAAGAAAGCCCATCGCGACGCTTTGCTTGCCAACATGACCATCGCGTTGATTATGCGCAAGCGCATATTCACCACGCTCGCCAAGGCCAAGGCCCTCCGCATCTATGCCGAGCCGCTGATCAACCGCGCCAAGGCCGACTCGATGGCCAACCGCCGTCTCGTGTTCAGCTATCTCCAGAACAAGGAGGCCGTGACCGAGCTTTTCCGCGAGGTGTCCCAGAAGATTGCCGACCGTCCCGGCGGCTATACCCGCATCCTCAAGACCGGCAACCGTCTCGGCGACAACGCCAAGACTTGCTTCATCGAGCTTGTCGACTACAACGAGAACATGCTCAAGGAGAAGGGCGCCAAGAAGCAGGGCCGCACACGCCGCTCGCGCAAGAGCAGCGCGGCTCCCGCCGCTGAGGCCGCTGCCCCCGCAGCCGAGACTCCCGCTGCAGAAGCTCCCGCAGCCGAGTAATCTCGACAGGATTTGTAAAAACATCCCAAAAGGTCGCATTTCATTTGCAAATGCGGCCTTTTTTATATAAAATTCACACGGGCAACGTCTTTTTTTTGTATCTTTGCCGATGGAAATTATTCCACTGTCGTGACATTATTACCATACAATAAGTTTTTAAGTAATACAGTATTATGAAAATCGAAAAAATCATTGGTCGTGAGGTCCTCGACTCAAGAGGTAACCCCACTGTAGAGGTAGACGTAATTCTCGAATCCGGCGCACGTGGCCGTGCATCGGTTCCCTCCGGTGCTTCTACCGGCGTTAACGAGGCTCTTGAGCTTCGCGACGGCGACAAGTCGCGCTACATGGGCAAGGGCGTCACCAAGGCTGTAGAGAATGTCAATGGCCCCATCGCCAAGGCTCTCATCGGCATGAGCGCTCTCGACCAGATACGCATCGACGAGACTATGATTGCCCTCGACGGCACTGAAACCAAGTCAAACCTCGGCGCCAACGCCATCCTCGGTGTTTCGCTCGCCGTTGCCAAGGCTGCTGCCGACTATCTCGACCTGCCCCTGTACAAGTACATCGGCGGTTGCAACTCATATTGCCTCCCCGTCCCGATGATGAACATCATCAACGGTGGCGCTCACTCCGATGCCCCCATCGCATTCCAGGAGTTCATGATTCGTCCCATCGGCGCATGCTGCTTCAAGGAAGGCATCCGCATGGGTACCGAGGTGTTCCACAACCTCAAGAAAGTGCTCCACGACCGCGGCCTCTCCACCGCAGTAGGTGACGAAGGTGGTTTCGCTCCCACTCTCGACGGCACTGAAGACGCTCTCAACGTCATCATTAAGGCTATCGAACTCGCCGGTTATGTTCCCGGCAAGGACGTTACCATCGGTCTTGACTGCGCTTCTTCCGAATTCTTCAA
>LUJN01000013.1 GCA_001689445.1 Bacteroidales bacterium M3 | reverse complement strand
GCCAATGCGCCCCATTGGCGGCTATGGGGTTGCGAATGTGCCTCCCGCCGTTAACGCGGCGTCCCCCGCGGCGGTAGCAAATAGACCCAATAAACCCAAATAGGCCAAATAGGGCTTATATGCCCTATCGGCCCTATCGGGCTTGGGTGGTCCGAGAGCGGCGATGATTTTTTTTGGTTAAATGTTGTGGGGCAGTGGATTTTGGCGTAAATTTGCGAGATAAAACAATAGTCAGAACCATAACAAGTATCATTTAATAATCCTTTAATCAGCTCAATTATGTGGTTAACTAACTCGTCTATAGGACGTAAGCTCGTGATGGCCATCACGGGCGTATGCCTCGTCCTATTTGTCACATTTCACTGTCTGATGAATGCTGTGGCACTGGTATGGCCCGACGCCTACAACTCAGTGTGTGCTTTCCTCGGCGCCAACTGGTATGCCCTGGTGGCCTCTGTAGGTCTTGCCGCGCTGTTTGTGCTTCACATCATCTACGCTTTGTGGCTCACCGTGCAAAACCGTAAGGCTCGCGGCAATGACCGCTATGCCGTGACTTCGCGTCCTCCCCAGGTCGAGTGGTCGTCCAAGAACATGCTCGTGCTCGGTATCGTGGTGCTGGCTTTCCTTGCCGTGCATATGATCCAGTTCTGGGCCCGTATGCAGTGGCGCGAGCTTATCGCCGCCTCCCCCGCCGAATGGTATACTGTCGACGGCGCGGCGCTGCCCCCCCACGCCGGCACACTGTTCCTCCAGATTGCATTCCAGGAATGGTGGACCCCGGTGGTTTACATCATCGGCTTTATCGCGCTGTGGTTTCACCTCAACCATGGTTTCTGGTCGATGTTCCAGTCTATCGGCTGGAACGGTCAGACCTGGCTGCCGCGCCTGAAGAAAATCGCCTGCTGGTGGACCTCTATCGTGGTCGCCCTCTTTATCGCACAGGCCATCGTCTTCACCGTTCAGGCCCACAAGCAGACCTATGTAACAAATGAGAACCTCAAGGCCCAGTATACCGAGGCTTGGCAGCACGAGGCCCAGGAGGCCAAGAGCCAGGAGGAGATGCAGCAGCTCCAGGAGCAGTATTTCAAGTTCCTTGAGAAGTATGATCCTCAGGCTTTTGAGCAGATTCAGGCCCAAATGCAGATGTACCAGCAGTATCAACAACCGCAAAACTAACATAACGCGATATGGAACTCACTAAAAAAGACTTGGAGGGTATGATCGACTCTACCCCCATCATGAAGGAATTTGCCGACATCGAGTCCTCAAAGCTCCCCGAATATCAGATTGACTCTAAGATACCCGAAGGGCCTATCGCTGAAAAGTGGACCAACTACAAGGCTCATCAGAAACTCGTCAACCCCGCCAACAAGCGTCACCTCGACATCATCGTCGTGGGCACGGGCCTTGCCGGCGCGTCGGCTGCGTCGTCGCTCGGCGAGATGGGCTTCAACGTATACAATTTCTGCATCCAGGATTCCCCCCGCCGCGCCCACTCTATCGCGGCACAGGGCGGTATCAATGCAGCCAAGAACTATCAGAACGACGGCGACTCGGTCTACCGCCTGTTCTACGACACCGTAAAGGGCGGCGACTTCCGCTCGCGTGAGGCCAACGTATACCGTCTTGCCGAGGTGTCAAACAACATCATCGACCAGTGCGTGCAGCAGGGCGTTCCCTTTGCCCGCGAATATGGCGGCCTGCTGGCCAACCGCTCATTCGGCGGCGCCCAGGTGAGCCGTACATTCTATGCCAAGGGCCAGACCGGCCAGCAGCTGCTGCTCGGTGCCTATTCGAGCCTTAACCGTCAGATACAGAAGGGCACCGTTAAGAGCTTCAACCGCCGCGAGATGCTCGATATCGTTATCATCGACGGCCGTGCACGCGGCATCATTGTGCGCAACCTCGTCACCGGCGAGCTTGAGCGTTACGCCGCCCACGCCGTGGTGCTCGCCACGGGCGGATATGGCCGCACATTCTTCCTGTCGACCAACGCCATGGGCTGCAACGGCTCCGCCGCCATCCAGGCGTTCAAGAAGGGCGCTTACCTCTCCAACCTCGCGTTCACGCAGATTCATCCCACCTGTATCCCCGTCCATGGCGAGGACCAATCGAAGCTGACGCTGATGAGCGAGTCGCTGCGTAACGACGGCCGCATCTGGGTGCCCAAGAAGAAGGAGGACGCCGAGGCCATCCGCGCCGGCAAGAAGAAACCGACCGACATCCCCGACGAGGACCGCGACTTCTACCTCGAGCGCCGCTATCCGGCATTCGGCAACCTCTGTCCCCGCGACATCGCGTCGCGTGCCGCCAAGGAGCGTTGCGACGCAGGCTACGGTGTGGGTACGGGCAATGCCGTCTACCTCGATTTCAAGTATGCCATCGACCGTTTGGGCGAAGATGTCGTGCGCGACCGCTACGGCAACCTTTTCGACATGTACCAGATGATTTCTGATGACAATCCCTACGAGACCCCGATGCAGATATTCCCCGCTTCCCACTACACCATGGGCGGCATATGGGTCGACTACGAGCTGCAGACCTCAATCAAGGGCCTCTTCGCCATCGGCGAGTGCAACTTCTCCGACCACGGCGCCAACCGTCTCGGCGCGTCGGCTCTCATGCAGGGTCTCGCCGACGGCTACTTCGTGCTCCCCTACACGATGCAGAACTACCTCAGCGACCAGATCAAGGTGCCCCGTTTCAAGACCACGGCGCCCGAGTTTGACAAGGTTGAGGCCGACGTGCGCGCACGCATCGAGAAGCTGATGAACATCAAGGGCACAAAGAGCCCCGACGAGATACACAAGCGTCTCGGACACGTGATGTGGAACCTCGTCGGCATGGGCCGCACACTCCAGAGCCTCGTCGAGGCCACCAAGGAGATCGAGGAGGTGCGCAAGGAGTTCTACACCGACCTCCGCATCGTGGGCCGCGCCGACGACCTCAACACCGAGCTTGAAAAGGCCCTGCGTCTTGAGGACTTCCTCGTCATGGCCAAGATGATGGCTATCGACGCCCTCCACCGCAACGAGTCGTGCGGCGCCCACTTCCGCGAGGAGTATCAGACCGCCGACGGCGAGGCTGCCCGCAACGACAAAGACTACATGTATGTTTCCTGCTGGAAGTACACTGGCGACGACGAGAAGCCCATCCTTCTCAAGGAGCCGCTCAAGTATGAGGCTATCCAGGTGCAGACACGTAACTATAAGTCCTAACGATTAAAACCACAACCAAAAAATGGAAACAACAATCAGCGTAAATCTTAGAATTTGGCGTCAACGTGGTCCCAAAGAGAAAGGACAGTTCGTCAACTACCACCTCGATAACGTATCCACCGGCAGCTCGTTCCTTGAAATGCTCGACATGCTCAACCAGCAGCTTGTCGAGAAGGGCGAGGAGCCTGTAGTGTTCGACAACGACTGCCGCGAGGGCATCTGCGGCATGTGCTCGCTCTACATCAACGGCCATCCCCACGGCCCCGTGCAGGGCATCACGACATGCCAGCTGCACATGCGCAAGTTCCACGACGGCGAGACCATCACCATCGAGCCGTGGCGCTCGGCGGCATTCCCCGTCATCCGCGACCTCACTGTCGACCGCAACGCTTTCGACAAGATACAGCAGGCCGGCGGCTACGTGTCGTTCAACTGCGGCGGCGCACAGGATGCCAACAATCTCCCCATCTCCAAGGAGATAGCCGACATCGCCATGGACTCAGCCACCTGCATCGGCTGCGGCGCGTGCGTAGCTGCCTGCAAGAACGGCTCGGCCATGCTCTTCGTGTCGGCCAAGGTGAGCCAGTTTGCCCTCCTTCCCCAAGGTCAGGTCGAGCGTGCACGCCGCGCCCGCGCCATGGTCAAGAAGATGGACGAGCTGGGATTCGGCAACTGCACCAACACCGGTGCCTGCGCCGCCGAGTGCCCCAAGAACATCTCCTTGAGCAACATCGCTCGCCTCAACCGCGAGTTCATCAAGGCAAAATGCGCGGAATAATCCCCTGATTTCCCGTTTTGACACATTCATAGGCATCCGCACCTCGTGTGCGGATGCTTTTTTCATAAAAAAACATTACCTTTGCTTGTTACTACACAAGTCTGTCACATGAATACGCACATGAACACCCTACATTTGCTCCCGGTTGCCGCCGTGGCCGCCATCGTCGCCGCGTGCAGCCCGCTCTCTCCCGAGGCCCGCGAAATAGTGGGCAAATACTACATCAACGAGGTGTCCGACGACACCCCGCTGCTTGAGCTTAACTCCGACGGCACGTCGGTCATGCGGGCCATACGCACCGATGTGCTCACTGTCACCGTCCCGGGCACGTGGAATGTCAACGGCGACTCGCTCGTCATCGTCAACGACATGGATGCCATAAAGGCCATCGGAGACACCTCGATAATGGGCCATATCGCCCCACGGTCGGCCCATCGCATCGTCGAGCGCACCCCAACCTCCATCACCCTCGACATCAACGGCCTGAGCTACCAGTACCACCGCCACTAACGACAAAATAACGCTATCCGGGCTATAATGGCTATAATAGCTATAATAGCTATGACAGTTATTAACAGCCATCTCCCTACGACAATGAGACTACTACTGATTCCCATCCTATTGACACTCACAGCCGCCTCATGCTCGACGGCCACCACCGCCGACCGGCTCGACTCGGCCCGCGAGGCCGTCGCCCGACGCGACTACGCCGCTGCCGCCGAACTGTGCAACGGCATATCCACCGGCATAGACACCCTTTCGGCCCGCGACCTGTGTGCCCTCTCGGTCATCTACATGGACATCGCCGAGGCCACTTCCGACGACGACCTCATAGCCTCGGCCGCCTCATGCTATGCCCGCGCCGTATCCCGCGACTCCCTCCACACCGCCTCCTACTTCGACTCCGTGCAGGTCGCCGACGCCGCCCACCTGATGCTCCTCGACCAGATAGTCAGCAGCCTCAACAGCCCCCGCGACATCCCCGCCGACACAATCCCCGCCGACCCCCAATTATAATGATTTATAAACACTTATAAGAATTTATAAGGACTTATAATGCTTTATAATCCCTATTAGCCCTATTAGACTTATAAGCCCTATCCCCCACTACTATGACCGACTGGAAAGACGCCCTATCCTCCCTCGCCGCCGACCTCCCGGAGGCCGAGGCATCCCCCGAGACCCCTGCGGCCGCCAAGACCGCTCCAAAGCCCCCCACGCTCGACATCTACTATGAGCGCAAGGGTAGGGGAGGCAAGCAGGCCACCATTATCGCCGGATTTGGCGACAACACCCCCGACGACACCATCTCCGACCTCGCCGCCGCCATCAAGAAGCGGCTCGGCTGCGGAGGCTCTGCCCGAGGCGGTGAAATCCTCATCCAGGGCGACCGCCGCCGCGACCTCCAGACCCTCCTCCCCGCCCTCGGCTATCCAAAATTCAAAATGCATAATTCATAATGACTACTCGGCCTATTAGTCTTATTTGACCTATCGGCCCGATAAAAAACTCTGCACTTTGACCTTTGACCTTTGAACTAACAAGATGTTGACCATCTATCAGGCATCGGCAGGCTCGGGCAAGACATTCAACCTCGCCTACGAGTACATCAAGCTCCTCCTTGGCCGCAAGACCGAGCAGGGACGCTACCTGCTGCGCAATCAGGGACGCTTTCACCACCGCGCCATCCTCGCCATCACCTTCACCAACAAGGCCACCGACGAGATGAAGCGGCGCATCGTCCGCGAGCTTGCCCTGCTGTCCCATTCACCACTGACCGACGGCGAGCAGAGCAAATATGAGCCGATGCTCCTCGACGAGTTTGGCTGCACCCCCGGCGACCTCGCCGAGGCATCGCGCAAGGCCCTCGTCGAGCTGCTCAACGACTTCACCTTCTTCAACGTCTCCACCATCGACGCCTTTTTCCAGACCGTCCTCCGCACCTTTGCCCGCGAGGCCGAACTCTCCGGCAACTTCGAGGTCGAGCTGTCCGACACCTACGCCATCTCCACCGCCGTCGACACCCTCCTCGCCTCCGTCCGCGGCTCTGCCACGGCAGTTCAAAATTCAAAATGCAAAGTTCAAAATAACTCTGACCTCTGCACTTCGCACCTTGAACTCGATAAAAACTCTGCACTTTGCCCTTTGAACTCTGCACTGTATGACAGCTCCGCCGTCATACAGAACTGGATAGTCCGCTTCATGCTCTCCGAGATGCGCGCCGGGCGCGCGTTCAACCTCTTCAACCGCACATCCCGCATCCACGAGGCCATCATCGGCTTCATCACCCGCCTCTCCAACGAGACCCTCAAGCGCCGCTACGACGAGATGGCCGACTACCTCGCCGACCCCTCCCGCGTGGTGCGCCTCGACGAGGCCCTTGCCGCCCGGCTCGACGCGCTCGACAACAGCCGCCGCGACGCCTGCCGCCGCCTTGTGACAGCCCTTGCCGCCCGAGGGCTCCTCGACAAGTACCTCAAGGCCCACGTCATCAATCCCCTCCGCAAGTATGCCGACGGCTCACGCCCCGACAAGCTGTCGGCCACCCTGCGCAAGGCCATCGACGACCCCGCCGGCCAGTCCTACCTCAAGGGCGCGACACCCGACCCCGCCCTCCACGCCCTGCTGTGCGAAGCCCTCGGCGCCGTCGCCGATGCCGCCGCCGGGGAGCCTACCCTGCGCGCCACCCGCGCCAACCTCTTTGCCCTCGGCATCCTCGGCAGCGTATTCTCCATCATGAGCCAATTTCGCGCCGACAACAACCTCATCCTCCTCTCCGACACCAACGGTCTCCTCTCCGACATCATATCCACCGACGAGACCCCGTTCATCTACGAGCGTCTTGGGATGCAGCTGCGCCACTTTCTCATCGACGAGTTCCAGGACACCTCCCGCCTCCAGTGGGACAACCTCGCCCCGCTGCTCGCCGAAAGCCTCTCCCACGACCACGACAACCTCATCATCGGCGACCCAAAGCAGAGCATCTACCGCTTCCGCAACGCCAGCCCCGAGTTGCTACGCAGCGAGGTCGCGCGTCGCTTCCCCCGCGAGGCCGTCACCCGCTCCTCCGACACCAACTGGCGCTCCGCGCGCGGCATCGTCGAGTTCAACAACGACCTCTTCCGCGCCCTCGCCGCCAACCTCGGCGTCGAGGACATCTACACCACCGTCGCCCAGCGCGTATCGCCGCCCCATGCCGACCGCCTCGGTGACGTGCGCCTCGTCCCCATCGAGGCCGACACCGCCGCCGACTTCACCCCCCTGGCCCTCGACGCCACCGTTGCCGAAATCAACCGCCTCCTCGCCCTCGGCACACCACCCGGAGACATCGTGCTCCTCACCCGCACCAACCCCGAGGCCCGCACCGTCATCGACCACCTGCGCCACGCCCTCCCCGCGCTCCCCATCCTCTCCGACGAAGCCCTTCTCGTCTCCGCCGCCCCCTCCGTCCGTCTCCTCCTCGCCCTTCTCCGAGTTCAAAGTTCAAAATTCAAAGTCCAAAATGTAGGGGCGCTATACATAGCGCCCGCAGCGACAAACGCGCCCACACCCGACCCCACAAACACCCCCACAACCCCAAAAGCCGCCTCACCCACCATCGACCAATTCATCAACGCCTACCACTACCACATCTTCCACGGCCACACCCCCGCCGACGCCATCCGCCTCGCTTCGGCAGTGCACAGTTCAAAGTGCACAGTTCAAAATAACTCTGCACTTTGCCCTTTGAACTCTGCACTAAATACCGCCGACCCCGTATCCCTTGCCGAGCAGCTCATCGCCACCCACATACCCTTGGCCGACCGTCGGCGCGACGCCCCGTTCCTCGCTGCCTTCCTCGACCTCCTCATCGACTACTCCGCCCGCTTCGGCGCATCCGTCCCCGGCTTCCTCCGCTGGTGGGACACCACCGGCCACACAGCCGCTATCCCCGCCCCCGAGAGCGTCGATGCCGTGCGCGTCATGACCATACACAAGTCCAAGGGCCTCGAATTTCCCTCCGTCATCATCCCGTTCGCCACCTGGCCCCTCGTGCGCGACGGCGAACTGCGGTGGTACGACAGTCATCCCATCCCCGGCATTCCCGACGAACTCCTCCCACCCATCATCCCCGTCACCTCCTCCGCAGCCCTCGCCGACACCCCCTATGCCGACGAATACGCCGCCTGCCGCCTCGACGAGATCACCGACCAGCTCAACGCCACCTACGTCGCCTTCACCCGCGCCGGTACCACCCTCACCATCATCTACCGCCCCAACGCCCCCGCCACCATCGGCGCCGCCATCCATGACGCCCTCCCCCAAGTGGCGCAAAATGTAGGGGCGCTATACATAGCGCCCGCAGCGACAAATCCCGCAGCGACAAATGTAGGGTCGCGACCTGTCGCGACCGCCCCCCATGCCGAAGAATCCTTAACGACTTTATCGACCTTATCCTCCCAAAAAGTCGCTGCGGGCGCTATGTATAGCGCCCCTACAGGGTTGAACTCTGCACTCGACTCAATCCACCCCGACACCCCCTTCTGGGACAGCCTGCGCATCGACCGGCTCCCCGACCTCGACACCCCACGCACGCGCGGCATCGTCATCCACGACATCCTCGCCCACGTCACCACCCCCGACACCCTCCCCCGAGCCGTTGCCCGTGTAGCCCACCGCCTCAACCTCCCCGACGACCGCGTAGCCCCCCTGCGCGACACCCTCGCCCGCCTCATCGCCCATCCCCGCGTAGCCCCATGGTTTGCCCCCGGCAGCCGCATCCTCCGCGAGCGCGCCATCACACTCCCCGACGGCCACCGCTACCGCCCCGACCGCGTCGTCATCCACCCCGACGGCACAGCCACCGTCATCGACTACAAGACCGGCGCCCCCCTCCCTGCCCACCGCGCCCAAGTGCGCCGCTACGCCCGCCATCTCGCCGACATCCTCCACCACCCCGTCACCCCCGCCATCCTCTACACCGACCCCCTCCGCCTCTCCATCCTCCGCCCCCTTGAATAGTGCACAGTTCAAAGTTCACAGTTCATAGTGCGCCTACGGTGGCGGGTAACTCTGCACTGTGACCTTTGAACTCTGCGCTATCGAATGAACTCTGCACTGTGACCTTTGAACTCTGCACTATTAAAATGGTTGCCAAAATGGTATCCTTTTTGTATCTTTGCACCAAAACCATAAAACTTATCCACCATGCACGTAGTATCAGCCCGCGAATTTCGCTCCAACCAGTCAGCCATCCTACGCCGCGCCCTCCGTGGCGAATCAGTCCTCCTCACATCCCGCCTCGGCACATTCAAGATAACCCCCGTCGACGACAACGACACCCTCACCGACCGCATCGCCCGTGGCCTCCGCGAGGTCAAGCTCATAGAGACAGGCATCCTTCCCGCAAAATCCGCAAAAGAAGCACTCAATGAACTTTGATGTCCGCACCACAACTATTGCAAAGTTGCACCCAGTAGGGGCGCTATACATAGCGCCCGCAGCGCCAAATCCGGGGGCATTGCGGGCGCGGGCGCTATGTATAGCGCTCCTACTGGGTTGGCATGCCCAAGCGGTAGGGAAAAAGGTTCAAAAGGATATGGTTAAATAATGCTAAATCACTATAATAAACCGTTCACACTTCCCAAAAAACAATTATCTTTGGCCTCTAAAATCGCCAATGGGGCGCATTGGCGGCGGCCCGCGACGGCCCCCGCGGGGGCCCCCTCCGCGCCGCAACCCGCGCCGGCAGCGGGATCGCCGGGGAGCCCGCCTCCCCGACAGCCCCAATGTTAACGGCTGTGCACACTTCGTGCACACCCCCTTTTCCCACTGTGCCAGAGGGCACTGCGGGCACCGATCGAAACCGAAAGAAAAAAAACAATAACAAACAACAATATTCACTCAATTTTTAATTAACTCATACTCGTATTATGAAAAAACTTTATTTGCTTTTCGCATTCCTTTTCGCCCTCATCGGCTACCAGGATGCCGGAGCTTATACGATTTTCTACGACAACTCGTCCTCAAATTGGGCGACGCCGCATGTGAATCTGTATGGCAACGACTGGGGCACGGGCGCACAGGCAATGACGCGGGTGGGCAACAGTGCCCTTTGGTACATAACCCATCCCGACACGGGTAAAAACCCGACAGTCGCTGAATTTTGCAGTAGCTCGTCCTATGCCAATAGCACAAAGGCCGAGAACTTAAGCGGCATACCAACCAACTCTGTCTATAAGGGCACAACACTTTCGGTATGGTCTATAAAAGGCGATATGACAGGCGGCAGCTGGCCTTTGGTTTCGATGATCCCCTCGACGACCGAAGCCAACGTGTGGACTGTGGAACTTACCATTTCTGGTTCGGGTAAGTTCGGCTTCCAGAACCCCAGTGGTACATATTATGGTAATGGCGGTTTCACCTTCTCGGGTTCGACCACTTCAGGCACTATGTATAGTACTGGCGGCAATTGCAATTATTCAAATCTTGCAGAGGGATCATATAAGTTCACCCTTAACACGTCCAACTCCAACCCGACACTGACTGTAGCTCCTACCGACGGCGATTTCACGTATGAAATCGAGCGTCTTGAGCTGCACCACAACAACACAGTGGTAGGTAAGTTCGAGAAGCAGGTCGATGGAAGCTGGACACTTGGCAAGACTGCTGTCACTACAGGAGCTACCACTCCTTACCACCTGCATGTATATGGCAATGACAACAACAATTCCCGCTATGTAATCAGCACGGGTAGCAGCGACTATTACTTCAAGTCTGGAATAGAGCAGAATATTGTGCCGACCACAAGCACATCTGATGCATTTGTGTTCATTTCAGGCCCCGATTGGGGCTTTGATAATGGTGCCGTGACAGGCAAGGTGACCGTAGGCTCCAACGGCAGACCCTCGACTATGACATTTACCGACGCAACAATGCCTGTCGGACCTGTCACCGTGACCAAAATAACCATGAAGCATGAAAAGGGCAATAAAGACGGCTCCCCTCTGCGTGATGGAGTCGAGTTTACCAAAAATGCGATGGGCAAATGGACAGTCGAGATTCCTGCTATTTGGACATCTGCCGATAACGAATATTATTTAGAGGTAGTCACCAATAAGGGTACACTCAGATATTCTACTTCAGGCGGAGCTCTTGTTCCTGAGCAAGCTACCAGTATCAGCGAGTCTACAACCGCTTTCTACTTCCCCAACGACAAGTTCTCAGCATCCATATCGGGTGTGATATCTATTGACAGCAACGGACAACCTGTCGACATGACATTCTATAATGGAGCCCTTCCCTCGATGACGGCAGTCTACCTCGTGGGACCCGGCGTGAGCGGCAACTGGAGCCTTGAGGATGCAACGGTCTTGAAGTTTGACAACGGTGTCTACAGCGAAGATGGTGTCGAGTTTTTCTGCAACACGGCGTTCCGCATAGCCGTGGTCGACGAGAATGGGACGCGCTCGTTTATGACAGAAATCCCTGAAGGGTTCGAAAATCCCATCATATACTCCAACCGCACCTATGATGCCCATGTCGAAGGCACGGGGCTTACAGGTGCAGCAGACGGCATGTTCCTCAATCCCGGCTTTGCCGGAGGGGTAGGCTCGTATGACGTGCGCGTGACGCTCGACTCGCAGAACCGCCCCACATTCACCATCATCGGCCCGGAGAACGGCAATTGGCCCAAGGTCTACCTCGTGCGCCAGCAGGGACGCCTCCACCCGCTTATCAAGGGTGCCGACGGCAACTATAGCCGCGAGGACTTCGTGCTCCCCCAGGGGACATCATATGACAACTTCATCCGCGTCGACCTGGAGAACGGCACGAGCAAGCGCTATGCGCTCAACGATAATACGCGCCAGCATGTGGGCAACGGAGAGACCGTTACTCTGGTAGCGACCACGACCGGCACGATGACATTCCCAATCATCGGCGAATCCTCCGGCAAGGAAAAGTTTAACGATGACCTGACAGTTAGTGCCTCATTGACCATGAACGGCGACGTGCCCCAACTGTTTACTCTCGAGAATGCGTCGAGCTGGATGCTGCGCACCTCCAATGCCGGCAACACCACCCTCACGCGCACCGACAACCCCGACGAGTATAGCGGGACCGTGCGAATTACCGGTGACGGAACGTTCAACATCTACAATGCCACCACCGGAGCCAAGTACTCCAATCCCAACATGGTGTTCAACGGCGCGGTGACTCTCCGCGACCGCGAGCTTTACACCGGCCGTGAAGACTGTAAGTACAACCAACTCAAAGGCGTGGCTTACACGTTCACATGGAACGCCAAGACTCACCGCCTCACCATCACCTTCCCCGGCTCGGAGAACATCACCAAGCTCCCCGTCCACATGCCATTGAAGGAGAGCGACTTTGCCGCCGACGGCAGCAAGAAGCACTACTTCATCGTCGGCAACCGCATGGGTGCATGGCGCCTGCAGCCCGAATGGGAACTCCAGCCCGACGGTGCCGGCAACTACATCATCGAGAACCGCATAATGTACACCTCGATGTTCATGGTCGGCGTGGTCGACAACTACGAGGATTATATCCACCACCGCTATACCGCCCTGACAAAGACCTCAGGCGACGTATGGGCAAACTCATCCGACACAAACCTCAACCTGTCGTCGGTAAGCCCGACCAACTCCGTAGACGCATCACGCAGCGATGTATGGCAGGCAATACTCTACAATACAGAGTCGACCCTCAACCAGTTTGGCGGCACCAACAACAGCCAGATGGTGAACAAAGCCATACGCATACATGGCCCGAAGCGCGCCAACGACAGTTCGATCGAAACCAATATGGGAAATCCCAACACTCATGATGATGTCTCCAAGGCATATCCTTTCCTTGTCGGTAAAATCAGCTTCACACCCTCAAGCAACACTCTGTCGATGACAGGCGTGAAGTATCAGAAGGCCGATATCAAGGACTATCTGACATTCTCTATCGTCGGCTCGGCATTCCGCAACCAGGCCTACGACATCGACAAGACCGACGCCCGCACCCCGCGTGCACGCCTCTTCCAGAATATCTCCTCCTTTGAGCAGGGATGGCAGGAGGGCTACATCCAGTATGGCGACGGTACGCCCTATGTCGACGGCAACGGCGAGTTCCTCTACCAGACCGCCTTTGACAAGGACTGGATGTCCAAGCACCCGACCAAGTTCATGAACTCAACCGGATTTGAATATGACTCCAACGGTCTTCTGTTCGTCTACGATGAAAAGCGTACAGCAAGCCGCACCGACAAGACATTCGGCAGCGCCTCCGATGAGACCTACCGCAACCATGCCGACACCTCAGAAGGCTCACGCACAATCTCAGGCGATATGGACTGCTACGTGGTCGAGAACGTGTGGATGCGCGGAGCATTCAAGGTATGGTCGGGCTGGGGCGGTAACCCTATCGCATACAGCGGCTATAACGACGCAGTGAATACAGGAGCCGAATGGAACAACCACAACGGCGGACACGGCGTATCCAACCGCGACCGTCTTGGATGGGGCTCGCCCAACAAGTCGCGCGTATACTTTGCGACAGCCAACAATGCCGGAGCCGATGACTTTGCCGTGACTACCGGACTCACCGATGACGAGAAGCAATCAGGCATCAAGTCAGACGTACGCGACAATAAGAACGGTACTCAGGATTGGGTGGAAGGCAACTTCCAGGACAACGACGGTACGCGTATCTACTTCAAGCGCATCGAGCTGTGGTTTGACCGCGAGAAGGGCTTCGCCAACTCCGTGCTGCGCTTCTACCAGCAGGCAGGAGGTCCCTCCATCTGGATTTCGGCAATGGATAAGGACCGCATCGGCTACAACTACAACGTGCCTGCCGAGTCACGCGACGACGACAAGTCCATCAGCAAGTATGTCATCACCCGCTACAAGGTCAATGCCGGACGCGCATCCGACGATATGCTCAACGAGGTCACCGAAGATGCCGACGGCAATGCTGTGAGCCCCATCGTGGGTACATTTGACAAGGGTGCGATGAAGCAGAAAGACTTCTTTGCCGACGAGAATATCTACAACTATCTGCGCGATGACGACTGCCGCTATCTCCCCGGCAAGTATCGCTACAGCATCGCCGTTTGGTACTACGATGACGACAATGACCCCGAGAGCGACACCGCACGCGCAGGCCGTCTCGCAGGTAACGAGGACACCACTCCCGGCTATGTGGCCTACTCCAACGACATCGACCTCCTCGATGTTTCCTCTCCGGCATTGACCGCCAAGCAGGTGATAGAGGTGATCGATGATGAGACAAGCCTCAAGTCATTTGACGTGAAGCTCACCGCCACCGCCCCCGATATCGTTGAGGAAAAGGTGGAGACCGGTTCCGACCGTCTCAACGGCGACATGATCGACAAGTATGTCATCACCCTGCCGCAGACCCCTGCAGCCCTTGGCAACTGGCCCCTCTGCACCTCGGTAATCGTCGAGGGTCAGGACACCCCCATGGAGGTCGCTGCCGACAACACTGTCAGCGTTGACCCGATAAGCGATGACAAGGGCGCATTCCGCATGCCCGACATCACGCTCAAGAATGTGCTTCCCTACAACAGCTACACATTTGTAGTCAACATGACTCCCAAGGCCGAGGATGCCGAGAAGTGGAAGGCGCTCAACATAGGTTCCGGCAACGCATCTTGTGCCGTGCTCACCTCAGCCGCTTCAATCACCGACTTCGGAATCGTAGGACTGCGTGCCGTGACCGATGAGGACGGGAAAGCCTATTCCTACGACTTCAGCTCAGAGGACTTCTCGGGCGACCACACCGACAAGCCTGTCGCAGGCGGCATGGCATCGGTCAAGAGCCCTGTCGAAAATGACACTCGCTCGTATGTCAAGAACTTCACCAAGGCCAACCAACTCCAGGGTGAGGGCGTGATATCCGCGCTCGAAGTCACCGACGACGTACTCCGCGACTGGGAAGTAAAGTATCACCTTGTCCTCAACCGTGCCGACAAGGAGATATCCTACGAGCTTGTATCCAACGGCCCCAGCGGCGGTAACCCTGCCCGCAAGCTCAACCAGAACGCACCGTTCATGCTCCAGTACATGCTTGTGCCTGTCGATACTAAAAACCTCTCCGACTTGCTCCCCGATGGCTCGGATGCCGCAAAGGACGAAATGGCAGGCTTGACCTACAATACTTTCGCCAAGAGCGACATTGGCAAGTGGACACTGACCACCAGCTACACCCGCCGTGTCGGTGGTGCATCGGAAAAGGCAGCAACATCAGGGGAGTTCTCCTATGAGACAAGCAATTCCAATGTGCCCATTTCCGACACCAACGTGACCGACCGCATAGGTTGGGGCTCTGATAACGCCAATCTTAGTATAGGCGCCATCGGCCTTCAGGTCAACTGCGTGCCCGAAAACTATAACTGGTATAACGCCTTTGTGCCCGTAAACTTCGAGGCAAACAACGGTGCCGATCTCCATTACGGAGTTGGATTCTATGCCACCAACGCTGCCGAACGCCGCAAGGGGTATGGAGATAAAGACCCGTTCGGAGGCGAGGTTTTGGACACTCATAATGTGACGGGCTACCTCGACCACTGGAGCATCAACTATCCCTCTACCGAGACTATCGACCTGCTTGATGAGAACTTTGCCGAGGTGGCTGCCGAGAAGGGCTATCTGCCTATCAAGCTCCACCATGTGATGAAGACCGGCAACACCAAGGTCGACGACACCGAGAAAGGTGATATCGAGGATGCCCACATCGTGCTGCTCAAGCATGTCCCCGTGGTGATGAAAGCCCCGCGCCGCAATGCCATCGCACCGGTGCTGACGGCCACTATCGACGACCTCGACCCGGCTACCGTACGCGCCACAAAGGCAAGAATCGCCGCCGAGCCGACCAAGGATGTAGAGTTCACCCACCTTTCAGGCCGCAACGCCGCCCTGTTGCGCACGCTTTCGACACCGGCATATACCACAGCCCATGTTGGTGGCGGAACAACCGAAATCGAGGGCATCGAGGGTGACAATGCAGGCAAGCTGACGCTCTTCCCCAACCCCGCAGTGGACGTGGTGAACATACGCTCCAATGCAGCACTTGGCAAGGTAGAGGTGGTATCCGTGGACGGCTCGCTTGTGAAGACCGCCGACATCGACGACACCACAGGCACCATCGACGTCTCCGACATGACCTCGGGCCTCTACATCGTGCGCACCGCCTCAGGCACCGCACGCCTGATAGTAAGATAAGCACACACAAACTATACCTCTGATTCGACGAAGCGCGACCTCCCCCGAGGCCGCGCTTCCTTTTTCAAGCTTTTCATACAATTTCAAACATAGGTACATAGGTACATAGGGCTACGCAGTAAAGTCCCGCGTCGCGTAGCCCTATGTACCTATGTACTTATGTCTGACAACCTGCTATGTCTGAAAACTTGTGCGGGCTGAGAGCGGGGCTTGGCGGTTTTGCGCAAAATTGCTTACTTTGCATTTGATTTGACGAGGAGGTACATAATGGAAGAAGTAAAGGATATACCGACGGAACAGACACCTATGCCTGCAAGGCGCCGACGGCCATGGTGGCGGCGTGTGCTTGTGGTGACGGCATGGACTGTCGGCGGTATTGTGGCCTTGATGGCACTGCTGCTCGGGGCCGTGGTGTGGATACTGACACCCGAGCGGCTGACACCGCTTGTGGAGCAGGTCGCCGCCCCCTATATCGACGGACGCCTGACGGTGGGACGCGTGGAGCTGACCGTGTGGCGCACATTCCCTCACGGGCGGGTCAACATCGACTCGCTGTCGGTCATCTCTAACGGGCTGCGGGGGGTAGACCTCGCGGGAACAGGGATTGAAAACGCCGACTCGCTCCTTGAGGTGGAGCATATGCACGGGGTGGTGAATCTCGCCGCGTTGCTCACCGGCAAGATACGCATCACCGACGTGGAGGTGCGCCGCCCGATGGTCAACGCCGTGGCACTCAATGACTCGACAAGCAACTTCAATATCCTGCGCCTCCCGTCCAACACGACCGAAAGCGGCCCGACCCTTATACCCGATATCTCGTTGGGGCAATTCCACATCGTGGAACCTCGCCGGCTGTCGGCACGCCTGGGGGATATGAGCCTTGTGCTACACGATGCTCGCGCAACCGATGGCGGTGGCCTCATGATAACGGGGCTGCGCGACTCCACGGCCACGGTGAGGGACACGACCCTCGTCGGCGTTGCGGCGGCATTTGACGGCTACCGCCTGTCATTGGGACGCTGGACCATGAGCTACGGCGACCGCGACATAGCCATCGACAGCCTGACGCTCGCCACCGACGGCATGGTGGCGTGGAGTCCGCGGCATCCGTTAGTGGTGGGCTTCAAGGAGTTTACCGCGACAGTCAACGGCGTGTCGGCACGCCTGTCGGCCGACATAGACCTGTCGGAGGATATGGTCATCGACCGTGCGCGGATAGAGCTGCCCGAGACGCCCGTGGAGGCCCTTATCGCCGCCGTCCCCCCTGCCCTGCTGCCCAAGGATATGCCGCAAATACGCACGACAGCACGGCTGTCGGCCATGGCCGCGCTCACGTCCCCCTACCGTCCCGGCAAGGATGTGCTGCCCGACGTGGAGGCCGAGCTGCGGCTGCATGACGGCGACCTGCATGTGGGACATGACATGCACGTCGATAATCTCGCTCTCGACCTCACGGCCAACATCGACGGAAAGCGGCCCGACCGCTCGACCGTCACCCTGCGGCGGCTCGCCTACCGCCGCCTCGGCACCGACTTCACCCTCACGGGACACGCCACGCGGCTCGTGAGCAATCCCCGCATCGAGGGGCATTTCCAGGGGCGCGTCGACTTCAACCGTCTCCCACCGAGGCTGCGCCCGCTTATACCGGGCGATATCGCAGGCCGTCTGTCGGCCGACAGTGAATTTGCGTTCTCGCTCGCCGACGTGATGAAAAGCCACCTCAACCGCGTCAGGCTCACGGGCCACGTCGAGTTGCGCGACTTTGCCTACACGACCGCCGACAGCGTGCCCACCCGCTTCTACACCCGCGATGCACGCCTGCGCCTCGGCGCCAACGACGCCATCTCCCTCCCTGGAGGACACCGCGCCGACTCGCTGCTGACGGCCTCGCTGCAGGTCGACACCATGTCGGTGGGATATGACGGGATGGACATCGCCATGCGCGGGCTACACGCCGGCGTGGGATGCCTCAACACCGCCGCGTCATTCGACACCACGCAGGTGACTCCGATGGGCGGCTCGTTCCGCTTCGAGCGCATGGATATGACCGCGCCCGACTCGGTGAAGATACGCCTGCGCGACATCTCGGCTCGCGCCGTCCTGCGCCGCCATGAAGGTAACGGCAAACTGCCCGAACTGACCCTCGGCATGAAAGCGCGGCGCATACGCTATATCGACCGCCTCAACCGCCTGACCCTCCGCGAGGGGGACTTTGACCTCCACGCCTTCATCAAGCCCCGCGCCTCCGACTCGGCGCGCATGGCCCGACGTCGGCGCAACGCCGACGTGAGAGCGGCCATCGATAGCTCCACCGTGGGGATGGAGAAGATAGACATGCGCCTCGACCGCCCGATGCGGCGACTGTTGCGGCGTCTCGACATGCAAGGTACACTGACCGCCACACGGGGACGGCTCATGACCCCCTATTTCCCGTTGCGCAACCGCATCGAGAATTTCAACATGCGGTTTACCACCGACTCGGTGACATTCCGCGACGTCAAGTATACGGCAGGCAAGAGCGACTTTACCATCAGCGGCACCATCTCCAACATCAGCCGCTTCCTTACATCCAAGCGCAACGCCGACCTGAAGATAAGGCTGCGTTCCCGCAGCGGAATGATTGACGTCAATCAGCTGTCGCTCGCCGTCTTCTCGGGAGCCGCCTTCGCCGAAAAAGAAGCGACAACCGCCCATGACTTCTCGGCGATAGAGGATGACGGCGACCTTGAGGCCGTGGTCGAGGCTACAGCCTCCGACACAGTCTCGGCAGCCTTTATCGTCCCCTACAACATTGACGCCTCCATGCGCGTGGCTGCCGACACGATACTCTACACCGACCTTGCACTCAACGACTTCAAAGGCTCGGTGCTGATGCGCGACGGGGCCGTAAACCTGCGCCGCCTACAGGCCCGCACCAACGTGGGACGCGCCGAACTGACAGCACTCTACTCGGCACCGACCAAGAAGGACGTGCGTTTCGGCTTCGGGATGCAGCTCAGTGATGTCGACCTCAAGGAGGCAATCGGGCTTATACCGCAGGTAGACTCCCTGATGCCGCTGCTGCGGGACTTCGCCGGAACAGTCAATGCCGATGTCGCCGCCACCGCCGACCTCGACTCGGCGATGAACTTCCAGATGCCTACACTCAACGCCGCCATCAAGCTGTCGGGCGACAGCCTCGTGCTGATGGACGGCGAGACTTTCCGTACGCTCGGCAAATGGCTGTTTTTCAAGCAAAAAGACCGCAATATGATAGACCACATGGAGGCCGAGATGGTGGTGCGCAACTCGATGCTCGAGCTGTTCCCGTTTGTCTTTGACATCGACCGCTACCGCCTCGGCGTGATGGGCTACAACGACCTGGCCCTCAACCTCAACTACCATATCTCGGTGTTGAAGTCACCGCTGCCGTTCAAGTTTGGCATCAATATCGGCGGCAATGCCGACAAGATGAAGATACGTGTCGGCAAGGCACGCTACAAGGAAGGCATGGCATCAACATCGGTGGCTGTGGTCGACACGACCCGCATCAACCTGCTCAACGAGATAGAGCGCGTGTTCCGTCGCGGGGCACGGTCGGCAAGGCTCGGCGGACTGAATGTGCGCGGCACGGGACGGCAATCCTACGACGTCTCCTCCGACACAATATCCCACGCCGACTCGCTCGCCCTGATAAAGCAGGGAGTGCTTGACGCGCCCCCGGTGCCGCCAGAGCCGGCGGCAACCGACAAGAAACGCAACAAGAACAAGAAAAAACGATGACATCACTGCACGACACCATACTGCGCCACCTGCGCACCCACCACTTCGAGCGCATGGAGCCGCTTGCCGCCCTCATCGACATGGACGGCACGCTCTACGACTCTATGGGCGGCCACTCGCTGGCGTGGCACACTCTCGCCGACGAGATAGGCATCCTGTCTACGCGTGAGGAGTTTTACCTATACGAGGGACGCACCGGCGCATCGACACTCGACATCCTCTTCCAACGCGCCTACGGACGCGATGCCACCGACGAGGAGAAGGAGCGGCTCTACCGCCGCAAGACCGAGCTGTTTGCCGCCATGGAGCCGCCACGCCCGATGCCGGGTGCCCGCGAGATGCTCGGAGTGCTTATGGAGGCGGGGCTGCGCCGCGTGCTCGTCACCGGGTCGGGCCAGTCGTCGCTCATCTCGCGCCTCGACACCGACTTCCCGGGAGCCTTTCTGCCGGAGATGCGCGTCACCTCGCGCGACGTCACCCACGGCAAGCCTCACCCCGAGCCGTTCATCCGCGCCATGCAGATAGCGCGCGTCAAGCCGTCGCAGGCCATAGCCATAGAGAACGCCCCGCTCGGTGTGAAAGCCGCGGCCGATTCGGGCGCGTTCACCATTGCCGTCACCACCGGCCCCATCCCGCGCGAGGAGATGGAGCGGGCCGGCGCGACGGTCATCTACGACTCGATGGTGGCGCTCGCAGCCGACCTGCCGGCACTGCTGCTGCAACTTTTCACCGTCAGGAATTGTTGTAGGTAAAGGTGCTATGTAACATTATAAAGCTATGCAAATATCGAACAATATGGAAAAACATCAGGAACTCATATTCACAAACAACGTCGCCGAGGCCGTCGGCCGGCTCGTCTCGGACACCGACCCGGCGCAGCTGTTTGTGCTCGTGGACGTCAACACCCAGTACTTTGTGCTCCCGCGCCTTGCCGAGCAATCGCCTGCGATAAAGGACGCCAAGGTGATATGCATCAAGTCGGGCGACATGAACAAGGACATCGAGTCGCTGTCGTCGATATGGCGTGCCCTCGTCGAGGGTGGTGCAACACGCCGCGCCGTGATGGTGAATCTCGGAGGCGGCATGGTGACCGACATCGGCGGTTTCGCCGCCTCGACATTCAAGCGCGGCATCCACTTCATAAATATTCCCACCACCCTCCTCGGGGCGGTCGATGCCGCAGTCGGCGGCAAGACCGGCATCAACTTCATGGGGCTTAAAAACGAGGTCGGAGTCTTCAACGAGGCCGATGCCGTGGTCATATCCACCCTGTTTTTCTCCACCCTCCCCGTCCACGAACTGCTGTCGGGCTACGCCGAGATGCTCAAGCACGGGCTTATCGACGGGCCGGCCATCTATCACCGCCTGCTCGACTATGACGTGACCCATGCCGACAACGGCCGCCTGCTCGACCTGCTGCGCGAGAGCGTGGAGGTGAAAAAGCGCATCGTCATCGAGGACCCAACCGAGCACGGCCTGCGACGTGCACTCAACTTAGGGCATACGGCAGGCCATGCCTTCGAGAGCCTGTCGATGAAGCGCAGCGACCGCGTGCCCCACGGATATGCCGTGGCATGGGGACTTGTCGTGGAGCTGATACTCTCCCACCTCAAGGAGGGATTCCCGAGCGACGAGCTGCACCGGTTTGCCGCCTACGTCAAGCAGCATTACGGCACGTTTGAGCTATCGTGCGACGACTACCCCACCCTGCTTGAACTGATGCACCACGACAAGAAAAACCGTGGCCGAGAAATCAACTTCACCCTCCTGCGCCAGGTGGGCGACGTCGTCATCGACTGCACCGCATCCGAGGAGGAAATCAAGACCGCCCTCGACATATTCCGCGACCTGTGCTAATGTCGCGGTAACTTATAAATCATTATAAATTCATATAAGTCATTATAAGTACTTATAAACCCTGCAATGGAAAAGCATAAGATACTGTTTGTGTGCCTGGGCAACATATGCCGCTCCCCGGCAGCCCAAGGCATCCTGCAAGCCATCGTCGACGAAGCCGGCGAGAGCGACCGTTGGGTCATAGACTCGGCGGGAACCTACGGCGGACACGCCGGAGACCTTCCCGACCAGCGTATGCGCGTCCATGCCCGGCGACGTGGCCTTGAACTGACCCACCGCAGCCGCCGCGTCACGGCCGATGACTTCTCGCGGTTTGACCTCATAGTGGCGATGGACCGCTCCAACCGCGACAATCTGCGCCGCCTCGCGCCTACGGTGGAGGATGAGGCCAAGATTGTCGAGATGATCGACTATGTGAGGACCCCGTGCACCCGCTACGACCATATACCCGACCCCTACTACGAGGGCGCCGAGGGCTTTGAGCTGGTGCTCGACCTGCTGCAGGACGGATGCCGCAACCTTTACCAAAGCCTCACCAATCAATAAGTCCAATAGGGCTAATAAGCCTTATAAGCCCTATAAAAGGCCTGTTTGACTTATTAGACCTATTAATCCTACTATTGCCCCTATAAGATATTACACTTCCTTACCTCTATGAGACTCCAACCAATCATAGCTATCGCGGCAACCGCCATATTGACCGGCTGCTCATGCGCCTCGGAGCATCCCGTGGCCGCCGTAGAACCGCTCGACCTGATTGCCGCACACGGCGACTCCGCAGCCATCCACCGTGTGTGCCAGGACTCGATGCCCGACAACGGCTGTGTCCGTCTGCGCGTGGGGCGCGTGGGCTACCTTGGCCGCACGTTCAATGACAGCAACTATATCCACCTGCAAGCGGCAATAGACCTCGGCATCGACCCTATAGAGCGGACATCACAGGCGTGGAACGCCAAGCGTCCCGTCGTACACATCGCCTCATGCCGAGACTTCTACGTCGACTCCCTCACCCACTCGCTCCCCTACCTTGTCCCCGAGGCCGCGACACTGCTCCACGACATAGGCCGCTCGTTCCGTGACACGCTCCGCGCACGCGGCGGGGGCGACTACCGCGTCAAGGTGACAAGCGTGCTGCGCACACGCGCCGCCGTGGCACGCCTGCGCCGCCGCAACCGCAACGCCGTCGACACGTCGGCCCATCAGTTTGGAACGACATTTGACATCTCCTACTTCAAGTTTATCTGCGACTCGGCCAACACCGTGGCACGCACCCAGGAAGACCTCAAGAATCTTTTGGGCGAAATCCTGCTCGCCTACCGCGACTCGGGACGCTGCTACGTCAAGTATGAGCGCCGCCAGTCATGCTTCCACATCACGGCGCGCCGATGACACGATTTCAGGCCTAATCCGCGATATTATATATTTTTATGTTGCGGACAATGGCAAATGTTGGCTATCTTTGCGATATTTAATTTCCTTATTATCACAACTGCAATGCTCAGAAGAACAACCGCTTTCATAGCCGCCATGGCGGCAAACGCCCTTGCGGCCGACGCGTGCACGAGCCTCCTTGCGGGGCGCGCAGCCACCGCCGACTCGTGTGTCATGATCACATATGCCGCCGACTCCCACAGCCTCTACGGTGAGCTATACAACCAACCCGCCGCCGACCATCCCCGTGGCGCGATGCGCAAGGTCGTGGAGTGGGACACCGGCAAGCACCTCGGCGAGATACCCGAGGTGGCCCACACCTATGCCACCATCGGCAACATGAACGAGCACGGGCTGTCCATCTCCGAGAGCACGTGGGGTGGCCGCGAGGAACTTGCCGACTCCACCGGCGTCATCGACTACGGCTCGCTAATATACATCGCCCTACAGCGCGCCCGCACGGCCCGTGAAGCTATAAAAGTGATGACCGACCTCGTGCGCGACCACGGCTACTACTCCGAGGGAGAGTCATTCTCCATTGCCGACGGCAAGGAGGCGTGGATCATGGAGATGATAGGAAAGGGTGGCAAGGAGCGCGGTGCCGTATGGGTGGCACGCCGCGTGCCCGACGACTGCATAGCCGGCCATGCCAACCACTCGCGCATACACCAATTCCCCCTCAACGACCCCGAAAACTGCCTCTACTCGCCCGACGTCATAACGTTTGCCCGCAAGATGGGCTATTTTGACGGCAAGGACAGCGACTTCTCGTTCTCGCGTGCATATGCCGTGACCGACTTCAGTGCCCTGCGTGGCTGCGACGCCCGTGTGTGGTCGTTCTACAACCGCTACCGCTCCGACATGGACCGCTACCTGCCGTGGGTGATGCGCGGCGAGGGTGAGCCTCTGCCCCTGTGGGTGAAGCCCGAACGCAAATTGTCGGTGCGTGACATGCAGGAGGCGATGCGCGACCATTTTGAGGATACCCCGTTCGACATGACTCGCGACCCAGGCGCCGGACCGTATAAAGTGCCATACCGCTGGCGTCCGATGACGTTTACCGTCGACTCGGTGGAGTATACCAACGAGCGCGCCATAGCCACCCAGCAGACAGCGTTCACATTCGTGGCTCAGATGCGCGACCACGTGCCCGCACCGATGAAGGGTGTGCTGTGGTTTGGCACCGACGACACCAACACCACCCTCTACGTCCCCATCTACTGCTGCGTCACCACCCCGCCACGCGCATTCGAGCCGGGCAACGGCGACCTCTACAACATCTCGTGGGACTCGTCGTTCTGGGTCAACAACTTTGTCGCCAACCAGGCCTACAACCGCTACTCTCAGATGATACCCGACATACGCCGCGTGCAACGCGAGCTTGAGGACGGCTTTGCCGCCGGCGTGGCCGAGATTGAGCCGTGGGCGACCGCCCTGTGCCAAAGCGGGGAGCAGGAAAAGGCCGTAAAGATGCTCAACGACTTCTCCCACCGCATGGCCGACAGCTCGACCGCCCGCTACAAGCAGCTTGGCGACTACCTGCTCGTGAAATACCTCGACGGCAACATCAAGCGCGAGAAAGACGGCGAGTTCCAGCGCACATCCACAGGGCTGCCCGCATCGCCGATATTCGGCGGCTACAGCGACGACTACTACCGCGCCATAGCCCGCGAGACCGGCGACCGCCTCAAAGTGACCAAGATAGACTGATGCCTTATGAGGCCTATTAGCCCTATTGGACCTGTAGATAAGTCCGATAAGTCAAATAGACCTTATAGGCCCAATAACTTTGACCTCTGAACTTTGAACTTTGCACTACACAAGATGCGTGATAAAGACGACCTCCAAGGGGTGACGCTGCTCGGCGACACCGCCACGCGCTACCCCGACCAATATGCACCCGAAGTGCTTGAGACATTCCCCAACAAGCACCCCGAAAACGAATATCTCGTGACATTCAACTGCCCCGAGTTCACATCCCTCTGCCCAAAGACGGGACAGCCCGACTTTGCGCGGATAATCATCAACTACATACCCCGCGAGCGGATGGTCGAGAGCAAGAGCCTGAAACTCTACCTCTTCAGCTTCCGCAACCACGGCGACTTCCACGAGGACTGCGTGAACATCATCATGAAAGACCTCGTGCGCCTGATGGACCCGCGCTATATCGAGGTCATCGGGCTGTTCACCCCGCGCGGCGGCATCTCCATCTATCCATTTGCCAACTACGGCGATGACGACCATCAGGAGATGGCCCGCACACGCCTCCTCCAGCAATGCTCGAAATATTAGACCTATAATGGCATATTAGACTTATTAGACCTATAGATAAGTCCAATAGGACCAATAGGTCTAATAGACCCAATAACTGTGAACTTTGCACTATGAATTCTGAACTAAAAAACGCCCTGTTGGTATTGTCGGGCGGCATGGACTCCACCTCGATGCTCTACGAATACCGCGACGAGATAGCCCTTGCCGTCACATTCCAATATGGCTCCAACCACAACCGACGCGAGGCCGAGTGTGCCCGCTACAACTGCGGGCGTCTCGGCATCGAGTGGCTGGAGATACCTCTCGACTTTATGGGACAATACTTTGACAGCTCGTTGCTTAGCGGAGCCGACGCCATACCCGAGGGCAACTATACCGACCAGTCCATGCGCTCGACCGTCGTACCGTTCCGCAACGGAATAATGCTTGCCGTGGCAGCCGGGCTTGCCGAGAGCCGTGGCCTGCAGCGCGTCATGATTGCCAACCATGCCGGCGACCACGCCATATATCCCGACTGCCGCCCGACATTCGTCGGGGCGATGGACTCGGCCATCGCCGCAGGCACGTATGACGGCATACGCCTATATGCCCCATATACAAGCCTCACAAAGGCCGAAATAGCCGCCCGTGGCGCATCCCATGGACTCGACTTCGCCCACACCTACTCTTGCTACAAAGGCGGCGAGCGCCATTGCGGCCGATGCGGCACATGCGTCGAGCGGCGCGAGGCATTCTTCCTCGCGGGCCTTCCCGACCCCACCCTATACGAGTGACGGCGACAACAAAAAAAGTGTGCAAATAGTTGATTATGTTGAGGAATATGCCTAACTTTGCGGCGTTTTAACGCAAACAGCTATGGGAAAGTTCTCGGAATTTAAGCTCCCATTGAAGTCTATGCCCATTGGTAGCCAAGAGTTTGACTACCATTTGGACAAGCAGTTTTTCATCAATATGGAAAGCTCAGACGTCCATGGCGCCGACTTGAACGTACGCCTCACGGTGGAAAATCGCGGTGAGATGTACGACTTGACATTTGTGATAACAGGCGAAGTGACGCTCATCTGCGACCGCTGTCTCGACAACATGCAGCATGAAATCGACACTACCTACCATATCACGGTGAAATATGGCGCAGACTACAACGACGACACCGACGACCTGTTGGAAATCCCCGAGAGCGACAACTACCTCAACGTGTCCTACCTGATATACGACACAGTGGAGCTGGCGATACCGTTGAAACACGTCCATGCCCCCGGCAAATGCAACCGCGCCATGAGCGGAAAGCTCAACAAGCACCGCGCACGCATAGCCGACGACGAGGATAGCGAGATGGAAGAGGAGATACTCGACGAAATCGACTCTGCCGAGGAGACTCCGACCGACCCCCGATGGAGCGCGTTGGAGGGCCTCAAGGGCGATGACGGCGACAACAACTGAAAACATAAGTCAGGTCAACTGACAGGACAAGAGATAAAAAATTAAAAACAATAAAGTAAAATGGCACATCCTAAACGCAAACAATCAAAGACAAGAACAGCAAAGCGTAGAACCCACGACAAGGCCGTGGCTCCCACCCTGGCTCTCTGCCCCAACTGTGGCGCATGGCACGTATACCACACCGTATGCGGCGAGTGTGGCTACTACCGTGGCAAGGTCGCTATCGAAAAGGACGCTACAGTATAAGCACTACGCGAAATGCTTAACGCAAGAATATCGGGCATAGCATCATATGTCCCCGAAGACATCCTCGACAACGACATGCTGTCGAAGATGGTCGACACAAACGACGAGTGGATTACCACCCGTGTGGGCATCAAGCAGCGCCGCATCCTAAAGAAGGATGGCGTAGGCTCCTCGTTTCTCGGCATAAAGGCCGTGGAACGGCTTATGGAGTCGACCGGCACAAAGGCCGAGGAGGTCGACCTGCTGATATGCGCCACCTCAAACCCCGACTACCGCTTCCCCTCGACAGGCTCTATTATAGCCTATCACACCGGGCTGAAAAACGCCTATGCCTACGACCTGCAGGCCGCTTGCGCGGGATTCCTTGTAGCGTTGCAGGATGGTGCGGCCTATGTCCGTTCGGGGATGTACAAGAAAGTCGTGGTAGTGGCCGCCGAGAAGATGTCTTCGATGGTCAACTATGCCGACCGCTCGACATGCCCCCTCTTTGGCGACGCCGCAGCCGCTATGCTGCTTGAGCCGACAGAGAAGGAAGTCGGCATCATGGACGGTGTATTCCACATCGACGGCGAGGGTTGCGAGCACCTGCTGATGAAAGCCGGCGGCTCGGTTCATCCCGCCACACACGAGACAGTGGAGGCCGGCGAGCACTTCATCTATCAGGATGGCCGCGCAGTCTACAAGCACGCTGTCACCAACATGCTCACATCGAGCCTCGACGTGGCACGCCGCAACAACCTGACGATGGACGACGTCAACTGGCTCGTGCCCCATCAGGCCAACCTCCGCATCATCGAGGCAGTGGCCGACCGCGCACACATCGACCCCGCCAAGGTGCTTGTCAACATCGAGCACTACGGCAACACGAGCGCGGCATCCATCCCCCTGTGCATCGACGAGTACAAAGACCGTCTACACAAGGGCGACAAGATGATACTCACCGCCTTTGGCGCAGGATACACATGGGGTGCCCTCTACGTCATATGGGACCTGTAGCATAAGGCGCCACATGGAGTTAAGAATATCAAAAATAGCATCTTTACGGATGCTATTTTTGTTTTATCCTATAGCAATCAATATTTACCTCTTATTATGAGCGAACAACAGCACAAAGCGGGCTTTGTCAATATCGTAGGCAACCCGAATGTAGGGAAATCGACCCTCATGAACGACCTCGTGGGTGAACGCGTGAGCATAATCACCTCAAAGGCCCAGACCACACGCCACCGCATCATGGGCATTGTCAACACCGACGAGTACCAGATTGTCTTCTCCGACACTCCCGGAGTGCTGAAGCCCAAATACAAGCTCCAGGAGAGTATGCTCGAATTTTCCAAAAGCGCACTCACCGACGCCGACATCCTGCTCTACGTGACCGATGTCGTCGAAGACCCCACCAAGAATGCCGACTTCCTCGCCAAGGTGGCACAGGAGACAATACCTGTGCTCCTGGTCATCAACAAGGTCGACCTGCTCAAGGGGCAGGGGGAACTGGAAGCCATCATAGCCAAATGGAAGGAGCTGCTACCCAAGGCCGAGGTGTTCCCCATCAGCGCGATGCTGCATTTCAACGTAGAGAACCTCATGAACCGCATCGTGGAGTTGCTGCCGCCGTCGCCGCCATTCTTCGGCAAGGACGCCCTGACCGACAAGCCGGCACGATTCTTTGTCACCGAGATAATCCGAGAGAAAATACTGCTCAACTACGAGAAGGAAGTGCCCTACTCGGCCGAGGTCATCGTCGAGAAATTTGACGAGAAGGAAAACGCCATCCACATCATGGCCGTGATATACGTCGAGCGCGATACACAAAAAGGCATCCTTATCGGCAAGGGAGGCGCCAAGTTGAAAAAGACCGGCACCGAGGCGCGCAAGGATATCGAGACATTCTTCGGCAAAAAAGTCTACCTCGAGCTTTTCGTCAAGGTCGAGAAAGACTGGCGCAACCGCGAGAACAAACTCCGCTCGTTCGGCTATATCGAATAGCTATTCGATATAGCCGAACGAGCGGTGCACAGTTCAAAGTGCAGAGTGCAGAGTTGAGCCGTTGGAGATTACAATGATTTGTGTTAAATTTGCAGATAATTAATATTCAGCCGACAGCAAACGGATAATCCCGACACTGTACACTAAGAATTGTGCACTCCAAAACTATGAACTGTGCACTATGAACTTTGAACTTAAATAAGGATGGGTAGACTTGTAGCAATAGTAGGACGCCCCAATGTGGGCAAGTCGACGCTTTTCAACCGCCTGACGCAGACACGCACGGCGATTGTCGACGAGACGGCCGGCACGACACGCGACCGCCAGTACGGCATGGTCGACTGGGCCGGCAAGGAGTTTTCAATCGTTGACACCGGCGGTTGGGTGGTCAACTCGGAGGATATCTTTGAGGGCGAAATCAACAAGCAGGTGCATCTCGCTATAGAGCAGGCCGACGTGATACTCTTCGTGGTCGACGCCATGAACGGCGTCACCGATCTCGACGACCACGTGGCCGAGATACTCCGCCGCTCCAAGAAGCCCGTCATACTCGTGGCCAATAAGGTCGACTCCAACGACTGGCTCTATAACATCGCCGAGTTCTACGCCCTCGGTTTGGGCGAACCCTACCCCGTTTCAGCCGTCAGCGGCTACGGCACGGGCGACCTGCTCGACGAGGTGGTCAAGGACCTTCCCGAGGTTGACGACGAGGAGGAAAAACTCGATGACATCCCAAAGTTTGCTATCGTAGGACGCCCCAATGCCGGCAAGTCCTCCATCATCAACTCGTTCATAGGAGAGGAACGCAACATCGTGACCGACATAGCCGGCACGACACGCGACTCCATATACACACGCTACAACAAGTTTGGCTTTGACTTCTACCTTGTCGACACCGCCGGCATCCGCAAGAAGACCAAAGTCAACGAGGATATCGAGTATTACTCGGTGATACGCTCCATCCGCGCCATCGAGGCGTCGGACGTGTGCATACTGATGATTGATGCCACGCGCGGCATCGAGAGCCAGGACGTGAGCATCTTCTCGCTTATACAGCGCAACAAGAAGGGGCTTGTCGTGTGCGTCAACAAGTGGGACCTTGTGGAGGACAAGTCGCAGGCCGCAATCAAGCACTTCGAGGCCGCTATACGCGAGCGTTTCGCCCCCTTCACCGACTTCCCCATCATCTTTGGCTCGGCCCTCACCAAACAGCGTATCTACAAGGTGCTTGAGACTGCCGTCGAGGTCTACCAGAACCGCAAGCGCATCGTCCCCACATCCCAGCTCAACACAGTGATGCACGAGGCCATAGAGGCTTATCCCCCACCCGCCAACAAAGGAAAATACGTGAAGATAAAGTATGTGACGATGCTCAAAGGCTCGCCTATACCGACATTCATATTCTTCTGCAACCTCCCCCAATGGGTCAAGGAACCCTATCGGCGCTATCTCGAAAACAAGATACGCGACAATTGGGACTTTCACGGCACCCCAATCAACGTATTCATGCGCGAGAAATAGCCGCGGCCTGCCTACGCGTCATTATCGGCGTTGCGCAGATACTCCTTAAGCCACTTCAGATAGCTTGTGCGCGTATTGAATCCCGAGCTTGAAAACAGCTCCTGCACCGTCATCGCCGGATTGCCTTGCCTCAGTTTCAAGGCGTGCTCTATGCGCAGCCGATTGACATAGGTGATAAACGACCCGTGGTGTCTCACGATGAGCGCCGACGCATAGGTACGGTTGGTGCCTATATGGTCGGCCACGTCCTGTAACGTCAGATTGGGGTTAAGGTATATCCTGTCGGCCACAAATGCCTCCTCAAGCCTGTCAAGCAGGCGTTCCGACAGTTCGGGCGATATTTCCACACCCTCAGGCTGAGGCCCCACGGCCATTCCTATAACGCTTCCCCTGTCGGCAGTCGCGCCCGACGTGGCAGTCCCCGCCGACAAGGATACTTCCATCGTCTCCCGGGCTGCACGGTTTATCTCATCGACCACGTCCGACCGCTGTGGATGCAATATCACAATCAGGTATATCCAAAGCATGAGCATGTATATCAGTTTGAGGCAGCTTGTCATTGCCGGATTGTCGAGCATGTAGACACCCCACAGCAGCAACATCCACGCCGCCACGGGATAGAGTATCACACGGGCAAACCATCGGGGAAAGTCATCGGTATTTGAGTAGTTCTCGTTGCAGTAACGGTCAATCAGCCTCTTGAGCCACCATGACATCCATGCCAATGAGCTTAATGAGAGAATGCCAAACACCGGCGCAATCCCTCCAAGCGTCCTGACAGTCCATTCGGGGACAGTAAATCCCGCAACCGCCAACAGCGCGACAAGCGACAGGAGAGCCACAAAAACCACCGACAGCCATGCCGACACGTTAATCCACCTGCCATGACCGCCACCATAGGGGGCAAAATACTTGAACCCTACAGCCGCATACATCGCCGGGCAATAGATAATGCCGAATGAGCGAGCCAGCATCCACCCCGATTCAGAGCCGATATCAAACAAGTAGGGAAGCAGCAACAGGTTTCCGGCATAAAATGCACTCACCAACCGACGGGCCGGATAGAAACGGCCGCCACACTCGTCATAGGGACGGCACATATGAAACCACCTGACTCCCGCCCCCGTGATGCCCGAAAACACGAGCAACAGCGCGGATGTATAGCAGAAATTGTCGATAGAGAAAAAAGACATAAGCCAATCGATTGCAATATTCCCGCAAAGGTAACATTCAGTCAAAAAAACAGCATCCAAAATCGTAAAAAGACATCTTCCAAAGTCAATTTTACGATTTTGAACGCCTATTATCCTCCTTTGTCGCTATTTTTGTCATAAATATACACTGACCGATATGAGATTCATCATGATTGCAACCATGGCCGCATCGGCGTTCATGGCAAGTGCCCAATGGAGCACAACTCCCCTTGACATTGTACCGCAGGGCACAAGAGTATACGAAATCAAGTCCGCTACCGCCCCCGAAGGCCTGACGTGGAGCGTACTGTCGTCTCCGACAACCGCTCCCGAAGCCCAGATTGTAACCTACCGCCATGCCGTGCAGGCGTTTGATGCCATGGGCAACCGGATTTTTTCGCCCGAAGGGCTGACATTCGCCTCCGAGCCGGGGCTCTCCTACACTCTCGAAAACCAACTGCTGCTGGTCGACCACGACGGCAACGCTATCGCCGTCTCCCCCGACTGTCGCCACTTCAACCCATCGTTGGGGCTGCTCACCTACAACATCTACAAGATTTCCCCCGATGGAGAGATGCTGTGGGGCGACGACGGGGTGTCGATTGACCGTGGCATAGGACACACTCTCGATGCCTCGATGAGGATTGTACAGTCGCCCACTACCGGCAATTACATCTTTGCGTGGACCCACACCGTCCCCTCGGGCAATACCGTCATCGAGATGCAACAGCTCGACGCAGACGGCACGCCGCTATGGGACAGCGCGTCGATGAGAATTACCGACTCCGACGGTGTTCAATACCCCTACCTCGTCAATTCCACTGACGGCGACATAATCCTGATCTACGCACGCGGCAAACACCTCGACCTTTATGCACGCAGGATTGACAGAGACGGCAATGCCGTGTGGGGGGAGGACGTGTGCATCTACAATGGCGGTTGGAACCGCACGCCCCTGTGGACCAAACTTGACATACGCACCTCTGGCGACGGGGGAGTGATTGCATCGTGGGACGACGATCGCGACAAGGACATGCGTGAGAGTGTCTACGTCACCTACCTTACGTCCGACGGCAAGCTCGGATTCACCGCCACCTCCGCCGACGGTGGCGTCAGAGTCAGCAGCACGGACTATGACGCATTTCACAGCCACGTGCTCCCCACTTCTGACGGCAACGGGTTTATAGCCCTGTGGAACGAGACCGATGCCTCGCAAAATTACCACAGCCTGCGTGCACAACGCCTCGACAAGACGGGACGCGCCGTATGGGACGAGGAACCCGTCGAACTCACACCTATGGTGCGCATGGATATCTCTGAGGCGGTTCCAGCCTACGCCGACGGCAACGACATGGCATTGTTCTACACCGAAGAAGAGCTGTGGGGCACAGGCGATAAACACATCTACGTGCAGCTGTTCGACCAGTCGACGGGTGCGGCAACCACCCAGAGTGGACGATTTGCCTTGCGCGTGAGCAGCCAGTCTATCAGCGGCCTATCCGTGGATAATGTAGCTGACTCAAAGTGTTGGATTGCATCGTGGAAAGAGGGGGACACCAATTCGGAAAGCGTGCAGTACCTCGTGCAGCGGCTCAACCATGACCTTACGTTCCAACGACCTACAGCGATAGCCGCTGTCTCCGGTGGCAATGACAACCCAATGAGATATGAGGAGGGCTGCCTCGTCATCAATGGCCTCACAGGAACACATGTCACTGTCACGCTACGCGACATGCAGGGCCGCACAGTCACCACACTGCTTGACGGAATAATACCACAGGAAGGCACCGTCCTCCCCCTTCGCGGCATCGTGCCTGGCATATACACCGCCACGCTCGCCACGCCCGACCGTCAGCACACCCTCAAGCTCGCAATACGATAGCGATTGATCGTCGTTTTGGCGTATTAACCGTCATTTTTGGCATATAATCGCCAAAATGTATGGTCGCGACCGCGTGGATATAAATGTGACGCGTTGCATATTTCATATTCGCGGTCGCGACCATATATTTTTTGGGCTGCGAGCGCTATGTATACGCCACTACCGGGGGCACATGGAGGATGTCACGCCGTCCTTAGGGGCAGCTCGATGCGGAATGTCGTCCCGACGCCCGGCTCTGAGGACTTGACGTAGATGCGGCCGTGATGGTACTGCTCGATGATGCGCTTGGCGAGGGTCAGCCCCAGGCCCCATCCGCGCTTCTTGGTGGTGAATCCGGGATTGAATACGGTCTTGAAATGCTTGCGCGAGATACCCTTGCCGGTGTCGGCAACCTCGACCCATGCACAGGCACGGTCGCTCCCCGTGGTGATTGTGATTGAGCCGTCACCCTCCATGGCATCCACAGCGTTTTTTATGAGGTTTTCCATCACCCATTCACACAGCGGGGCCGACAGCTCGACGTGGAGCGGCGACGGGGAAAGGACGATGGAGAGACGTATGCGCGAGGATATGCGCGAAGACATGTAGGAGGCCGAGCGTTGCACGACACGGTTGAGGTCGTCTCTCTCCATGCCCGGCTGCGAGCCTATCTTGGAAAAGCGGGCGGCGATGGTGCTGAGGCGTTGCACATCCTTGTTCATCTCCGAGACTGTCGCAGGGTCCACCCCCTCGGCCTCAAGAAGTTCCATCCATGCCATGAGCGACGATATGGGGGTGCCGAGCTGGTGGGCGGTCTCCTTGGAAAGTCCCACCCACACCTTGTTCTGCTCGGCTTTCTTGGTGGAGATGACGGCATAGTACACCACGAGCACGAAGACGAGCATCACGGTTATCTGTATATAAGGGTAATAGCTCAGGCTGCGCAACAGGCGCGAATCCTCGTAGTAGAGATGCTGCGCCATGCCGGGGGTGATGATGATATGTATCACATTGGGAGTCTCGCGCAATTTGGAGAGCTTGCGTTGCAGGAACGCAGCATTGGCGTCGGAGATGTAGTAGGGACGCAGGCTGTCGACCGGCTCGGGGAGGTCAAAGTTGCGGTGGAGCAGTATGTTCCCGTAGTCGTCGGTAAGCAGTACGGGGATATTGCGGTTTTCCTCAATGATGCCGAGCAGGAAGTCGACGTTGGCGCCCGCGGCGGTCGCTGTCGTGTCATCGGCGGCACGTATTATCTCGCGGGTGGCATCGGCCCATATCTGCATGCGCGCACGCTCCTGTTCCGAGAGATCGCGCACGAGGTTGCTCGACACGTACAGGAATGTCAGCACAAGCGCCACCGACACGACAAGGAAACCTATCGTGCCCCAACGGCGTGCGTCATAGATATTGCTCATGCTCGGAAGGGAAATGGTGTTACATCCTCTTAAACGGCTTGTGGCGGCTGTTTATTGCGCGTGAAGCCCGTTGTAGTCCGTGTAGATGAACTGTGCCACCGACGGGCGTGCATTTGGTCCGATTATCACATCGGCGGCCTCTTTCACCTGAGGCACGGCGTTCTCCACCGCCACCGCCACGTCGGCCATCGCCATCATAGGCAGGTCGTTGAGATTGTCGCCGAAAACCACGAGACGGCCGGCTCCGACACGATGACGCAGACGCCCTATCGCCGCAGCCTTCGACACCCCGGGGGCAAATACCTCAAGGATGCCGGTATCGTTGCCGAAAATATCGACATAGCATGAGACGGCACAGCACCCGGTCGCCTCAAGATCGGCGGCGAGACAGTTGATGCGGTCGAGAGGCCCCATGGCAAAGTAAAGTACCGTGTTGGGCATCACGCAGCCCGAAGCGCGAATGTCGTCAAAGCAGAACCGTTTAAGTCCTAAGCGTGCACGCTCGTCGACAAACCGCCTGTCCTTGGCCGATAGCGTCCCGTTGCGGAACACCTCAAGGATACCGTCATCGCCGACAGTGTAGATAAACGGCTCGACATTGTGGGAGCGGAACAGGCCGCCTATGGCATCGCAGACTTCGGGTGCGAGGCAGCACACGTCGTCATACCGCCGCAAGTCGCGCAGCCACACAGCTGCACCGGTCATCACTATGGCGGGAAGCGCGGTCGCCGTATGTGCCAACAGCGGCTCCACGGTAGCCGGAGTGCGGGCTGTCGCCACCGTCACCAATGCCCCGTGCCGCGTCAAGTCGCTGATTATCGCCGCCGACTCCTTGTCGACACGCGAGTCTGGTCCCAGCAACGTCCCGTCCATGTCGGTGACATATAGTGTCTTATCGTTATCTGATTGCATACTGGTCAATTTTATGGGTCTAATAAGTCCAATAGGCCAAATAAGGCTAACAGGCCTATTAGACCTATTGGCCATATTCGACTTATAGGCACTTAACTCTGAACCGTGCACTTTGAACTTTGCACTTACAATACGGTATACCCCGCCTCGGCAAGCCCTTGCTTTATATGCTCGATGTGCTCCTCGTTGCGGGTCTCCATTACGATGCGCAGGGTGCACCCGTTGATTTGCTTGCTGCCGGTGGTGCGCTCGTGGGTGACCGAGATGATGTTTGCTCCAAGCGAGCCGATGACACCGCACACTGCCGCCAATTGGCCGGGACGGTCGGAGAGATCTACGGTGATGATGCAGTTGCGCCCGCTCTTGGTGAGACCGCGCGTTATGACGCGGCTCAGTATAGTCACGTCTATATTGCCTCCACTTACAAGGGCGACAACCTTCTTGCCGTCGACAGGCACCTTGCCAAACATCGCAGCTGCCACGGCAACGGCGCCTGCTCCCTCGGCCACGAGCTTCTGCTGCTCGATAAGGGCGAGTATCGCGGCGGCTATCTCTTCGTCAGTCACGGTGACAATCTCGTCGACCCACCGGCTGCACATCGCAAACGTGTTGACGCCCGGCTCTTTTACGGCTATGCCATCGGCGATGGTCTGCACGCTGTCGAGACGCTCTATCTTGCCGTCGGCGACCGACTGCGCCATGCTCGGCGCACCCTCGGCCTGCACGCCGTAGACCTTGACACCGGGGCTGAGCGACTTTATGGCAAACGCCACGCCCGAGGCGAGACCGCCGCCACCGATAGGCACGATGACAGCATCGACATCGGGCATCTCCTCCAGTATCTCAAGGCCGATAGTGCCCTGTCCCGCGATGACGAGCGGGTCGTCAAAGGGGTGCACAAACGTGTAGCCATGCTCCTTCTGCAACTCTACGGCTCGACGATAGGCGTCATCATAGACCCCCGGCACAAGGCACACCTCCGCGCCGTAGCCCTTGGTGGCCTCGACCTTGGAGAGCGGTGCCCCCTCGGGAAGGCATATGAGTGAGCGGATGCCATTGTGTGTGGCGCCAAACGCCACGCCCTGAGCATGGTTGCCCGCCGAGCAGGCTATCACGCCGCGTGCCTTCTCCTCGTCGGAGAGCTGTGAAATCTTGTAATAGGCCCCGCGCAGTTTGAACGAGCCTGTATACTGCAGGTTTTCGGGCTTAAGATACAATTGGCAGCGGTCGGTGATACGCGGCGCCGCAATCAGGTGGGGATGGCGCACGACATCCTTCAGCACGCGCGCCGCGCGATATACCTCGCTTATCTCAATCTTCTCCATGACGTTAAATGATTTTACGACATTCACCACAAAGATAATAAATAAAACAATGGGCACTCCCAAATTTTTGTGTATCTTTACATATCTTCATATTCGCTCCCCGCCATGAAAGAAATCAGACAATACGCCGCCGATATATCGGCAATAAAAGAGGCGATACAACGCAGCCAATACCGTGCCGCATCGAGAGTAAACCGCGAGATGCTATCTCTCTTTTACGCTGTCGGGAAATACATATCCAAAAACTCAAGAGGGAATTGGGGCAAAGGCGCAATTGCAGCGATATCCGATGGGTTACAAAGGGAACTTCCCGGATTAAGGGGCTTTTCGGAAACCTCATTACGCAACATGCGCACATTTTATGAGCAATGGCAACCTGTCATAAACCGTCAGCCGGTGGCTGATGATTTGCAGCAGGTAGACGAAAAACTGTTGCTCACACTAATTCGTCAGCCGTCGGCTGATGAATTAAACTGGAATGAATTTACCATGTTGCCGTTTTCTCATCATATAGAGATACTGAGCAAAACCGCCACGCTAAAAGAACGCATATTTTATATACATGCCAGCGTGTGTCATTCATGGGACAAGTACACCCTACGCGACAATATCAAATCGGGCCTATACTTACAGCTTGGCAATCTCCCAAATAATTTTGAAAAGACCCTCCCTCAAAAATTGCAGGTTATAAAAGCGACAAAAACCTTCAAAGAAGAGTATTTGCTGGATTTTATAAATATCGAGGGAATAGGGGAAGACGATGACGATATCGACGAGCGATTGGTAGAGAGACAAATTGTGGCAAATGTCAAAAATTTCATAATGACCTTTGGCAATGATTTCACTTTTGTAGGCAATCAATATCGCGTCACGGTTGCTGGAGAAGATATGTTTATAGACCTCCTGTTCTTCAACCGGGAGCTTAACTGCCTCGTAGCCGTGGAACTGAAAGCCGGCAAATTCAAGATACCATATTTAGGGCAACTAAACGGTTATCTTTCAGCTCTCGACCAATTCGTAAAGAAACCTCACGAGAATCCATCAATCGGTATAATCCTTTGCCGCGACATGAATAAGGCTTTCGTTGAGTTTGCCATAAGGGACTACAACAAGCCAATGGGCGTCGCCACCTACCGCACCAGCACCGGTATACCCGAAAAATATCGAAAAGCCCTGCCGGATATAGAGGACTTGCGCAAACTGCTGGAATCATAACGCATGGCCAATCATAAATGCAAATGCGGCAGCGCACCATGTTGGCGCGCTGCCGCATTGTATCCTTAAAATTCAAAGGACGCGCGGTATCAGTCCTCTTCCTTCATGTTGTGGAAGACGTTCTGGACGTCCTCGTCCTCCTCAAACTTGTCGAGGAGCTTCTCTATCTGGGCACGCTGCTCCTCGGTGACCTCCTTGAGGTCGTTGGGGATGCGCTCAAACTCGGAGCTTACGATCTCAAAGCCGTTGTCCTCGAGGTACTTCTGTATGTGAGCATACTCCTCAAACGCGCCGTAGAGCACGATTTCCTCCTCGTCGTTCTCCAGCTCGTCGACGCCATAGTCGATAAGCTCCAGTTCGAGGTCCTCGAGCGACACGCCATCCTTGGGCTTGATCTTGAACACGCTCTTGTGGTCAAAGAGGAATGTCAGCGAGCCGGCAGTGCCGAGCGAGCCGCCATGCTTGTTGAAGTAGGAACGCACGTTTGCGACCGTGCGGGTATTGTTGTCGGTAGCGGCCTCGACCACGATGGCGATGCCGTGAGGGCCGTAGCCCTCGTATACGATTTCCTTGTAGTCGCCGGCATCCTTCTCGGTGGCCTTCTTGATGGCACGCTCAACGGTGTCTTTAGGCATGTTGGCGGCCTTGGCGTTCTGCATCAGGGCGCGGAGACGCGGGTTGGTGTCGGGGTCGGGACCACCTGCCTTGGCGGCTATGGTGATTTCCTTGCCGATGCGGGTAAATGTACGCGACATGTTACCCCAGCGTTTAAGTTTTCTCGCTTTGCGGTATTCAAAAGCTCTTCCCATTGTATATCTCTATATATTAGTCGTTTATTTTCTAAATGTAAACTGCGGCATCAAAACTATGCACTCTGCACTTTGAACTGTGCACTTATCGGAGCGTTGCACCAAGCCGCTTGTTGAGATTGGCGACAATCTTTGCCATGACCGCCTCAATCTGCTTGTCCTGGAGGGTCTTCTCATCATCCTGCAGGGTGATGGAGATGGCATACGATTTCTTGCCCGGCTCAAGGTTCTTGCCCTCGTAGACATCAAACAGCTCGACGCCACGCAGCAGACGCTTCTCGCTCTCGCGCACAACCTGCTCCACCTGCTCCATCGTCACGCCCTTGTCGATAAGCAGAGCGAGGTCGCGCTCGACGGGCTGGGTCTTGGGCAGGGCGGTGTATTGCACTTTTTTCTTCAACGCGAGGCGCGACAAGGCTTTCCAGTCAAGCTCGGCGTACATCACATCCTGCTTTATGTCAAACTTCTTGAGCAACGACTTGGCGACGATACCCATCGAGCCGAGCGACTTGCCCGAGCGGGTGCCGATATTGACCGATGAGCTGTATATCTCGCCGTCGCCCTGTGTCAGCTTCAGCTCCGACGCACTTATGCCGAGGCGGCTCATTATATTGGCGACAACAGCTTTGAGGTCGAAGAACGTGACATTCTCAGAGGGCCGCGCCCAGTTGCCGGCACGCAGGCGCCCTGTCATCCACAGGCCAAGGCGCGCGCTCTCGCTGTAGGGCGCAAGCGGTGTCTCAGCAGTCGACTCGGCCGATGGGTCAAAGAAGTAAACGTTGCCCCACTCATACATCATCAGGTCGCCGTTGCGGCGGTTGGCGTTATGCTCGATTGACTCCAAGCCGCCGAAAAGCAGCGTCTGACGCATCACGTTGAGATCGTTGCTCAGCGGGTTGAGCAACTTCACGCAACGCTCTGCGGGGTATTGCACGAGTCCCGTGTAATATGCCTCGGCAGTCAGGGAGTTGTTCATTATCTCATTGAATCCCACGGCGGTCAACTGCTCCGACAGGAGCGTCTGCAACGAGTTGGCGGCATCGGTGGCAGTCTTCACCTGCAGGCTCGACTTCAATGTCGTGCCGATCTCAACGTTGTTGTAGCCATAGATGCGGAGCACGTCCTCTATCACGTCGCACGGGCGTGTCACGTCCACGCGATAGGTGGGGATGCGCAGGTCCACCTCGCCGTCGCGACGGGCCACAATCTCCATCTCCAGCGAGCCGAGGATGGCGTCCACCTCATAGGCGGGGATATGCTTGCCTATGAGGCTGTCGACCTTGCTGTAGGGGAGTGTCACCTCGCAGGGCTGTATCTTCTCGGGATAGATGTCCACTATATCACCGCAAATCTCGCCCCCGGCAAGCTCCTTGACCATCAAGGCGGCAAGCTTAAGCACGTAGAGGCAGTTGTTGGGGTCAACCCCGCGCTCAAAGCGGAACGACGAGTCGGTGTTCAGCCCGTGGCGGCGTGCGGTCTTGCGCACGGAGGTTGGGTTGAAATATGCGCTCTCGAGGAATATCGAGGTCGCGCCCTCGGTGACGCCCGAGTCGAGACCTCCGAACACGCCGGCGATGCACATCGGCGCCTCGGCGTTGCATATCATCAGGTCACGGCTGTCGAGCTTGTGCTCCACGCCGTCGAGCGTAGTGAAGGGAGTGCCCTCCTCGCAATGGCGCACGACAATCTCCCCGCCTGTCACCTTGTTGAGGTCAAAGCAGTGGAGCGGCTGCCCCATGGCGTGAAGCAGGTAGTTGGTGATGTCGACAATGTTGTTGATGGGACGCTGCCCTATCGCCACAAGGCGGTCGCGCAGCCATTGCGGGCTCTCGGCGACCTTGACGCCACGTATCGTCACGCCGGCATAGCGCGGGCACGCATCGTGGTCGTCAACTCTGACGGTTATTGCGCCGTCAAGATGGTCGCTGTGGAACGCCGACACGTCGGGACAGTGAAGCTGCGCCGGGGTGGCATGACATGCCGTCCAGGCCGACAGGTCACGAGCCACGCCATAGTGCGATGCCGCGTCGATGCGGTTGGGGGTGAGGTCGACCTCAAGCACATAGTCGCTCGTGAGGTTGTAATATTCGGCGGCAGGCGTTCCGGGCTTCACCTCGGCGTCGATGACTATGATGCCGTCGTGGGATGTCCCGATGCCTATCTCGTCCTCGGCGCATATCATGCCGTTGGACTCGACGCCGCGTATCTTGGACTTCTTTATCTTAAACTCCTTGTCGCCGTCATAGAGCGTTGTGCCCACGGTCGCAACCACTACTGTCTGCCCGGCGGCCACATTGGGAGCGCCGCACACTATCTGCGTCGGCTGCCCGTCGCCAAGGTCAACGGTGGTTATATGCAGGTGGTCGCTGTCTGGGTGGTCGATGCAGGTGAGCACCTTGCCGATGACAATGCCGCGCAAGCCGCCGCGCACCGACTCCACCTCCTCCACGCCTCCGGTCTCAAGGCCGGTCGAAGTGAGCGCCGCAGCAAGCTCATCGGGCGTCAGGCTGAAGTCTATATACTGTTTTAGCCAGTTATATGATATGTTCATTGTATTAAGTATTTCGTAGTCCCGGGAATGGATAAGACCCACTACCCCACAATATTCGCGCAAATTTACAATTTTTTTTCCACACCCCGCTTACACGTCCCTCCAAAAATTATGTTAGCGACCACCAATAGAGCCGATAGGCCAAATAAGCCTTATAAGCCCCTCCCTTATTAGCCCTATTGGCCCTATTTTACCTATTCTTTTTATCCAAAAGCGACCTTCCCCGTGCAATAAAACTGTTAAAAATTTTTTAATATCAATTATATATGTTACTTTTGCCATAGAATGTAATCTTAGTGAGACTCCACAACCTATAGATTATCAATCATTATTAACCATTTATTCCCATTTATCATGGCTCAGACATCTTCACCCGAAGTGGCCGGCATCGTTGCCGCAATCAAAAAATGCCTCACCAACTACGCAAACTTCAATGGACGCGCAAGCCTCCCCGAGTTCTGGTGGTTCTTCCTCCTCACATTTGTGGTGAGCGTTATCCCCTTCATCAACTTCCTCTCAATCCTCCTCATTGTGCCCTACCTCGCCGTATCGTGGCGCCGCATGCACGACATAGGCAAGGCCGGCGGCTGGTGGTTCATCAACCTCATTCCCCTGGTAGGCTTCATCATCTTCGTAGTGTGGGCAGCCCGTCCCAGCGAGCCGGTAGCCAACCGCTTCGGCGACGTCCCCGGCCCCATCGAGGCGTAATCGCCACCCATTCCCCCAACACAAAAGGCGTCCCGCACCCACCATGCGGCGACGCCTTTTTCTTCACCCATGCAAGGGGATAAGGGCCTGAACTTGGCAAATTGCCGCAAAAGGAGTAGAGAGTGTGTTGCAGAACCATGAAAACGCGCCTAAAATTGTAAGGATGCACCGCAATACTGCTCACTTAAGGGCTTGGACTAGGCAAATAAGGGTCGTAAGCCCCTTTATGTATATAACCCCACGCGGTGCGTGGGGTGTGACGACCCATGGGAATAAAAGGTCGAAGGCCTTTCACTAGTGGCCATCAACGCGTTGTGTTGAGTCTCCGACCCACATTCCATTTCAATCACCCCAACCCCACGCGATGCGTGGGGTTGCACATATGTAGGGGTTTCGCCCCTCTCCCTCGCGTTAAGTGAACAGCATTGAGGTGCAGCCTTACAATTTGGGAACTTTGCAACACCCTCCCCTATGGGCTTTGTCGCTGCGGGCGCTATGTATAGCGCCCCTACACAGGGTCCGGCACACTCTGCACTTTGACCTTTGAACTTTGCACTAAAAAAAGAGGGCCAACCCTGACGGGGTAGCCCTCTTTTTTATAGGGGATTCCTTGATTACTTCACGAGGATCTTGGAAACCTTGTCGCCCTGCTTGGCGATGTAGATGCCGGCGTTGAGCTCGCCTGCGACCTTCACACCCTGGATGGTGTAGTACTCAACAGGAGCGTTAGCGTCGATCTCAACAGACTCGATAGCGGTCTGGTGCTCTACGACAGTGTCATAGAAAGTCACGAGAGCAGGATCAGTCGTATTGTCAGGATTAACAACGACTTTGATTGTACCGTCAGTATAGGTGTCACCCATGGAGCTATTGTTCTGATTGTTGTAAGTAAACACTATGTCAGCGTCACCAGGGAAGAGCTCCTCACCGGCACTGTAGTTGTACTTGTCCCAATTCTTGTCTGCAAACTTGAAAGAATCACCGGCGTTAATAACCAAGTCACCAGTCACATCCAACCAATAGGTAACACCGTCGGAAGTCTCAAATTGCCACTTAAGCAGGTCTTCCTCAACATTACCCCAACCGTTCATATCGCCACGGGCAAACAGGTTGATGTAACCGGTAGGCTCGGGAGTGTCGGTAGTCATAGTGATTGTCGAGAGGTCACCGGCTACTGTAACAGTATACTTGCCTTCCCAAGGAGTACCGATGTTGCCATCGCTCGGAGCAAGAGCCACGGGATTGCCGAGATCAGCCTTAGTATAGGCAGCGCAAAGGCAAGCTGCATTGAATGATGCCCAATTTTCAGTTGCATCAGCATCCTTAGCGGTAGAAATCTTGAACTGGGTAAGGCCATCGAGTTCAAGAGTGTAGTTTGTGCCATCCCAAACAAATTCGGCGGGTTCAGAAGGTGCCCATTGGGGATCAAAGGCAGGAGCTGCACCTGTAGCGTAGAGAGGAGCGCCATTCTGTGCGTTCATTGACAGGGCTGCGACAGCGGCAGCGGCAAAAGCGTAAAATTTCTTCATAATGGTTATAGAAAATTAGTTAATATGGTTAAGTGTCTATCTTAAGCAGGAATCAAAACATCCGAATGTAACGAAAACACTCTGCGATGGGTTCAAATAAGCGAATGTTGACACTGCAAATATAATGCTTTTTTTTTATTCCACCATTTTTCGGCAAAAAAATGTGACAATCTTTTACAAAACATCAAAACCCTGTCAAATAATATGTTATATAACATATCCCATCGACATATATGCATTCTGTAGGGTCGTGACCTGTCGCGACCGCGTGGATGAGATATTGACACTCAGCCTATTCGCAGTCGCGACAGGTCGCGACCCTACTTTGATGTAAATCGGCTGCTTTGCAACGCCCTCCCTACAGGTGGATATGGGACATGCGGTGGCAAATTCAAAAAAGTCAGCCCGGCGCCAGTGTGGCGTCGGGCTGACGTGTTATGGATGGTCGGGGTATCCGACTTTTACTTCTTGACGAGGGTCAGGACGTAGGGATATACGCCGAAGTCTACAGTCACATCGTAGGTGGCTGCCTCATCTACGTTGAGGTTACCGCCCTTGAATGTGAGGTTGTACTGGTGCTGACCAACCATCACGTCGGGGATAGCAGTACCGCCGAAGTCGAGATCCCAAGCGTGATTGCAGTTGATCTTGAATGCACCACCAAGTTCAATGGTACCGGTCCACTTCTTGAAGTCAGCCGACGGAGTGAGCTCGGGAGCTGTGGCCTCTTTCCATTCGTTGTGCTCGCCTACAACGCTCATCGAGGTGATGGGGCTGATGGCATAGGTTGACTGCACGAAATTGACATCAATCCAATAAAGAGTGAGACCACGGATGGGGGCACGGAGTGTCTTGCCACCATCAACAGTAATCTTGCCCGAACGACTTGCAACAGTGCCATCCTCATTCATTGTATCAACGGGGTCACCGTCACCCTTGTAAAGGATTGCACCGGGACCGCTGACAGCAGGTTGACCTGCAATGTACCAGATACCGTTAAGAGCTGCGACACCATTGTAGCTGATGTAGTTGTCGGTGTAGAGCAGCATTGCAGCAGAAGGATTCTGGACAGTAGAACCTGACAACGGGTAGAGAGCGTCGAATGCCATGCCGATAGTATAGGTGTCGGCCTCCACGTTGATGGAGATCAGGATGGGGCCTGCTGTCTTGATGACACCGGCATCGGTGCGCGGCTCAGCCGAAACAAAGAGTGTACCGTTGTTGGGGTCTTCCTCCTGGCCTGTCACATTGCCTTCACTGTCGGTGATGTCGCGCATAGCGGGCTTGGAGCCGAGAGCGCCTACCCATGAGTTGGCAGCCTTTGACGAGGCGGGAACCACCTTCCAGGTGTAACCCTGGGCAGCCTCGGCAGCCGAGATGTCGATCTTGACGGCAAACTCGGGGTTGTCATAAGGACTTGCACCGGCAACAGTGTTGGTGAAGGGAATTGCACGACTGAGGTCCCAGCCGCAGAAGTCACCTACGAGATAGTAGCTGTCCTCGATGATCTTGCCGGGTTCAAACGGAGTGACGGTAGCCTTATAGTCGCTATAGAACTTGTCGGGACCGCCGATGCGTATCTTGGTCGCGCCCTCCTGGGCAAATGCCGCGAAACGTACATATGCGTCTACTGTAGCGGGGTCCTTGGTGATGGCCTGCGCCACGCCGGCGTTGTACAGGTCGGGGCGCACAGTCACGTCGCTGCCGTCGACAGTGGTGGCGACAGTGGCATAGTTGCTGAAGCTGTCATCCTTGGACACCTGCATCTCGAGCACGAGGTTGTAGGTCTCGGGGAAGTCCTTAAGCTCGGTGATAGTTGCAACCTTGATATTCTTGTTCTGGTTGTTGGCCGTGATGAGGTCTACTGTGGTCTCACCCTGGGCGAGCGCGAGGCCGTCGGCATTGAAGGCGGGAACCTCGGGATAGCCCTCACCCTTGGGATCGGGGAGGTCGTAGCCGTCGCAGGATACCATAGCCATGCTGAGCAACGCAATCGCTGATATGAATTTGAATTTTTTCATGATTCTTTTCTTATACTCTTTTTATTGTTGTTTCAAGATACCGGGGAGACGGGGATGCCTCCCCGGTAATGATGATTGAGAGTCGCTTAGTTGGCGGGAGCAAGGAATGTAGGTTCACCACCTGTCATCTGCACATCCCATACGCCTTCCTTGTACCATACCTTGATGGCATCGGTCTTGGCGGCGTCAACCACTACGGTAATCGGGGTGAGGACGCCGACATGCACGCCCCAGTTGCCGAGACCCTGCCATACGCCGTCGCCCTTGAATGTCGCGTCATCGGCAAGCTGGTCGGTGAGAGGCATACAGTAGAAGTCATTCTCGTTAGAGCCAATGGAGGCATCCTTAGTCCAACCAAGGAGCTGGGTGAAGAAACGGAACTGTGATGCTTCGTCAACAACACCGACATTGGGATTGGCCGGGTCGGGATTTGTCTTCTTAGGCATAAGCTGGAATGAGCCGATGTAAATCTTGGAGCCGATTTCCTGCTCATAGATGGCAAACTTCATGTACTCCTCGAGGTTTGCAGCCGACGGAGTCTGGAAGCCCTCGCCGCCCTTCATCTCAAATCCGTCGAGAGTGGCGACATCACCGCAGACATAAATCCATGCGGGCTTAAGCTCGGTAAACTCAGGGACAAACACCTTGTTGTAGCTGACGGTGTTTGACGAAAGGATGCGGCTGTCGTCCATACCGCTGATTTCGCACACGCCACGGAAGTAAATCTTCAGAGGCTCTGCCACGTCAGCATTTTGGGCAAACTCGTCAGCACTTTCGATACCGAGGAGCTGGCACACGGCGGCACCAAGGTAATAGGTGCTGAATGTCATCTCACCGGTGCTGCCCGACATAGAGGGAATCAATACACTCTTGGGAGTCTGGTCGGGAACGTTGGCGTCAACATCGGGCACATTGGGGTCGAGAGACACCAACGCGGAATAGTTGAGGCCTGCGGCGGCAAAACCGTAGTCGGGCTGTGAGCCGCAGAAGATATTGAACGTTGTCTGGTTGGTCAGGTCGGTACCTGTCTCAAGGTACTGGTCCTGGAGTGCGGGGGCATTGATGGTGAAGCTGCCGGGGGTGGGAGCGTGATATTTAGGCTCATCCTCCTGCGAGCAGCTTGTCATGCCAAGCACGATAGCCATCAACGAGAATAATATTGAGAATTTTTTCATTGTTTCTATGCTTGATTGATAGTGTTAGACATTAATAGCCGGGAGTCTGAACAAGACCGCTGCCCATCACACGCGAGGGGAGAGGATAGTTGCGGGTATAGGCGGGGAGGTTTGCACCTGAAGCAGAGCCACCCTTCCATTCCCATGTATAGCCTGTGCACCACTGGTTGTAGCGGATAAGGTCGGTACGGCGGGTGTTTTCGGTGTAAAGCTCGCGGCAACGCTCGTCGCGCACATCCTGAAGCGACATGGAAGTCCACTTGCCAAGACCGGCACGCTCACGCACATTGTTGACATACTTGAGGGCCTCGGTCTGCGAGCCGGGTGCACCGTTCATGATAGCCTCGGCTGCGGTGAGATACATCTCGGCAAGACGGATAACGGGATAGTCACCTCCAACTTGTGCCAAAGCGGCAGGCTGATCTGCGGAAAGAGAGCCATCTTCCTCAAAGTTCCAATTGGAGAACTTAACGGAGAGGTAGCCATTCTTACCCCAATCATCACCGACAAGAGAGGGATTTTCGGCTGTGAATTGATGGGCTGATGTTCCCCAAAGAGACACACGCTTATCCTTTGATGTTGCCATAGTGGCATCATCCCAATCAAACTTGCGCACGAATGACTTGCGGGCAACCATACATTTCCATCCATCACTTACATTATACCAGTTTTGAGCTATACAGCCGTTGGCTTTGGGATCAAATGTCCAGCCGGTGCCACTCAAATCGGTGTAATTGGGCGTCTCTCCAGCGGGAGTAACGGAGACTCCGTTCGTGCCAACCCAACCGAGGATGAGGAATGTTGCACCGGAATAGGATGTAAGGTTCGGTGTATTCTGAGCGAGAGTCCATATAATCTCATTGACAGAGCTTTCAGCATTACCAAGCACATACTGTTTGTTATTGGCGCCAAACAAAGACAAATAGCTCTTAGCAAGACCCGTTTCCTCGCCGTCGCTGTTCTTGAAACCACCCTTGCCGAGATTGTCAATGACAGCCTTGGCGTTGGTGTAGGCCTTACCCCACTGTGCTGTTCCGGTAAATGCCTCGGCATTAAGGTAGAACTTAGCAAGGAGAGCCTGAGCCGCATCACGTCCTACATAACCATAGACGGGTGTAGAACCCTGAGCATAGGATGCAACCACCTGCTCAAGCTCAGCAGTAACGATGTCAAACACCTCGGCGCGGGGACGCTGCACGGGAAGCGAACCAATCATAGTGGCCTCGTCGGAGTAGGGGACATTGGGATAGAACGAAATCATGTAGAAGTAGCAGAGGGCACGGAGTGTCTTTGCCTGATTCACATAATTGGCAAGCTTCTCAGCGGGGGCGTTGAATGCGCCGTCGTTGACCTGACGGATAAAGTCATTGCAGAGGGTGATATTGATCTGCAGACGGCTGTAGAAACCGAAGAGACAGTTAAGGTCGGGAGTCACGAGACCCCAGTTGAGGTTACCGTAGTCGCCCGGGTCCCAAAGCCAGCAGGCCTCATCGGTGGGCATCTCCTCGGCGATGAATATCGCACGCTGGAAAGAAGCCATACCTCCATCGAAATCGTGCACAGGTGAGTTACCGTTGGCACCATAGGAGGAGAAGTTAAAGAAGAGGTCGGCAAACACGCCGTCAACACGGTCGCTCACGTCGCCGATTGCGCTGGGGTTGGTCGGGGTCTGGTCCAGGTCATCGACACACGATGAGAAGCCCAGGGCCGCAGTGGCTATACCCAGCGAAAGAAATATTTTATTTAGAGTTTTCATACTTAAATTCTATACCTTTTATATTTTAAGATTAGAAAGTGGCGACGAGACCGATAGTGGCGGTGATAGGACGGGGATAGAGGCTGTTGTCCACACCGGTGAACACCTCGGGGTCGAGACCCTTGTACTTGGTGATGACGAAGGGGTTCTGTACGGCACCGAAGAGACGGAGGCTGAGGTTGTTCTTCAGCAGGTCGGGCCAAGTGTAGCCGATAGTGATGTTGTCGCAACGCACGAAGCTGGCGTTCTCAACAAAGTAGCTTGAGAAGCCGAGCTTGGAGTCGGTCTTTTCAAACAGGTAAGTGTCTGACAACAGGTTGGCGAGCATATACTGTGCAGCAGCCACGTTGTCGATACGCGAGTTGTTGTATTTGGGACCGTTGTAAACATAGTTGCCGAAGTTGGCACGGAGGGAGATGCCGAAGTCCCAGTTCTTGTAGTTGAATGTATTGTTCCAGGTAGCGGTGAACTTGGGGTCGCGCGAGTGATACTTGATCATATCGCTCTCGTTGATGAGACCATCGCCGTTCTGGTCGACATACATGCCGGGAATCGGATCATTGTTGTCGTCATAAACCTGCTCGTAGACGAGGAATGTACCGGGAGCCTCATTCTCAAAGTTCCAGCAGATAGTCTGGCCTGTGCCGAAAGGCGCGCCACCGTCGGTGGCCTTGAGCTGAGACTCTGCGCCGGTAAGCTTGGTGATCTTGCTGTCGTTGTATGAGAAGTTGACGCTTGTATTCCAGGTGAAGTCTTTGGTCACGATGGGCTTGGCACCTATGGTGACTTCAAAACCGTTATTCTCCAACGACCCGATGTTGCGGTTCATCATGTTCTCTGTGTTGACAAATGCCACGGGAACATAGGCAAGAAGGTCGTCAGTGATACGCTTGTACCAATCGAGAGCCACGGTGATACGGTTGTTGAGGAATGCGAGGTCAAGACCTACGTTCCAAGTAGTGGTTGTCTCCCACTTCAAGTCGGGGTTGTAGCTTGCGGGGAAGAGGGGATTGATCCACTGGCCGCTGCCGTTAGGGTCGAGATACTGAAATCCCTGCTGGTAGGACTGGGTGTACAAAGGCATATAGGGGAACTCGCCACCCACATCCTGCTGACCGGTCTTACCCCAGCCGAGACGGAGCTTGAAGTCGTTCATCCAATCGTGTGCACTCTCCATGAAAGGCATGTTGATAATCTTCCATCCAAGGGCAAGCGAGGGGAAGAGACCCCAGCGGTTGTCCTTGCTGAAGCGCGAGGTACCGTCGTCACGGAGGGTGAATGTCAACAGGTAGGTGTCGTCAAACGAATAGTTCAAGCGGCCGAAGAACGACACGAGCTGCAACGGGTTGCCCCAACGCTCAACAGGAGCATTCTTATAAGGCTGACCGATACGTTTGTCCAAAGTAGGATCGATCGAAAGGTCGTATACGCCCTGTGAATAAATTTGGGTGAAATTGCTATAGTAACCCGGAGTATTGAAGTGAGTGTAGGAGTTGCCATGATAGTCAAAGTGCTGCCAAGAGTAACCTACCATCACGTCAAGATTGGACTTGATAGCCTTGAAATCCTTGCGGTAGTTAATGTAGAAGTCAAGGAGTGTGTTGCGCTGAAGCTCATACCATTTGTAAATAGTACCTTGACCGGCACCTTCACCGCCAAATGCACGCCATGCCATGATGGAGTTTTGGGCGGTCTCATTCTCAACATTATTCTTCGATACCTGATAACCGAGGTTGAGGTTGAAGTGAAGTTCGGGAACCCAATAGAGGGCATAGTCAATCTGGAGGTTACCGTTGGACGAGAGCACCTTTCCTATATTGTTTTGGTCGTAGAGCATCTGCAGGGGATTCTGCGAGGCTTGGGCTTCAAACTGACCTGTAGAGGTGGTGATGTTATAGTAGCCATTGAACATTGTACGGCCGCCGTTGCCTACAGTGGGGTAATCCTTGTAAACAGGATATGTGGGCGACATACCTACGGCAGTACCTACGGCACCAGTGTCGGCTGTGCGGGTGCGCACATAAGAACCATTGACGTTGGCATTGATTGAGAGCTGACCGTTGAAGAACTTGGGCGAGAGGTTCAAGCCCACAGTTGTACGCTGCATCGAGGAGGTCTCGAGGATACCCTGGTTGTCGGTCCAAGAGGCGTTCACGCGGTAGGGCACATTGCCAAGGCTACCGCCGATGCTGAGGCTATAGTCCTGCGAGAAGGAGGTGCGGGTAACGACTTTCTGCCAGTCGGTGTCGGCATTCTCCTGGGCGAGCATCTGCTTTGCGCCGTCGCTACCGTACTTCTCGATGATTTCGCGGTACTCGGCTGACTTCATCATGTTGAGCTGGTTGCGGGCGGTGTTAACATGGAAGTTAGCGGCAAAGTTAATCTGGGGCTTGCCGCTCTTACCTTTCTTGGTAGTGATGATGATCACACCGTTGGATGCGCGGCTACCGTAGATGGCGGTTGCTGATGCATCCTTAAGGATAGTCATCGACTCGATGTTCTGAGGATTGACCATCGAGAGGGCGTTGGTGCCACCGGCCGACTTCATGTCGTTCATGGGCACACCGTCGATGACGATAAGGGGGTTGTTGTTGGCTGACAGTGAGGAACCACCACGGATACGGATGTTGGCGTTACCTGTAGGGTCACCGCCGTTGGTGGTAACTACCACACCGGGGGATGCGCCTACGAGGAGGTCCTGGGCGGAGGTCGCCATACCGGCCTCGATGTCATCGGGCTTCACCATGGCTACCGAACCGGTGGCGTCTGATTTCTTGACTACACCGTAACCGATGGCTACGACTTCGTTGAGGACGACGGTGTTCTCTGTGAGAGTCACGTCGATAGTGGTGCGCCCGTTGACGGGAATTGTCTGGGTGTTGTAGCCCACATAGCTCACCACGAGAGAAGATTTCGGACTGACGGAAATCGAGTAATTACCGTCGATGTCGGTCGCTGTGCCGACAGCCGTGCCCTGTTCGAGGACGCTGGCTCCGATGAGAGGCTCGCCGGTGGCGTCAACCACAGTACCGGTGACCGTGATCTTCTGCGCCAGAGCCGGCAATGAAAGACATAGCACCATCACGATGGCAAGCCACGCTTTCCGATTCATTTGAAAACAAATGTTCTTCATGCAGGAATCTTTTAGTTTTACTTGGGTTTTACAATTAATTATAATAGTCTCTAATTTTTCATCATCACTCCTCACAGGGTGAACCGTCGGAATATCTTCGTGCGCACGTGGAGGCGCAATCATGCTGCGGGGGCTGCTTTCATCCCGCAGTGGCGGCTTAGGTTAATGTGTCAGTGTCAGTCAGACAGCGATTTAGGTTGCAGATATTATGGGTTCACATGTAAGGTGACAGGACTTTTCACCCTATCAAGAGGCAAAATAAGCTATAATTTTCCAATTGGCAACAAGAGTATGCTGTAAAACACAGGCCACGAGTGAACTTTAACTTGTGTTAATTTGTTTATCGGATATTTTTTAACATTTGTATTCCGTCGCCCGTCATGCGTGAAAATAGCGACGCACCCGGCAGCGTATGGCGGCGATATTTATGCCAGTCACAACTGCAATCAGGAGAACGCCAATGCCGATAACCACCCACGGCGAGGTGGCGGATAGCCCCAACTCGCCGAGAGGGCCGTTCCACAACCCGCGCACGAGTATCACCACACCGACAGCGAGCAACAGCACGGCGGCGTTGACGGCAGCCACTATTATATAATAATGTGTGGCGACCTGCCCAGGGGTGTATCCGAGCAGCATGAGGTCGCGGAGCTTGTCGCGGTTTTTCTGCAACAGCAGGTAGACGCTCAGCATCAGGATGAACAGGGCGAGCAGCGATATGACCACGCCGACACCGACGACCACGCCGGTGACAAGCCGCATGAAGTAGTTTAGCCGTCCGCTGTCGGCCTTGTCGCCTGCCACCTCGTAGCCGTGAGAGGCGAGGAAGTCGGCGATGGCTGGGTCGCCGGGGGATGAGACCTCGACAATGAGCCGCGAGGGCTGCGGCGCGGGGGAGTCGGCAAAACGGTCGTTGGCCCACTGCATGAAGCTCTCGGGCACGGCGATGGTGTTGAGCCGCGAGGAGAAGCCGACGATGCGCGCCGGCAGGTATTGCTGGCGTCCGTTGCCGCTCACAGACACGCGCAACGGCACCATGCCGATCATCGACTCGCTGAGCTGCGGCAGTCCCCGCGAGGCGGCAAAGCCGAAGTTGTAGAGGGCGAGGTACTCGCGGGAGATGACTATCGGTATCTCTGGATTGTCGGGGTCGAAGCTCCATCCGACAGGGCGCACGTCGAAAAACTCGTCGGGGATGGACTCGAAAAACAGGGCGGTCGACATAGACCGTCCGCCCATCTCGACCGCCGCACCGACGTTGAAGCCCGAGGTGGCAAACCGCCCTACCCTGCGCACCCACGGGCGCGAGGAGATGTCGGCAATCTCGTCGTCGGAAAATGACACGGGGTCGCCCACAAACGACCCGAAGCCCTCGACGCGCTTGGAGATGATGAGGTAGTCGCGGGAGATAAACGTGTCGTCCTGTCCCGCCGATGCCGTGACGTCGCGGTAGAATTGCAATGCCGTCAGGACGATGGCAAGCCCGACAAGGTTGGCGGCGGCATAGCCGACAATCTGCCCGGGGCTGATGTTGTGGCGCAGCAGGCGCCAAACGGTTTTATCGAGTGCAAAGTTCATAGTGCAGAGTGCATAGTTTTTTTTAGCTGTTATAGCCATGATGGCTATTATAGCTATTGTGGCTGTTATGGCCGCCTACGTCATGCGGAGGGTGTTGGTAAAGGGGAGGGAGATGCGGTTGCCGACGGAGGTGGCGATGATGGCCGCGCCCTGACGGGCGGCCTCTTCGGCGACAAGGGCGGCGGCTATGGCGTTGTTGTCGGCGTCGAGGTGGCTCACCGGCTCGTCGAGCAGCATGAAGGAGCAGGGCTGGCAAAGTGTCCTGACGAGGGCCACGCGCTGCTGCTGGCCTATCGACATGCGCCCCACAAGGGCATCTGCCTTGTGGAGTATGCCGAGGCGGTCGAGCATACGCCTTATCTCGGCATCGGTCTTGAATCCCGTAAGACGGTTCTTGACGAGGATGTTCTCCATCGCGGTCAGTTCGGGGAAAAGCCTCATCTCCTGCGGCAACAGGGCGATATCCTCACGGCGCACGCGACACCAGTCGGCTATGGACAGCTGCCGCACATCGCGCCCGTCAAACTCTATAGTCCCCGCGTAGTCGCCGCGGTTGCCGTAGAGGAAGCTGCACAGCGACGACTTGCCCGCGCCGCTCGTCGCCTCCACGAGATATAGGCCGCCGCGCTCAAAGGTGACATCGCCGAGCCATACCTCGTCGGAGGACGCGCCGCCGCGCCGCTCCCCGGCAAACACCTCGGGGAGCACGCCGCGCAGACGTATGGTGGTGATCATCGTGCCGAGTTTTTTGCCGCCTCAGCTATCAGGGCCTCAAGGATGCCCCCGGTGACGCCTGCAAGCTCAACCTTTGCCGTGGCTGCATCATCGGTTGACACCAATGTAGCGGTCAGCCCGAATGGAAGTCCAAGCGACCGCATCAGCTCGCTGCCATAGGCCACATCGGCGCATATACCGAAACGCTTGCCCGAGAACCGGGCCTCCAGTCCGCGCGCGCCGCCGCCAAGCATCTCGCGGTTGGTGGCGATGAAATACCCGTCGCGCTCGCCAAAGCGGAATGTGCCCATCGGCGTGACGGCCTGGGTCATGTCGCCGTCATCATCCATCGGCATGTGTGACTTGGAGAGGAACGAGCGTATATCGTCGGCGACCTTTGAGGCCTGCCCGCGCTTCATCTTTGCGACGACGGTTATAGCCAACGTCTCGGCAGAAACCGAGGATAATCGTGGCGCGCCCCCTACAGGGGAAATTCCTACGGCAAGCGTGCCGTCAATCTTCGACAGATAAGGGGTGAGGGCCGAGAGGGTCATGGCGTCACCACGCGACATCTGCGAGGACAGCGCGGTCACAACCGCCGGCCAGTTGGTGTCGCCATCGACGCCCACCGCCGCCACGAGGACATCGTGGGGCGACATGAAGTCGAGAAAACCGGGGTCTATCTTGTCAAGGCCCGATGCAAATTCCAGTTTCTTGCCGTCGGATGAGACAAGCCCCATGTCGAGGCCAAGTATCGCGCCCTTGGCGTTGAGCGCGCCCGTCAGCCAGCAGTCCTGGTACTCCGGCTTGTCGTAGAGCTTGCCCAACCCGCTGCCAACAGCCGCCACGACGCGCACCTGGCCGTCACGCTTCAACGCCTTGGCCACGCCCGGCACCTTGTCAATCGGCTTGTCATCGGCCTTGGCGAGTATATCTGCTATATATGACGCATCCTTGCGCCCGTCGCACACCCACAACTGGCTGTCGCGGATGATGACCGTAGCCTTATTGGAAGGCATCACGGCTACGTCAAAGTCGCCGTCGCCGCTCCACTGGGCACCCTCGGCCTCCATGCGGCCACGGAAAGTGTCGACATCCTCAAGGCCGGCCGTCATGACAACCGACTCCCCGTCCATGGAGAACCACACGACCGACCGCAAGTCGACCGTCCCTGACGTTACAAAATCCCTGATCACCGCTGTCGCGCCGGCATCGGAGGCGAGCAGCGAGTCGAGCGATGCCGAGAGGGTCACATTGTTGCCCTCGACCTTGCATCCCGCCTCGCGCAGCAGGGCATCGGCATTGACGTCGGCCACAATACGCGCCTCGGAGGGCACGGTCGACAACAACCTGCCGCCGTCGGAGGAGCATCCGGCAAGCGACACAATCAAGGCCGCGGCAAGCGACGCCGCGACACCTTTAACATAGCTATGCTTCATGACATACGTATTTTTCCGCGAATATAACAAATTTCGTACCTTTGTAATGACAAAAAGGTAAAAAAGATGAATATAGCGGTTTCCATGCCCGCAAAAGAGAGGATACAGTCTTTTGTATGGCAACACGTCCTGTTGTTTGTATCGCTGTTCATGATGACATTCGGGGTGGTGCTCTGCATCAAGTCCTATCTTGGCAGCAGCGTGATTTCATCCCTCCCGCTCTCCTTCTCGCTGGGGGGCGCCGAGGGGCTTGTCCCCGCGTTGAGCGTCGGGGACTACACGATAGCGATGAACTTTGTGCTCGTACTGCTACAGATTGCCGTGCTGCGCAGGCGGTTTGCCCCGGTACAGCTTTTCCAACTCGTCATTGGCTTTCTGTTCGGCTGGCTCATTGACCTCAACATGGAACTCACCTCCTCACTGACATGCGACACACTGTTGGCCAAGGCCGTCACACAGTTTGCCGGATGCACCGTCATGGCCGTCGGCATAGCGTTTGAGGTGCGCTGCGGCTCCGTTACCATGCCGGGCGAGGGCATTACCGTGGCACTTAGCCGCGTGACGGGAATGGCGTTCCCCAAGATGAAAATCATCATCGACTCGTCGTTGGTCGTGCTTGCCGTCATCAGCAGCTTCGCGTTTTTCGGCACGTGGCAATGGAACATCATCGGCCCCGGAACTCTATTTGCAATGGTTTATGTCGGATGGCTCATCAAAGTGATAGCCCCGCGACTTGGATGGTTTGACAGCCTGCTTGCCTACCGTCCCGGCTTCAGGCGATACATTTTCGGCCTCGCCCGATGGATATATGGCAACAAGAAATAGCCCATGCACTTTCATATGTCAAGTAAATGAGCTAACTTTGCGACAAATTTATAACAATATAAGTTGCAATGACTCACATTTCAGACCGTGTCCAGTCGCTCTCGCCGTCGCAGACCCTCGCGATGTCGCAGAAGAGCAATGAGCTAAAGGCTCAAGGTGTCGATGTAATCAACCTGTCGGTGGGCGAACCCGATTTCAACACCCCCGACAACATCAAGGAGGCAGCCAAGCGGGCCATTGACGAGAACTTCTCGTTCTACACCCCCGTACCCGGCTACATGTCGCTCCGCAAGGCTATCGTGCGCAAGCTCAAGGAGGAGAACGGCCTCGACTACACGCCCGAGCAAATAGTAGTGTCGGGCGGAGCCAAGCAGTCGCTTTGCAACGTCATCCTCAGCGTCATCAACCCCGGCGACGAGGTGGTCATCCCCACCCCCGCATGGGTGTCATATGTCGAGATGGTCAACCTCGCCGAGGGAAAGAATGTCACCGTCCCCGCCTCCATCGAGCAGGATTTCAAGGTGACTCCCGCCCAGCTTGAGGCCGCCATCACCCCCAAGACACGCCTCATCATACTCTGCTCCCCCTCCAACCCGACGGGCAGCGTCTACACCCGCGATGAGCTGCAGGGCCTCGTCGACGTGCTCGCCAAGCACCCCAACGTCATCATCCTTGCCGACGAGATATACGAGCATATCAACTTCACAGGCTCGTTCACCTCGCTCGCATCATTCCCCGAGGTAGCCGACCGCGTCGTGATAGTCAACGGCGTGTCAAAGGCATATGCCATGACCGGATGGCGCATCGGCTTCATTGCCGCCCCCCTCTGGATAGCCAAGGCCACCAACAAGCTCCAGAGCCAGTACACCTCCGGCGCATCGTCCATCGCCCAGAAGGCAGCCGAGGAGGCTTACAACGGCCCGCAGCAGTGTGTCGAGGATATGCGTGTCGCCTTTGAGCGTCGCCGCGACCTCGTCGTGTCGCTCGCCCGCGAGATACCGGGGCTTAAAGTCAACGTGCCCCAGGGCGCATTCTACCTCTTCCCCGAGGTGTCGAGCTATTTCGGCAAGAGCTACAACGGCCGCGTCATCAACAATGACGCCGACCTTGCCATGTACCTCCTTGAAGAAGGACACGTGGCCACCGTTTCGGGCGAGGCATTCTGCGCCCCCGGATACATACGCCTCAGCTACGCCACTAGCGACGACAACATCCGCGAAGCCCTCCGCCGCATCAAGGAGGCCCTCGCCAAACTCGCATAACCAACCAAAATTCCTAATAAGAGAGGTCGCGTGCCGGGCATCCCCCGCGCACGCGACTTTTTGGCGGGGTGGACATTTGGGGTGATG
>LUJN01000012.1 GCA_001689445.1 Bacteroidales bacterium M3 | reverse complement strand
GTAGAGTCAACAAGCAAGTGCAAAATTATTTTATAGCCTTGAAGAACTCAACTATTGGTGAAGAAAAATTCAATTTCTCTCTGGGTCTACGGTTTATTTTCGCCTGTGCACAGTCCAAATCGGACTGTGCAACCATTCTGAAGTCAGTTCCTTTGGGAAAATATTGACGCAATAGCTTGTTTGCATTTTCCACCGCACCCTTTTGTCCCGAACAAAATGGATCTGCAAAATACACTACGGCATCAAGCCTGCGTGCAAGCCACTTGTGGCACATGAACTCGCTGCCGTTATCAGTGGTTATGGTCAGTACGTGCCGTTTATATGGAAGCAGGAGTTTCCATGCCGCCTCGGCGACTGTCTGTGGCTTTTTGGATGATATTTTGGTTTGCAGCAGCATGTTTGTTGATCGTTCGGTCATTGTAAGTATTGCGCTTTTCTGCCCTTTCCCTATGACAAGGTCCATCTCCCAGTCCCCGAAGCGACTGCCGTCAGCCTCCGCAGGGCGCTGATGTATGGATACGCGGTCGGGGATGAGCGTCCGTACCGCCCCGCTGCGTTTGCAGCTTATGTGCCGGCGGTATTTCATCCTGTGCCGGCAATGTTTCCTCAACTCTCCCGTTTCGTCCGCCCTTATAGCCTGATATATGCGTTCATGACTGATATGCAGGCCGTTCAGTCTCATATAACCCGAGATCTGCTTCGGCGACCATTGTTCTTCAACCAGATATTTCAAGGCTTTGTCCAGCAGCCATGCGGGGATGCGACTGTTTGTGCAGATACGCTCGCGCCGTTCCATGGCTTTTGTGTGGGCAAGCTGCCATGTATATCTGCCATGCTTGCCGCTGTTGCGTTTAAGCTCCCGGCTTAATGTGGATTGTGATATGCCGATACGCTCGCAGATGATTTTTCTTGCGATTCCGTCTTGCAGGTACGCATAAATTTGCGACCTTTGTTCTGAGGTTAGTTGTTTGTACATGAGCAATACAAAATTAATTAATCTTGGGGAGACTTCGGTCTCCTTTTTTTGTATTGCTTGCTGACTGACGTTTGCGGAGGGGGCGACGTGCTTTGGGGGGCTCGCCCCCTCCGAATACAGACTAAACTTCACCGAAGTTTTTGCACTTCGGTTTTGAATCTACAAAACATTTTTAAGGCGGCAGATGGCGACGGCATTTGGGGGATTTTTGTTAATTTTGCAGTTTCAAGAGTATGCTGTCGGGATACGATAATCTGTAGGGACATGCCTTTGGCATGTTGAAATTGCATTAGGCCGCATATCATTGCCAACATGCCAAAGGCATGTCCCTACAAGGGCTTGAAAAATCGACGCATTAATATGGAAGAAAGGTGAGCTTCATAGATATTGTCATATTGGTGGTGTTTGCGGGGGCCGTGATTGTCGGCCTGCGCAAAGGGATGATTGCCCAGCTCGGGTCGCTTGCGGCCATACTGTTCGGCATCATTGCATGCAGGCTGTGGGGCGACGATGCCTCCCGCATAGCTGAGAGCCTCATTCCCGAACTGACGGCCGACAGTGCCACGTCGCAGTATGCGGCGAGCGTCATCGGCAACGTGACGCTGTTTCTGATAGCCTATCTGTCGGTGAGGCTCGTGGCGTCGCTTGTGCGCAATGTCACCCATGCCCTTATGCTCGGCGTGGTCGACAGGCTGCTCGGGGCATTGTTCTGCATGTTCAAGTGGTTCTTGGTGTTGAGCATTATGTTCAACCTGTGGGACATGCTTTTCCCCACGAGCGGGCTGCTGAAGTCATCGCGTATAGCCGACGGATTGGCGGTACGCACGGTGCTCGACCTTGCCCCAAAGACATTCGGGGCGGTCACCGCGCCCAACTTTATCACCGACGCATTTGTTACTAAACAGGATAAATAGCCATATATCAGCAATGAGCGAAGATAAGGACAAAAACAAGAATAAAGACCGTGTGGTCAAGCCGGACGACAATGCCGCCGGGCGCGGCATCATCGATGACGTGACCTCCGGCGAATACAAGTACGGCTTCACGACCGACATCGACTCCGAGATAATCCCTCCCGGCATCAACGAGGAGGTCGTGCGGCTCATCTCGGCCAAGAAGCACGAGCCGGAATGGCTGTTGGAGTTCCGTCTGAAGGCCTATCGCCACTGGACGACGATGGAGATGCCCTGCTGGGCGCATCTCGACATCCCCCCTATCGACTATCAGGCGATAAGCTACTACGCCGCACCAAAGAAAAAAGAGGGGCCGGCGAGCCTCGACGAGGTCGATCCGCAGCTGCTCGAGACGTTCAACAAGCTTGGCATCCCCTTGGAGGAGCAGAAAGCACTCTCGGGGATGGCTGTCGACGCCGTATTTGACTCCACCTCGGTCAAGACCACCCACCGTGACAAGCTCGCCGAGATGGGGGTCATCTTCTGCTCCATCAGCGAGGCGGTCAAGGACTACCCCGACCTGGTGAAACGCTATCTCGGGTCGGTGGTGAGCTACCGCGACAACTTCTTTGCCGCGCTCAACTCGGCTGTCTTCTCCGACGGCTCGTTTGTCTATATCCCCAAGGGGGTGCGCTGCCCGATGGAGCTCTCGACTTACTTCCGCATCAACGCCTCGGGCACGGGGCAGTTTGAGCGCACCCTCATCGTGGCCGACGACGAGTCATACGTGAGCTATCTCGAAGGGTGCACCGCCCCCATGCGCGACGAGAACCAGCTCCACGCCGCCATTGTGGAGATTGTGGTCGAGGACCGCGCCGAGGTCAAGTACTCGACCGTGCAGAACTGGTATGCCGGCGACAAGGAGGGCCGTGGCGGTGTCTACAACTTCGTCACCAAGCGCGGCCTGTGCCGTGGCGACTACTCCAAGCTGTCGTGGACGCAGGTCGAGACCGGCAGTGCTATTACATGGAAATACCCGAGCTGCGTGCTTGCCGGGGAAGGTTCGGTCGGGGAGTTCTACTCCGTGGCCGTCACCAACAACCGCCAGCAGGCCGACACCGGCACCAAGATGATACACCTCGGGCGCAACAGCCGCTCGACCATCGTCTCCAAAGGCATCTCGGCGGGGCATAGCCAGAACTCCTATCGCGGGCTGGTGAGGGTCGCCCCAAAGGCCGACGGATGCCGCAACTACACCCAGTGTGACAGTCTGCTGCTGAGTGCAGACTGCGGTGCCCACACGTTCCCCTATATCGACGTGCTCAACGACACCGCCGTAGTGGAGCATGAGGCGACGACCTCCAAGATTTCGGAAGACCAGATATTTTACTGCAATCAGCGAGGCATCCCCACCGAGGAAGCCATTGCGCTGATAGTCAACGGATATGCTAAGGAGGTAATGAACAAGCTTCCGATGGAGTTTGCCGTCGAGGCGCAGAAGCTGCTGCAGATCACCCTTGAAGGCTCGGTAGGATAACAATATAGAAAACAACACAGAAATGGACAACAACATACTATTAGACGTACGCAATCTCCATGCCGGCATCGACGGCAAGGAGATACTCAAGGGCATTAATCTCGTCATCCGTCCCGGCGAGGTGCACGCCATCATGGGCCCTAACGGGTCGGGCAAGTCCACGCTGTCGAGCGTGCTCGCGGGCGACCCCAAGTTCAGCGTCACCGAAGGCTCGGCTATGTTTCTCGGCAAGGAGCTGCTCGACCTCTCTCCCGAGGACCGCAGCCACGAGGGGCTGTTTCTCTCGTTCCAGTATCCCGTCGAGATACCCGGCGTGTCGATGGTCAACTTCATGCGAGCCGCCGTCAACGCCAAGCGTGCCTATCTCAACGAGCCGCCGCTGTCGGCGAGCGATTTCCTCAAGCTGATGCGCCAGAAGCGTGCCATCGTCGAGCTTGACAACAAGCTCGCCTCGCGCTCGGTCAACGAGGGGTTCTCCGGCGGCGAGAAGAAGCGCAACGAGATATTCCAGATGGCCGTCCTTGAGCCGCGCCTGAGCATCCTCGACGAAACCGACAGCGGCCTCGACATCGATGCCCTGCGCATTGTCGCCGGCGGCGTCAACAAGCTGAAGACCTCCGACAACGCCACCATCGTCATCACCCACTACCAGCGTCTGCTCGACTACATCAAGCCCGACTTTGTGCATGTGCTCTACAAGGGGCGAATCGTGCGCACGGGAGGCCCCGAGCTTGCCCTGGAGCTGGAGGAGAAGGGCTACGATTGGATAAAGCAAGAAATCGACAACCAATAACCAGCCGAGCGTCATGAGTGCCATAGACCAATATATCAGACTCTACAACGACAACCGCGAGGCCATCGACGCCCACTCCGCGCCGTTGCTCAACGCACGGCGTGCCGAGGCTCTCGCAGCTCTCGACGGCAAGGTGCTGCCCCGCCGCGGCGACGAGGGGTATGAGAAGACATCCGTTGAGGATATGATGTCGCCCGACTTTGGCGTCAACGTCAACCGTGTGGCTATCCCCGTCGATGTCGCCGCAACGTTCCGCTGCGACGTGCCCAACATGAGCACGCTGTTGGCTTTCGTTGTCAACGACACGTTCATCCCCTCCTCCACCCTCTCCCGCCGCCTCCCAGAGGGGGTGATTGTCGACTCCCTGGCACGCGCGGCTGTCAGCCGGCCGGAGCTTGTGGGACGTTATTACGGCACGCTCGCCCCGCTGTCAGACCCCGCCGTGGCTCTCAACACACTGCTCGTGCAGGATGGCGTGTTTGTCTACGTCCCGCGTGGCGTGCGCATGGAAAAGCCGTTGCAGCTTGTCAACATATTCAACGCTCCAGCCGACATGATGGGTGTGCGTCGCGTGCTTGTGGTGGTTGAGGATGACGCCGAGGTGCAGATACTTGTCTGCGACCACACCCAGCCCCGCGACCGCCGCTATCACTCGTCACAGGTCGTCGAGCTGTTTGCCGGCCGTGGCTCGCGTGTTGACTTTTACGATATCGAGGAGTCGTCGGAGCAGACATCCCGCCTCAGCCAGCTCTATGCCCGTCAGGAGCAGGGTAGCAACCTGCTCGTCAACGGCATGACCCTCGTCGGCGGCACGACGCGCAACGAGTACACCGTCGACCTCGCCGGTGAGCACTGCGAGACGCGCCTTGCCGGCATGGCGATAGGCACCGGGCATCAGCATATCGACAACTCGTCCAATATCAACCACCGTGTGCCCCGCTGCCACTCGACCCAGCTATTCAAATATGTGCTCGACGACGAGTCCACGGGTGCATTCGAGGGCGCTATCCTTGTCGCCCCGGGGGCACAGTTCACCGAGGCATACCAGAGCAACCGCAACATTCTCGCCTCGTTTGACGCCCGTATGCACACCAAGCCGCAGCTTGAGATATACAACGACGACGTGAAGTGCTCCCACGGCGCGACCACCGGGCAGCTCGACGCCAACGCGCTGTTCTACATGCGCCAGCGCGGCATCCCCGAGCGCGAGGCACGCATGATGCTCATGCAGGCATTCATGGTCGACGTCATCGACACCGTGCGCATGGAGGGCCTGCGTGACCGCCTGCGCCACCTCGTCGAGAAGCGTTTCCGGGGCCAGCACGCCCTCTGCGCCGACTGCGGGGCTACTACCAATTGTAATCCCGCCTGACGCGGCACGCCGCGTTCTCCAACGGATTACCGACCCTGCATTACCTGACGCGGCACGCCGCGTCCCTACATTTCGATGTCATGAGATGACATTCATATAAAACTGACTGACTATGACCGAATACGACATACAGGCGATACGCCGCGATTTCCCGATACTTGACCGCAAGGTCTTCGGCAAGCCGCTCATCTACCTCGACAACACCGCCACGTCACAGACGCCGCGCTGCGTCGTCGAGGCAATCGAGCGCATGTACTACGAGCACAAGGCCAACGTCCACCGTGGCGTCCATGCCCTGTCGCAGGAGGCGACCGACCTCCAGGAGACCGCCCGTGAGCGCGTGCGCCGCATGATTAACGCCGGGTCTGTCGAGGAGGTCATCTTCACCCGTGGCACCACCGAGGGCATCAACCTCGTGGCGTCATCCTACGGCGACTCGCTACGCGACGGCGACGAGATTATTCTCACTGTCATGGAGCATCACGCCAACATCGTTCCGTGGCAGCTTCTCGGACGCAACAAGCGCATCACCCTGCGCGTCGTGCCGATGGATGCCCGCGGTGTCCTCGACCTTGACGCTTACCGCTCGCTCTTCAACGAGCGCACGCGCCTTGTCGCCGTGTGCCATGTCTCCAACGTCCTCGGCACGGTCAACCCCGTTGCCGAGATGATAGCCGAGGCCCATAGCCACGGTGTACCCGTGCTTGTCGACGGCGCACAGGCCGTCGGCCACATGCACGTCGATGTCCGCGCCCTCGATGCCGATTTCTACGTCTTCTCGGCCCACAAGATGTGCGGCCCGACAGGCGTCGGCGTCCTCTACGGCAAGAAAGCGTTGCTTGAGAAGATGCCCCCCTATCAGGGGGGTGGCGAGATGATATCCCACGTCTCGTTTGAGCGCACAACGTGGGCCGACCTGCCATTCAAGTTTGAGGCCGGCACCCCCGACTTTGCCGGCATTGCCGCCTTCACCCAGGCCATCGACTACATCGACTCCATAGGCATCGACCGCATTGCCGCCCACGAGCACGCCCTGCTGGAACAGGCCGTCGCCGGCATGGAGCGTATCCCCGGTATGCGCCTCATCGGCACAGCCCCCGGCAAGGCCGCCATCGTCTCATTCCTTCTTGGCGACCACCACCCCTACGATGTCGGGATGCTCCTCGACAAGCTCGGCGTCGCCGTGCGCACCGGCCACCACTGCGCCCAGCCCCTGATGACCTCCCTCGGCATCGAGGGCACAGTCCGCGCCTCCTTCGCCCTCTACAACACCCCTGCCGAAGTCGACGCTTTCCTCGCCGCCCTCCACCGCGTCGCCACCCTCCTCGGCTAATCCCCCGCTCTCGCTGAGTTATAAAGGTATTTTGTCTTATTCAGGCAGGATACCTTTCTCTAATTCATCAATCGTAGGGATTGTCCCCTCAACCTTTTCAGGATACAGGCGTGCAAGCTCATATTCTGAAATTCCAAGAGGCAGGCTGCTTGCTTCAAGGGCATATTGTGCGACAAGATTGTCTTTCTCTTTGCAAATCAGGATTCCAATGGTAGGATTATCGCGTCCCTCCTTTCGGAGTATATGGTTGCAAGCAACAACATATCCTCCGAGTTGACCTGCGTCTGCGAAATCAAATTTACCGATTTTCACCTCCACGACAACATAAGCCGACAAGTTCAAATTATAGAATAGCAGGTCGATAAATTTTTCAGTCTTGCCAATCTGAAGGCGATATTCACGTCCGACGTATGCGAATCCAGTGCCGAGTTCGATGAGAAACTGTGTGATATTATCCAATAGCGCGTCCTTGAGTATTTTCTCATTGTATTTTGTCGTTATTCCCGTGAAAGCAAAGTCGTATGGGTCTTTGGTCAACTCCTGAGCCAAATCACTTGTGACATCCGGCAGTGTGCGTTTGAAATTGGTCAATGCTTTTCCTTGTCGCTCGTATAAATCGGAGTCTACAAAATTCCGTAGCATATCCCTGCTCCATCCGTTTCTAACTATTTCTCCCACGTAAAATGCTGCTTTATTTGGATGGCTTGAAAATCGATCAATCAGAAGCATGTGATGTCCCCAGGGAATTTGGTAGAGGTTGTCCATCAAATCTGCAACAAGTTGTTGCAGATTTGAGATTGAGGGCTTATTGCATTCATTTTCGGGGGATTGTAAATTTGCAGCAGGTTGCTGCAAATTCTGTATGAAGTCAGAATATAGTTCATAGAAACGTTGGGCATACCTGATGTTGCGTTCAGATAGTCCTGTCGCGTTAGGCAGCCGTTTCTTCAAATCCCGGCTAAGTGTCGCATAGAATGCCGTGCCATATTTGTTTTCATCTCCTCTATCCGTTATCTCTTTGCCAAGAAGCCAATAATAGCGTAGCATCTCTTGATTAACTTTGACAGCCGCCTTAATTTGACTTGTGCGGTAACGCTCGCATAGGTTTTGTACCCACGAGAGGTAATCTTTGTCAAGAATTGTAATTGGCCTCATATTTTTCATATTTGGTGGAAATCGTCTTGTCGCTCAATCACAAAGTTAGTTATTTTATTGTAAGTTAAAGACCGAGTCTTGAAATTGTCGTAACACAATCAATTTATTGAAGCTATATTCCCCGTATTTTTAACTTATTGCAAGCGATGACAAGACTCTTTAGCGTTGATTTGCTGCCGTTTGTTTTAATTAAGTTATATTGGGGGAGTGAGGGGTGCCCTCGTGTGGCAATATTGGATTTGTGCCGTTAATTTTGCGGCATGTTTCAACTAAATGTTTCACATTAATGCAAAAAGAGAGGGAATTATGAACAGATTCGGGCACGTCTTGTGCGGGTTGATTTTGGTGGCTGGGAGTTGTCCCGACGTGGTGGCGCAAAAGCGCGGCGTGGTGGTTGACAGCGAGACATGGCGCCCTGTGTCGGGTGTCAGTGTCTACACCGACAGTGTAGGCAAGCGGTTGCGGGGGATGTCTACTGATGCGTTGGGGCGTTTCTCAGTTCCCGTTGGGACAAGGCGCGTAAGGTTCTCCCACACGAGCTACAAGCCATTGGAAGTTGTCGGGGATGCATTGGCGGATACTGTCTACATGACGCCGAAGAATGTGCAGCTGTCGGAGATAGTGGTGAGGGACGAGGAACCACGGTGGATAAGGGAGGCGTTGAGGCGGTTTATTGCCGCCCGCGAGCGGAATTATCGCACCGTCCCCAAAACGATGTCATACAAGTATGCCACCTACACCTACGGCCAGAATGATTCGGTGGGCGACTATCGCTATACGAGCGAGGGCAACATAATGCTGCAGCCGTTAGGGTCTAAGGAGTTGTCTAAGATTGCCGCCTGGGAGAATGTGGTCTATTCGAGGGACAGTGCCGCGACGGGCGATTTCCTGAACTTGCGCAGGATGCTGCAGGAGGATATCGTCAACGAGATAGACAATCGGTTTATAAAGGAGCACCGGTATTGGCAAAATACCGATTATACCGACGCTGACTCCAATGTGGTCCAGATAAAATTCCGCTCAAAGAAATTCAAGCTCGATGAGGGTTATCTCGTGATTGACACCCTGCGGAACGTGATTTTGGAGGGCTTCCGCCGGTCGGGACGCGACTATAACCTGAAACGTCTCACCTCCGCATCTGCCCGTAACTCTCTCACTCTTTTTGGCGTACGATACCCTGTGTTTGATATTGAAAAGAGATACCTGTATGTCGGTGATGGTGGCATTTTCTATCCGAAGGAATCATCATGTGTCGTTAAACGTGCTTCGACTTATAAAGACAATCATTGGAATTTTGATACACAGGCATCCGTAAGCTACGGGGACACCCTCTATCCAGAGAGGGGTGAGTGGGCAGACTTATATGGCATATACTATCTTAAAATGATTGGTACTCAATCGGACAGAGACCATGACGATTGTGTCAACGACCTGCCGTTCACGTTCATAAACCCCTATGCCGATGCGGCGGAATAGGCGAACAGCAGGGCGTTTTTCATAAAAAACGCAAATAATGTGGGGAATTTTTGGTGGGGTGGAATAATCGGCTTATATTTGCATCGCAAGACAACCAAGCACACGGTGTGGTAGTTCAGCTGGTTAGAATACCTGCCTGTCACGCAGGGGGTCGCGGGTTCGAGTCCCGTCCATACCGCAAAGCGCCCTATACAACGGGGCGCTTTTGTTTTTTATGCCACGATACCGCGCCGTTCCCGGAGGCAAAACGTGCCCAAATGTAGGGTTGCGACCTGCCGCGACCGCGTGGGAGGGCTGCCGAGCGGAAATGGGTGGTTGTAAAATTTGCCGATTGGCTTGATATGTAGGGACGCAGCCTGCTGCGTCCGGGACTAATCCTTGGTTGGCTGCAAATTTGCGGACGCTGCAGGCAGCGTCCCTACTCATTGGGTGGCAATTTCCACATGCCAAAGGCATGTCCCTACAGGGGTGAGCCATTTCCTTGACCGATAATGCAACCCCATGCGGAGATTGACCGTTATTAGACTATACGACTACACGATATGAAAGAGTTTGATATTTCCGTAAAGGTCAAGGCGATGGGCCTTGACGAGCTGTCAGAGGCCGACCACTGGCTTGTGGAGGAGGCTTTGGCGGCCACAGCGCGTTCCTATGCCCCCTACAGCCGCTTCAGCGTAGGTGCGGCGATACGCCTCTCCAATGGCGAGACTGTCACCGGCTCCAACCAGGAGAACGCCGCTTTCCCGTCGGGCACATGCGCCGAGCGCACAGCCGCGTTTTACGCCCATTCGCGCTACCCCGATGCGCGGTTTGAGACGATAGCCATCGCCGCGCGTGGCACTGACGGGCTGGTTGTCCCCTCCCCTGTCGCCCCCTGTGGCGCGTGCCGCCAGTCTCTGCTTGAGTTTGAGACCCTCGCCGGAGGCGACGTGCGGGTGCTGCTTGTCGGGGCCGATGAGGTTTACGAATTTCCATCGGTCAAGTCGCTGTTGCCGCTGTCGTTTTCCGAGTTTTAGGCACACCCCAAGGCATAAAATGCGCACGTAGGGTCGCGACCGCCGCCAATGCTCGCGCCATTATGTCAACATATCCACCCTCGCGGTCGCGATAGGTCGCGACCCAACATAACATATTACTATGACACGACCGCATATCGTTATAGAGCGCAATATCCCCTTTATTGCCGGCATCCTCGACCCGTATACCGACGTTGACTATCTTGCCGCGCCGGAGATTACCCCCGAGGCGATGCGCGATGCCGATGCTTTGGTGACGCGCACTCGCACGCGCTGTGATGCCGCGCTGCTCGATGGCTCCCGCTGTAGCCTCATCGCCACCGCCACCATCGGCACCGACCATATCGACCTACCCTATTGCCGCGACCGAGGCATCACTGTTGCCAACGCCCCGGGGTGCAATGCCCCCGCCGTGGCGCAATATGTCTACGCCGCTATCTTCACGTGGCTGCGCGAAAAAGGCGACACGCGCCGTCCCGCTGACCTCAAGCTCGGCATTGTCGGCGTGGGCAACGTGGGGCGTATCGTCGAGCGTTGGGGGCGCGAACTCGGCTTCCGCATTCTGCTATGTGACCCGCCCCGCGCCGCCGCCGAGGGCGCGGACGCGTTTGTCGACATCGACACTATCGCCGCCCAGAGCGACATCATCACGTTCCACACTCCCCTCACCCGCACGGGCGACTGCCCCACGGCAGGGCTGTGTGACAGCCGCTTGCTCGCCGCCATGCGCCGCCGTCCGCTGCTCATCAACAGCTCCCGAGGGCCCGTGGTCAATAATGCCGCCCTCGTCGGTGCGCTCGACAGCGGTACGGTGGCCGATGCCGTCATCGACTGCTGGGAGGGGGAGCCGCAGATAAGCGCCGCCCTACTCTCCCGGGCCTTTATCGCTACCCCACACATCGCCGGCTACTCCCGCGAGGGGAAGATACGCGCCACCTCCATGTCGCTCCACTCCGTCTGCCGCCACTTCGGCTTCCCCCCCCTCGACGTCGCCGAGACCGTCCCGCCCCTCTCCGCATCGCGCCCCTACTCTTCCGCCGCCATCCTCCGCAGCTACGACCCCCTTGCCGACACCGCCCGCCTGCGTGCCAACCCCGCCGCCTTCGAGTCCCTACGCAACAACTACGCCCTCCGCCCCGAAGTCACGGAGTGACGTGCATTATAGGGCGAATAGGTCTAATAAGGCTAATAGGGATTTCACACATTCGATGTGGGTGTTGCAAAACTGCCTATTTTTCAACCTGTAGGGACATGCCTTCTTCTCATATCCTACAAGTTCTGTAAAACCCGCTTATGCCTTATTGTGCGATAGCCCTATGTTCCTTTGTCCTTATGTCTTTACTTGGGGGAATCAGTAGTGGAACGAGGAGCCGCCGAGGAACTCGCGGAGGAGGCTCGTCGGGGGGATGTTGCGGTCGCCGATGGGGGCGAAGTAGCCGAGGAATGTGCGGAGGCGGTAAGCCTCGGCGTACTCGGGTATGTCGCGGGGGACGCCCTTGAGGATTTCCTCGCCGAGTTCCTTCATCACTCCAAGCTCGAAGATGAGCGAGGAGTTGAACATCGAGTCAGCGCGCTCCTGGAACGGGAATATCCACTTCTCCTCGCCGCGTCTCACGCTCGGCCATCGCTTTATGGTGTCGGCGGCCGATGTGCCGCGATACTTGTAGTCGCGTATGATGCGGCGCAGCAGGCGGTTGTCGGTGGTGGGCACCCAGTTGTGGTCGTCGATGGAGAGCGTCGTCAGGGCTGAGACATATATGGTGTATTTCATCTCCGGGGCGACGGCTGAGGTCAGCTCGGGGTTAAGCCCGTGTATGCCCTCTATGAGGAGTATCGAGTTGTCGCCGAGCGAGATGCGTCGGCCCTTGTCGACGCGGCATCCGCGCTCGAAGCAGTAGGTGGGCAGCGACACCTCTCCCCCACGGATGAGGGTGTTGAGATGCTCGTTGAACAGCTTCAGGTCGAGGGCGTAAAGCGACTCGTAGTCATACTCGCCGTCTTCGTCGCGCGGGGTGTGCTCGCGGTCGATGAAGTAGTCGTCGAGCGATATCATCTGTGGCTGCAGCAGGTTGGTCATCAGCTGTATGGCGAGACGCTTGGTGAATGTCGTCTTGCCCGACGACGACGGGCCGGCGATGAGCACCACCCTCGCCCCACCCTCGTGGTAGCGGCGCGTTATCTCGTCGGAGATGCGGGCTATCTTCTTGTCGTGCAACGCCTCGGCCACGTTAATCAGCATTGCCGTGCGGCGACTCTCGACCATCTCGTTCAGCTCGCCGACGTTTGACACGCCGATGACGCGGTTGAACGCCAGGTAGTCGGTAAACGCCTTGTAGAGGTTTTCCTGCTCGCGCGGCGTCGCGGGCTTTAGGCTGTCGGCGTTGTCGGCGCCGAGCAGCAGGAATCCCTCCTTGTATGGCACGATATCGAAGACCCCGAGCATCCCGGTGGAGGGCGCAAGGTTGCCGTAGTAGCTGTCACATACCCCGTCCAGGCGGTAGTAGACCGTGTAAAGTTCATGGACCGTGCGCAACAGCCTCACCTTGTCGTCGAGACCCTGCCGCTCGAATATCCTTATCACGTCGGATGTCAGCCGCTCCTTGCGCTCAAACGGGATGTCCCGCTCCACAAGCCCGCGCATGTGGGCCTTGATGGCCTCGATGGTCTCGGCGGTCACCTCCTTGCCGTCATGCAGGCGGCAGTAGTAGCCGCCGGCGATGCTGTGCTCGATGCGCAGCCGCGTGCCGGGATAGAGGTCGGTGATGGCCTTGTAGAGCATCATGCAGAGCGAGCGCACATAGACGCGCCGGCCCGAGGATGACTGCCGCGACAGGTACTCGACCTTCTTGGGCGCGAATACGGGATAGGCAAGGTCCTCGGTCTTGTTGTTGACGCGGGCGCAGATAGGCTCGATGCCGATGCGCTCTTTCAGCCTTTGGAAAATTTCGATAAGGGTCTCCCCTCCCTCGATGTCGACATATTCGCCGATATTGGTGCAGAATATTTTAAGCCGGTTGCTCATAACGTGACGGATTAAAAAGATTGATGTTCAGGATTGGGTTATAAATATACGCCTTATTTTCCTGGAATAGAAGTCAAAACGTAGAATTGTAACAATTTTCCCACCAAAAAGGTTAACGGGGCTTAGGGAATATCAATTAAAGTCGTAAATTTGCACGCGGAACCGTTTCCAATATACCACCGATTCCTATGAATTATAGCTTTTTGGATTTTTTGACCCTCATCGGAGGCGTAGGTCTTTTCCTCTATGGCATGAAAATCATGAGCGAGGGCCTGCAGAAAGCCGCCGGCGACCGCCTGCGCACGATACTCTCGGCGATGACCCGCAACCGCTTCACGGGTACTCTCACAGGATTTCTCATCACGGCACTTATCCAAAGCTCGTCGGCCTCGACGGTGATGGTCGTCAGCTTTGTCAACGCCGGGCTTATGACGCTCGCGCAGTCGATGGCGGTGATAATGGGCGCCAATGTCGGCACGACGTTCACGGCGTGGGTCATCACCCTGTTTGGCTTCAAGGTCAATATCGCGGCATTCGCCATACCGGTCATCGGCGTGGGAGTGCCGTTGCTTTTTGCCAAAAGTAGTCGCTATAAGTCTATTGGCGAGACGCTTATCGGTTTCGCGTTCCTGTTTCTCGGACTGGAGTATATAAACGGTGCCGTGCCCGACCTAAAGAGCAATCCCGAGGTGTTCGCGTTCCTGCAGGAGTATGCCTCGATGGGGTTTTGGTCGATAATCATCTTCCTCGTCGTCGGCCTGGTGCTGACGCTGATGATACAGGCGTCGGCGGCCACGTTTGCCATCGTGCTGATCATGTGCAGCAAGGGGTGGATCACGTTTGACATCGGCTGCGCCATCATCCTGGGCAGCAACATCGGCACCACCATAACCCCCCTGCTCGCCTCGCTCGGCGGCAACGTCGCGGCCAAGCGCACGGCGATGGGCCACCTGCTGTTCAACGTCCTCGGCACGATATGGTGCCTGTGTGTCTTCTTCCCGTTTGTCAAGCTTGACTCGTGGATTACCGAGCTGTGCGGCCAGGGCGACCCCAATGCCCTGTTCGGCTACCTCGACAACATGCAGGCGTCGCAGCCCGACACCTACAACGCCTACCTTGAGGGGACTCTCCCGGCGATGGACCACGTGAACCTCACCGTGGCGCGGCTGCAGCTAAGCGTGTCATTCGGCCTGTCGATGTTCCACACCATCTTCAACCTCATCAACCTGTCGATAATGATATGGTTCACGGGGCTTTACGTGAAAATTGTCGAGTGGCTTGTCCCGACGCGCCACAAGGAGGACGAGGAGTTCCAGCTCCGCTACATCTCCGGCGCGCTGTTGAGCACATCGGAACTTAACATAGCCCAGGCCGAGAAGGAGATAAAGGTCTTTGCCGAGCGCGTGGCCCGTATGATAGATATGGCGCAGACCCTCGTCCACTCCAAGGAGCAGAGCGAGGACTTCAGCCAGCTCTACTCGCGCCTACAGAAGTATGAGGATATCTCCGACCGCATGGAGCTTGAGATTGCGAGCTACCTCAACCGCATCGCCGAGGGACGCCTATCCAACGAGGGTAAGAGGCGCATCGCCACGATGCTCGCCATCGTCTCGGAGATAGAGAGCATCGCCGACTGCTGCCTCGGCGTGGGCAAGATACTCGTGCGCAAGACCGAGAGCGGCGCCCACTTCACCGACCTGCAGTACACCGACATCGACAAAATGTTCACCCATGTCAAGGATGCCATGGGCAACATGCTCCTGCTGCTCGGCGAGGTCGAGACCGCCCGCGAGCCGGATATCATACGCTCCTACAACCTTGAGCGCGAGATCAACAACTGCCGCAACCAGCTGCGCACCGCCAACATCGAGAACATCAACTCCAAGCTCTATGAGTACCAGAGCGGCATCTACTACATGGATATCGTCTCCGACCTCGAGAAGACGGGCGACTATATCATCAATGTGGTCGACTCCGTGAAGTCCCAGTTGCGCGGGAGCCTGCCGGTGTAGCGGATGCTATAGCCATATAGCCATAATAGCTATGACGGCTATGATATGCCCCGCTTTCCCGTGTTACAATCCAATTAAATTTGCCATCCCGTGAACTTTCCTGTTGCAAAGGTGTTACTATCCTTTGGAAAAATAACCCCTTCCAGTATCTTTGTGTGAACGCAAAACAACATTTACCACATGAATGACGACGGAAAGTTAAGGATTTTGGTCGTCGATGATGAAGAAATAATATGCGAGTTGTTGCAGTATAACTTAGAGCTCCAAGGGTTTCAGGTCGACACCTGTTTTGACGCCAAGGAGGCTTTGCACCGCGACTTGACCACCTACGCCCTCTTTATCCTCGACGTGATGATGGGCGAAATCTCAGGATTTAAGCTCGCGCACGTGCTTAAGCAAAACCCTGACACCTCAGCTATCCCTATTATATTCTGCACCGCCCGAGACTCGGAGGACGACATCGTTGACGGCTTCAACATCGGTGCCGACGATTACATTCTCAAGCCTTTCTCCATACGCGAGATGGTAGCGCGTGTATGCTCGGTATTGCGCCGGCACACCCACGGTGTCCCTATGGCCACTGCCTTGCCCGGCCATGCCGTGGCCGAGGGTGAGAAAAGCATCCCGGCGCAGCCTGTAAAGGGCATACACCATAATGTCCCGGCCCAGATTATAAGCCTTGACGGGCAGCGGCTTCACCTGACGCGCACCGAGTATGACATTCTGGCGTTTTTCCTCAAAAACCGCAACCGCCTGTTCTCGCGTCAGGAGATATTCCACCACGTGTGGCCCGAGCAGGTCGTCGTCTCCGAGCGCACCATCGACGTCAATATCTCCCGCATACGCAAGAAGCTCGGTGCCTATGCCCCTCAGCTCGTCAATCGGTCGGGATTTGGGTATGGCTTCATGGACCAGTAAATCTATTAGCCTTATTTGACCTATTAGCCCTATATGCTCCCCACATGCTACATATCCTCGCGGCTTGAGGCCGGATGTGACGAGGCGGGGCGCGGATGCCTCGCCGGTGATGTCTATGCCGCAGCCGTCATCCTCCCCGACGATTACCGCCATCCGCTGCTCAACGACTCCAAGCAGCTCACCGAGCGTCGGCGCGAGCAGCTGCGCCCCGTCATCGAGCGTGATGCCGTGGCGTGGGCCGTGGGGATAGTCACTGCCCGCGAGATTGACGAGATCAACATCCTCCGCGCCAGCATCCTCGCCATGCACCGGGCGCTCGACGGCCTCGCGGTGCGCCCGGGCGCGGTGATAGTCGACGGCAACCGCTTCACTCCCTACGGTGACCTGCCGTGGGAGACATTTGTCAAGGGGGACGGGCGGTTTGCCAACATCGCCGCAGCCAGCATCCTCGCCAAGACCCACCGCGACGAGGCGATGCGTAGCCTCCACGACGAGTATCCGCAGTATGGCTGGGATGTCAACAAGGGCTATCCCACCCGCGCCCACCGTGCCGCCATCGCTGAGCACGGCCCCTCCCCCTACCATCGCATGACCTTCCGCCTGACATAATTTGGGTAGGACTAATAGGTTTAATAGCCTTATAAGGCCTATCCGGCCTATTGGCCCTATTTGACCTATAATCTCTATAGCCTCCCCTGCTGCATAATTATGCAGCAGGACGCCTCTTTTTTGAAAAAATGAGGCGTTGTGACGATTTTTCCCTGACATTTTGATGTTTTTCAAATAATTATAATATCTTTGCGAAAATCATGTCCCTTGCAATGGGATGACCGAACCCTATACTGCCACTCATTATTAATCACCATAATTCAAATCATTATGAAGAAGTCTTTTACCTACTCACTGCTTGCAGCTCTGCTGTTAGGCTCGGCATCGATGTCGGCTGAGAGTGTCAAGCTGCTGACGTTCACCCTCCCCGCTGAGGCCGATGGTCTAACAAGGTCGTTCCAGATCTCCGCAAATGACGGTCAGTCGATACAGGTTGACTGGGGTGATGGCGAACTCTCCGCTCCCGTGGCACTTGCTGACTATGATGCTGCGGGATGGGTATTTACCGAAGTCTCCGGCACAATCAAGGGCACCACAGTTACAGTATGGGGTGCCGACCCTGCCACAATCAACTATATAGACCTGTCGTGGGATAAGAATGCCAGCGTTGACACCAAGATAAAGAGCGTCAACCTCTCCCGTCTTACAGGTGTAAAGGAAATCGCCATAGACACCAACCAGCTGACTAATCTCGATGTCTCCAAGAACACCTCGGCAACCTCTGTGAAAGCTGACAACAACCAGCTCGAATCCATCACCCTACCCGAGACCGGTGCTGAAAGCGTCCTCAAGACACTTTCGGTGCAGAACACCATCAACGCCGACGGCACACTTAACGGCAACAACCAGTTGCTCGCCGCCGACTTTGCCTCGGCACCCAACCTTACCTCCCTCAATCTCTCCTATAATACGGTGCTTGGATGGTTTGACACTTTCAGCATCGCTGAAAACACCAAGCTTACAACTCTCAACATCACAGGCTGCGAGCTTGACGAGAGCAACTTTGACTTCTCAAAGTTCCCCGCGCTCAAGACTCTCAACGCCAACTTCAACAAGTTCAAGAGCATCAACCTCACGGGAATTGCCAAAAAGGCCTATGTCTACCTAAATGACAATGAGTTGACATCCGTTATCCCAAGTGAAGGTATCGGTCGTCTTCAGATCAAGAACAACTATTTCACATTCACCAATCTCCCCGAGGTTACCCTCACGGGCCTTAACTTCGCGTATGCACCCCAGCACGACATCCCTGTCGGTCTCGGCAAGGGTGCCAAGGTCGACCTCGCGTCGCAGCTGACCGCCGGCGACAAGGCAACTGTCTACAAGTGGATGCAGGGCGAGACCGAGCTTGAGGCCGGCACAGCCTACACCGCCGATAACGGCGTGTTCACGTTCAAGCAGCCCCTGAACCACGCTGTCTGCGAGATGACCAACGAGAAGTTCCCCTCGCTGACGCTCAAGTCGTCGGAGGTGACTTCACCCGAATTCCTTGAGGCTATCGCCACATTCACCGTCAGCTATGACCCCGCCAACGAACTGCCCGTCCACATCGAGGCATTCTCGTTGCTCCCCGAGGGCACCTCGCTGCAGGTTGGCGCAGGTGACGGCTCCGTGTCCGCTCCCGTGATAGCCCCCACCAGCGACAGTTGGGACGGTGCGATTTTTGACGTTGTTCCTGCAGGAACAGTCATCTCCCTGTATGGAGATGACTCGTTGGAAAAGCTACTCATCTCATGCAACTCAGACCGCTACCCCATTGATGGCGCCGACATCTCCAAGCTCACCAAGCTGGAGAGCCTCTCGATATCCAACAACAACCTCACCACCATCGACCTGAGCGCCAACAAGGCCCTTAAGTCGCTCTCTCTCCCTTCCAACAAGCTTGGCGCGCTCACGCTCGACCTCCCCGCGTTGACATCGCTCACGCTCAACAACTACGCCACTTCGGGCGAGAACCGTCTTGAAGGCTCCGACTTCTCAAAGTGCCAGGCTCTTGAGAGCATCAACCTCAACTACACAGGTCTCACCTCGTTTGACCTCAGCAAGTTCCCCGCCCTGCGCTCGGCCTACATGATGGGTAACGAGTTCGCCTCCATCAGCCTCCCGGCAAGCGAGACACTTACCTACATCTCGCTCAACGCCAACAAGCTCACAGCCCTTGATGCATCGGCAAGTGCCCCAAAGATTACCATCTACGCCAACGACAACAACATCGAGGAGGTGAAAGTCCCCGCCGCTTACGAGGGTGACCTCAGCGTGCGCAACAATAAGCTGACATTTGCCACGATGCCCAAGACCACAGGCGACCTTACCTACGCTCCCCAGCAGGATATGGTAGTCGCTCCCGCCGACGGCAAGATTGACCTCTCTGCCCAGAATGATGTTGACGGCAAGGCAACAATCTACACATGGACTGCCGGCGGCGCAACTCTCGCCGAGGGTACCGACTATGTAGCCGATAACGGCGTGTTCACATTCCTCGCCGACTTCACCGACGCCGCTTGCTCGATGACCAACGAGGCTCTCCCCGACCTTACACTCGCCACAGTGCCCGTAGCCGTCACCAAGAGCGCTATCGAGGCAGTTGAGGCCGCCGCAGTGACCGTATCGGCAGCAAACGGCGCGATCATCATCGAGGGTGACTTCAACGTCGCCACTATCGCCGACATGGCAGGCCGCACCATTGCCGCCAAGGCCGTGACTCCCGTAGCCGCAGGCATCTACGTCGTCAATGTTGACGGCAACGCCGTGAAGGTGGCCGTGAAGTAACCGCCCATCGGCCAATAATTCAAAAAAGAGGATAGCCCCGAGAGGCTATCCTCTTTTTCTTTAAGGACCTTAATGTCGTTAAAGACCTTAAGGACTTTATTTTTTCTTAGTGTTGCAATTGCGGGGGACAATCGCTATCTTTGTGGGTTATAAAGCAGTTATTAACCATTTAGCCGACTGTCGTTATGAAATTTGCCGACAAATGTAACGAGATATTCAACCAATCGACTCTACACTACCACGACCGCGACGACGTGGACGCCATTCCCGTCAACCCTTACGCCGAGGGGACGGTCGACCACACGCTGTTTGCAAAAAACTGGATTGACGCCATGCAGTGGCACCTTGAGGATATAATACGCGACCCGGAGATTGACCCCGTGGCCGCATTGGCGCTGAAACGCCGCATCGACCGCTCCAACCAGGACCGCACCGACATGGTGGAGCAGCTCGACACCTATTTCCGCGAGCTTTACAAGGATGTTGCCCCGGCCGCCGACGCGACCATCAACACCGAAAGCCCCGCATGGGCGCTCGACCGCCTGTCGATACTCGCGCTCAAAATCTATCATATGGAGCAGGAGGTGGCACGCCGCGACGCCTCGGAGGCGCACATCGCCAAGTGCCGCGCCAAGCTCGACGTGCTCCTTGAACAGCGCGTCGACCTCACATCGGCCATCAACCGGCTGCTCGACGACATAGCCGCCGGGCGCAAGTACATGAAGGTCTACCGCCAGATGAAGATGTACAACGACCCCGAGACCAACCCCGTGCTCTACGGGCAGAAATAACCCTGATACCACGCCGCCGATGGCACACACAACATCCGACCGCCCGCGCACCGTCCTTATAGCCCGCTTTTCGGCTATAGGCGATGTCGCCATGTCGGTGCCGGTGGTCTACAGCGTGTGCCGCAGCAATCCCGACACTCGGTTTGTCTACATCACGCGCCCCACGATGACCGGGCTGATGCTCAACGCCCCCGACAATCTCACCGTAGTGGGTGTCGACGTCAAGCAGGAGTATGCCGGGGTTAAGGGGCTGCACCGCTTGTTCCACAGGCTTAGGCGGGAATATGGTTTTGACGTATTTGCCGATCTGCACGACGTGTTGCGCACCAAGGTGCTCGCTGCCTTGTGCCGTCTGCACGGTATCCCTGTCAAGGTGATAGACAAGGGTCGCGCACGCAAGCGCGCCCTGACGCGCCGCCGTAACAAGGTGATGTTGCCGCTCGTCTCCTCACGCGCCCGCTACCGCGAGGTGTTCTACCGCATCGGGCTTGCCGTCGAGGAGCGGTTCGATTCCCTGTTTGGTCCCGAGGGCGCTCCGGCAGAGGCGTATTCCGCTATCTCCGAGCCGAAAAGGGCGGGGGAGAGGTGGATTGCCGTCGCCCCGTTTGCCAAGCATGAGGGGAAGATTTATCCCCCCGAGCTGATGGAGAAGGCGGTCGCCGAGATGGCCGCATGGCCCGATACGCGCATCTTTCTCCTCGGAGGCGACGGACGCGAGCGCGAGACGCTCGACGGATGGGCGTCGCGCATCCCCGGCGTGACCTCCCTTGCGGGGAAGAAATACGGGTTTCCCGTGGAACTCGCCCTTATGAGCCATGCCGACGTGATGGTGTCGATGGACTCTGCCAACATGCATCTGGCCTCCATCGTCGGCACGCCCGTGGTGAGCGTGTGGGGTGCGACCCATCCCTACTGCGGCTTCAAGGGGTGGAAACAGCAAGAGGGGGACATGGTGCAGCTGTCGATGACATGCCGTCCCTGCTCGGTGTTCGGCGACAAGCCGTGCCTCCACGGTGACTACCACTGCCTGCGCGGCATACCCCCGGGACTCATCGTCCGCAAGGTGCGCGGTATCCTCTCCCGACAACGTTAAAGACCTTAAAGACTTTAACGACCTTAATAATTTCAAGAATTTCAAGCAATTGGACGACAACTTCGACATACGGGCCTCAAGAAACGAGAATGAGCGCGACCGGGAGATAGAAAAGGCTCTCCGGCCGTCGGAATTTGACTCTTTCAGCGGCCAGGAAAAGATAATAGAGAATCTGCGGGTTTTTGTCGCTGCGGCACGTATGCGCGGCGAGGCACTCGACCACCTGCTGCTCCACGGTCCTCCGGGACTGGGCAAGACTACGCTGTCCAACATCATTGCCAACGAGCTTGGCGTGGGCTTCAAGGTGACATCGGGTCCCGTGCTCGACAAGCCCGGCGACCTCGCGGGTATCCTCACGTCGCTCGAGGAGAACGACGTGCTCTTTATCGACGAGATACACCGCCTGAGCCCTATCGTGGAGGAATATCTCTACTCGGCGATGGAGGACTATCGCATTGACATAATGATCGACAAGGGGCCGGGGGCGCGCTCGGTGCAGCTCACCCTGTCGCCTTTCACGCTCATAGGCGCGACCACCCGCAGCGGGCTGCTGACATCGCCGTTGAGGGCGCGTTTCGGCATCAATTGCCATCTGGAGTACTATGACCACGAGATACTTGAGCGCATTGTCCTGCGCTCGTCGGGGCTGCTCGGCATCAAGTGTACCGGCGAGGCCGCCCACGAGATCGCGATGCGCAGCCGCGGGACGCCGCGTATCGCCAACGCCTTGCTGCGCCGCGTGCGCGACTTCGCCCAGGTCAAGGGCAGCGGCATTGTGGAGCCGGAGATAGCGCGGTATGCCCTCGAGGCGCTAAACATCGACCGCTACGGTCTCGACGAGATAGACAACAAGATATTGACGACGATAATCACCAAGTTCAAGGGCGGCCCTGTCGGCCTGTCGACCATTGCCACCGCTCTCGGTGAGGACCCCGGTACGATAGAGGAGGTCTACGAGCCTTTCCTCATCAAGGAGGGCTTCATTAAGCGCACCCCGCGAGGACGCGAGGCCACCGAGCTGGCCTACAGCCACCTCGGCCGTCTCTCCGAGGGCGGCTACGGCGGGTTGTTCTCGTGATGAATTTGCAATCGACGGCAATATTTTGGAATATATGCCGATTGAATGTAGGGACATGCCTTTGGCATGTTGACCAATATTCAAGGCAGTGCAATTCCGACATGCCAAAGGCATGTCCCTACAGTTAGTACAGTCATATCCACCGGGATATGTGGATAAAATTGATATGAATTTATGGCCGGAATAAAAAGTTTGGTCAAGGACACAGCGATATATGGCGTGAGCAGCATTGTGGGACGCTTCCTCAACTGGCTGCTCGTGCCGCTTTACACTGCCGTATTCCTCCCCGGAGAGTACGGCATCGTGACCTATCTCTACGCCATCGTGGCGATAGGTCTCATCGTGCTCACCTACGGCATGGAGACGGCGTTTTTCCGCTTTGCCAACCATGAGGACGTCAACGACCCGATGCGCGTCTATAGCACCTCCCTGATAGCCGTAGGGACGACCTCGACACTGTTTTTCGCGCTGCTATGGATATTTCTTACTCCGATAGCGGGCGCGTTGCGGTGTGCCGACCATCCGTCCTATGTGTGGATGCTGGGGCTGACGCTCGCCATCGACGCTTTCTCCTGCCTGCCGTTCTCCTACCTGCGCTACCGCGAGCGGGCCATGAAATTTGCCACGCTCAAGCTCGTCAACATCGGGCTTAACATCGGGCTAAACCTCTTTTTCCTCCTCCTTTGCCCGTGGCTTTGGGAGCATGACCCCGGGCTGATAGCGTGGTTCTACGACCCGACATGGGGAGTAGGGTACATTTTCCTCGCAAACCTCATCTCCTCGGCAGTCGTGCTCCTGCTGCTCATTCCCGCGCTACGCGGGGTGGGGTGGAGGTGGGACCCCGCGCTGCTGCGGCGTATGCTGACCTACGCCTACCCGCTGCTGATATTCGGCCTCGCGGGCATCATGAACCAGAATCTCGACAAGATATTCCTCCCTTACCTGTTCCCTACCAAGGATATGGCGATGCAGGAGCTTGGTATCTACGGCGCGTGCGGCAAGATTGCCGTGGTGATGATGATGTTCACCCAGGCGTTCCGGTTTGCCTACGAGCCGTTCATATTCGCCCAGAACCGCACCCGAGGCGAGGCGAAGGTGAAGGCATATCGCGACGCGATGAAGTACTTCATCATCTTCGCTTTCTTCATTTTCCTTGCCGTGATGTATTACATGCCTGTCGTGAAGCACTTTATCAACGCCAAGTACTTCTCCGGCCTGAAGGTCGTGCCCATCATCATGATGGCCGACATATGCTTTGGCGTGTTCTTCAATCTCTCGGTGTGGTACAAGCTGACCGACCGCACGATATGGGGCACGTGGTTCTCCCTCGTTGGACTTGCCATAGTGGTTGTCATCAACTTTGTCGGCGTCCCCGTCTACGGCTATGTGGCGTGCGCGTGGGCTGCATTGGCGTGCTACGGCACTATGATGGTGATGTCCTACCTCGTCGGCAAGGCCAAGCATCCGATAGGCTATGACGTGCGCAACGCCGCCTTCTACTTCGTCCTCGCCATGGCGATGTATGGCGTCGGTATGCTCATCGACACCGGCCGCGACGTCATCGACCTGCCGCTGCGCACTCTCCTCCTCGCCCTCTACATCCTCATAGTCCTGAAAAAGGAGCATCTTCCCCTCCCCCGCCGACTACGTTAAAGCCCTTAACGACCTTAGAAACCTTATAAAAAACAACATATGCCTCAACAGATTCTCTCGTCACTAAAGACCTACCTGAAAGGTTATTTTAACCTCTCGGAATTTCTCCTCCCGCAGGCCGAGGCCGAGGCGTCGATACGCGAAGGGGTGTCGTTTCGCGGCATGAACTCGATGATTCTCATCGCCGCGATATTCATCGCCTCGCTCGGCCTCAACACCAACTCCACCGCCGTCATCATCGGCGCCATGCTCATCTCCCCGCTCATGGGCCCTATCATCGGCATGGGTCTCGGGGTCGGCATCCATGACTTCGGGCTGATAAAGAGGTCGTTCCACAACCTCGCGATGGCGACCGCCATAAGCGTCATCACTTCGACGATATACTTTGTCATCTCACCCGTCACGGAGGGGTCGAGCGAACTGCTCGCCCGCACGTCACCCACCATCTACGACGTGTTCATCGGCCTGTTTGGCGGCATGGCGGGAGTGCTCGCCATCGGCTCGCGCAGCAAGGGCAACGTCATCCCCGGCGTGGCCATTGCCACGGCTCTCATGCCGCCGCTCTGCACCGCCGGATACGGCATCGCGACACTCCAGCTCCACTATTTCCTCGGGGCGTTTTACCTGTTTCTCATCAACTCCATCTACATAGCCTTTGCCACCACCATCGGCGTCAAGCTGATGGGCTATCACGACGTGGCGGCCACCAACCCCCAGCGTGCCCTCAAGGTCAAGCGCATTGTCTATGCCCTCGTCATCGTCACTATGATACCTTCCATCTACCTCACCTACACGATGGTGCGCGAGAACTCATTCCGGCGCAATGTCAGCCGTTTTGTCAATACGGAGTTCCATTTTCCCGGCACGCAGGTGCTCGACTACAAGGCCAATATCACCAACGGGCAGAAACTTATTTCCGTCGCGCTGATAGGCAAGGCGTTGCCCGTCGACTCGGTACAGCTGGCCTTGACAGCCCAGCTGCCGCGCTATGACCTCGGGGGCGCCTCCCTGTCGATTATCCAGGGGGACGAGCGGGCCAATTTTGACCCCACGGCGGCATCGTCGACCATGCTACGCGACATCTACCAGGTGACACAGGTCACCATCGACCGTCAGACGGCCACTATCGACTCCCTGCGCACGGTCAATGCCGAGCGTGAGCGCACCGACTCTCTCGCCGCCACCATATCCCCGGAATTGAGGGTGCTTTTCCCGCAGATAAAGGATATAGCCATCACGCGCGGCATCGTGAGCGACGTCGCCACGGGCGCGCTCGACACTGTAGGGGTCGCCCTTGTGCAGTACAACCGTCCGATGGACCGCGCCACGCGGCAGAAGTTTGTCGACTATCTTGAGGCGCGCCTCAAGATGCCCGGTATAAGCATTGTTGAAAACACGTCACGGATGGCATTTCCCGCGATACAGAAAAAGACTGAATGATGGAGAGCAAACGACCTATGAAAGTGGTGCTTGTCAACTCAAGCGACACCACCGGCGGGGCCGCCGTGGTGACCTACCGCCTGATGAACGCCCTCCGCGCCGAGGGGGTGGACGCGAGGATGCTTGTATTCTGCAAGAATACCCGGGACGACAATGTGGCGCAGGTGCCTCACGCGATGTCGTTCCTCAACGAGTGTGCCTACGTCTTCTACCGCAACGGCTTCAGTCGTCGGAATCTCTTCAGGATTTCCGCAGGACGTTTCGGCACCTCGGTCGCACGCCATCCGTGGGCACGCGAGGCCGACGTGATAGCCCTCAACTGGGTCAACCAGGGGTTGCTGTCGCTTGACGGCATAGAGCGTCTCGGCAGTCTCGGCAAGCCGATGGTGTGGACTATGCACGACATGTGGCCGCTTACAGGGGCGTGCCACCATGCCTATGAGTGCACGCGCTACAAGGATAGTTGCGGGTCATGCCCCTATATAAAGGGTGGGGCAGTCAAGGCCGACATGTCGCGTTTCCGCTGGATACGCAAGCACAATCTATATGACGACGTGGATATTACGTTTGTCCCCGTCAGCTCGTGGCTTGCCGAGCGTTGCCGCGAGAGTTCGCTGCTCGCCAAGCGCGACATTGAGGTGATACCCAATGCGTTCCCCACCGACCTGTTCTCCACCGTGCCGTCACGCCGGCTCGACTGGATGGGCGTCACGCCCGGCAAGCGGCTCATACTGATGGGAGCGGCCCGTCTCGACGACCCGATAAAAGGGCTTCCCTATGCCGTCGAGGCCCTGAATATTCTCGCGGAGCGGCGTCCCGACATCGCCGCCTCGACGCAGGCCGTCTTTTTCGGCAACCTGCGCGACCACACGGCTCTCGACGGGCTGCGCTTCCCCTACCTGCACGCCGGCCCGATACACGACAAGGATCTGCTACACGAGCTTTATGCGTCGGCCTCGGTGGTGCTCTCGTCATCGTTATACGAGACCCTGCCCGGCACCCTCATTGAGGGACAGGCTGCCGGCTGCCTTCCCGTCACTTTCGGTCGGGGAGGGCAGTGCGATATCGTCGACCACCTCGACAACGGCTATATCGCCGACTACCGCTCGGCCGAGAGCCTCGCCGACGGCGTGGAGTGGGCGCTCGACAATCCCGCCGACCGCGACCGCCTGCACGCACAGGTCAAGGAGCGGTTTGACAGCGACGTCATAGCCCGCCGATATATCGCCCTGTTTGAGCGTTTGTCAGGGCAGAAGCGTTATAAGGACAAATAAAAGACCAGACATATGCAACGAGTACTTTTTCACAGCACCATATTCGGCCCGATACACAGCCGCCGCCTCGGCTCTTCCCTCGGCATAAACCTGTCGCCCAACGACGGCAAGATATGTTCCTTTGACTGCCTTTACTGTGAGGCGGGCTACAACGCCCAGGGACCCGGCACGACCGGGCTGCCGACGCGTGCTGACGTGCGCCGCCTCCTTGAGGAGAAGTTGCAGGCTCTCCGCGCCGAGGAGAAGCCGCTCGACGTGATAACTTTTTCGGGCAATGGCGAGCCGACGCTCCATCCCGACTTTGCGGGTATCATAGACGACACGCTTGAGCTGCGCGACCGCTATTTCCCCGACGTGAAAGTGAGCGTCCTGTGCAACTCCACACGTCTCGGTGTGCCTGAGGTCGTTGCCGCCCTCCATAAGGTCGACAATCCCATTCTCAAGCTCGACTCCGCCGTTGAGGAGACCATGCGCCTCATCGACCGCCCCAACTCCCCCGCGTTCACCGTGGAGACAGTCAGCCGCTGGCTGGAGGAGTTTGGCGGCGATTGCATAATACAGACCATGATGCTGCGCGGCGTCCACGACGGTCACCCCATCGACAACACTACGCCCACCGAGGCCGCCGCCCTGCTCGACGTCTACCGCCGCGTGCGCCCCCGCGAGGTGATGCTATATTCCATCGACCGCGCCACCCCCGAGCAGCAGCTCGTCAAGGTGCCCCGCGAGCAGCTCGACGCCATAGCCGGCCAATGGCGCGCCGCCGGCATCACCGTCCAGGTCAACTGACACGGCAAAGCTATTGCCTTATAAGTCATTATAAACTCTGCACTCTGCACTATGAACTTTGCACTGATAAAGGACTTTGCACTGATAAAGCCGCAGGCTCTGCCCCCCGGCTCCCGTGTGGCGATAGTCTCCCCCGCGTCAATCATCGACCCCGCCTATGTTGACGGCGCAGTCACCACCCTGCGCTCATGGGGCTATGACCCCGTTGTCTTTCCACACGCCCTTGGCGAGTGTGGCAGCTACAGCGGCACTGTCGCCGGGCGTGTCGCCGACCTTGCAGGCGCCCTCACCGATCCGTCTATACGCGCCGTGCTCTGCTCGCGCGGCGGCTACGGCACGGTCCACATTCTGGAGGAGCTTTCGCGCCTCCCGCTGCGCGACGACCCCAAGTGGATAATCGGCTTCAGCGACATATCCGCGCTCCACGCCCTGATGGCATCACGCGGCATAGCGAGCATCCACGGCTCGATGTGCAAGCACCTTGCGCTACAGCCCGACTGCGCCCCCGCAAAGGCGTTACGCGCTATCCTCACCGGCGAATATCCTGCCTACGACGCACCCGCTCAACCGCTCAACCGCCCCGGCACGGCCTCGGGACGCCTTGTCGGCGGCAATATGGCGGTCTTGGGCGGTCTCGTCGGCACGCCCTACGACATCTTCGCCCCCGGTACGGTGCTCTTTATCGAGGATATCGCCGAGCCGATATACAAGGTCGAGCGGCTGCTCTACCAACTGCGTCTCAAAGGGGTGCTCGGGTCGCTTGCCGGGCTGATAGTGGGGCGCTTCACCGACTACCGACCCGACCGCAACTACCCCGACATGTACGCCATGATAGCCGACATGACCACCCCATACGGCTACCCCGTTGCGTTTGACTTCCCCTGCGGCCATACCGATGACAACATGCCGCTCATCGAATCCCTCGACGTGACCTTGACGGTCGATGCCGCCGGCACACGCCTTGTTTACAAGAATTAATCCCCTCCGATTGGGCGTTGTCGCGGGAAATGGGTATATTTGTACCCAAATATAAATTGCAATAACTATGTCCATTGACAACATTATCGCCCAAGCGGTCGCCAATGCCGTGAAGGCCCTATACGGGGTCGAGACCGACCCCTCAGGCGTCAAGCCCCAGGAGACAAAGAAAGAGTTTGAAGGCAACCTCACCGTAGTCGTGTTCCCGTGGGTAAAGGCCGCCCGCAAGTCCCCCGAGGCTGTGGGCAAGGAGATAGGCGACTGGCTTGTCGACAATGAGCCGGCCGTGAGCCGCTTTAATGTGGTGAAAGGCTTTCTCAATATCGTCATTGAGCCGACCTACTTCACCTCGATGCTCGCCCACATTGACGAGACCCCCGATTACGGGCGCGTCCCCGTCACCGAAGACAGCCCGCTGGTGATGGTGGAGTACTCCTCACCCAACACCAACAAGCCGCTCCACCTCGGTCACGTGCGCAATAACCTCCTCGGATATAGCCTCTCGGAGATACTCAAGGCGTGCGGCAACCGCGTCATCAAGACCAACATCGTCAACGACCGTGGCATCCATATCTGCAAGTCGATGCTTGCATGGCAGAAGTGGGGCGACGGCATCACCCCCGAGAAGGCCGGCAAGAAGGGCGACCACCTCATCGGCGACTTCTACGTGCTTTTCGACAAGCACTACAAGGCTGAGGTCAAGGAGCTGATGGAGCAGGGGATGACCCAGGAGGAGGCCGAAAAGGCTTCCCCGCTGATGCAGGAGGCCCGCGAGATGCTTCGCCGCTGGGAGGCCAAGGACCCCGATGTGCGCTCGTTGTGGGAGATGATGAACAAGTGGGTCTATGCCGGATTTGACGAGACCTACCGCCGCATGGGCGTCGACTTCGACAAGATATATTACGAGAGCGACACCTACCTTGAAGGGAAGGAAAAGGTGCTCGAGGGTCTCGAAAAGGGCTTCATGTACCGCAAGGAGGATGGCTCGGTATGGGCCGACCTCACCGCCGACGGTCTCGACCACAAGCTGCTGCTGCGCAGCGACGGCACGTCGGTCTACATGACCCAGGATATAGGCACCGCCAAGCTCCGCTATCAGGACTATCCCATCGACAAGATGATTTATGTCGTCGGCAACGAGCAGAACTATCATTTTCAGGTGCTCTCGCTGCTGCTCGACCGCCTCGGGTTCAAGTGGGGCAAGGACCTCGTGCACTTCTCCTACGGTATGGTGGAGCTTCCCGAGGGTAAGATGAAGAGCCGCGAGGGCACGGTTGTCGACGCCGACGACCTCATGGACGAGATGGTGGAGACCGCCCGCGCCGCGTCGAGCGAGCGTGTGAAGCTCGACGGCTGCACACCCGAAGAGTCCGAGGCCATCGCCGAGACCGTTGGTCTGGGTGCACTCAAATATTTCCTCCTCAAGGTCGACCCGCGCAAGAACATGACCTTCAATCCCAAGGAGTCAATCGACTTCAACGGCAACACCGGCCCGTTCATACAGTACACCTACGCCCGCATCCGCTCGGTGCTCCGCAAGGCTGCCGAGGGTGGTGAACTGACACTCGCCGAGTACCGCACCGTCGTGCCCAACGAAAAGGAGATAGCCCTCATACAGCGTCTCGCCGACTATCCCTCGGTTGTCGCCGAGGCAGGGCGCAGCTACAGCCCCGCGCTCATCGCCAACTATGCCTACACGCTCGTCAAGGAGTACAACCAGTTCTACCACGACTACAGCATCCTGCGCGAGGAAGACCCTGCCGTGCGCCGCCTGCGCCTTGTGCTGAGCGACAACGTGGCCCGCGTCGTCAAGTCGGCAATGGCCCTCCTCGGAAGCTCCGTCCCCGAAAGAATGTAATCAATCTCATGAACTTATAGGGCTTATAATGACTTATAAGACTTATAGTAACTTATAACTATCAAGACAACAATATGAACAACTTCAACATCAACGCCTACGACGCCCCGGCACTCGACAAGCAAGTGTCGCAGGTGATGAAGCGCGTCTACGTCAAGATGTTTCTCGCGCTTCTTGTGACATCATTTGTCGCATGGATTATCGGCACATCCCACCAGTTCCTCTACTTCATGGTCACCCATTCGTGGGTCTATTGGGGGCTGATGCTTGCCGAGCTTGGCATGGTCATCGCCATTTCCGCCGCCATCAACAAGATGAGCTCCTCCGTGGCGACCCTCCTTTTCTACCTCTTTGCCATAGTCAACGGAGCGGTCTTCTCGATAATCCTCTCGGTCTACACCGCCGACTCGATATTCAAGACATTCCTCATCACCGCCGGCGTGTTTGGCGCGATGAGCGTCTACGGCTACTTCACCGAGCGCGACCTCACCAAGATGGGCACATTCCTCTACATGGCCCTTTGGGGACTGATTATCGCTATCGTTGTCAACATCTTCTGGGCCAACAGCACCCTCGAATGGATTATATCCATCGCCGGCGTCCTCATCTTCGTAGGTCTTACCGCATGGGACACCCAGAAAATCAAGCAGATGGCAGCGCAGATGCCCAACGCCACCGACGGTCGCCTCGCCACCCTCGGTGCCCTGAGCCTCTACCTCGACTTCATCAACCTCTTCCTCTACCTCCTCCGCTTCTTCGGCAACTCCCGCGACTAACCCCATCCCCACGATACCCCGAGGCGGCAGATTCCCCAATCTGCCGCCTCGTTTTTTATAAAATCGTGATTGAAGTAGGGGCGCTATACATAGCGCCCGCGAACAGACATGTTGTCAATATTGAACAGGCAGCTTGTCAATATTCAATCCTTGCGGAGGAGAACCGCCGATTTATATCAAAGTAGGGTCGCGACCTGTCGCGACCCTACATTTGCCACTGCGATTTGGCAGGTTCTGCAACACCCTCCCTACTTCATAATTTCATGATTAATGTTATTTAACTGTATCGATGGCAAAAGTAAATATTATAATGCGTATCTTTAGAGATGTTGATAAAGTGTAACATATGTTATACTTTCACTAATCCATAAACACAAGCAAATATGAGAAAGTCACTATTATTGTTCATCATCGGAGGGCTTCTCGTCGCCGGCGACGCGACAGCCCAGAAAAAAGTAATTGTGGAGGAGCCGCAGGTTTCCACACCTGCACAGCCGTCAAAGGGCGTGAAGCGCAAGGTGGCTATAGGGCGCTTCTCCAATGAGACCGAGTATGGCAAGGGATTGTTCTATGACAAAGAGAATGACCCCATGGGCAAGCAGGCTTTGGATATCCTATCCTCCAAGCTCGGTGCTTCGGGCAAGTTCCTCCTGCTTGAGCGCAATGACCTCGCGCAGCTGCTGGAGGAGGCACAGCGCAATGGCGAGACCGCCCAACAGGCCATAGGCGCCGATTACATGATAATAGGGTCAATAACCGAGTTTGGGCGCAAGAACACGAGCCAGTCGAAGGTATTTACCGCATCAAAGACACAAACTGTAGATGCTGCCGTGAGTATACGCCTCGTGGACGTGACGACCGGGCAGATTATCTATTCCGATGAGGGTAAAGGATCGGCCGAGCTGACGACAAAGAGCACCTTTATCGGCACGGGCGGTCATGCGGGGTTTGACGCCTCATTAAGTGACAAGGCTATTTCCGCAGCAATTGACCAACTCGTGGAGAATATCATCAACAAGCTCTCCGACAAGCCTTGGCGCTCATATTTCCTCACATATGACAATGACGGCATCATCATTGCCGGTGGTCCTTCCCAGGGAATAGAGGCCGGTATGACATTTGCCGTGAAGACCAAAGGCCGTCAGGTGAAAAACCCGCAGACCGGGATTCTCGTCACCCTTCCGGGTAAGGAGGTCGGTCGCGTGACTGTCGACATGACAGGCGGGGACACCCCCGAGACTGAATATGCCGTCGTGTCCCTTACACAGGGCGCGGTTGACGGGACAAACATTGCAAACTATGTAATTGAGGAGATAAAATGAGACGCAGACTACAGATAATCCTGTCGCTCGTGGCGATAGCCATGGCGGCATGCTGCATCACAGGGTGCAAGACCGGGACATTTGCTTCGGAACATGGTCGCGATGATGTCGCCTACATCGATGTGGTGTCTTCCGATGCGTATGCCGGAAAGAAAGTGACGGTCACTATTGATGGCACGACCGAATTTACCGTCAAGGTTCAGAAATCCAAGCAATCGACCGAGAAACACAACGGCGACCTCTACGGCATAAGACCGGGACGCCGCAGCGTGAAAGTCGTGTATGACGGAAAGACACTTTATGAGAAAGAGATATTCCTGTCAAGCCAACAAACCAAAATAATCCAGTTATGAAACACTATTTCATCGCAGGAGCCGTTGCCGTAGCCGGAATGGCCCTGATGACATCGTGCTCGACGGCCAACAAGCCCCTCTACTCGTGGGAAAACTATGAGTCGGTGTCCTACAATTACTCCAAGGACCAGACCGAGGAAAACATGCTCAAGCTACAGAAATGCTACGAGAAGATGTCCGAGAAGCAGAAGGGGCTGCGCAAGGTCGTGCCCCCGGGACTATGCACCGAGCGTGCCTACCTGCTCGTGCGTCAGGGCAAGAAAGATGCCGCCATCGCCATGCTCGGGCAGGAGATAGAGCTTTATCCCGAGTCCAAGCCTTTTGTTGAAAAGATAATCAAACAGTTGCAGAAATGAAAAATATATTGCTCATATGCGCTGCCGCGCTGATGCTCGCCAGCTGCGCCACGACCTCCAATACGCGGGGTTCGCTCTATTCCAAGATGTATGAGGAGAAGCCGACGACTATCCTTGTGATGCCGCCAATCAACAACACCAATCATGCCGAGGCCAAGGAATATTTCTACTCCTCCCTTTCCAAGCCCCTCTGTGAGAAAGGTTATTACGTCATATCCCCGTTTATGGCCCTTGACTTGTTAAAGCAGGAGAGTGCCTATGACAGTGAGATGTTTATAAATGGCTCACAGAAGACGTTCAAGAATTTCTTTGGTGCCGATGCTGTGCTTTATACCACCATCTCCAAGTGGGAGAAAAAGTCGGCATTGAGCTACATTGAGGTATCCATAGACTATACGCTCAAGTCGGCCTCTACGGGAGAAATCCTTTGGGAGCGCACCGGCGACCTTAAGGTCAGCTTCTCATCGGGCAACAACAACGGTCTGCTCGGCATGGCTATCGACATGATAAATACGGCCACCGCCGATAAGATTGTGGCGGCACGCCGGTGCAATCAGTTTGTGCTCCAGGATTTGCCCGAAGGGAAGTATGGGCCCATGCACGGAAAGGATTTTGACGTAAAGGCCGGAGACAAGGTGTTGAAGGGCACCGTCAAAAAGTAATCAACCGATATTTGTATAACCATAAAATTATTAGCGATGAAAAGAATTTTTTTGATTATCGCGATTGTTGCGGCTGCTTTTGGAGTCAAGTCGCACGCACAGGAAAATTGGAGCCATTCGGGCATATTCGCCGAAGCCGGACTTGGTGTTGCTTGTGGAGATATTGATACCGACCTCGGGTTTAGCGTCGGGGTGGGCTATCGCTATCACTTTGGCAACGGGTTCAATTGGGATGTGGTGAAAGTGTCTTATTACAATTGTTTTACCACAACCGCCTGCAAGGAGGGTTCCTCTATGCGTTTCCTCACGGGGTTTCGCTACAATTCCGAGCCTATTTTGGCCGGGAAGCCGCTCTATGGCACATTCAGCGCCGGTTATCAGCTCAATGTCTACGACACGGATGCCTGGAAAGGCTTCGCCTATGAAATCGGGGCAGGCGTGATGGTTACGCCTAATGTCTCGCTCGGTCTTATGTGGGAGGGCAACGTTGCCCATTACAACCTCGGATGGTTAGGGAGCGTCAATGAAAACTTCGGAACATTCGGCATAAAGGCCGCATTCCAGTTCTGATAGATTACCACCCGGCTGTCGCGAGCGCTATATATAGCGCGCCTACGGGTTGACAATATTACGCCCGACAGGTCGTTAGACTTGTCGGGCGTTTTCGTGGCCTCTACGCCGCTTTTGCGGCATCAGGGCTACAGGTATAGGACGTCAGCCTTTCGGGGCGTCAGCGGCCTCCGCAGCGGCATCCTGGGCTTCCTTTTCCTCGAATGCCTTGGCGGCTGCTGCGAGCTTGGCCTGCGACTCGGGGTCCTTCTGCCAGTGGAACGGCACGAAGTCATTGTCCTTGGGTGCCCACGAGGGCTTGCGGCACGCCTGGATGATGAACGGCAGTATCACGAATATGGCCACGCCGCCAAAGAGGACGGCAAACCATGTGGTGTTCGAGCCCATGGCTATCTGATCGGGCGGGAAGAAGCTCAGTACAAAGGCCAGCAGCGAGCCGAGGAATCCGACACCGCCGATGAGCCACATCAGCCAGTTGCCGCGCTTGCCGATGCGGAACGGACGCTTGGCACCCTTCATGCTATAGCGCAGGTAGATGGCAGCGGCAAACATCAGCAGGTAGGCGATGAGGTAGAGCACCACGGTGAGCTGCGACAATATCTGGTAGAAGCTCTCGACCGAGGGCATCACCACAAAGAGCAGCGACAGCAGCGTCACGGCGCCCCCCTGGAGATAGAGGATGTTTTTCTGCACGCCCGACTTGTTGGTCTTCTGGAAGAACGGGGGGAGGAATCCTGCCTGACCCACTGCAAAGATACCCTTGGAGGGACCCGCAACCCATGTCAGCACGCCGGCGAGCACGCCAAAGGCGAGGGCAATGGCGATGATAGGGGTGAACCAGTTCATGTGGAATGCGCGGAAGTAGTTGTCAAAGCCCACGAGGAGGCTCTGCACGAGGTTGATATCCTTTGCCGGGATGATGACCCCGAGGGCATAGGTGCCGAGCACGAATACGAGTACAGTCACCAATGCGCCGCCAAACACGGCCTTTGGGTAGTTGACCGTAGGATTCTTTACGTCGCGCACGTGGATGCCCGACATCTCCATGCCCGCATAGAACAGGAAGATGGAGGCGGCGAGGACCACGTTGTCAAAGTTGGTGAAGTCGGGCCAGAAGTCGCCGTGGAAGTTCATCTCGGAGTGTCCGCCCATAGCAAGGTAGATGACGCCGCAGATGACAAGTATGCCGGCGGGTATCAGCGTGCCGACCATACCGCCTATCTTGGAGACCTTGCCGACCCATCCGAGACCCTTGAGGGAGATGAGCGTGGCAAGCCAGTAGATGGCGAGCACGACGACTATCGTGTACAGCTTATTGGCCGCCAAGTGGCTGTCGGCCACGTGATCCATGCCGATGAACGCCAGCGACACGGCACCGAATGTCAACACCGTCGGAAACCATATCGTACTCTCGATCCACTGGAGCCATATGCCGAGGAAGCCTACCTTCTGGCCGAATGCCTCTCCGACCCAGCGGAACATACCGCCCTGCTGGTAGGGGAACATAGCCGCGAGCTCGGCGGCCACGAGTGATACCGGGATAAGGAACACGATGGCGGCAAAAAGGTAGTAGAAAGCCGAACTCATGCCATACTCCGCTTCTGCCGGAAGTCCTCGCAACGAGACCACGGCAACGATATTCATCATCATCAGCGTGAAAACACCAAGTTTGGCCGCTGTCTTTACAGTCGCCTTCTTTCCCGAAGGGGCTGCGGGGGTAGTGTTAGTTGCCATAATTGTAAAAATTAATAGTTGATGTTAGTGGGATATACTTGAATTTGAAAATTTTGGGGGTGGACGAGGAGGCGCATTTGCGGGCGCGTTTGTTGGCGCGGGCGCTATATATAGCGCCCCTACTTTCGCCTCTACGCGGTGACTGTCACGCGGTCGCCGTTCATGATGCCCAGTCCGAGGCGGTTCATAAATGACTTGACGGCCGCCTGTGCCTTGACCGAGTTGCCCGCGTCGTCAAGCGGTGGCGCAAAGGCCGCGATGCCGAGCACGCCGGGGAGCACGCCGAGCACGCCCCCTCCGACGCCGCTCTTGGCCGGTATGCCGGAGGTGTAGAGCCAGTCGCCCGAGTGTTGGTAGAAGCCCACGGTGGCTATCAGGGTGGTGATTTTGGGGGCGATTTCAGCTGCAAACGCCCTCTTGCCTGTCACGGGATTGACGCCGCCGTTGGCTATCGTGGCAGCCATAATGGCGAGCTGTGACGAGGTGATGCCGAGCGAGCACTGGCGCGTATACAGGTCGAGGCTCATATCCACGTCATCGTAGATGCGGTTGTAGTTCTTCAACAGCCATGATATGGCGCGATTGTTGAAGTTGGTGTCGCTCTCGCTCTTGTAAAGCTCGTCAATCAGCACCGGCGCCGACCCGCATAGCGCGGTGATGTTGTCGGTGATGGCTTTCCACTTGGCGTCCGAGTCCCCCTTGGGGAGAATCATCGAGCACGCCGAGATGGCGCCCGCGTTGACCAGCGGGGTTGAAGGATGGTCGTTCTCAAGCAGTATGGCGAATATCGAGTTGAACGGCAGTCCCGTGGCATCCGCGCCGATTTTTTCAAGCACCCCCTCTGGAGTGTGCTGTATCATGGCGAGGATGGCGGTCGGCACCTTGGATACCGACTCGATGCCAAACTTGTACTCTGTGTCGCCGATATTGATCTGCGTCCCGTCGGGCAATGCCACGCTCAGCCCGAACAGGCCGGAGTCAATATTGGCCAGATAGGGGATATAGTTGGCGTTCTTGCCTCCTGCAAGCCCCTTGGCGTCGTCGTATGCCGCCTGTGCGGCATCGCGTATCTGCTGTATGCTTATTTTCTTATCCATAATGAGTCCTGAAAATACACAGGCCGGACGGTATCACGGCTCACCGTTGTGCTGTGAGGTTGTTACCGACCGGCCTGTGTGTCCGTTATTCAATTACTTCTCTACCGTGCAGGGATTATTTGCCGGTGTGGTTGAATGTCTTTGCTTTCAGGGGAACGTTCTTCTCCATGGCGATACGGGTTGTCGTCGGGTATTCGAGGGCGTTAAGCTCATTGATGGCAAACTTGATGTCGTTCACGAGCTGGTCGGCCATGTCGCGGCTGAATCCCTGCTTGCAGAGCACGCGCATCACGACGATATTCTCGATGTTGGCCGGCAGAGTATATGCAGGCACCATCCATCCCTTCTGGGCGAGCTTGTCCTGGAGGTCGTAGAGGGTCCACTTGGCTGTCTTCTGCACCTCGGGCTTCATGAGCCATGCGAAGATAGGATTGGGCACGTCGGGTGAGTAGGGCTGGAATTCAGGCATACCGCCGATGACCGAGTGGAGATACTTGGCTACGGCAAGCGAGTTGGCCTGCACGTTTTTGTAGCCCTCGAATCCCAAGCGGATAAACTGGTAGTACTGGCCGAGTATCTGTGCGGCAGGACGGGAGAAGTTCAGGCCCACCTGGCGTATTTCGGCACCAAGGTAGTTGACGCTGAATGACATCACGTCAGGCAGATACTGCTTGTCTTTCCATACTACCCAGCCGAGACCCGGGTATACGAGGCCGAACTTGTGGCCCGATGTGCTGATTGAGAGCACCCATTTGAGTCGGAAGTCCCACTTCTTGTCGGGGTCGAGGAACGGGAGGATAAAGCCGCCGGTCGCTGCGTCGACGTGGATAGGAATATTGTAGCCTGTCTTGGCGTTGTATTCGTCGAGGGCTGCATCAAGAGCCTCCACATCATCATTAAGGCCGGTCCAGGTGACACCCTGGATAGGAACGATACAGATGGTGTTCTCGTCGCAGAGTTTCAGTGCCTCCTGCGGGTCGAGTGTGGTCTTTTCAAGTGTCAAGGGCACGGTACGCATCTCAATCTGCCATAGCTGGGCAAATTTTTCCCATACAATTTGATAGCCGGTCGAGATGACAAAGTTTGGCTTGTCGTAGGGCTTGCCCTCTTTCTGGCGGCGTTCACGCCAGCGTATCCATGCGGCGATACCGCCGAGCATACAAGCCTCGGACGAACCGATGGCGAGTGCGCCGGTCTTCCACTGCGCCTGTTCGGGGGTGTTCCAGAGGTTGGCCACGATGTTGATACACTTGCCGTTCATCACCGCGATACGGGGATATTCGGTCTCGTCGATATAGTTGATGTTGATGGCCTCGTTCATCAATTTTGTGGCATAGTCATCCATGTAGGTTGTCACAAATGTGGCGAGGTTAAGACGCGGCTGGGTCTGCGCGAATGTCTCGTCCTTGACCATCTGATATGCTATCTCAGGAGTGGTAGGCCCGTCGGGGATTTTGTCTACGGGTGCGGGTTGTAACATGGCATCAGAACCAAAGACGTCAGTTTTGGCATCACCTTGGCGAAAATTCTTGTCAATCATAATCGAAATTTTTAGGGTTTGTTGTTCTATTGTTTGATTCGTTGCAGAATATGCCCATAACAGGTAACTGCCGCGTCATCAAATAAGAAACATACCCCTGCACAGGAAAGTTTTGCTTTTCCATGCTTTTTCACAAGATTAACTCTACGCGTTAAATTAACTTAGCTATGTGAATTTCACTTTATTAATGCTTGTAATATTTTCGTCTTATTTCTGTAACAAACAGGACTTTATTTCGACCCGTAGGAGGCGTCCGGGGGATATGTTACAGCATGGCCTTATATCGGGACAGCCTTTCCGCACCCCACTTCGACTCCAGCGTGCGCAGGCTGGCGCCGTCCTTGAACGGCGGGTAGTCACACCGTAGCGTCAGCCGCCGGAAATGATGGTGCATGATGCCTGACACGATCGACATCGGCTGCATGTCGCCCATCTGTTCGTGCCGCTCCACCGTGCGCATGAACATGTCGAAGTCGGCAGCCTGCTGAGACGGGTCCCACCCGCCGAATATCCCGATGGCACGGCGTGTCATGACCACCGCTGAGCCGGAGAACCCGATGCGTGTCCGAGTACCGTATTGTTGCCATATACGCTCGCAATACCTGTTCCAGTTGCCGTAGGTTATACGTTTCATAAGCCGCAAGGCGGTCTTCCTTTGCCCCAAGAGGAACATCAAGGGATATTTTATGCGTTTCCACCGCCGAGACAACCGACGTGTGGCCTTTTCGTCGCCCATGCGGTCATTGGATGCCAGCGACAGCACCTCGCGGCCATCCTTGCCGAGCACCTGCCGCAGTCGGCTGTCCCAATGAGGCGACAGGAAGATGTCATTGTTGAGGAATGCCAGGATGTCCCCTTTTGCAGCCTCTATTCCCACGTCCTGGCAGTAAGGGTAGGAGTAGTTACCATCGTTGGCGATGACGCGCACGCGGCCTCCCAAACCCTCGAAAAACTCACGTGAGCCGTCGGTTGACCCGTTGTCGATGACGATAAGCTCCCAGTCTCCGTCGGTCGTCTCCACTATCGACTCGTAGTAGAGCTGGTTCATGTCAAGCTGGTTGTATATTGCGGTGATAATCGTTAGCATTTCATTCAGTTCAAAGTTCTTTTTCAGTGCACAGTTCAAAGTTCAGAGTTCAGAGTTTATCAGCTGCCATAAGACTGTGCACTTTGCCCTTTGGACTGTGCACTGAAAAAGGACTCTGCACTTTGCACTTTGAACTGTGCACTGTGGAAGACTCTGCACTCGCATAAAGGTATTTCGCTATGACGAGGGTGGCGATGAGGCGCTCGCGGCGCGTGTCGCGGAATTGGCGCGTCCATTCGTTGGCCGCCGCGATGATGCGCCGCGCCTCGTCAGGGTGTGTCTCAAGCCAGTCGAGGCGGTCGTGCAGGTCGCTGAAGTCGCGGGCGATGCGCAGGTAGTGCACGTCGGGCTGCAGGCGTCCCTCCATGAACCATGTCTCATACTCCGGCTCGGGCATCACGGCCACCGATTGGCTGCTCATGACCCACTTGAGGTTGCTTGCAACGTCAAAGCCCTCAAGGGCGAGAATCCACTTGTAGCGGAGTTGTTCGGCGATAGTCATGCGGGGCGTGTGCCACGCGGGGTTGCCGTGACGCGACGAGTCGCCAAGGTCGATGCGCGGGTCGCCGAAATAGCGGTCGAAAAACTCGATGCGCTTACCCTTTCCGGGGACTTTGCCCCGGAAGACGGCGCGCGCCGTCTTCTCCTCATATGGCACACGGTCGTCCACCCATATGAAATGGCGTATCTTGTCGAGCTTGAGCAGCACGGAGTTGGCATTGTCACCCCCTATTGGGCGGCTTTTTGTGATGGAGGGGACTGGCGGTACGTGGGTGATGTCGCCCGGCAGCCAGTTTATCGCCGTGTCAAAGCCAAAGGGGCGCATCTGCTCGCGCAGGTCGTGCCAGTAGGTCGAGGGCTGTGCCGAGCGGGGGATGTCGCGCACACGTGTCGCGCCGTCCGTGACGGGCGCGGCAATCTTGCAGTAGTAGTTCACGCGGTCGAGGATATAGGGCCAGTCGTCGCGCTGCCGCGCTTTCTCGATTATGGCTGCGATATCGCGCCGGCGCGGGGGAAGCAGTTCACGGGCAAATGCCGCGATATAGTATGGTAGCTTGGCGTTCTTGCCGTTGTGGAGGTCGTAGAGTAGGCTCATGTCATTTAAGCTGATATGTCGGTGCCGGGTAGGGGGTTGTTTCGGCCGACATCCGGTTATGGATTATGCGTCCGTTCCACTCCTGCACGGTCGCCTGCAGCCATTTCACCATCCGCCTGACCTCGGCCCGGTCGTAGTCGTCAAGAGGATGTGCCATCTCCTGATCGGCGGCGATGTCATACACCGCGGTCACGCGGGTGAGCGACGGGTCCATACGCACTACATACCGCATTCCTGTCACCTGATACTCGCTGATGATGAAGCTCGCCGCATAGTGGGGCGCGTCATCGTCGAGCAGGTCGACGCCGGGGGCGACATAAGCTAAGTCATAGCCCAAGAGTCCGAGTATACTCGGGGTAATGTCCAACTGGGACATTACCCGGTCATCTATGCGTCTCGGCCCGACCGAGCCGTCGGGGGTGTAGACGATAAACGGGATGTGGTACATGATGTATGGCGTGTCATACCGTGTCCCGCGCAGGTCGCGGCATCCGTGGTCGGAGGTGATGATGAATATCGTGTTCATATACCATGGCTGCCGGCGTGCCTCCTCAAAGAAGGCGCGTATCGCGCGGTCGGTGTACTCTATGGCGCGGAGCTGGCCGCCCGGTTCCGACAGGTAGCCGTCGGCGTTCCAGTCGTCGGGCACGTTGAATGGGGCGTGGGCATCGAGGGTAAACCATCCCGCCATAAAGGGCTGTCTGAGGGTAGACATATCGCGGGCGGCATACGTGCCCATCGCATGGTCCCATATGCCCCATGTGCCGTCATAGTCGGCCTCGTTGCCATACTTGTTGCGGTCGATGATCTCGGAGAATCCTGTGGCGGCAAGTATCTGGTCGATATTGAACGACCCGCGGTTGCCGCCGAAGTAAAAGCGGGTCTGGTAGCCCTTCTCGTCGCGCAGAAGCCGCGCCGGAGCGTCGAATGTGTTGGCATTGTATGGGGAGAGCACGTATTGCAGCGGCTCGAAGTTGGGTATGCTGCCAAATACCGACAGTATTCCCTCGTTGGAGCGCCGTCCCGTGGCGATGTTGTGCACCGCCACGAGGCTTTGCGAGGCTATGGAGTCGAGAAACGGCATGAGCCCGCGCCGCGTGTCCCCCTTGACAAAGTTGAGCGTGTCGATGAAGTGGGAGCTGCCGCTCTCCATCACTATCACCACAATGTTCTTGCCGTGCAGCCCGCGCTCTATCTTCTCTGTGGAGGGCAGGTGGAGGCTGTTGCGGGTGTAGTATATCTCGGCGTCGGAGAGCACCCGGTATTCGGTCACGGTATTGCTCTCGTCGGTGCCGCTCAGTGAGCGCAGGATGCAGAACGGGGTATTAAGCACGACATTGATGTCGCCGTTGCGCTTGACGTAGAGCATCGCGTCGCCGATGCCGATGGCCTTTCCCGGTCCGAATGAGCCGCGCATTGCCCAGAATGAGGCCGTCGCCGCGAGCAGAAATATCCCCACGCGTGCCGCCATGTCGCGCCCGCGCTTGCGCGACAGCTCTACGGGTACGATTCTCACCCTCCCATAGAGCCATACGGCCAGGGCAATTAGCAGGATGCCCGCGACAAATGCCCACCAATAGTCCTTGAAGTAGGAAAGCACCACCCCGACGATGTTGCTCTCCCCCGACATGTTGACAAGCGAGAACCACCGCATACGGGAACCCGTGAAACGGAAAAAGGGGATGTCGGCGACGTTGAGCGCGAGCATCAGGGAGTTGGTGATGTAATATATCCAGTCGGTCACGCGCAGGTAGACCCGACCCGTGGTGAACCGTCCCGGCAGAAACCGCATGACGATAAACAGGGCGTTGAAGTAGACGACTGCCGTGAGGTCAAACCGCAGTCCCCACCACATCAGCCCGAGCATCGACTGAATGGCTGTCCCGGTGAGGTCGTGGTTGTAGATGTAAAATCCAATCCTCGTCAGCCATAGCAGCAGGAGGACTATTCCAAGCTGATAGAGGGTGGCGAGGTATATATTGGCGTTGAATCTCGATGTTTTCATCTCGGGTGATACATTTTATCTGCTGACGCCTTTGAGGCGTGTGGAGCGCATGAAAAACAGCAGGAACAGCACCGCCGCGACAAACAGCGACACCGAGAAGCTCAGGAAGATGCCGTAGATGCCGAGTCCGGCGGGAAATCCCAATGTGTAGGTGGCGGGAAGCCCCACGACAACGTAGGCCACAAAGGCTATCCACACCATCGGCATCACGTTGGCGGTGCCGCGCAGGGCGTTGGCAAAGTTGATCTGCGTGGCGTCGCAGTATTGGTAGAGCACGAGCGGCACGATGAGTCCCGACGCCACGGCTATCACGGCGGGGTCTTCGGTAAACGCCCCGATGACGCTGCGGGCGGCGAGAATGAAGAACAGCGACGAGCAGGTAGCGACGGCTATCATCACGTGGTAGCCCCCAAACGATACGCGCCTCATCCCGGCACGGTCGCCGAGGCCGTTGGCGTTTGATACCATTATGGCCACCGCCGACCCGATGCTGTAATAGATGCAGAATCCCAATGTGCCTATTATCACCATCACCTGAAACGACGCGAGTTCCACGGCTCCTATCCATCCGGCCATCACGGCCGCCATGGAGAACGAGCCGCTCTCCAGCACCATCTGCAGGGCCACGGGCCATGACGTGCGGTTGAGCAGCAGAGCCTGGGAGCTGTTGAGACGTCCGCGAATGAATCCGTCGCGGTATTGGCTAAACTTGCGTGCGGTGAAAAATACCATGATGATGGCTGCGGGGCAAATCACGCGGGCCACCAGAGTGCTTATGCCTGCGCCCGTCAGGCCAAGTTCGGGAAATCCGAGATTACCGTATATCAGCAGCCAGTTGCCGATGATGTTCACCACGTTGCACCCAAGTATTATCCACATCGGCAGCTTGGTGCGGTTGATGGCAAACGACCATTGGGCAAAGACGTTGAACAGCGATACCGGCACAAGTCCGGCGAGGTATATGAGGAAGTAGGGGCGTATCAGCGGCAACAGCTGCTCGGGCTGCCCGAGACGGTCGATGTTGATGTATATTACGCCCATTATGGCAGTTACGAGCAATGCGAACAGCACGTTGAGCACCACAGCGTTGCGCATCATGCGGCCTATCGCGTCGCCGCGGCCCTGAGTGAACAGTGCCCCGACGAGAGGGGTGATGCCGTAGGTGAATCCCACGCATCCGAATATCGCGACGTTAAACAGGTTGTTGACAAAGGATGCAGAGGCCAGTGCCTCGGTCGAGTAGCGTCCCACCATGATATTGTCGGCGAACCCCACGACAATCATCCCGAGCTGTCCGATGAGTATCGGCAGTCCGAGCCTGACTATCGCACGGTAGTCGCCGCCATATTTAGACAAAAATCCGCCCATTGTGTTATCATTGCATTGTTTTGCAAAGATAGCCATTTTCCGTAACTTTGAACCCTAAACCGCCTGAACGATGAAAAAGACAGTCATATCACCCGACTATGCCGACCTTGGTGAGGAGATAGCGTCCCTACCCAAGAGATTTGCCTCCGAAGGCTCGTTGCTCTTTGCGGGGCGCAACGAGATAAGGCTCATGACGATAGGGGGAAGGCAACTCGTCGTGAAGCGTTACGGGCGGCTCAACACGCTACGGGCGGTCAGCTATACACTGTTTTCGTCGAGCAAGGCGTCGCGGGCCTACCATTACGCCCGCGAGATGTCGCACCGTGGCATCGACACGCCCGGGGCCGTCGCCTATATCGAGATACACCGTCGGGGGCTGCTGCGCGACTGTTACTTTGTGAGCGAATACACTGCCGACCGCCCACTGTTTGACGTGCTGGTCGAGACTCCGGCCTATGACCGCCGTCTTGCTGCAGAGGTGGGCCGCTTTGTCGCCATGATGCACGAGCGGGGAGTCATCCATGGCGACCCTAACCTAAACAATATCCTATACCGTCCCCTCGGCGCCGGCGACTACCGTTTCTCGGTCATCGACACCAACCGCTCCCGCTTTAAGGAGTCTAAGGTCATTAAGGACCTTAAAGACTTTAACGACCTTAAGGACTTTATATCGCCGAACCGTAAAGCCTGCCTAGCCAACCTCAAACGTCTCACCCACCGCCGCGACCTGCTACGCGATATCCTCACGGCCTATGCCGAGGCGCGGGGATGGGACGCCACAGCGACTATCGCCGCCGTGGAGCGACATCTCGCACGCTTTGAGCGCAACCGTCGTCGCCGTCATGCCATCCAACGCTTCTTTGGCGGCCACCCCCACTAAGGAGTGCAAAGTTCAAAGTGCAGAGTTCAAAGTTCAGGGGATGGCGGTGTTGCGCCCTCCAAAAAACTTTGAACTCTGCACTTTGAACTTTACACTCCTTAAAGGCTGTCGCCGAAGTCCTCGCGGAACTTTGCCACAAGATCCTCCTGCCAGTGGCCTATCTCCTTCATGCGGCCGAAGAAGAAGCGGAGCACGCTTGGCTCCTCGACCCATTGCAGGCCGCCGATGAGTGAGCGGTTGTCCCACATCCACTTCACGCGGTCGGCGCAATATTTCACCTGGCTAAGGGTGAACACGCGCCGGGGCATCGCCAGACGTAGCAATTCAAGCTCTGCGTAACGCTCCGTGCCGTCAGGCTCACGCTGTTCCGACACGGTGCCGCGTTCCATGCCTCGTATGCCGCCAGCAATATATAACGCGGCACCTACGGCAGCGGCCGGATATTGGTTGTGGGGCACGTCGGGCACTATCTCCGAGCAGTTGAGGTGGGCGCCAAGACCTCCTGCGGGCTTAATCATGGGGACACCGTAGTCGTCAAGTTCCTTGACGAGATAGGCGATAAATTCGGGTCCCTGGCTTATATATTCCATATCAAGGGACTCATAAAGTCCCTCGGCCACCGACTCTATGGAGCGAACATCCATGCCGCCGTAGGTGAGGAAACCCTCATAGAGCGGTATATACTCCATCAGGCTCTTTATAAGGGCTGTGTTGCGGCTTGTGATGACACCGCCGCGTGCAAAGCCGAGTTTACGGCTTGAGAAGTATATCAAATCCATCTTGCCCGCAAGCAAGTGGTAGATTTCCTTGGTGGTCATGTACTTGCATTGGGCCTCACGTGTCTTCATAAAATACACGTTGTCCTGCAGGAGTGATGCGTCAAGCACGCTCATTACCCCATATTCGTGGCAGATGTCGGCCACGGCGAGCATGTTGGCGAGCGACACGGGCTGTCCGCCGATAAGGTTGGTGCCGGCCTCGACGCGCACGAATGCCACTTTTTCAGGTCCGTGCTCCTCAATGGTCTTGCGTAGCTCGTCGAGGTCAAAGTCGCCCTTGAACGGGTCATCGCTCTGCGGCAGCAATCCCTTTTTGGCGACAAGTTCGATGACCTCGCCGCCGCAGCGGGTGACATGGGCCTTGGTCGTGGTGAAGTGGAAGTTCATTATGGCGACCATCCCCGGCTTGACAAATGCCTCGGCAAGGATATTCTCGCAGGCGCGGCCCTGATGGGCGGGGAGCAGGTCGTCGGTGCCGAACACCTCCTTGACCGCCGCTTTCAGGCGATTGTAGGTCTCCGAACCGGCATACGCGTCGTCGGCAATATGCATCGCCGCTGTCTGACGGTCGGACATCGCGTTGACGCCGCTGTCAGTGAGCATATCCATGTAGATGTCGCGGTTCTGTAGCAGGAATGTGTTGTTGCCTGCATCCTGTATCGCCTTGAGGCGTTCCTCCACGGGGAGGAGGTTGAGTTTTTGTACTACGCGCACCTTGTGCATTTCAAGGGGCACTTGATTTTCGGATTGATAAAATTTTACCGCCATGGTATTTCTATATTTGCAGTTTTTAAGTAATATGCCGCAAAGATAGTTGTTTTTGTAAGTAAAACAATCTTTCCGATAAAAAAATGCCACAAAGTTCATCCTTGAACGATGAACTTTGCACCGTGCACTATGAACTTTGCACTCGTCAGAACCGGCTGTAGCCGTTTTTAAGGTGCAAAAGGTTTTGCAGCGGGAAAGTGAGCGTGTTGAGGCGGTATAGCAGGTTTATCGGCTCGCGCTCGCCGCACCACGGGGTCATGTCGAGATACCGTTGGAAATCACGCTTGTAGGGGTGTACGCATTTCTCGTGCCAAGGTTTCTTGACACCCGTGAAGTGGATTATCGCCGCGTTGCGCCGTTCCTCCTTTATCTCGGCTTTGGAGCGGGTTGTGTAGTGCTTGCGGCGGAAAAAACCATCCTGCATGTTCCACCGTAGCGGCAGGAACAGCCGCGTGCCGCAGGTGGTGGCGTTGAGGGCATCCTGATCGTTGACCTCCAGACGCTCGGGATAACGCTTTATGTAGTCGGCTATCACCTCCCCGAGGTGATGTTCGCGCCAGTAGTCGAGGTTGAACAGTACCATTCCTGCGTTGAAGTAGGAATATTCGGGTGCGTAATGCAGACGCTCGTAGTGGCGCGGGAATATGCTCGTCATATCCTCCACCACACCGATTGAGCGGTCGGAGAGGTCGGTGTCCCACAGCTCGCGGATGCTTCCCGTCACTATCATGTCGCTGTCGAGATAGAGTGCCTTGTGGACATCCTCCGGCAGTATGTCGGTCATGAAGCAGCGGTAGTAGGTCGCCATGGAATAGTATAGACCCGGGTCAGGGCAGAATGAGAATGTCTCCTTGTCGATGATATGCATCTGCAACTTGTGGCCATATCGGCCCTCTATCCAGTCGGTCAGCGTCTTGACCGATTGCTCCGACATGACATCGGCAAGGACGTGTATGCGGAACTTCTCATCCTTGTTGTTCTCAAACAGCGACGTGAGCATCGCCACGCAATATTTCACGTAGTTGTCGTCTATGCCACATACAATCTCAATCGTATCTTTCATATTCAATCGGTTAGTGGTTTGGCTGTTAATAGCTATTATGGCTATTATAGCTATAATAGCTTTTTATAAACTGTCATTATCTCGCGGTAAAACCGCTCGAAACTCAGCCGCTCTATGGTTGTGGCGCGTGCCGCAGTTCCGATGCGTTCCCTCTCGTCGGGATTGGCCGCGAGATGCTTGATTGCCTCGGCTATTTCCTCGGGGGAGTCGGGCGCGACGAGCAGGCCGTCCACACCGTCGGTGATGTACTCCCGCTGTGCTCCGTTTGAGGTGGTTATCACGGGCTTGCCGTGAGCCATATACTCCACCGGCGCAAGACCGAAGGATTCGCGGGCGCGCGACGGGGCGATGCCTATGTCGGCCGTGGCTATTAGCGTATGGATATCATTGACATGCCCCGCCCACTCGATGATGCCGTCCACTCCGGCGAGTGCCGCCTGTCGGCGCAGGGTCGCGACATACTCCGGCTTGCCTGTCCCTGCTATCACCACTCGCAGCGGCAGTTCCTTGACGAGGGCCAGTGCATTAATGAGGGTGTCAATCCCCTTTTCGGAGGATATGCGACCGTGGTACATCAACGTCAGCGTGCCTTTCACGGCATTTGGGGAAGGGAATATGTCGGGTATTGTCACGCCGTTGTGTATCACTGTCATGCGATCGGTGTCGATGTCGGGACGACTTGACAGGAACTCATCCATGGCGAGATGCGACACAAATACCATCGCATCTATCTGACGGTAGAGCGACGTGTAGTGGCGCGACCGTTTGGCCGGTTTTACAAGATGGCGTGTCAGTATGATTCTTACTCCGGTGTTGCCCGACAGCGAGCGGGCACGTGTGGCTACGATGGCATCCTTGAAGTTGTGCACATGTATCACGGCGTTTCCCGCCTTGGCGATGCAGCGGCTCAGTTGCAGGGGGCTTATGATGTCGATAGTCCCTTTGAGCGGCATGGTGACCACGGGGAATCCCTCGGCTGCAAACCGGCTCGTAACGGCCTCCACGCGGCGGCTCACGATGGCTACATCGTGCCCGTGGCGACGCTGTTCGCGGGCGAGGTCGAGCACATACTGCTCGCCGCCGCCCCATGACTTGTTGCTCACTAAGTGGATTATCTTCATACGGGGTTGGTGTTGCTTGTTTTGGTGGGCGCGGGCGCTATGTATAGCGCCCCTACGTGTTGCTCTACTTGGTCATTTTGTTTTCGCGACGTAGCTGACGGCGTGCCATGCGGTAGGCCATCATGGTGGAGTTGAATTTCTCGCGGCATATCGCGCGTCCCTCGGGGCCGTCGAATATCGCGCCGTCGCCCAAGAAGCAGCCGACAAATGCGCCGATGCCCTTGAAAAAAGGGGTCAACGCACTGACACTGTCGTTTTGTGTGGCGATGACTCGAGCTCTGATGCCGGCATGACGCCGCTCCTTACGGCGGTATTCATCGGGTGTCGAGCACCGGTAGTGGAGTATGTCGCCATCGACCGGCGCGGGACGTAGGGTATCGGGGAATATCACGCGCTCGTGGACATCGCGCAGGTTCCAGTTGGCATACCGCTTGTCAAACAGGCGTATCTGGACATCGGGATACCACCCGCAGTGGCGCACGGGAACACCGCAATAGAAGTTGAGGCGCGAAAAGGCATAAACACGGTGGGCAAACCCTTCCTGTTTCAGCTTCATCAGCGACGCCCTAAGCGCAGGCGACAGCTCCTCGTCGGCATCAAGCGACAACACGTAGCTGTGGGTCGTCATCGAGGTGGCATACTGCCGCTGTGCGCCATAGCCCTGAAAGCGGCGTTGGGTGATCTTGCAGCCGTAGCGGCGGCATATATCCACCGTGCCGTCGGTCGAGAAGGAGTCGACGACGATAATCTCGTCGGCAATCCCGTTGAGCGACCGCAGGCACGCCTCGATGCGCCGCTCTTCGTTGTAGGTAATGATAGTCGCTGAAATCTTGCCCATTTTACTATACGCCTAATACGATATTTGCATCAATATTCAGTTTACGGCTCATCTCGCGAGCCACTTTCAGGGTCGGCTCGCTTTTGCCGGAGATATAAGATGGTTCTCCTAAAGTGAAGTGTTTGTCGGAGTAGTCAGCTACGAGGTGTGATAGCAATTCAAGCTCCTTGCTTTTGGGATCGGTGACTGGTGTGTCATCAGTCACATATGGCAAAAGCTCCTCCACGTGCTTCAATGCCCAAGTGTACTGCTCGTCTGTCTCGATTTGTGTTAACATTAAATTCTATATTTTAGAATTAAGCGTTGAGGGCCTGCTCGATGTCGGCGATGATGTCGTCGGGATTTTCTATGCCGACGGAGAGGCGGATGAGGTCGGGTCGCACGCCGGCTTCCAGCAGTTGCTCGTCGGTCATCTGACGGTGGGTGTGGCTTGCCGGGTGGAGGACGCATGTGCGTGCATCGGCGACGTGGGTCACGATTGCGACAAACTTGAGGGCGTCCATGAACCTGATGGCCACGTCACGGCCCCCTTTCAGACCGAATGACACAACGCCACACGACCCGTCGGGGAGGTATTTCTCAGCGAGGGTGTGGTACTTGTTGTCGGGCAGTCCGCTGTAGTTGACCCATGCAACCTTGTCGTTGGCGGCGAGGTACTCGGCGACACGCTGGGCGTTGGAGCAGTGGCGGGGCACGCGCAGGTGGAGGGTCTCAAGCCCGAGGTTGAGCAGGAAGGCGTTTTGCGGCGACTGGATGCTGCCGAGGTCGCGCATCAGCTGGGCTGTCGCCTTGGTGATGTAGGCCTGCTTGCCGAAAGCCTTGGTGTAGGTCAGGCCGTGGTAGGACTCGTCGGGAGTGCACAGGCCGGGGAACTTGTCGGCGTGGGCATCCCAGTCAAAGTTGCCGCTGTCGACTATCGCGCCGCCGACGCTGACGGCATGTCCGTCCATATACTTGGTCGTGGAGTGGGTCACGATGTCGGCTCCCCACTCGAACGGGCGGCAGTTGATGGGGGTTGGGAAGGTGTTGTCGACAATCAGGGGCACGCCGTGACGGTGAGCGACACGGGCAAACTTCTCGATGTCAAGCACCTCAAGCGAGGGGTTGGAGATGGTCTCGCCGAAGAGGGCTTTGGTGTTGGGACGGAACGCGGCATCGAGTTCCTCCTCTGTGGCGTCGGGCGACACGAATGTCACGTCGATGCCGAGCTTCTTCATCGTCACTCCGAACAGGTTGTAGGTGCCGCCGTATATCGCCGAGGAGCAGACGAAGTGGTCGCCGGCCTCGCAGATGTTGAACACGGCGTAGAAGTTGGCGGCCTGTCCGCTTGAAGTGAGCATCGCGGCGACGCCCCCCTCAAGGGCGGCAATCTTGGCCGCCACGGCATCGTTGGTGGGATTTTGCAGACGCGTGTAGAAATAGCCCGAGTCCTCAAGGTCAAATAGCCGTGCCATCTGCTCGCTGGTGTCGTACTTGAACGTCGTGCTCTGGTAGATGGGCAGCACGCGGGGCTGTCCTTTGGTCGGTTGCCATCCTGCCTGCACGCAGATGGTATCCTTGCTCATTTCCTGTGACATATGATATGGTGTATTAATTGTCGTTTTCTAATTTCTGCAAAATTACTCAATTTATCAATAGTCGGTACACCTATTTATAAATATAATGAGTCATGATTTATTCATTATGTGCTTGCGCTCGTCGGCATCCATTTTTTCGATGGCGTAGCGCAGTGCGGTGCGGGGCATTTTGTCGGCGTGGGTGTCGAGGAAGGCGCGGAGGCGGTCGAGGTCGCGTTTGCCGGCCTCGCGAAGCATCCAGCCGGTCGCCTTGTGGATGAGAGGATGGGGGTGGGTGAGGTAATGCTCGGCGAGGCGGAAGGTGTCGTCGAGCCTGTTGGCCTTGATGAGCGTATAGGTCGCGACGATGGCGATGCGTTGCCGCCACAGACAACCGTCATTGCCAAGCCGGTCGAGTAGGGTAGGGGAGGGGTTGTCGAGTAGCCACGCGCCGAGTATCTGCGGAGCCGAGAGGTCGACGAGGTCCCAGTTGTTGATGCGCTCGGCGTGGGCGAGGTAGAAGTCGACAATCTCGCGGCGGCGGTTGTTGTCACGCTCCTTTGAAAATTTTGCCACGAGGGCCAATAGCCCTGCAAGGCGAAACTCATGTATCTCCTCATGGAGCATAGCGGAGATTTCTTCAAGCGATGCGTCGCGGTGTTGCCGCGACATGGCGCGGTTGTCGGGGACGGTCAGACCGATAAATCGGTCGCCCTCGCCATACTCTCCGGGGCCTGTCTTGAAAAATCGCGACAGGACATCAATCTTTTCTGGTTTTGCCGCAGCGCGAAGTTCCTCTTTCCATTGCTCGTTCATAAATTGTATATTTTTACAAAGGTATGGCATTTTCGTGAATTGGCAGTAAAGAGCCCTCATCGGTTATCATTGCTAAACTCCGATTTTTGCGGGCGTGGGGACGGGTTTTGGTAAATATTCAATTCTCAGGCGACTTGATATTAGGTTAATTATTTGATAAATAATGTGTTATGTTTGTTTTGGGCGCTCGGCGATTTCGGGCTTTTAGGAAATAGCGTGGATTATTGGGGGAAAATTGGTAAGTTTGTGGAAAATCACTCGGCAATGGTACTCAATTATATCTGGATTGCATTTTTTGTCATCGCGTTTGCGGTCGCTCTCGGGCGCACGATTTTCTGCGGGGATTTGGCGATATGGTCGTCAATCATGAACGCGTCGTTCAACTCCGCGGCGACGGCCTTTGAGATTTCACTCGGTCTCACGGGGGTGCTCTCCCTGTGGATGGGTCTGATGAAGATTGGCGAGCGCGGCGGTGTCATCCAGTTTTTCGGGCGCATGATTTCGCCGCTATTCTCGCGGTTGTTCCCCGGCATCCCAAAGGGACACCCGGCGATGGGCTCGATATTCATGAACGTGTCGGCCAACATGCTCGGGCTTGACAATGCCGCGACGCCGCTCGGGCTGAAGGCGATGCAGGAGATGCAGCAGCTCAATCCACGCAAGGACACCGCTACCGACGCCATGCTGATGTTCCTTATCCTCAATGCCTCGGGGTTGTGCTTTATCCCGATAGGCATAATGATGTACCGCGCCCAGGCGGGGGCGTCCAATCCTACCGACGTGTTCATGCCGATACTTCTCGCCACATTCATCGCCACGCTCGTGGGTATCGTCGCGCTGTGCATTAAGCAGCGTATACGACTCGACGCGGTGCTGCTGTCGTGGCTTGGGGGTATCGCCGCAGTGGTGGGTCTGCTCGTATGGTACTTCTCGACGTTACCGCAGGAGAAGGTCGAGGTCTATTCGGCATTTGCCGCAAACTTCCTGCTTTTTTCCGTTATAATCGGCTTTATCGCGGCGGGACTCCGCAAGCGTGTCAACATGTATGACGCCTTTATCGAGGGGGCAAAGGAGGGGTTCAAAACCGCCGTGATGATTATCCCGTATCTTGTGGCGATACTTGTCGCCATAGGGATGTTCCGCGCATCGGGCGCGATGGATGTCATCACCGACTCGCTTGCCGCCGCAGTAGCATGGATGGGGTTTGACGCCGAGTGGGTCGGCGCGCTCCCCACAGCGTTGATGAAGCCCCTCAGCGGCTCAGGCTCGCGGGGCATGATGGTCGACCTAATGAGCACCTACGGCCCTGATGCTTTCGTGTCGCGTGTCTCGGCGGCCGTGCAGGGGAGCACCGACACCACCTTCTACATCCTTGCCGTCTACTTCGGATCGGTCGGTGTCACGCGCACCCGCTACGCTGTCCCTTACGCGCTCCTGGCCGATGTCGTCGGGTCGATAGCGGGCGTTGTTGCGGCATACATTTTCTTCCGCTGAAAACCTCCTCATAACGTATTGCCATATCGGGCAAAATTGCTTAATTTTGCGTGTTGCTATTCATGTGTTATTATGGCAAGGATAAGGATTGACTGGAACGCCGAGGGCGTCGCGATGCCCGCGATTGACACCGCGCTTTACGAGCGGTGGATTGCTGACGTGGCCGCCTCACACGACCGTATCTGCGGCCCGTTGACCTACATCTTCTGCGACGACGAGGAGATACTGCGTGTCAACCGTGAGTTTCTGCGCCATGACTACTATACCGATATTATCACCTTTGACTACTCCCGTGGACGCATGGTGAGCGGTGATATGTTCATCTCGCTCGACACGGTGGCCACAAATGCCGAGGCTGTCGGCGCGACATATGATCGCGAATTGGCGCGTGTCATCATCCACGGCGTGCTCCACCTGTGCGGCATCAACGACAAAGGACCGGGCGAGCGCGAGATAATGGAGGCCAACGAGGATGCCGCCCTTGCCATGCTCGACGCCATGAAGGCGTGAACCGGTGGCGGCTTGCCTTTTCCGACAAGAAACAATACTATAAACGATATATGAGATTTGACTATGACGTGATTGTGATAGGTGCCGGTCACGCGGGCTGCGAGGCGGCATCGGCATCGGCGCGTCTCGGAGCCGAGACGCTGCTTGTCACAATCGACATGAACAAGATTGCCCAGATGAGCTGCAACCCAGCCGTGGGTGGCATCGCCAAGGGGCAGATTGTGCGCGAGATTGACGCACTCGGGGGCATGATGGGCATTGTCACCGACGAGACCGCCATACAGTTCCGTATGCTCAACCGCTCCAAGGGACCCGCGATGTGGAGCCCGAGGGCACAGAGCGACCGTATGCGTTTCAGCGCACGCTGGCGCGAGATACTGGAGAATACCCCGCATCTGTCGATGTGGCAGGACTCCGTGACCTCCCTTGTCATAGAGGATAATGCGGTAAAGGGGGTGAGGACAGCCCTCGGGGTGACGTTCCGTGCCAAGGCTGTGGTGCTCACGGCGGGGACATTCCTTAACGGACTGATGCACATAGGGCGCGTGCAGCTCCCCGGAGGCCGCGTGTCGGAGCCGGCATCCCACGGCATCACCGAGCAGCTCCGCGACATGGGCTTCACGACCGAGCGGATGAAGACCGGCACGCCCGTGCGCATCGACGGGCGCACGGTAAAGTGGGAGCTGACAACCCCGCAGGACGGGGAGGATGACTTCCATAAATTCTCATATCTACGCTCGGTGTCCCGCAAGTTGCGCCAACGCCGCTGCTACACGGTCTACACCAACACCACCACCCATGGCATCCTGCGCGAGGGCTTGCCCGACTCGCCGCTCTACAACGGCCAGATAAAGAGTATCGGACCGCGATATTGCCCGAGTATAGAAACCAAGATTGTCACCTTTGCCGACAAGGAGGAGCATCAGCTGTTCCTTGAGCCGGAGGGGGAGACGACGCAGGAATACTATCTCAACGGGTTCTCGTCGTCGCTGCCGATTGATATCCAGATACGCGCGTTGCAGAGCGTGCCCGCGCTCGCCGACGTGCAGATATACCGTCCCGGCTATGCCATAGAATATGACTTTTTCGATCCGACGCAGTTGCTGCACACTCTGGAGACAAAGCGTGTCAAGGGGCTGTATTTTGCCGGACAGGTCAACGGTACGACAGGCTATGAGGAGGCCGCCGGCCAGGGATTGGTCGCAGGAATAAACGCCGCTCTTAGGGTGCAGGGTAGGGGAGAGTTTGTCCTTGGCCGCGACGAGGCGTATATAGGTGTGCTCATCGACGACCTCGTGACAAAAGGGGTCGACGAGCCTTACCGCATGTTTACCTCGCGTGCCGAATACCGCATCCTGCTGCGTCAGGATGATGCCGACATGCGTCTCACTCCGCGAGGCCATGAAATCGGCCTTGCCACCCGAGAGCGCTATGAGCTGATGGAGGCAAAGCGAGAGCAGCGCGACCGCCTCATAGAGTTTGCCCGTGGCTACTCCATGAAGGCGTCTATAATCAATCCCGCTCTTGAGGCTCTCGGCACGGCTCCATTGAAGCAGGGGGTGAAGCTCTATGACCTCATACTGCGTCCGCAGCTCTCAATAGCCATGCTTGCACCCCATGTCCCCGCGCTTGCCGCCATGCTCGACACCATCGAGCCGGAGCGGCGCGAGGAGATAATCGAGGCATCCGAGATATTGATAAAGTATCAGGGCTATATAGACCGTGAGCGGCTTATCGCCGACAAGATACGCCGTCTGGAGGATGTGCGTCTATCCGACAAGATAGACTACTCGTCGCTGCGCCAACTCTCCACCGAGGCACGGCAGAAGCTCGAAAGGATACGTCCCGAGACAGTGGCACAGGCGTCCCGCATCCCGGGCATTTCGCCGAGCGACGTGAATATACTGTTACTGTTGATGGGACGGTGATTGTTTCACGTGGAACATAAAGAACTAACATAATACCAAATACTTAAACCGAAAAACAATGGAATACATCAAGTCAAAAATCCGCGATGTCGTCGACTTCCCCGCCAAGGGCGTAATCTTCCGCGACCTCACTACCGCATTCAAGGATCCCCGTGCCCTCCACATCATCGGTTGGGATCTTTCGCAGCTCTATCGCGACAAGGGCGTCACAAAGGTTGTCGGCATCGAGTCGCGCGGCTTTATCGGCGGCAGCATCCTCGCCTTTGAACTCGGCGCGGGGTTCGTGCCCGCCCGCAAGCCGGGCAAACTGCCTGCCGACACCATCAAGCAGACCTACAGCAAGGAGTATGGCACCGACACTATCGAGATACACAGCGATGCCATCACCCCCGATGACATAGTGGTGATACATGACGACGTGCTTGCCACGGGCGGTACAATGGCGGCTGCATACGAGCTTGTGAAGAGCATGAACCCCAAGAAAATCTACATCAATTTCATCATCGAGCTGTCGGCTCTCGGCGGCCGTGAAAAACTTCCGGCCGGCGTAGACGTTACATCCTTGATAGCATATTGATGAAAGAAAACGCGCATTGGCAAAGCATCTCGTTAGGAAGTCTGAGGAGCTGAAGGAGAAAATCTCCATACTGCCCGACACCCCCGGCGTCTACATGTATTATGACGCCGAGGGGACGGTCATCTATGTGGGCAAGGCAAAGAACCTCAAGCGGCGTGTCTCGTCCTATTTCAACCGCACCCACGACTCGCTGCGCACCAACCTGCTCGTGCGGGCCATCACCGATATGAGCTATATCGTGGTGCCCACCGAGGAGGACGCGCTCAACCTTGAGGACTCGCTCATCAAGGAGTACAAGCCGCGCTACAATGTGCTGCTCAAGGACGACAAGACTTATCCGTGGATTGTCGTAACCAACGAGCATTATCCCCGGGTATTCATGACGCGCAATCGCGTGAAGGACGGGTCAAAATATTTTGGCCCGTACCCTTCCGTGGCTGTCGCGCGCACGGTGCTTGACCTCATCCACGAGCTGTACCCGCTGCGCCGTTGCCGCCATGTCATCACCCCCGACTACATAGCTGCGGGCAAGGGGCGGCTGTGCCTCGAATACCACCTGAAGAACTGTCCCGGCTGCTGTACGGGACGGCTCTCCCAAGAGGAATACGGGGCCAATATCGAGCGGATAAGGCAGATATTGCGGGGCGATACCGACAAGTTGCTGTCGTTCCTGCGCGACGAGATGGGGCGGCTCGCGGGCGAACTGCGCTTTGAGGAGGCGCAGGCGATGAAGGAGAAATATCAGCTTATCGAGCGTTACCGCGCCAAGAGTGTCATCGTCAGCCAGACGGTGGGCGACGTGGATGTGTTCGGCATCGAGGATGACGACCGCGATGTCTACATCAACTATATGCACGTGCGCCGTGGCGCTATCGTGCGCAGCGTCACTCTCGAATACAAGCGTCGTCTCGACGAGTCGCAGCCCCAGCTGCTCGGGTATGCCATGGGCGAGATTGCTCGCTCGCTCGGGGTGCAGTATGACGAGGTGATAGCCCCCGTGACGCCGGACGTGGAGTTTCCCGGGGTGACGTTCACTATCCCGCAGCGGGGCGACAAGGCCAAGCTGCTCGATGTCTCCACGCGTAATGCCCGTCAGCATAAGGTCGACTCGCTCAAGCGTCTTGAGAAGCACAATCCCGAGGAGCGTGTCGAGCGCACATTGCAGCGCATGAAGGCCGACTTCCGTCTCAATGAGTTACCGCGCCATGTCGAGTGCTTTGATAACTCCAATATCCAGGGCACGAACCCTGTCGCGTCGTGTGTCGTGTTCCGAGACGGCAAGCCCGCCAAACGCGACTACCGCCACTTCAACATCAAGACTGTTGTCGGCCCCGATGACTTCGCGTCGATGAAGGAGGTGCTTACACGCCGCTATACGCGTCTTATGGAGGAGGGGCAGGGGTTGCCCCAGCTCATTGTCGTCGACGGCGGCAAGGGGCAGCTGAGTGCCGCCGTGGAGGCGTTGGAGGATATCGGACTTCGAGGCGTGATTGCCGTCGTCGGCATCGCCAAGCGTCTTGAGGAAATCTACTTTCCCGGCGACAGCGTGCCGCTTTATATCGACAAGAACTCCGAGTCGCTGCGCGTTGTGCAGCATATGCGCGACGAGGCCCACCGCTTTGGCATCACCCACCACCGCAACCGACGCAGCAAGTCGCAGCTTGTAAGCGAGCTTGACGACATCCGTGGGGTAGGGGAGAAGACCCGAGAGGCACTGCTCCAACGATTCAAGAGCGTCAAGCGTCTGCGCGAGGCCACCGCCGACCAGATTGCCGACATCACCGGCCCCGCACGCGCCTCGCTGATCTATAACGCACTCCACCCGGAGTGAAACACCAACAGGCCCGATAGGGCCAATAGGTCAAATAGGCTCTATAAGGCTTATTAGACTTATTTGACTTATTGGACCTATTCATCATCCAATTCTCCAATCATGAAAAAGATTCTCACTGCTGCAACAATCATTCTGCCGCTGCTCTCAGTAGCGCAGGACGCGCCGCGTCCCGAGTCGGTAGACCCGCTTATGACAACGGCATGGGGGCAGGATGCCCCATACAACAATCTGTGTCCCGAATATGCCCCCGGACGGCATTGCAAGACAAGCTGCGTGGCCACTGCCATGGCGCAGGTGATGCGCTATCACCGCTATCCGGCGCGGGGCATCGGCAAGAAGTCGATAGAGTGGAAATACGGCTCGCTTTCCGAGACCTTGACCGCCGACTTTGCCGCCACTGAATACCAATGGGACCTCATGCTCGACAACTATGTCGGCGCATATACCGATGCTGAGGCCGATGCCGTGGCAACGATAATGTACCAGTGTGGCATCGCGGCCGAGGCGGAGTATACCCCCGCGAGTGGGGCATATATCGACGATGCGTTCCGGGCCGCCATCGACCATTTCGGCTATGCCCGTGAGTCGGTGTTGGCCGACCGCGAGTATTTTGATGACGAGGTGTGGGCCGAGCTTGTCATGGACGCCATTGCCGCCGGCTATCCCGTCTATTATGGCGGCTATACCTCCTCCTATCTTGGACATGCTTTTGTGGTGGATGGCTACGACAAGCGCGGCTACTTGCATGTCAACTGGGGGTTCGGCTCGTCAAGCGACGGCTACTACCCGCTGTCGGGATTGAGGCCATATGTCTACGGGCAGTCGGCCATTCTCTTTTACCCCACTAAGCCCGAGTCGGGGCAGAGCTGGATGGTGTGCTCCTCCAACGGTGTCTCGGTCGACGGCAGCGAGGTGTCGCGCGAGGATGGCGTGCTGAAGGTGAACATCGACATGCGCAATTACACGGGTTATGCGCCGAGCGTAAGTTTCGGGCTGCGGCTTGTCGATGTCAATGGGGATGTGTCCTACCTGTCGGGGCAGCGTCTGCGTCTGCCCGACAACCGCTATGTGGCGTTGGAGGGCTTCACGGTCGATGTCTCGTGGATCGACCAGGCCGACGGGGTGTATGAGGCTACTCCTGTATATCGCTTGACGGCGAGCGACCCGTGGCAGCCCGTGAAATTGACCAGAACCGACGTTCCGGACTCGTTTTCGCTGACTATTACCGCTTCTGCGCTATTTCCCTCGATGTCGGGGATAGATGCGATTGAGGGTGATGTGGTTGATATTCAAGTGATAAACCGCCGTATATGCGTCTCTGAAGCCCCGCGAGAAATCAATATTTACGATATTCACGGCCAGAGGGTCGGAAAATTGGACTCTCGGAGACTTCAATCCGACCCGTTGGTGCCCGGCGTCTATATCGTCACTGACGGGATGAGAACCTCTAAAATCGCTTTGTAAAATTTTAACGATATAACACGTAGATATGAGACTTGTGATACAACGTGCCGCTGAAGCAAGCGTCAGTGTCGACGGGAGTGTTGTCGGCAAGATAGGCCGGGGTCTGATGGTGCTGGTCGGCGTCGAGAACGGCGACACGATGGAGGATGTCAAGTGGCTTGCGGCAAAGAGCGTCGCATTGCGCATATTTGACGACGAGTCGGGGGTGATGAACCGCTCCGTCGCCGATGTCGGCGGCGAGGTGCTCGCCGTGTCGCAGTTTACCCTCACGGCATCCACTCGCAAGGGCAACCGCCCGTCCTATATCCGCGCCGCCGGCCATGACCTCGCCGTGCCCCTCTATGAGGCATATTGCGACATGGTAGGCACGGCGTTGGGGCGACCCGTCGGGCGCGGCGCCTTTGGCGCCGACATGAAGGTCGCGCTTGTCAACGACGGCCCCGTGACAATCATCATCGACTCCCGCCTGAGGGAATGATGATTTATCGCGGCCATTACAAGGGTGTTGCAAAACCCGATAGATTGCTGCTAAAGGAGTAGGGACGCTACCTGTAGCGTCCGCCAATCGTCCATATACCAAGATATTATCCGCGGACGTTCCAGGGAACGTCCCTACATCTCAAGCCAATCGGCGAGTTTTGAAACATCCCCATTATAGCTTATTTTCTAAAATAATCGACCATGCAACAGGATATGACACTGCGCGACATGCAGGCGCGCGTTGACGAGTGGATCACCACGATAGGCGTGCGGTATTTCTCGCCGCTGACCAACATGGCTATCCTCGCCGAGGAGACCGGCGAAGTAGCGCGCCTCATGGCTCGCACCTACGGCGACCAGTCCTTCAAGCCGGGCGAGAAGCACGACCTTGCCGATGAGCTTGCCGACCTGCTGTGGGTGACAATCGCCATTGCCAATCAGACAGGCGTTGACCTCCAGGCGGCATTTGAGGCCAACCTCGCCAAAAAGACCGCCCGCGACATCACCCGCCACCGCGACAACCCCAAGCTCCACGGCTGACCGCGACAATGCCGCGCGACACCATTGCGGTAGTGCTCGTCAAAACAAGGGTCGCAAGACCCTTCATGTGTCTAACCCCACGCATCGCGTGGGGATGAGGAATGAGAGCCGGAGGTGGGCCGGAGACTCACCACAAGGGACTGGCGGGTGCTACAGTGAAAGGTCTTCGACCTTTTAGTCCCTATGGTACATTATGACCCCACACGATGCGTGGGGTTATGCACATGCAGGGGCTTCGCCCCTGTTTCTCGGCATTGCCGGCAACCGTTATCGGGGCGACGTTGTTGTAACTGACAGGAATATTTTCTATTTTTGTGAAAGTAACCATTAACACATTTGTATTATGAGCGACAAGTATAGAGACGCGATAGCCGCATCGGGCGTCATCGCCGACGACGCTGCCGTCAAGGCTGCCGTGGATAAGATTCTCTCCGAGCATCTTGAGGAGAACAAGACCCAGGATGTGTACCGCAAGATGTTCAACTGCATCGACCTCACGACGCTGAAGTCGACCGACTCTCCCGACTCGGTGGCACAGTTCACCAAACGCGTCAACGACTTTGAGGAGGAGCATCCCGAGCTGCCCAACGTGGCGGCGATATGCGTCTATCCCGTGTTTGCCGAGGTGGTGCGCCAGGTGCTGGAGGTGTCGCAGGTCAACATCGCCTGCGTGTCGGCCGGATTCCCCTCGTCGCAGACATTCCCCGAGGTGAAGATTGCCGAGACGGCATTGGCCGTCGGCGCGGGTGCCGACGAGATAGACATCGTGATGAACCTTGGCCTGTTTCTCGACGGCGACTATGAGGAGCTGTGCGACGAGATGGAGGAGATAAAGCACTCCTGCCGCCGCGCGCGCCTGAAGGTGATTATCGAGAGCGGGGCGTTGAAGACCGCCGAAAACATCCGTGCTGCGTCTATCCTGTCGCTCTACAGCGGCGCCGACTTCCTCAAGACATCCACCGGCAAGGAATACCCCGGCGCGTCGCTTGAGGCCGCCTACGTGATGTGCCAGTGCATCAAGGAATACTTCGACAAGACCGGGCGCATGGTCGGCTTCAAGGCCGCCGGAGGCGTCGCCTCGACCGAGGATGCCGTCAAGTACTACACCATCGTCAAGGAGGTGCTGGGCGACGGATGGCTCGACAACGAGTATTTCCGCATCGGCGCCTCCCGCCTCGCCAACAACCTCCTCTCCGACATCCTCGTCACCGAGACCAAGTTCTTCTAAGCTCCCTCTTTGGAAATTTAGACATAAGAACATAGAAATTTTAGACATACGAACAAAGGGACATATGACTACGCACCAAATGTCCTAAAAATATAAGGCTGACACATGACCTCCTTCTTCCCGAGGTCTCGTCAGCCTTATGTTCGTTTGTTCGTATGTCTAAAAAAATCGTGTTCTCTTGTCTGAAATCTTGTGGTCGTGTAGGTGGTCAAAAAAGCACGGCTTCGGGGGCATCACACCCCGCACAGGCATAGGGCGACAAGAGGTCGGAGACCTCGCTGTCAGGTTAGCCCCACAATTAGCGCAGCGGTTTGTGGGGTATCGGAATCCCCCGCGGGCGTGTTCCTCGAAGAGGATAGCTCCCTTGCGCGGGTACGGTGAGAGGGTGGCGTGCCTCATGCGCGGCATTGGTGAACGTGTGGCGGTGATGACGGGAAATTATCCTCTCCGAGGAATATGTGGATGGGAGGTCGCCCGTACCCCACAAACCGCTGCGCTAATTGTGGGGTTAACCTGACAGCGAGGTCTCCGACCTCTTGTCCCCCTTGGCCGTGCCTGCAAGCGGTGGTCTCCGGCCTCTCCAACCTCATGACCTATGTCAGAAACGATACGCAGCGTCAGCCCTATGTCCCTATGTTCTTATGTCTAAAAACATGTAGGGGTATGTGTTAAATTTTGGGTGGGGTGTTGGAGGGGAAAGGTAAAAGGTGTAAATTTACGGCAATTTCAGGCAGGGATGCAGAGGCTGCCTCACCTGAAAGACATGTTTTTCAGAAAGGGTGTTATTGACCTTTTATCTTCGATATTCAAATCTCGCAAATTTGATTATGGTTTGAAGGTAAATTGCAATAGCACCCACATCGGTTGCTAATATTGGCATCCGCAAGGATGCACTGTATAGCAGACACGGTGTGGGGTAGCTGTTGTTTTATCCAAACCATGGGCAATGCGAGAGCCTGAATATCGGATAAGACAGAGATACGATCCTCACACCTTTTTCATATCCAATACGTCACAGTTTCACCAGGGGATCGGGAAACAAAAATCAATCAAAATCATGAGAAAGAAACTACTTATTTTCGGGCTGTTCATCATCGGATTGCTCGCGTCCACCACGACCAACGCAGCAACTGCGGGAACAAAGTTCACGGTCGATGGCATCTGCTATGAAATCTATCGGAACTATCGCACTGAAGTAAAAGTAGTTAAGCCAGAGAACGGCAACTATTCGGGTTGTATTGATCTCCCGGAGAGTGTGACCTATAATGGAATAACATATCCTGTAGCTCTCATTGAGCGTATGGCTTTCTGCGACGCTGACATAGAACGTGTTACAATTCCTAAAAGCGTCACTACATTGGCTTCGTTGGCCTTTTCCAGATGCAATATAGGCGAGCTTGTTATCTCTGACAGCTCTGAAAGGTTGTGGTTATCGGGGAGTGTGGGGGACGAGGCTCTTAAGGATACTAAGATAGCCACCCTTTACCTTGGTCGTGACTTAAGTAGTTCGATGCAAATGAATAAGGTGGTTTCAACAATTCCATTAAAATCTACGGAATCCCTTAAGATAGGAAAATATGTTACAAAATTGGACAATGTTGATATTCTTTATCATCGTTTGTCATCAATCTTTGTCTCCCCTGAAAATAAACACTTCTCAACCGATGGTAAAGCCTTATTCCGGTCGAGGGGTGGAGGTGAAACTATAGAATTATGTGTATATCAGTTGGAGAACTATACTATTCCCTCTGGTGTGATTACTATTGCCGACAGGGCTTTTAGTGCTAATGGAAACATAAAATCAATAGAAATGCCATCTTCCATATACCGAATAGGCGCTGAGGCATTTTCGGGTTGTCACAATTTGGAAAATGTGGTTATCCCGAAGAATGTGGGCCAAATACATATAGAAGATGCTGCCTTTGCCGGATGCTCAGCATTGAAATATATATTTATTCCGTGGAGCTTTTTTACCAATTTAGGGAGCCGTGTATTGGACGGATTTTCTGGCACCTTAGTGCTTATGCGAGACCTTAAGGGAGACTCAAAGGCTCTTGTCGGTATAGGTCCAAATGCGACAATATATACGAAGCGAGCGTATATAGAGGATGTCCAAAAGTCATATACCGGTTCCAATTTACATGCCGTGGAGGATTATTTGGAGATGGCAGATGTAAAATCGTTTTTGAGAAAGGTCGCATTTAATCTCAATATTCTCCCCTCGGCTTCGCAACCCGTTAAAGTAAACGACTTTTTCCATCAGGTCTATTCCTCTAGTGGTACTAGTGATATTGGGATAGTTGGCAAAACATCAAAATCTTATGCAGTTGAGCTTAAGAATGGATTTCCGGATTGCAACTATTATATTGTTTGCGACTGCCAGATAGGAGAGTGGGATGTCCCGATACCATATGAGATTTCTACGGCACCAAGCAATATCACATTTTCAGATATGATTATTGATCAGACGTCTGTAGTAGGCACGGTGCGGGGAGATGAGGACGAATCGGCGAAGATATCAAAATTTATAGTTTATCTAAGAAAAAATGATATTGACCGTGAAAGTGCAGAGGCAAACTCTAAAGGGGGATTCAAAATATCAGGTCTTCTCCCGAATAAGAATTATGAGATGACTGTTGACGTTTGGTATTCAGGATCTGAATTTCCGGTTAATATCTATAATAGCGATGTTCTTACAAGGCAAATTAACCCTATAATCTCGGGCGAGGCGGGGCCGACGTCGTTTACGGCGGAGGGGGCGTGGACCGAGGGGGATGCCAAGATTGATGCGTATGGGTTTGCGACGGGGATAGATGTTGCCACGTTGACCAACCAAAGACGCTACATGATGGGCGGTCTTGACCCAGAGACGACGACCAAGATTGCATTTGGGGTTGCCGGGCCTTGGGGCGCGGAGTGGACCGACCGGGAGTTTACCACGGCGGCATTGACTTGGGAGACGCCTGGGGCGACGGCGACTTCGCTGTCGAGCGCGAGGATGATGGTGGAGACCAACTGTGACGCGGAGACAGGCACGGGGTTTGAGTGGCGGCGCATCGACGCGCCGGAGCTTGTGCCGTCGACCCAGGCTCCGTGCCCCGTGGTGGACGGACGGCTTGTCGGCTCGCTGCGCAACCTCAATTCCGAGACCTACTACAAGTTCCGCCCCTACTACACCTCGGCGTCGGGCAAGACCTACTATGGCGAGTGGACGGGGCTGTTCACGGGCGACGCCAATGTCTACTTCGAGCCTGAAGTGAGGACACTCGCCGAGAGCCTCACCGGCAAGCGCATCGTGCGCCTCGCGGGCTACGCGCTCGCTGGCAGCGACGACATCACCGAGCAGGGATTCCAATATCGCGCCGTAGGCAAGGCGCAGGCCAAGGCTCGCGCCGCCGAGACATGGCAATCGGTCGCCGCCAAGGGCATCAAGATGGAGGCGACGCTCGACGACCTCGCCTATGGCACGACCTACCGCTACCGCGCATACGCCGTGACGGCCAAGGGCACGTTCTACGGCGACGAGCGCGAGTTCTCGACCGAGGCCGAGTCGGGCATCGAGGATGTCGTGGCTGACGCCGAGGAGGGGCTGACAGTCGCCCTGCGCGAGAATCCCGCCACAGGGACGGCATGGGTGCGCGTCACGGGTGCTGACGCCGCCGAGGCACGCTACCGCCTGACGAGCGTGAGCGGCGCGACGGTCGCCACGGGCACACTCGCGGCCGACGGCACATGGCAGCCCGTCGAACTGACCGTCCCCGCAGGTCTCTACCTGCTCACGGTCGGCGACACCACCGCCGCCCGCACCGTGCGCCTCGTCGTCCGATAATTCTTAGACAAACGGACAGGAATTTTTAGACATACGAACAAATTTTTAGACATAAGGACATAGGGACATAGGGACATAGGGACATAGGGACATAGGGACATAGGGCTTACGCGCCCACTTTTAAGGACATAAGGCTGACGCAAAACCTTTATATATATATAATTGAGGTCGCGTCAGCCCTATGTTCTTATGTCCTTATGTCTACAATTACACGTCGCGTAGCTTTATGTCCCTATGTTCGTATGTCTAAAAACATGGGGTTACAGGAGGATGGGCCAGGGGTAGCGGCGGAGTTCGGCGATGAGGGCCTTTTCGCGGCCGTTGCAGTATTGGTCGCAGAGGGCGTGGAAGCGGTCGCTATGGTTCATTTCCGAGAGGTGGGCAAGCTCGTGAAGGATGATGTAGTCGCGCAGATGGGGCGGCAGGAACATCAGGACGTAGCTCAGGGAGACGATGCGCGTCGAGGTGCAGTGACCCAGCTTGCGGTGTCCCCGGCTTATCTCCCAGCCACGCGGCGAGAGGCCATGGAGGCGCGCCAGTTCGCGTCCGCGAGGAATGAGGCAGTCGGGTGCGACACGCAATGCCATGCGGCATATCAGGCGGCTCACCGAGCGGGCGGTCTCGTCGCTGTCGGTGTTGATTGCCGAGCCGATGGAGACTGTGCCGTCGTTGGCGCGCAATTGCGCCACAATCTTGTCGGGGCGTAGCGATTGCCGCCCGATGGTGACCGTCAGTCCCTCAAATTGCAGCGTGTCGCCGGGGCGAAACCGCACTGTCGGCTTGCGGGCCATAAGGCGGGAGCTGTAGCGGTCAAGCGTCTGCATGACCTCGTGCGGGGTGGCTGTTGGCGGGACGCCCATGTGCATCACGCCGTCGCGCCAACGCATCGTCATGGAGCGCGTGTTGCGGCGCACGGTGACGAGCACCGTGCCGATGTCGGGGTGAATGAGTTCGTAGTTCATCGGCGGTCAATCCCCCATAGCAGCTTGGAGCGCAGTGTGTCGGTGAAGTGGTGGCTGAGACGCTGCACCACCTGCGTGGTGAACGGGGCCTTTGACAGCCTCACCGTTGTGCCCCGGGGGAGCGACACCGAGCGGCCGTCGAGGCTCAGGCGGTATGAGGCCGAGCGCGAGGTGGTGGAGAGCTGCAGGCGGCTGTTGTCGTCGATGACGAGCGGGCGCATCGTCAGCGAGTGGGCCGCGATGGGGGAGATGACAAAGCAAGGGGTTGTAGGCTCGATTATCGGGCCTCCGACGGCGAGATTATAGCCTGTCGAGCCGGTGGGGGTCGCCACGATAAGCCCGTCGGCCTTGTAGGTAGTCAGCGGGGCGTCGCCGATGGCGGTGTCTATGGATATCATCGACGAGGTGTCCTGCTTGAGCACGGCGACCTCGTTGAGGGCATAGGGCCAGGTGTCAATCGGGAGGTCGTCACACTCGGCCCGGATGAGCGTGCGTGCCTCAATCTTGTACCGCTCGTTGAAGATGTCGTCAATCAGCGAGTCGACCTCGCCCACCTGCACGTCGGCGAGGTAGCCGAGATGGCCCGTGTTGATGCCGAGTATGGGAATCCCCTTGTCGCCAACCCATTGGGCCGTGTGGAGGAATGTGCCGTCGCCTCCGATGCTGATGGCGAGAGCTGCCGAGAACTCCTCGCTGTCGATGAAGTCATGGACTCGTGGAGGGGAGGGGAGCAGCCCGCAGAGGTATCGGTAGAAGCCGTGCTCCATCTCTATCCACACGTTGTAGTCGGCCAGCGAGCGGAAGAATCGCGCCAGCAGGTCGATATGGTTTTCCTGATAGGTGTTTCCGAAGACGGCTATTCTCATTGTTTTATAAGGTCGTTAAGGACTTTAAGGACCTTAAGGACTTTAAGGACCTTATTCTTCATCATACTTCCAGATAGTGGAGCAGCTCATTGACGCGCTCACGGGCCACGTCGGCCACAGGGTCGTCGTCGCCCGCCACGGTGACCACCGAGTAGCCATATCGCTCAAGCGAGCGGGCCACCGCCGTGCCGCCCGAGTGGCTGACACGCAGCGAGACGGTCACCGCCGTGCCTGTCGGGTCGTCGTTGGTGACGTTGAGGTTGAGCAGGTGGGCGTCGCAGTCCTCCACGGCGCGGGCTATCGCCGACGCGCTATAGTCGGCGCGAGGGCATCGCACCACGATGTCGCACGACTCCCCGACTGCGGGAAACAGTCCCGCCGCCGCGAGGGCTATCGCCTCGGCGTCGATGGTGCCTATAGGTTCGCCGGTATCGTCATCGACCACATTCATCATCGTCCCGTAGTCGCCGGCATGGCGCAGCACGAGCGACAGTGGGGCCGATGCCGCCACTGAACGCCGCTCGGTGTGCCTCCCTCGGGGCGACGCCGTTGCCACAGGCAATAATTTGGGCGATATGATATCTTTTGCGGTCAAAACTTTATTTTTTAGCGAGTTTCTTATTATTTTTGCAGTCACAAAGTGCATATTTAGTACAAATGTAGTAAAAAATCTCCATATCTACTAATTATTCAACACTTTGCTGCTATAAAAAGATTTGTTAGTGCATACGATGACTAATTTAAGCGTTAATATCAACAAAGTGGCCACCCTGCGCAACGCCCGAGGGGAGAATGTCCCTGACGTGGAAAAGGTGGCTGTCGACTGTGAGCGTTTCGGGGCCAACGGCATCACGGTGCATCCCCGTCCCGATGAAAGACACATACGCTACGACGACGTGTACAAGTTGCGCCCCATTGTCAAGACTGAGTTTAACATCGAGGGCTACCCCTCGCCCGAGTTTATGGACCTTGTGCTCAAGGTGAAGCCCGAGCAGGTGACCCTTGTGCCCGATGCCCCCGGCGTACTGACGTCGAGCGCGGGTTGGGATGTGGCCGCCAATCTTGAGTTTCTGACGGGGATTGTCGACTCGCTGCGCGACGCAGGCATCCGCTCGTCGATATTTGTCGACACCGACCCCGAGAACATACGTCTGGCCGCCAAGGCCGGAGCCGACCGCGTGGAGCTTTACACCAAGCCCTACGCCGACATGTATCCCACCGATCCCGAGGGGGCTGTGGCGCCTTATGCCGAGGCCAGCCGTGCCGCCCACCGCGCCGGACTTGGGGTGAACGCCGGGCATGACCTAAATCTTGATAACCTGCGGTTTTTCAAGAAAAACATCCCCTACCTCAACGAGGTGTCTATAGGCCATGCGCTCATCTGCGACGCGCTCTATCTCGGGCTTGAGGAGACGATACGCCGCTACAAGGCATGTCTTGCATAGGATTCTAACCATCTATAAACAACTTATTTATCATGCTTAATGCTATTTTGATGTCGATACAGTCGGTCATAGCCGACACGGTGACAGCCACGCAGACAGCGGTCGTAGCCTCCGAGGCCGCCGCACCTGAAGTCCCGGCCGAACTGTCGGTATGGGATCTCTGCCTGAAGGGCGGTTTCATCATGATACCCCTCGCGCTGCTGTCGATAGTGTGCATCTACGTGTTTATCGAACGGCTTATCGTCATACGCAAGGCCGAGCGCGAGGACCCCACGTTCATGCGCCGCATCAAGGACTATATACACGAAGGCGAGATAGAGAGCGCGAAAAATCTCTGTAAGAACACCGATACCCCCTACTCCCGTCTCATAAGCAAGGGCATATCGCGCATCGGTCGACCGATGAACGACGTGCTTGTGGCGATAGAGAACACTGGCAACATCGAGATTGCCCGCCTCGGCAAGGGATTGCCCTGGCTTGCCACTACAGCCGCCGGCGCGCCGATGCTCGGATTTCTCGGTACGGTGATCGGCATGGTCGAGGCATTCTACGCCCTCGCCTCGGCAGGGAGCGGCGCCAATATCGGCGTGCTCGCAGGCGGCATCTATGAGGCCCTTGTGACGACCGTAGCGGGTCTTGTGGTGGGCATCATAGCCCTGTTTGCCTACAACTACCTTGTGTCGAGCATCAACGGCGTCATGAAGATGCTCGAATGCAAGACTATGGAATTTATGGACCTGCTCAACGAGCCGGCCGAGTAACCGCTTCCACTATAATCGTAACGCTATGGCACTCAAACGTCAACACGATATGATGGCGGCTTTCTCGATGGCGTCGATGACCGACGTCATCTTCCTGCTGCTCATATTTTTCATGGTCACCTCCACATTCGTGTTTCCGACGGCGTTGGAGGTCAACCTGCCCCAAAGCTCCGAGCAGACGGCCATAAAGCCCGGCACGCGCGTGTTTATCGACCGCGAGCAGCGGCTCTATGCCTCGTTTGGCAACGAGGAGCCGCAGCCGGTGGAGGCCGACGCGCTTCTCACGTTCCTGCGCATGACCCAGCAATCTGCCCCCGAGCAGTTTATCGCCATATATGCCGATGAGGAGGTTCCCTACGGCAAAATCGTCGAGGTGCTCGACCTCGGCGCACGCAACAACCTGAAGATGGTGCTTGCCACCAAGCCTTCCACCAAGGCTCCCGCAGCGCAGACTGCGCCACAAGCTGCCCCAACACCCTCCACTGACAATGAAGTCCGACAATAAAAACCGAGCTATCGCTGCGGTCGGGACAGTGCTGTTCCACCTCGCCGTGCTTGTGGCCCTTGTGATGGGCTACATGCGCTACTCGCCTGTCGAGGAGCGTCGTTGGCCGCCCGTCGACTCGTCAGAGATACTCTTTGCTGGTGAGTACGTGATGCTTGGCGACCGTCCCGCCGCAACGGTGACGACCTCCGACGAGCCGTCGGCCGAAAAGACGGCTGAGGAGACCGGCGAGCCGGGCACCGAACTCGTCGACGAGGGCGCAGCCGCCACTCCGGCACCTCTCGTCACCTCTAAGGTGGAGTCGCCTGCTAAGGTACAGGAGAAGCCGCGTCCCGAAAAGACAGGCCCGACCAAGGAGGAGCTGGCCCGTCAGGAGCGGGAAAAGCAGCGTCGCGAGGAGGCGCAGAAGATTAACAGCCGAGTGAATTTCGGAGGCAGCGGCAAAGGCACGGGAAAAGCCGGCAGTCCCAACGGCAACGCCTCTACGGGGGCGCTGTCGGGCGCACCGGGGCATGACCTCAAGGGGCGCACCGTCGCCCGATGGGGACGACCGTCAAGCACCCTCGCGGGTGTCATCCGCATACGCGTGAGCGTCAACAAGCAGGGCAAGGTGGTCGGCACCCCTTCATATGTCGGCGGGTCAGGCCCTGCGGCGGCCAACATGACCGTGCGCCAGCGTTGTATCCAGGCCTCCCGCGAGTCGCAATTCTCCGTCGCCCTTGACGGCCCCGCCACCCAGACAGGCGTCATCACATGGCGCTTTGAATAGTGCAAATGTCAAAGTTCAAAGTGTAGAGTTTTGGGCTGTTCCGTTGTAATCTCCTCCACGCGAATTGTGAACTTTGAACTATGAACTCTGAACTATCCAAGAAACTGTGAACTTTGAACTATGAACTCTGAACTATCCAAGTTTTGGGCCATGATAAATGGCGTGCAGGTCGGGCCGATGGATGGCCGGCAGCTGCTTGCGTGCGGTCTCACGCCGCAGACGATGGTGTGGTATGAGGGGCTGCCGCAGTGGGTGCCCGCATCGACTGTGCCTGAGCTTGCCCCGTTGTTTGCCAAGCCTATGCCGGGATGGGAAAAGCGGTCACAGCAGGACCTGCGTCCACCATGCCCCCCGACTTACCTCGTATGGTCGATAGTCGTCACCGTGTTGTGCTGCAACCTGCTGGGGATAGGGGCGATAATCTACAGTACGCAGGTCACCACCCGATACAACCGTGGGGATTATGCGGGGGCGGTCAAGGCATCCAACCGTGCCCAGGCATGGATTCTCATTACGGTAGTTGCCGCTCTTGTCATGATACCGTTTTACGCGATACTCTGATGAGAACGCGGGCCAAGGTCGTCACGGGGTGTGTCGCGCTGTTGGCGCTTGTGGCGGTGTATTTCACGCTTGACCCATCCACGATGCGTTTCCCGCGATGCCCCTTTCTTGTCCTGACGGGGTGGCGTTGTCCCGGATGCGGGTCCCAGCGGGCGGTTCATGCCCTGCTTCACGGCGATGTTGCCGCCGCCTGGAGATTTAATGCCGCGCTTGTCGCCGCGTTGCCGTTGATAGCGTTGCTCCTGTTTGCCGAGATGACAAGACGCCGTTTTCCCGACTTCTACCGCAGGGTCAATTCCACCCCTGTCATTATAGGTTGCGCCGTGGCTTTTATATTATGGTGGGTGTCGCGCAATCTTTTTGGATGGTACGTATGAGCCGGTTATTTGTCCTGTTTTTGTCCCACTTTGGGAGTGTGCGGGTTTTAATCTGTTGATATGTAGTTATATATTAACAATGTTGAAATAGGACAAATTTGGAAGTGCCGGATGGAGGACGGTGCGGGTTTTCGGGTTATCTTTGTGGCATGAACCTGTCATTGAAACAGATTGCAATTTTATCGGTCGCGTTAATCGCCGGGATTGTTGCCGACGATATTCGGGCCTATATGCCCGACAGCCTGCTCACGGAGGTAAAGATAAGGCGTCTTGTCGTGAGCAATCCCGACAGTGTGCTCAGGCTGATAGACCTTGCCGAGGCGCGCGATGTCGATGGATTTCCCGCCTATCGGCGCGACGTGTTGAGGGCTGTGGCATATAACGAGCTGCGCATGTTCTGGATGAAGGAGAAGTATGCCTTGCGGGCGCTTGCCGATGACTCTATCGTCAGGGCGCCCGACGTGCAGGTGCAGGCACTGATGATGGCAGCATCGGCGCAGGCGTTCTACGGGCGGTACGGCCAATCCATAGAGACCTGCATGAAGGCAATGGAAATAGCGCGGGAGATAGGGAATATTCCTGCGGAATACAACATTCTCACGACGATGGCAAAGACATCGTTTGATATGGGAGAGCGTGAACGCGGGTACGGGTATCTGGAGCAGATACTGTCGCGTGGTGAGAGTTCGCAAAGTGTGAGGGTGCTGGCAAACGTATCGTCCGCCATAGGCATGAAAGTCATCCAGCTGTATGCCGACGACCGTTATGCCGATGCCCTCAGGGAGAGCGGGCGCCGCATGAAAGTCATAGACCGTATCGCGCGTCTCGGCGGCGCGCCGGAGGGGTTTGTCGACCAGCAGCGTGCCTATACATATGCCCGTGAGGCATCGACGTTGATAAAACTTGGACGTAGGACAGAGGCGGCACAGGCTTACAGGCGTTTTCTGGCGACCACATACGGCTCTACGGTCGAAGGCCGGGCATTTATTACCGACTACCTCATCGACGCGGGAAAATGGAGCACTGTTATTGAGTTTACTCGCCCGATGTTCGGTATGTTTCAGGCTTCCGACACGATTAACGACGACTATTGGAGCCTGCTTTACTCCAATGCGCAGGCTTATGCCGGGCTTGGCGATACAGGCAGGGGATACGGGCTTATGTGTCGTGCCGCGGCAATCAGGGATAGCCTCTACCTGCGCGAGAAGAGCAGCCACGCACAGGAGCTTGCCACACTGTTTGCACTCAATGACAGGGAACTTGCCCTGGAGCAATCCCGCACTGCCGCCCAACACCGCAACATGATTATCGCCATAATGTCGTGTGTGCTCTTCACGCTGGCTGCCCTTTTTGTCATGTCGTGGGTGTCGTTGCGCAGGGAGCGGCGACGCAATGTCATTGCCGCCCGACAGATTGACGAGCTTACACAAAACCGCGAGGATATGCGAAAATATATGATGAAGGATGCGGCAATGGAAAATGTTGAGGCTGTATCTGCGGCAGATACAGGCGTCGAGGATGATGCCGAGCGCCTATTGTTTGTGGATATGGAGAGCCGTATCATGGGAAACCGCCTGTTTCTATACCCCTCCACCTCGGTCAGGGAGGTTGCCGGTCTGTGTGGCTTGTCACAGGCTAAGGTGCAGCAGCTTGTGACCAAATATGCCGGTTGCTCGTTCAAGGACTACATGATGCGCCTGAAGGTGGAGCAGTCGGTGTCGCTGATGAAAAAGCATCCCGAGTGGACTATCGAGGCAATCGCCAAGAGCGCGGGTTTCAATAGCCGCAACACGTTCTACCAGAATTTCAACCGCCTCTACGGGATGACTCCGGCACAGTACCGCAAGATTGTCCAATGACTACCTTATAAAATTAATCAAATCATTATAGTCTAACCTTTTAACAAAACAACAACTCATGAAAAAATTGTTTTTTATTTTAGCGTGTGTGCTTCCTATCTGCCTGTTCTCGTCCTGCGGTGACGATGACGACGACAAGGACATCTACTACGTGACACTCGACACTGAGGCTTCAAGTGTAAATTTTGTCAACAACCTCTACCTACAGTTGGCCTTGGGCAACTATATCGAGGATGTCAATCTACAGCTTCGTGGCACAAAGGATGGCATGAACTATGGCGTTACCCAAAAGGAGGCCGAGAAGATATTTGACTCTTTCTGCAAGAGCGTCAAGGATGACATCAACGCGCTTGAACTGCCGACCCTTGACGATACCTACATGGTGCTCCTGCTCAAAAAGGCCGTTTCCGACCCCAACGCCACAGGTCCGACAGTGAAGTCGCAGAAAGTGGTCTTGAAGTAACGCCTTAAATCGCCATCCTGAATCATACTGAATTGCACACGTAAAGGCGGCGCCATCCCTGATGGGGTGACGCCGCCGTCCATTATCACGAAATAAAAACCAAATTCAACGGATCACTTGACAATTTTGCCGGTGACAAGTGTGGAGGTCTCGGCCTTTACGATGTAGACCCCGGGGACAAGGCGGGAAAGGTCGAGAGTGTCGCCGGCGGCGTGTGCCACGCGGATTCCCGCGAGGGTGTAGACGCTTATTGCCGAGGCATCCGTGACGTTGAGGGCCACGCCGTCAAAGTCTATGGCGGGGAGAGCCGTACTGATGGTGTCAAGACGGGTTATCTGCTTGGATGTCACGCCATTCTCGTCGATGACGAAATAATGGTCCTGTCCGGCGGTGATGGTGTGATCTTTGAGCTGCTTGCCGTTGTTCCAGTTGTTGAAAATTAGGTTATATGAGCCGCTCTCGGCATCGAGGGGAAACACCTTGTGGGTCACGCCGTCAATATCGCGCTCGTCGATGACGGCCTGTCCGGGCCATACGCCGTATATCTCGCCGTCGCCCCAAGCATAGAGGCCGAGGGTGTCCCAGCCTGTGCGGTCCTCGACATAGATGTAGTGATTGGCCGTCGGGATGGCGGGAAGGCTGCCCGAGATGCTGAAATTGTCGATGGCGAGAGCCATGGCGGCCTGAGCGTCGCTGCCTGAGGCCACCGATATGTTCCATGCGAGATAGAGGTCACATCCGCGTCCGAACACTGTGGGGAGGATGTCGCTCACGGTTACGGTCTCGCCGGGTACTGTGGCATATCCCTCCGTGGCATCGTCTGGCTCAAAACGGGTGTAGAAATCCTCGCCTGCCGATGTCCAGTTGCGTCCGTCGACCGACCAGTAGAGTTGCACGGCAAATCCTGCCGCGTTCTTCCCCTTGCGGTACTTCTCGATGTCGTATGTGACAACGAGGTTTTCGATATTCTTCCGTCCAGAGTTGTAGAGGTGGGTGTATATGTTGACAGCGCGGGTGCCGTTGGCAACGCCGGTGGTTATGCCGCCTATGGCACGGTCGGCGGAGTTGTCTGCGCCAAAGTTCCACAGGCCGTTTTTGGCGTTGGAGGGGAGGGATGTACCGCCGGAATACATCGTCGCTTCCAGGGCGGTGCCATATGTGCCGAGCGTGCGGGGATTGACCGTCTGGCGATCTATACGCCATCCCTCGGGGAGCGATGCCGTGGCGGCGTCGCCCATCGTATCGAAGTTTTCCTCTGCCGAGAGGCGTTCCTCGTCAAGCTCTATCGCGGGATAGGTGATGACAACTGTCTCGGGCTTGGCTACGGTCAGGGTCGCGGACTGCGAGAATGTGCCGGTAGAGGCCGATACGGCGTAAGTGCCGAGTTCTCCTGTGGCGATGAATACGTTACCGGCGTCAATTGTACCTCCCCCGTCGATTGTGACGGTAGCGTCGTCCGGGGTAGGCATTTCAAGGCCGAAGTCGTCGTACAGGCTTATCGTGTAGCGTATCTTGCCCGCAGTGTGGTCCACGTAGTTGACAAAGCCGTCAATCGCGCCTTTTGCGTATGAGCGCATTGATGCGGCATCGGTATCGGACATCTGGTAGGGGTGCCACGTTATGGCATCGGCATTCTCTCCGAATATCAGCGAATATTCCATGCATGCGGCCATGTAGGTGGCCTTGAGCGACGGGTGACGGTCGTCGAGATACCATGTGGAGCAGCCGTCGGTGCCCTCGGTCTCGTAGACGCTCTGGTATGCGTCGGCCACGGGGCAGACGGTCACGCCAAGTTCGCGGGCCACGTCAAGGTAGTTGGCGTTGAAAAGGGCGTTGTGCGCCGAGTAGTTAGTCCAGTCGCCACTGTAGGCCCAGTTCATCGGCAGGATGATTACGGCGTTTGGGTTGGGGCAATATTCGCGTATATACTCCACCCATTGCTTGACCGACGAGCGGAACGCCTCGATGTTGGTGCGCGGCAATGCACTCTGCTCCTGGAGGATGATATGTGACCATGCTTCGGAACGCACGAGCATCTTTGCCGAAGGCGTGCCGTCCTCGGCCAGGCCGTCACCCTCGGCCCAATGGGTCGACAGGGGCTTGCCGAGCAGGGTGTGCTTGGTCCATGACGCATCCTTGCCCATGGCGCGTGCGATGTCGTTGAACACGGCATCCTGGTCGTTGTAGTAGATGAGGCTGTTGTTGAGCGAGAGCACTTTCACTGTCTCGGGGAGGGTGGGCACGAGAGTCACGTTTTCGGGGTAGAGGCGCATCGAGACAGCCTCGGAGGCGACGCGTGTCAGCGTATAGTTGCCGTTGGATAGGTCAAAGGCCACGTCATATGTGCCCTGTGCCGTCGACACGTTGCCTGTGGCCCGTTGCGTGAGCTTGCCGGAAGTATGGTCTCCCGATAGGTCTTTGCCGCCTTCCACGCCCCATGAGCAGGTCATGCCGAGACCTTGGTAGATGCGCCATTTGCTGAAGCCGTCACTGCCGCCGCGCATGGTGACGCGTCCCTTGAACAGGCTGTCGGCCGGGTCAAGCGCGAGTGCGCCCGATGCATCCATGTAGTTCCATCCATTGTGGTCGCCGATGAGATAGACTGTGGAAAGACCCTCGGTGGAGTCGTCGGAGGTGAGCAGCAGGGTTGCCGTGCCGTCGGCGATGGTGAGGGTGATTTTCTTGCACTTGAAACTGTTGCTGCCGCAGGAGATATTGCTGTCGGTTCCTGCTGTGAGGGTATACGGGGTGTCCATCAGTATATTGCCGCCGTTTGAACCGTAGTTGCATGATGCCGACCATGAAGCGTCGGCTATCTTGAAGCCGCCGTTGAGGGTCTTGTCGTAGAGTGCATATACGCCATCCCCCTCGGTGGAAAATTCCCATGTCTCGGATGCCGCCCAATTGTCAGTGACATCGCCGCGCAGGTAGATGCCTGACGGGTGGAACACAGGGGCGTCGGGGTCGGTCCATCCGGTGTAGTTGTCGGGGTCGGGAATTGTGGTTATGCCGCTTGACGAGGCGCAAAGGTAGATGTCGCCTGTCGCGGGGAGGGCTACGATATCGCTTTGGCGTGAATCGCCGTCATTTAGCCTTATGGAGCATGAGCCTGCGGCCGAGTGCTCGAATACCCTGTAGGGCACGCCGTTGATGCTCTTTGTACCTATGGGGGCGAGGCCGGGATAGTCGCCAAAGTCCCCCTCTGTCTCGTGCAGGTATAAGGCAGGCCATCCTGTCACATTCTCGACATAGACACGGCGTGTCGCCTCGTCTGAAGCGTAGTGGGCGCGTATCGTCACGTTGTCAAGGGCGAGGCCGGGGGCGAGGTTGGGGGAGTTGCCGGTGGCGACGGAGATGTTCCAGGCGAGATACATATCCTTGCCGCCGTCAATGTCTACAAGCAGGTTGCCTGTCACGGGCGTGACGGATATGGGCACAACGGGTGCGCCGAGTGTCTCCCCGTCAGGGGCGAAATATGTGAGGAAATCGTCGCCGGCTTTGCTCCAGGTCTCTCCGTCGGGGGAGTAGTAGAGCTGCACGGCAAATCCTGCGGGATTGGAGCCGTTTCGGTATTTCTCGATGTCATACGAGAGGGTCAGGCGGTCGATGGCGCGGCTGTCATCGTTTGACAGCCGCGTCATGACGTTTACGCAGCGTGTGCCGTTGGCTACGGTGGTCGTCAGTCCTCCGACAGCGCGGTCGGCTGGATTGGAGCTGTCGCCAAAGTTCCATGTGCCGTTTTTGGCGTTGGAGGCGAGGTTCACGTCTCCGGCATACATAAGCTCCGTAGATGCGCCCTCGTAGGAGCCTACCGTGCGGGGTGCGGTCATCTGACGCTCGATGCGCCATCCCTCGGGCATTGTAAGTAGCGGAGTTTGTGTTGATGCATCGTACATGGCATTAAAGTCTGTTGCCGTCTCCGGAGAGGACTGCGTAAGACCCACCGATGTGTTTGCGGCCTGTGAGGCCAGTCCCGATAGCCCTAATAGAGCCACGATGAGATAATGATGGATTTTTGACATTGGTAGATTAGGATGTTAAGAGGTTAATATTTGTGTTGATAGCAGTATCGGGTCACCGATGCAAAGATATAGGCCATAATAGCATGTGGGAGGCGACAATAATAAAAATGTAGATGTGTTTTTACTGTAAAAAACTGTGATGAAGTTGTTTATAGTGTAATGGCGTATCTGAAAATGTAGATGGTCTTATGGCTTTCAGTCGGGATCATCAATCTATCGCCATCACGTCGCGCTCAAAGGTTTCGCGGTCGATAGCGCGGTTGCGCATTTTCGTACGGTAGTTATAGACTGTGGAGAATGAGCATCTCAGGAACCGCGACACGCACGTGCCGTCGGATATGCCGAGACGCATAAGGGCGAATATGCGCAACTCGGTATTGAGGCGTTTGGCATCTTTAAGCACAAGCTGTTCCTCGGGGCGCAGCAATCGGTTGAATTCATAGACAAAGGTCGGAAAAAGATGCAGGAACGCCTCGTCAAACTTGGTGTAGAACTCGCTCACTTCCTTGTTGACATAGCGGGTCGACTTTATAGCGTCACATAGTGCGTCAAAATCACGGCGCGCCGCTATCTTGTTAAGCTCCCGGCGGTAGCTCTCCATCTTTGACAGATAGTCGAGGCAGAGGTCCATGAACCGGGTTATATACTCCTCCTTTATGCGGTTGACCGACGTTAGGCGGTTGTTGAGTTGCCGCTCCTTGAGGTTGGCTTTCGCGAGGTCATCATTCAGTGTCGTCAGTGCCTCGTTAAGTTCAGCCTGACGCTGGTTGACCTCCCCAAGCTTGCGGTTGGCCTCCTCCTGACGTAGCTTTGCCGTGTGGAGTACATGGTTCTTGCGCTTTACAAATAGCAGCAGCAACATGAGCATTACCGAGAGCACGCCGATGACGATGCAGGTGGCATAGAGGTAGCGGCGCGACTCCCGTTGTGAGGCATCGTATGCGGAGTCTATGATGGGTAGCAGTTCGGCCATCTCAAGCATACGCAGCTTGGCATTGCAGGACGTGGCATCATTGATGCTTTGGTGGATATAGCGGTAGGCGCGGTCGATGTCGCCGTCCTGATAGAGCATCATGGCGAGTTCCTGTAGCGACAGGTATTCCCTCACCCCGTTGCGGAGGTCGCAGGCTGCCGACAGGGCGAGGTAGCGTTCCCGCCCTATGCGGTCGCCGCTCAGGGCGCATATCTGGGAGAGGATGTGATATTTCACGGCTCCGTCGCGCGACGGTATGTCAGCATCCACGCTCTGCCGCATTGCGTGGAGAGCTCCGCGCCAGTTGCCGGCATCCATGTGTCGACGGGCAAGCAGCACGTCATTGTCGGGGCGCAGTGTCAGGGCCGAGTCGCGGTAGGCACTCTTGGCTGCGGTGTATCGTTCGCGGAGCGTGCGGTCGAGGGAATGTGCGGCGAGGTTGCGGTAGACCTGCACACCAAGGCAGTAGTAGTCAAAACGGTCGTTTTCGTCGAGCCGTGAGCCGTCTATGGAGGCGAATATGTCGTAGGCCTCCTTGTACATCACTCCCGAGGTATTGTAGATGAACGCCACTTTCATCAATGCGCGGCGAGTAAGGGTGGAGTCGCCCATGACACGTGCAAGGTTGAGGGCTCGCTTGGCGTGGTCGAGTGACGAGTCGAGCGAATAGCTCATGTAGGCTTCCTGTAGGTTAAGTTCGCCGTCGTAGTGCTGGCGTGGGGTAGTGGCGGTGGCGAGAGTGCGTTTCAGCAAGTCGATCTGACGTTCTTTCCGGGCCACATATTCGGGATAGCGTCCCAGTGTGGCATCAAGCTGCCGCAGCCAATCGGGGGTGTCTTCCGCATTGGCGGTCAGACACCACGCGATGCACAGTATTGCAAGCAGCCGCCGTATCATCGCGGCTGAATGAGGTGGGAGGTGGTCATTTCGCGCAGTATGACGGGAGCTTCGGACCCCATGTTGAATATGAGGTCGAGGATGCTGAGGCCGTGGGTGAAGCCGTAGCGGTCGCTCCACACCTGATAATATGGCATGGCGGGGAAGTCGGGCAACGGGCGCGTGCGGTAGTCGTCCTCGGGATAAGCCCCGTCGCGGTCTATGATGCGAGTGTCGAGGGTGAGAATACGTCTTATTACGGCGTCAAGGGTGTTGTTAAACTCTTTCAGCGACTCGGTGGGTGCGTTGTACAGCGGCTCAAATTCATCGCGGTAGAACTCAAAGAATGGCGTCCTTCCATAGGCCGAGTATATAGCGCCCCAATGGAGATGCCACCATTGGCCGTGTGACGACAGCCGCACGTCACCCCAAGTACCGGTAGACATGCCCGGGGTTGACACTATAGGCGCGGAGAGCCGATGGATGCCTCCCGTGCCGAGTATCGTGAAGCGGTGGGTGTCCTTCTGCCGCTTGTTGAAACGCATACCGTAGTCTATAACGGCGTGCGGATAGGCACTCATAAGGGCATAATAGGGTATGCTGCCGCAATAGGCGGGGGGCAGCAGCACGGTGCGGTCGGGGAACTGCACGAGGGGAGAATATCGGGGAGAGTCTGACATCGCGTTACTTGTCGGGGTTGGCATCCTTGAAGATGCGGTTCCAGCGTACGCCGCCGTTGAAGAGACCCTTGTCCTTGTCAAAGGAGATGAGGACAAACATCGGCTTGCCCACGATATGGTCCTCGGGCACGAGTCCCCAGTATCGCGAGTCGAGGGAGTTGTCGCGGTTGTCGCCCATCATGAAGTAGTAGTCCATTTGGAATGTGTAGAGGGTCGCGGGCTTCCCATCGATATACACCGTGTCGCCGCGCAGCTCGGCATCGTTGTGCTCGTAGTTGCGTATCGCACGGCCATAGAGATACCAGTTCTGGGGCGTCAGCTCGATTGTCGAGCCTTTCTTGGGTATCCATATCTCCCCATAGTCGGCGCGCGTCCAGTTGGCCGACAGTTCGGTGGGGTAGAGCGACAGCGGTTCGGGGACGGAGGGTTTCTCCTGCATCACCTTGGCAATGCCGGGCATAGCCTCAAGCTGTGCCGCCATGTCGAGGGTGAGCGGCGAGTTGTAGACGGTGGGGACTGAGCCGTCGGGGTTGACGGCAAATCCGAGTGACTGTAGCGACGGTACGTCGGCGGGTGTCACAGGGACTACGCGTCGGTCATCGACTGGAATGTCGAGAGCCTCCCATTCGGCTTCGGTCATCGGGCCGTCCTTTTTCTGGAAGTAGTAGTTGAATTGCACATTCTGAGGCTGCTCGATAGGCTCACCGTCGATATATATCGTGCCGCCGACAATCTTCAGGCGTTCTCCGGGAAGCCCGACGGCGCGTTTGACGTAATTCTCGCGGCGGTCGACAGGGCGGTATATCACCTCGCCAAACTGTGCCTTGTTCATCTTGACAGCTGTGCGCCCGTACATCTCAATGAGGTGATAATAGTCGGGATTCTGCGCCTTCAACGCCACGGTGTCCCCCGCAGGGAAGTTGAACACCACGATGTCGCCGCGCTCCACGTTGCCAAAGCCCTTGAGACGATGGTACTTCCAGTTGGGCCACTCCACATAGCTCTTGGTGTTGATGATGGGGAAGGTGTTTTGCACCAGCGGGAAGTGTATCGGTGTCATCGGCACGCGCGGGCCGTATGCCATCTTGTTGACCCACAGGTAGTCGCCCGTTAGGAGCGTCTTCTCAAGCGAGGAGGAGGGTATCTGGTAGTTCTGCCCGATGAATGTGAATACGAAGTAGACAAGCACCAGGGCATACAGGATGGCATCAACCCAGCTCATGATGCCGCGTACCGCGGGGTTCTTGCTTTTTTTCCACCACGTCAGAGGTATATAGCCCGTTATGTAGATGTCAAACAGCAGGAAAAGCAGTATCGCCACCCACCAGTTGCCGAGCCATGCGACCCATGCAAGGAATATGACGGCAACAACCGAGAAGCGTATCCAACGTGATGTGCGCGTCTCCTTGACACGCCGTTTGAAATCTTCGGCAAAGCCTTTGCGTTGTGGGGTGTTCTCCATCGCGGGTCAGTTTTTGGCGTTAACAATATCAAGCAGCTCGGTATCCCTTATCAGCCCGCGCATCAGCTCGTCCATCGTGAGGAATCCCTTGCGTCCATTGACCCACTCGGCGGCAACCACGGCACCGAGGGCAAAACCCTCGCGGCTCTTGGCGCGGTGCTCGATGGTGATGGCGTCCACGTCCGACTCCCAGGTTATGATGTGTGTGCCGGGCACCTCCCCCTCACGTCGATGGGCTATCGGCAGGTCTGACGGCTTGGCGTCCTCCTCCACCCATCCCGAGATGCGGTTGGTGTTGGCAATAAGCCCCTCGGCGAGGGTTATGGCCGTTCCGCTCGGATGGTCGAGCTTGTGGATGTGGTGTATCTCCTCCATTGAGGGACGGTAGGAGGGGAAATTGTTCATCAGCGCGCTAAGGTACTTGTTGAGGAGAAAGAAAATGTTCACGCCGAGGCTGTAGTTGGATGTCCAGAAGAATGTCGCCTCGCCACGGTCGCAGACAGCCTTTATCTCCGGCATACGTGTTGTCCAGCCGGTGCTTCCTGACACCACGGGAACGCCTTGTGCAAAGGCCTTGTAGTAGTTGTCGACCGCTGTGGCGGGTGTGGTGAACTCTATGGCGACATCCGCCGAGCGGAACGCGTCGGAGTCAAAATCCTGCTGGTTGTCAATATCTATGACGGACACAATCTCGTGGCCGCGTTCCTTTGCTATCCGCTCGATGGTCTTGCCCATCTTGCCGTATCCTATAAGCGCTATCTTCATTGCAAGTCGGTTTTATCGTAAGTCTATTGCCCCACAAGGCAGTGCAAATTTACACAATATGCCCCACTTACATCCTAAAAATTGCTTAAAACTGCTATTTCTGCGACGAATGTGGCGGTTAGTGGCGGTTGCGGGGGTGGTAGGCGAGGATCTCGCGGCGTAGGGAGGTGCGGTCGATGTGGAGGTAGATTTCGGTGGTGGCGATGCTTTCGTGGCCGAGCATCTGCTGGATGGCGCGGAGATTGGCGCCACCCTCAAGGAGGTGGGTGGCAAAGGAATGGCGCAGGGTGTGGGGGGAGATTTCCTTATTGATGCCGGCAAGCCCGCAGAGGTTCTTGATGATGTAGAATATCATGATGCGGCTCAGGCGGCGTCCGAGACGCGAGATAAAGAGGATGTTTTCCTCTCCCGGCTTGATGTTCATGCGGTTGCGGTCTTCAAGCCAAAGTTGTATCTGCTCTATCGCCACTTCCGATATGGGTACCATGCGTTCCTTGCTCCCCTTACCCTTGACAATTATATACTCCTCGTTGAGGTAAAGGCGGCTTATTTCAAGGTTGACAAGCTCGGATACGCGCAGCCCGCAGCCGTACATGGTCTCGATGATGGCGCGGTTGCGCTGTCCCTCGGGCGCCGACATGTCGATGGCGGCAATCATGCGGTCAATCTCCTTGACCGTGAGTACCTCGGGAAGATGGCGGCCAAGGCGTGGCCCTTCGAGCAGTATAGCCGGGTCGTCCTCGATATATCCCTCCATGCGTAGGAACTTGAAAAACGACTTTATGCCCGACAGGATGCGTGCCTGTGACCGCTCGGCGATGCCGAGGTCGTGGAGCGACGCCACAAACTCGTGGAGCATCCCCAAGTCGACATCCCGTAGCCGTATCCCTCCCGAGGAGAGATAGCGTAACAGCTTTCCGACGTCGTCGGCATATGCCTCGCGGGTATTGTCCGACAGGCCGCGCTCCAGCAGCAGATAGGCCTGATAGCGTCGTTGCAGGGCTTCTATGTCGTCGATAGCCCGCATCAGAACCACAAGGAGAAATGTTGACAGGGTAGGTGGTGCATCGCCGTTATGATGCCGACACGCCCGTTGGAGAAGCTCATGCCGTGTTTCATGGCGGATAGTGTCGATTTCCACAGGGCGTCCATGTCGGGGCGGTCGAGATTTCTCATCACTATGACTCCTCCTTTGTCGAGTATATGGGGCATCACGGGGCGTAACGTCCCGATGCATCCGCAGGTGTCATTCACGAGCATGAAAGGGGGGTGTCCGTTGAGTGATGCAAGGTACTCCTTGGCAGCGTCCTCAAGGGTAGCATAGCGTGTCACGCGGCCTTCAAACGGCATGGTAAGCGCCGTGTATATCTCGTCGTGAACGTCGCTGCCGGTGTAGACCACGAGTCTCGAGGATGAGTCGACCTCCAGCACCGCCACGGATGACACTCCGTAGGATGCACCGCATTGCAATATAAACGCTGGGTTGAAACGGCACGTCACGCGGAACAGTAGTTTTGCGCTCTTCAGCGATATGACGCGGCGGTGACGCCCCTTGTTGTTGGCCATGTCGAGCGACAGCCGGCGAGCCGTGGCAAGACGCTCGTAGGCATAGTAGGGGGCTTTCTCGGCAAGGACACCACGTATGAACGCAAAAGCAAACGGGGAGTGCACGCCAAATCCGAGGCTTTGGCGGTAGCGTTTGAGCGCGGAGCCGTATCTACGCAGCGTGCCCATTGCTGTTTTTACGCCGCCACGCCAATATCCACATGACTATTGCGGCGGCAAGTGCAACGTAGATTGCTATGATGGAGATATATGCTGCTGTCACTGTGGCGTGTACCGACGGTGGGTCAAACCGCATCACCACATCATATTCTCCGGCAGGGAGTCTCATGGCACGCAACAGATAGTCGACACGGGCTATCGGTGTCTCTTTACCGTTGACCGTTGCTTTCCAGCCCCATGGGAAGTAGATCTCCGAGAAGACCGCCACACCGCCGCGTGCCGAGCGGGCACGGTAGCGTAGTTCGTTGGGTGCGTATGAGGTCTCGTAGATGGTGTCTCCGGGTGTCACGACAGGCTGTGTAGTGCCGAGTATTTCCTTGAACCGCGTGTCGCTCACTGCCGTGACGGCGGGGTTGATATGGTCGAGCGCGTCCATCTCGGCATCGGCTCCGGCGACATACTCCACCTTGTCGACCCACCATGCGTTGCCGAGGGCATCGGGATTCTGAAATACTTCGTTGTCGCTCACGACAATGTAGCGGGCGTTGAGCATGTTGAGCACGTTCCAGTCGGTCGAGTCGGGCTGCTGGTTGCGGAAGTTGCCGAGATGGCGGTCTATCATATCCTGATAGCGCGTCAGTTTGGCCGCATGGTAGCCGCCAATCATCTTGTGGCGGTAGGATGGCGCGGCCTGGTCAAAGTTGGGGATGTCAAGGACACGGTAGTTCATGTCGGTGTCGGCAAGTATCTGTCTGTCGACCTCGCGCATCGGGAACGGATCGCCCTGCGTAAGCTGGCGCGGCACAAAGCTCTCGGAGTCGAGGTAACGTTTGTTGACGGCATAGAGGTCGCCGGCGATGAACGCCGTGATAAGCAGGCACGCCACCGGCTTGCCGATTTTCCTTGTCGCGAACAGCCACAGGATGCCGAGACCCACCCCTATGAGGATAAAGCTGCGCAGGGCGTCGTCACTCACGAGCGACATCCTTATGGAGTCTATGGCTCCGAAGACGGCCCGATATTGCGGGTCAGTACGGTAAGCACCCAGTTGGGCATCCTCCATCGAACTGAGGGATGAGCCGAATATCTCGGGGGCTATGAAGCCGAGGGCGCATATTGCCATGCACACGCCGAAGCTGGCGAGGATGGCAGTGCGGTACTGCCGCCACATGTTGTCGGATGCGAACAGCTGCTTCAAGGCCAATATGGCGAGCAACGGGATGGTGAATTCCGCGATGACGAGTATCGACGCTACAGTGCGGAACTTGTTGTACATCGGGAAGTGGTCGATAAACCAGTCGGTGAGCCACATCATGTTATGCCCCCATGACAGGAATATCGAGAACAGGGTAAGCGCGAGAAGCGTCCATTTCATGGGACCCTTGACGATGACACAACCGAGGATGAACAGGGCGAATACAAACGCCCCGACATATACCGGTCCGTTGGTCATCGGCTGGTCGCCGAAGTATTGCGGGAACTGGGCGACAAATTGTGCCTCTTCGGGCGCGAGGCTGCCCGTGGCGACCAGTTGACGTCCCCGATCGGTATCATAGAGCGACAGCAGTTTGTTGTCTCCCTTTTCGGGCTTGATTGTCGCGCCCCCTTTGATGTTTGGAATGAGCAGGGTGAGGGTCTCGTCACGCCCGTAGCTCCACGCCGTGATATAGTCCTTGTCGAGGCCGGTGCTTGCCTGTGCCGTCGTGCCGCCGGGAGGGGTCAGCTCGGAGTGGCCTCCACGCATGGTCTCCTTGCTGTACTCATACGTGTTGTAGAGGTTGGGGAGATTGGCCGTGACGGCAAGTGCTCCGGCTATGGCGAGCACTCCGGTGGCGATGCACCATTGGCGCAGGTTTTTCTTCTTGAGCAGTATGCAGAAGTAGGCTATCACAAAGCCCGCGATGACAAACAGGAAGTAATAGGACATCTGTATGTGGTTGCTCGCTATCTGCATCATGGCAAACAGTGCCGCAACCGCGCCGCCGAGCAGATACTTGCCACGGTAACACCACACGATGCCGGCGATTGTCGGCGGAATATAGGCAAGGGTGACAAATTTCCATATGTGCCCGGCCCCGATGATGATAAAGAAATAGGAGGAGAATCCGTAGGCGATGGCTCCGGGCAAGGCGAGATACCACCTCACCTTCATGGCGAGCAACAGGATGAAAAAGCCAAGCATCATAATGAACACCAGGTTGACAGGCGACGGGAATCCGAGACTGTAGGCCGTCCCTATCCAGCTTATGAGCCGGTTGGAGGGGTAGGAGGGCGCAATCTGGAAGTTGGGCATACCCGAGAAAAGCGAGTTGGTCCATCGTGTGGTCTCGCCGGTTGCCTCGGTGAACGCCTTGGCCTCCTGGCCGATGGCGACACCCTGCTGCATGTCGTGCTGGCGCAGCTCGTTGCCCTGCATCGCATCGGGATAGAAGTATATCCACGATATGGCGACTATCACCACTATGGAAGCGATGATGCCTATGAGCTTGGTATGTTTCATCTTTGCTGTTTAATCGGGGAAATGGCTATTCGTAGTGGATGGGTATCTCGCGGTCGATGCTGTGGTCGAGCGAGATGAGGGTCTCGGTGCCGGTGACGCCGTGTATCATCTGTATCTTGTCGTTGAGCAGCTCCATAAGGTGCTCGTTGTCACGTGCATACAGCTTGACGAGCATCGTGTATGGGCCGGTGGTGAAGTGACATTCGACGATTTCGGGAATCTTCTCCAACTCGGGCACCACGTCGCGGTACATCGCCCCGCGCTCAAGGTTCACGCCGATGTAGGTGCAGGTGCTGTAGCCCAACACCTTGGGGTTGACGTGATAGCCTGAGCCGGTAATCACCTCCAGGTCAATCATGCGCTGTATGCGCTGGTGGATGGCTGCACGTGACACGCCACACTCGGTGGCGACATCCTTGGAGGCTATACGCGCGTTGCGCATCACGATTTCAAGAATCTTACGGTCGAGATTGTCTATTTTCTCCATAATATTTTCGATGGTATTTTGAAATTGTGGACAAATGTAAGCAATCTTTTTGTATCCCGATGCAAAATGCGCGCAAAAATGGCTTTTTTGGCCACGTCACGCGCTATTTTTACATCATTTGTCTATCTTAGCAATCTTTCGCAACTTGGCGGGGAGGTCGATGTTGTTGTTCATGCCCGAGAATAGTTCCGAGCCTACACCAATCGCCATCACCGGCACCGGGTTGGCGGTGTGGTGGACGGTGGTCCAGCCCATGCCGGTGTGGGTGTCGAGTACGCGGAACACCTCGACGGCAAATGCCTTGAAGTTGGCATACATCGTCTCCTGGTCGGGTGTGGCATTGTTGGCGAATGTGTCGTTGAACAAGCCTTCGAGCCGTGCTGTCTCCTCCTCGGTTACAGGCACTGCGCGCCAGAATCCGAAGTCGTCGGCCAGCATCTCCCTCATATCCTCCCACCGATAGGCACGGCGGGAGCGCAACATGGCCTGCAGCCGCTCGTTGAAGCGGTCTTTTGACACGCGCTGATAGGGCAGGTATTTGAGGTCGGCGGTGTAGCCGTGAGCCGTGTTGCCTATCGCCATGCCTCCCGTCTCGTGGTCGGCGGTGACAAGGATGAGGGTCTCGTCGGGGTGCTGAAGGAAGAAATCATATGCGATGGCGAGAGACTCGTCAAACGCGAGCACGTCGCCGATGGCGGTCGCCGCGTCATTGGCGTGGCACGCATGGTCGATGGCGCCCCCCTCGACCATCATGAAAAATCGCCCGGGCTTGTGCCGCAGCAGGTGGTCGAGGCACGCGCGGGTCATATCCTGAAGCCGCAATGCGCCGGCAACGGAGTCGATGGCATAGCCTATGCCGCTGTCATGCGGGCGGTTGGTCCCGAGCAGCACTACGCGCGGCGACGTGGGGGAGGCGAGAGTGTCGAGCCCATAGGCGGTCTGCACGCCGTTTTGCTCAAACACCTCCCACAGGTCGGTCGGATTACCGCTCTTGTCCTTGAGTCCGCGCCAGTTGGCGCCTCCGATGAAGTCAAACCCCGACTGTGCCGCCTGGGAGCCGATTTCATAGTAGTGGTTACGTGACGGTGCCTTGGCATAGAAAGCCCCGGGGGTGGCATCGTCAGGTGCGACGGATGTCACTATGCCTATGCCGTAGCCCATGTCGCGCAGCTGCTCGGCGACCGACACCACAGGCACCGAGTCGGGGGTCATTCCCATCATGCCGTTGCGGGTCTTTACGCCGGTGGCAAGTGCCGTTCCGGCGGCGGTCGAGTCGGTGATGTCATTTGACGCCGAGTAGGTTATGGCCGTGGAGACGATGGGGAAGCGGAGCATGGTGAGCACGCTGTCCTCCTTGACGACATCGCGCAGGTATTGTTGGGTGGTGTTGACCTGTCCCCAGCCCATGCCGTCGCCGATGAAGTAGAATATATACTTGGGAGCTTCGGCGGCAGTGGCGCCGAGGGTTATTATCAGGAGCAACAATGTGGTAAAAAAGCGATTTTTCATTGTGGGTTGAAGGTTAAAGAGTTGATAAGTCGAATAGGTCTAATAGGCCATTTAATTATGAATTATGCATTATGAATTATGCATTAGATGAAGCATCGGGTCGATGAAACGGCGGTCGTTGCACAGGCGAGGTACTTTGCGCTGTCCCCCGAGCTTACCGGTGGAGCGCAACCAGTCGTCAAAGAGTCCACGGCGTGCAGATACGACCGTGGGCGCGTCGAGAAAGATGCCCTTGTAACGCTTGGCCTGGTAGTCGGAGTTTTCCTGTTGCAGGCTCTCGTCAAGCACTGTGGCAAAGCGTGCCATGTCGGCCGGAGGTGTGGCAAACTCCACCAGCCATTCATGGCGGCCACGCGAGTGGTCGCTGGCATAGACCGGCGCGGCGGTGTAGTTGAGCACCGCACAACCGGTAATCGAGGACGCGCGGGCCATTGCCGCCTCGGCATTGTGCACCATCAGCTCCTCTCCAAATGCGTTGATGTAGTGCTTTGTGCGTCCCGCAATGGTAATCTTGACGGGGTTGACGCTCTCGACCCGCACGGTGTCCCCTATGCGGTATCGCCACAGTCCGTTGCACGCCGTGATTACAAGCTCGTACACGCAGCCCGGCTCCACTTCCCATGCAGTGAGGGTCTCAGGGGTGGGATTGTCGGTCTCGCCTATCGGGATGAATTCATAGAATACCCCTATGTCGAGCAACAGTAGCATCGCACGGTCGTCTATTGCATTCTGCACGGCAAAGAATCCCTCCGAGGCGTTGTAGGTCTCAAGGTATCTCATTTTGGACGCGTCGGTGATGGCGGCATATTGCTCGCGGTAGGGGGCAAACGAGATGCCGCCGTGGAAGAATACCTCAAGATTGGGCCACACGTCGTGTATGGTAGATGCGCCAGCCGCCTTTATCACCTCCTTGAGTACGGTGAGAAACCATGAGGGGACACCCGAGAGGTTGGTTATGTTCTCGCGGAGCGCGGCGTTGACGAGTGCCGGGAGCTTCTCGCCCCAGTCAGCCATCAGTGCCACGCGCTTGGAGGGCACACGGACGAGATTGGCCAGCGGGTTGATGTTGGCGATGAGGCTTGCCGAGAGGTCGCCGACTCTTACACCCGCCGGGAGGGTCAGCTCGTTGGCGAAGCTCCCGCCGAGGATAAAGGCTTTACCGGAGAATATGCGGCTGTCGGGGTAGAGGTTGAGATAGTGTGACACCACGTCGGAAGCTCCCTTATAGTGGCATCGCCTCAGAGAGTCGGGGGTGATGGGTACATACTTGCTCTTGCCGTCGGATGTACCCGACGACTGGGCGAAGTTGCGCGTCACGCCCGGCCAGAGGATGTCGCGCTCGCCGGCAATCATCCGCTCCACCCACGGGCGCATGTCGGCATAGGTGGTGAGTGGAATGCGGGATGTGAACTCACGATAGCTGCCGATTGTTTTCATGTCGTGGGTCTCCCCCCATAGCGTATGGCACCCCCGGCTCACCATCCAAATCAGCTCCCGGAGCTGGATGTCGCGGGTGTGCCCGGCGTATCGGCGAGAGGCGTCCACGCGGCGCATGAAATATGGCCTCAATATCGGGGTAAAATCAATCACGTCGTCAACTATTTATGTAGACAAAGATAGCGGTTTTCGAGGGAAGATTTTCAAAAAATGAGCGGAAATATGTTCCGAGGAAGCCGCATAAGCGAAATAAAGACTAATTTTGTAACCAACATTCATATCCGATGAGAAAATATCTTACCCTATTGTTTGTGGCTGCCCTTGCAGCCGTTGCCATGACTTCATGTGACGATGACGGTCCCAATGGCGGATATCCCGCGCCAACGTGGTATCCCTCGGGGACATGGGAACTTGTTCAGGATTCTTACGGCATGGTGCCCGAGAGCCAGGTGGTCGAGTACACTTTCTACCGCAACGGCTCGGGACTTTACGGCTACTATAACCGTTACGGCTCATGGGTGGAGGATCCGATGTCCTGGGACGCATGGTACGAACCGGCTATCGGCAGCGACGTGATGTATGTGTCCACTCCAGGGGGTAGCATACAGTATACCTACCATTTCAACGGGTATGGTGACTTGCGTCTTGCTGACTACGGCAATCCCGGGGAGTGGTTCATCTTTCAAGCCTTGTAGTCATGACGGCGTATGGGAAAGGATGGGCGCAGTGACATGACGGAGCCGGGGCGCATAGCAGCCGTGGGAATGTTTGACGGGGTGCACCTCGGGCATCAGTTCCTTATCGACTTCATGCGGCGTGAAGGGGAGGCACGCGGGCTTGTCCCGACGGCGTTCACCTTTTCACCCCATCCGTTGGCTGTGATACGTCCGGGGAGTCATCCCCGGCTGCTTTCCACCGTCCCCGCGCGTCGTGACCTGCTGCTTGAGGCGGGGGCTGCTTATGTGGAGGTCATTGGTTTTGACGAGGAGACGCGACGGCTTACGGCGGCCGAGTTTCTTGCCATGCTCCACGACCGCTACAATGTGAGGGCGCTTGTGCTCGGGTTTAACAACCACTTCGGTAGCGACCGTCCCGAAGGGGTGGCGCCATACAGGGAAATAGGCGCCACGCTTGGCGTGGATGTCGTGCAGGCTCCCGGATATTGCGGCGGTGGTGCGCCGGTCAGCTCTTCAATAATACGCGGACGCGTGGCGGCGGGCGACGTAAGTGGGGCTGCCGCCGGGCTTGGACGGCCGTACTCCCTGTCGGGCAAGGTAGTGGGCGGCAAGCAGCTTGGGCGAACCATAGGTTTTCCGACGGCCAATATCGAGGTAGAGAGCCCCGACCTGCTTATTCCCGCCAATGGGGTGTATGCCTGTGAGGCTGTGCTTGCCGACGGTAGTGCTTATGCTGCCATGACCAATATCGGGCAGCGTCCCACAGTGGATGCCGAGGGTGCCCCTGTAAGTATCGAGGCCCATCTGCTGGGGTATGACGGAGACTTGTATGGCGAGAAACTTGTTGTGAGGTTTTGGGGGCGCATAAGGGATGAGCGGCGGTTTGATTCGGTGGCTGCCCTGCGTCGTCAATTGGAGGATGACGCTGCCACGACGCATGGCATGTTGGCATGTTATGGGAGGTAGCAAGAGGGGCGATTATTTTTCACGTTTTTTGAGATAGGTTTTAGCATATTTTACGGATTTATTGGCTGTTAGGTCTTGCATACTTGAATAATTCATCATACCTTTGTATCGCCTTAATATTCCGAAAATCGAAAGCCGTTAAATGCACAGTATCAACACTGCAAAATAACAACACATTTTGGACTCAGGTCGGTTTTAACGGCGATTGCTTGGCGGCAATAGCGCGTCTTCGCGTCACGCGGCGGCTGCGCACAAGGCGACCCGTTTTGTTAGACAAGATATATACTTGAATTTTGGTTATGAGGGAGGTGCACTTCTGTGAAGAAGTGCGCCTTTTGTTTTAGAGGGTGTTTAATAATAAGCAAAGCCCCACCGCCAAGGTGGAGCTTTGCCAGGGGTTAACGTGTTGATGGTCTTGAATTGAATGTCTATTATATGTAGATTCCTGATTATCTGATTATAACCTTGGTGACAGTGTTGCCTTGACGTCGTATGAAGATGCCGCCACGGGGATTGTCGACGCGTATGCCGTTGAGGTCGAAGTATTCGGCCGGAGCTTCGGAGGTGTCGGTGCCTACTGCGTCAATGCCTGTCGAGCCGACTTTCTGCAACTCGCCACCTACTACCTCAAACGAGGCATCTCCGGGCTGCTCCTCAAAGTAGGGGCCGACCTGTTTTGCCCAATTGTCGATGTTGAACATTACATTGTAATTGTCGGGGTAGTTCTGGAACACGTAGGAATACCATCCTGCCTCGCCTGCTACGGCGGTCATGGGGGTGCTGTTGACGTCGGTAACGTCCGAGCCGCCCTCTACGGCGTGGTAGATGTGGATATTGGGCACGCCCGACCAGTCGGCGGGGAGCTTGAAGCGTATCGTGACGCTGGCGGCAGTGGGGTCTACGGCGCGAATCACTTTCTTGGCGTCATCGAGGGTATAGGCGTAGTTGCCGGCGGTAGCCTCGTACATGTCGCCCGCGCTTTGGCCTCCTTCCCAGCCTCCGTTGTTGAACATCACGTTGTAGCCGTCGGGGCAGTCCTTGATTTCATAGCTGTACCATCCGTCCTGGCCTGCAACAGGTGTCATCTCCTGGTTGTTGGCCACGTCGCCAGTGGCACAATATACGTGCACGTGGGGTGTCGCAGCCCAATCGGCGGGGCGTAGGAACTTTATCACGATGTCGGCGGCAAATGCTGCGGGTAGGGTGACTATGGCGAGCACTATGGCTGCCATGAGGCGTGTAAATGTTGTCTTCATGACTGTTGGTTTTTAATGGTTCGTGATTATGTTATTGGTTGATAATGATTTTAGTCGTATTGCCGGGCGTGGCGACGATATACAGGCCGGGGTGCAGGCTTTCGGTCTCAAATTCCCCATTGGCCTCGATATGGGACGCGATGGAGCCGGAGGGGGTTATCACCATGACATGTCCGTAGGCCGTTCCTGTGATGCGATTGCCCAAAGGGTGTATTTCGCTCGTGGATACGACTCCGGATATTGAGCCTGTCGTGCCATGGTCTTTCACCACCTCGCCGTTGACGATGGAGTAGGTCGCGCTTACCGGGTTGGCGGTAAAGCCTGTGTTGACCTCGCCGTTGTTCCATCCGCCGTTGCCCCACCCGTTGTTGTTGAACATTATGTTGCACCCGTTGGGGGCAGACGATGCGTCAAACATGTAGTAATAGCTGTTGCCCGACGACCACGACATGGGGGTATTGTCTACAAGCGTCACATCACCCGAGGCTACAGGGGCATATATGTGGATATGTGGATTGCTCCATCCCTCCGGGCATATGAATGTTATGCGGATGAGGTTTTCGGGCTGTTCGGGCACATCGGGGATATCAGGCTCGGTGTTGCCTTCGATGTCGGTTGTCGGGACGATGCGGGATGATTCGACGGTATAGGCTGTGTGCCATGTGTCGGCCACCGTGTGGGGTGTTGTGCCCCGGTGGGTGTCACCGTCGGTGAAATCGATTGTCGATCCTGCCGGCAGCGCGCCGAGGGGATATTCAAACCATCCGTCATTGTCGGCGACGGCTGTCATTTTTGCGCCGTCAACTATTGTGTAGCGCACGGTCTCTGCGCTTGATGTTGTCGCGGCAATCAGCAGTGACAATATTGCTATCTTATTGAAATTCATCGGATATACGGCTAAATTATTTGACATACACGGCATAGCCGTAGGGTGGCAGGCTGAAAGTGTCGGCAGACGCCAGGTTGCGGCTCGTGCCTGAGAACACGTCGAGGTAGGGAGCCGACGGCAGATTGCCGTTGACGTTAAATTCGGCTGTCGAGCCGGAGAAGTTGAGCATCACCACGACGCTTTCGGCGCCGAGCCGTCGCTCGTAGACATACACACTCGAGTGGGTGACGTCGTAGTTGATGAGGTCGCCGCGCTCGCCGGCGGTGCGCAATGCCGGCTCCGAGTGTTTCAGCGTAGTCAGCGACTTGATGAGGGATGTCATGTTGGCATCGCCGCTGTTCCAGTCGATTGGGGTTTTTTCGGCAAGCACTATCGGGGCAGAGGAATATTTGATTTCCTGGCCGTTATATATCAATGGCATCCCGTAGACGGTGAATTGCAGCACTGTCAGCGGTGCGAGCCGTGCGCCCATGGTGCGGTCCTCTGTGCCCCCCTTGTCCTGCACGACATCGTGGTTGGAGAGGTAGACCATGCGTGACTTGCCGTTGTAGGCGTTGTCGTAGAACAGCTCCGAGCAGAGACGTTTAAGGGTGTTGACGTCGCCATGTCCGGCAAATTCAGCCAGCTTGTCGCGGAATCCCCACGCATAGTTGTAGTCAAATATGCCATCCTCGCTGACGAGCTTGGCGTTTTCGCCGTCACCGCCGCTCTCGGCAAGCCAGCCGATGGGCTTTATTTTGTTTACCTCGGCACGAGCCTGACGCCAGAAGTCGCGGGGCACACCGTCGGCGTAGTCGCATCGGTAGCCGTCGATGTCAAACTCACGGACCCAATATTGCAGCGCGTCAATCATCGCAGAGCGCAAGCCGTTATTTGAGTAGTCGAGCTGGTATACGTCGTTCCATCCGTGCGGATTGACGATGTTACCGCCCGAGGTCCGGTAGTATTCGCGGTGTTGGCTCACCCATGCATGGTCGAGTGCCGTGTGGTTGGCCACCCAGTCGAGCCACACCTCCATGCCGGCGGCATGTATGGCGTTTACGAGCGACCGCAGGTCTTCGGACGAGCCGTATTCGGGGCTTACTGCCTTGTAGTCGCGTACAGCGTATGGGCTGGCGTAGGTGCCCCACTTTCCCTGTTCGCCCATGGTGTATATCGGCATGAGCCACACGATGTCTACGCCAAGTTCCTTAAGGCGTGATATCTGGCGTTCAACTCCCTTGAGGGTGCCTTCGGGGGAAAAGTTGCGTACAAACACCTCGTATATCACACGGTTGGTGGCGGTTCGCTCGATATTCTTCTCCTTGTAGGCTATCAGTCGTGGCACTCCGTTCCAATCATCGGGACGATGGAAGCGTATTTTGGAGGTTGCGGCCGGTTGGGGTGTCGGGACATCGTCAATCGCGTCCCATACCCCCTCGTCGGCCACCGATATGACATCACCGTCTGATGCCGACAGGGCGCGGTCGCCCTGCGAGTCCAGATACAACGGTCCGGTCTGGCCGCCGCCCCAACCGCCGTTGTTGAACATCACGTTGTGCTGTTCGGGAGCATTGTAAATTGTAAACCAGTACCAACCGGCCTTCCCGGGTACAGCCGTCATCTCCTGGTTGTCGCATCCGGGAAGCGGCACGTCATTGGCATAAGCGTGAATGTGCGGGGTATTGGTCCACCCTGCGGGTCGTTTGAAAGCGATGCGCCGGTCGGCGGCCGATGCGGTCACTGCTACCGCCGCAATGACGGTCGCCAGTACCATGCGCAAAGTTGCTCGTGAGGTAATCATGTTTTTGAATTGGTTTTAGGATTTCGTTCACCGCAAAATTATGTCAAACCATCTCCCTTGTCAAGTGTCCCAATATCGCCCCGACATCCTATCTAAAATATCAAAATATCATCTAATTGATTCTCAGTGGTAAACATTCAAAACGACCCTCAAAAAACTAAAGATTATCAAACCGTATTCTTAGGCTATGAGCCGTCCTTAAGGGGATGTCGCAAAACTTGTAGAATATAAGGAGAGGGCGATTTATGTAGGGACATGCCTTTGGCATGTGGACTGTGATTCAATTACTTGCATATTCCACATGCCAAAGGCATGTCCCTACAGCTTGAAAAATAGGCAGTTTTGCAACACCCTCCCTACGGGTAGGCAGTCAGTTGAGCGAATCTTGTTACATTGCGGTTGTTGGTGAGGATATGCAATAAAAGATAAAATAGAATGGCTGTTTATTGTCTGTCGCAGCGTTGGCAACAAATTGGCTGTACTCGGGAATGTTTGTTAAATAAAAATTTGTAAATATGGAGAAAAGTCGCTTAATTTGCGGATACATTAATCACAGTTAAATTATGAAGATATGAGAAAGCAATGGATTATGCTTCTCCTCATGTTGGTGGGGATAGGGGCAAGCGGTCAAGAGACCGGGACAGTGACGGACGATGGCGATGCGGGAAAGAAGATTGTTATTGTCTGCGATAAGTTGGATGAATCGGGCATGACGTCAGCCCACGAGGAGCTCCTGTTTTTGGCCGAGAACCACACGGGGGAAACCTTGTCGGACATCCAATGGCAGTTTATCTTGCCGCTTAAGGAAGGCGGGACTGCCGTTGTGGGGGAGCATGAGGGCTATATGGGATTCGTGACCTCTCCGCTCACGGACATGGACATGGAACGGTTTGCCATGGACGAGAATACCGATATACACGGCACAGTCTGCTTTACGGCTCGCGCGGGCAGCGACGAGGTGTCGGCCACATGCCCAGTCATCCTGAGGGCAAAACCCATTATCAGGAACGTGGAAATCATCCGCAAGGAGAGCAATGCCCCCTACGATACTTATAATGTGTACTATACCGTGGAATTTTATGGTGCTAATTATGCCCAAATCATAACAAGAGAAGGCGGAAGTCCAATATTGGCGAGTCAATTTGTCGATGGCCCCGGGAAAGTGAATGCCGTAACAAAGAACATCACCAAGTTTTACAAGGCTCGGCTTGAGATGTCAGTGAAAAACAAATATGGAAAAGCTGAGTATGTCGTTGAGCTTCCTCCATTTGAGGAAGATGATGTCACCGGCATAGCCGACATAACCCGCGACACCCCGACAGCCGGGACTATCGACCGCATGGAGATATACGACATGTCAGGTGTACGGGGCGCTACCCTCCATGACTCCACAGGCTTAGCCTCGCTCGGCAATGGCATCTACCTTATCAGAGTCTATGATATTGACGGCAACGTTAAGCAGTATAAATATCTGAAAAAATGAGGCACTTACTATTGGTATTTTAGAATACGGCAGAGGGGAGGAAAATCATATGATTTTCCTCCCCTCTGCGATTTGATATTGTACAGTTGAACGGATTTAAGTGAGGACGCTATACATAGCGTCCGAGAAGAAATATTAGTTACTTGCCTTCGACGTCGGAGAGGCGGGCGGGAGCGGGTTCGGCGGGTTTCACGCCGTCGCGCTCAAGGAGGGCGTCGATGGTGGGTTCATGGCCGCGGAAACGCTTGTAAAGGGTCATGGGGTGCTCTGTGCCGCCACGGCTGAGGATGTTGTTGCGGAACGAGTCGGCGGTCTTGCGGTCGAAGATGCCGTTTTTCTTGAACACTGAGAATGCGTCGGCGTCGAGCACCTCGGCCCACTTGTAGCTGTAGTAGCCGGCAGCGTAGCCTCCGGCAAATATGTGGCTGAACTGAGCCGACATTATCGCGTGGTCGACGGGGGCAAACATGCGCACCGACTCGATGGCGGTGTTTTCAAAGGCGACGGGGTCGGCGACCGGCTCGGTAATCGAGTGCCATGCCATGTCGAGGTAGCCGAACCCGAGCTGGCGCAGACAGGCGTAGCCGGCACCGAACTGTGATGTGGCGACAATCTTGTCGACAAGCTCCTGCGGGATAGGCTCGCCGGTGAGGTAGTTTTTGGCGAAGCTGTCGAGAAATTCTTTCTCGGTGAGATAGTTCTCGTTGAACTGTGAGGGCAGCTCGACAAAGTCGCGGTATACAGCCGTGCCCGACAGGGAGGAGTACTTGGTGTTGGCGAGCAGCCCGTGGAGCGCGTGGCCAAACTCGTGGAGGAATGTCTCGACCTCGTAGGGGGTGAGCAGTGACGGCTTGGAGTCGGTAGGCTTGGTGAAGTTCATCGTTATCGACACCTGCGGACGGTTGTTTGTGCCGTCGGGCGAGATTGACTGGTCGCGGAATCCGGTCATCCACGCGCCGGGGCTTTTGGTGTCGCGGGGGAAGAAGTCGGTGTAGATGATGCCTACATATTCGCCTGCCGAGTCGGTCACCTCGTAGGCCTTGACCTCGGGATGGTATACCTCGATATCGGGGTTGTAGGTGAAGTTAAGCCCGTAGAGCTTGGTGGCGAGGCCAAACACGCCGTCGATGACGTTGTTAAGCTCGAAGTAGGGGCGCATCTCCTCCTCGTTATAGGAGTATTTCTCGTTTTTGAGCTTGTTGGAGTAGTAGCTGTAGTCCCACGGGTTGATGGTGACGGGCTTTCCCTCAAGGCGCGAGGCAAACTCGGTAAGTTCCCTCATCTCGGCCTGCTCGGCGGGGCGGTATGCCTCGCGCAACTGGTCAAGCAGACGGTAGACGTTGGCGGGAGTCTCGGCCATGGTGTTGACAAGCTTGTAGTCGGCATAGGTCTTGTAGCCGAAGAGGTTGGCCATCTGTCGGCGCAGGTCGGCTATGCGGGCAAGAATCTCCACGTTGGAGTATTCGCCTTTCATGTTGCGGCCGGCGTTGAGGCGATACATCTTCTCGCGCAGGTCGGGGCGAGAAGAGTATTTCATGAATGCCATGTAGGTGGGCTGGGCAAGAGTGAAGAGATATTCTCCCTCGCGTCCCTCGGCCTTGGCGGCGAGGGCGGCAGCCTCGACGGAGCTTTCGGGCAGTCCGGCAAGGTCATCCTTGCCGAGCCATATCTTGTAGGTCGCCATCTCTTTCAGCACGTTTTGCCCGAACTTTGTCGTCAGTTCCGACAGCTCGGCTGAAATCTTGCGGTATTTCTCGCGGTCCTCTCCCTGGAGGTTGGCACCCGACTGCTCAAATGACTCGTAGGTGCGCTTAAGCAGCATACGGTCCTCGGTGTCGAGGTCTTCGTTGTCGCGGTTGTCCCACACCTGCTTGATGCGCTGCCACAGCGGCTCGTTGAGCACGATGTCGGTGGAGTGCTTGGAGAGCTTTGCCGAAACGCGCATGGATATCTCCATAAGCTCGTCGTCGCTGTTGGCCGACTCCAGCGGGAAGAACACGTTGAGCACACGCGACAGCTCCTTGCCGGCGTCCTCCAATGCCACGATGGTGTTTTCAAACGTAGGGCGCGAGCGTTGCTTGACAATCGCGTCGATGGCCTCGTCCTCAAGGCGTATGCCACGGTCGATGGCCTCCTCCATGTTCTTGTTGGTGATCTTGGAGAAAGGAGGGGTGTTGTGCGGGGTCTGGAACTCCGCCTCAAACGGATTTTGTGCCTGTGCCATAAGTGTAGCTGACATTAGTAGAGCAAACAGTAATTTTCTCATTGCAATTATAGTTATAGATGTATTTTTTACAATGAGACAAAATTACCAAGATTATACGATTATCGTTGTGAAAATTATGTAAAAAAGCTGCTTTACCCTATCTGATATTTACCCTATCTGATAGAGGAGTGCGTCTATGACGAGGGGGAGCGTGGAGGCATCGACGCCGCTCCTTACTAATACCGGCGTGTCGGCCCTCATCGACTTGATGAACGCCTCCGAGTCGCCACGGTCGTTCTCGATGCTGAGCTTGTAGAGGTTGATGGCGTCGCGCACGTTTCCCGACACCAATTCGAGATGCCCCATGTTGAGATAATCGCCCGAGGAGGGTGTCTCGTTGAGGATGCGGGTGTAGTAACGGCGGCTCTGCTCAAGGTTGCCGGTCAGCAGCGAGCACCACGCGATGGGGCGCAGGGCGCGTGACGACTTCTCGTCGAGAAACTCGACCTTGAAGTAGCACTTCAGGGCCTTGTCGTGCTCGCCGAGTTCCATGTGGCAGTGGCCCATGTTCATCACCACGGAGAGGTCGTCGGGCTTCTGTCCGGCAACGCGCCTGAAGTACTCCAGCGCACGGCGTGGCTTGCCGAGCAGCTTGTAGCACGAGGCGATGCGCTTGAGCGTCCACAGGCTCTGCGCGTTGAGCAGCTCCGACTGTTCGTAATACTTCAACGCGTCGGCTATATCCCCCTCCTGTTGGCGGCAATAGCCCATCTTCTGAAACAGTTGGGCCGACGGGGGGATAAGTTCGCTCAATCGGCTGAACAGGTCGAATGCATCGGCATAGTAGCCGCGCTTGAAGTAGAACTCGGCTACGAGCGTCAATGTCTCCTCGTCGCTGAAGTCATCGAGCAGCGGGGCAACCTGCAGCATGTTGAGCGGGGTGTCGAACGGGTCGGTAAATTCCCCCTTGCGGCGGAACAGCTTGAAGAAGCGGTAGATGTCCTGCACATACTTGTTGGCTATGTTCTCGCGTCGGCTCTCGTCGGCAAGCAGCTCGGTGTTGCGTATCTCGGCGGCGTTGAGATTCTGGGCGTTGAACTGTGACATCATGAACTGCCGTTGCTGCTGGGGGATGGACGACAGCGACAGGGCTATCGAATACTTGTCGCCGTCGCAGAGGAACGGGGAGGCGGCGATAATCTCGCCTGTCATGGCGGTATCGCTGCCGGCGCCCGTCACGACCGAATGGTCGAGGTGGAACGGCATGAACCAATTGGCGATGTCGGAGAAAAACGGGTAGTGCTTCAGGTGGGCGAATGTGCTCATGAACACGTCGCCGCCATCCTCCTGCATCTTTGACAGCTCCTTCATCTTGTCGGTGAGTCCGCTCTTGTCGAGCAGCTCCTGCCACTCGGGATTTTCCTCCATCTCCGACATGTCGATGACCGGGGTGTCCTCGTGAAACTTCTTGTAGATGTCGGGACGCAGCTTCATCATTGACGGTATCACCTCGTCACGCATCTTGCGGTTGATGCGCTCGGTGTCGCGAGCACGGATAAACTGCATGAACACCATCCTCACATCCTTGTGCCATGTCGGCACTGTCTCCTTCAGGCACTCAATCTTGCCAGTCAGGGAGCCGGAGCCTATGCGAGTGCGGTGGATGTACATCGCCATCAATGCGGCGCATATCGCCTTGACGCCGACGGCATTGGAGGGATCGGATGCGTATATGTCGAGCAGCAACGCGAGGCGGCGCTCGTCGTAGTAGGCGAGCAACCCCATCAGCAATGCAGATACCATCAGCTCCTTGAAATATTGGGGAAGCGTCGCCGACGAGACCGCATCGGTCAACGCCTGCGTGTCGTCGGACGACAGGGGATAGGTGACCCATACGCGGTTGAACAGCCGCCGCTCCATCTCCTCTATCTCGCGCCGTGACGGCTTGCCGCCGTCGGAAGACGCGGAGGTGATGAGATTGAGCGGGGAGTTGTCGTCCTGCTTCTTCTTGTACAGGGCGAGCAGGGTGGGTATCGTGTCGGCCGGCTGCAGGTGCTCGTATCGCAGGGTGTTGAAATACAGGGCCGACGAGTCGGTCTTGTAGTGCTCGCGTGTCACCCGGTCGATGATGCCGTACATGCGGCTCACGATGCGGTCGTACACCTGTCGGCGTCCGGGGTCGTCCACCCCGTCGGCGGCATAGCGCAGCATCATGCGGTAGGAGTCCTCGATATTGTTCACCTCCTCCTGGAGCGACCAGTGGAGGCCGCTTACCATGATGCGCAGTTCACGCAGGGCATCGCGTAGGCGTGCCTGCTCGATATATCGTGCGATGAGGTCGCGTCGGTCGGTTATGGTGTTGTTTGCCATGAGCGGGAATAGTCTGTTTCGTTTCCAAATATAACATATGGGAAGCAAAACATATGCCAAACTTCCGCCATTTAGCATATATTATGGAAATTCATGCGCTGTGGGATAAAAAAACGCCCGGGATTGCTCCGGGCGTTGGATTTTTTTCCAATAGTGAGGGGGATGTCAGCGCAGGCGGTCAAAATTGGCCAGCTTGCGGCGGTCCTTACCCATATAGCTGTAGGCAAAGAGCATCATAAGCAGTGATGCCGCCAGCAGTATGATGCCCGGGAGCCACTCCACGCCTATAGCGCCAAGACGCTCGGTGAACACCAGCACGCATATAAACCAAGTGATGCACGATGCAAATTCAAGCACGGCGCACACCAGTGCCACAGTCATCTGACGCTTGAGGTCCTTGAAAAGGAAAATGTCGATGATGATGAGCACCGCGATGACGCAGTTGACGATGAAATATGCCAACGTGCTCCCCGCACATGCCCCTGTCGCGGAGGTAAGCCCCATGGGACGCCATGTCAGCACGGCGTCAGATGTTGTAAACTCGGCATTGGGCACAAAGCAGAAGAATGCCATGGCGATTGCCGCAAGGAGGAGAAAGACCGATTGCCAGCGTTGTATTACCATAATAAGGATATGTTTTTGGTTATAAGTTCAACAAGTCATGAATGGAGTGCAAATGTAATATCGCCTCCACATAAAAACAAATTTTTCCCCGCGATAGTTGACGTTATTGGTTGTTATGACGGGATATTTGTCGTATATGGTCAGGAGCGATAAAATTTCTTTGGGAAAATGGATATTATCCAAAATCTTTGCTAAATTTGTCGCGTTAATCAATACCATCAATTACCAATACCATTAAACACTATTGTTATGGATATTAACAATATTATTCAGTCTCTCGAGGCCAAGCATCCCGGAGAAAAAGAGTACCTTCAGGCGGTGAAGGAAGTGCTGATGTCAGTAGAGGAAACCTATAACCGCCATCCCGAATTTGAGAAAGCCCGCATTATCGAGCGTATGGTCGAGCCTGACCGTATCGTGACTTTCCGCGTCACATGGATTGACGACAAAGGTGACGTGCAGACCAACATCGGCTACCGCGTGCAGTTTAACAACGCCATCGGCCCGTACAAGGGTGGCATCCGCTTCCATGCGTCGGTCAACCTGTCTATACTCAAGTTCCTCGGGTTTGAGCAGACATTCAAGAACGCCCTCACCACTCTGCCTATGGGTGGAGCCAAGGGTGGCAGCGACTTCTCGCCGCGCGGCAAGAGCGACCGCGAGATCATGCGCTTCTGCCAGGCGTTCATGCTCGGGCTGTGGAAGAATGTCGGTCCCGACCGCGACGTGCCTGCCGGCGATATAGGCGTAGGCGGACGCGAGGTGGGCTACATGTATGGAATGTACAAGAAGCTCGTCGAGGAGCACAACGGCACGTTCACCGGCAAGGGTCTCGACTTTGGCGGCTCGCGCATACGCCCCGAGGCGACAGGTTTTGGCGCACTCTACTTTGTGGAGAATATGCTCGCCGAGATGGGCGACAGCATCAAGGGCAAGACCGTGGCTATCTCGGGCTTCGGCAACGTGGCATGGGGCGCAGCCCTGAAGGCCACCGAGCTTGGCGCTAAGGTTGTCACCATTTCGGGTCCCGACGGCTATATATATGACCCCGAGGGCATTTCGGGAAAGAAAATCGACTACATGCTTGAACTGCGTGCATCGGGCAACGACATTGTGGCTCCGTATGCCGAGGAGTTCCCCGAGGCGACATTCTTCGAAGGCCGTAAGCCGTGGGAGCAGAAGGTGGATATCGCCCTGCCGTGCGCTACCCAGAACGAGGTCGACGGCGAGGACGCACGCCATCTCATCGACAACAAGACCCTGATTGTCGCCGAGGTCTCCAATATGGGCTGTACGCCTGAGGCAATCGACGCATTTGTTGAAAATCGCATACATTATGCACCCAGCAAGGCCGTCAACGCCGGCGGTGTGGCAACGTCGGGCCTTGAGATGAGCCAGAACGCCATGCACCTGCAGTGGCCCGAGGAGGAGGTGGACCACCGTCTCCATAATATCATGCGCGACATCCACACCCAGTGTGTCAAGTATGGTCGTCAGGCCGACGGCTATATCAACTACATGAAGGGCGCCAACATCGCCGGTTTCATGAAGGTTGCCAACGCCATGATGGGACAGGGTATCATTTAGTAGTGTACTATCGAGATAAAAAGTTAGGGAGGGTGATTGTCACCCTCCCTAACTTTTTGTTACGTGTCATTAAAGGTCTAAAGTCAGCCGTATCTTTTTGGGCAACTTTTTCACCACTTCCTCATAAGAGTGGTCTATAAGACGGCACATCACTTCATCGGATATGGCATGAAGATGGTGCTGATTCCAATACCGCTTGTTGAAATGGTAGGCCGGCTCGATGATGTCGGGATAATTCTCCCGCAGTACCAAGGCATATTCCGGGTCGCATTTCAGCGTTATCATGTCAGGGCAGTCAAGGGGCAGCAGCGCAAACATCTTGCCGGCGACCTTGAACACGAGGTTTGTCTCGTCAAAGGGGAAGCTTTCGGTAGCGTGTGGCTTGCCGATGCAGTATCTCCGTGCCGCCTCGATATCCATCTGTATATCCTTATGCTTTCTCGATGTATTCGACGATCCATTCGCCGACCTCCTTGGTGCCGTATTCGGCGTGGCCGGCCTCCTGTATCTCGGGGGTACGGACATAGTTGTCAAGGGAGGCGTTGACGGCATCGCGTATCAGCTTGCCCTCGGCCTTGAGGTCGAAGTACTCAAAGAGCATGGCCACCGAAAGTATCTGGGCGAGGGGATTGGCGATGTTCTTACCCTTGGCCTGGGGCCATGAACCGTGGATCGGCTCGAATACGGGGGTACTCTCGCCCGTCGATGCCGAGGGGAGGAGGCCCATTGAGCCGGAGATTACCGAACCCTCGTCGGTGAGGATGTCGCCGAAGGTGTTCTCAGTCACCATCACGTCAAAGAAGCGGGGATTCTGGATGAGACTCATGGCGGCGTTGTCGACAAACATGTAGTCGGTTGTCACCTCGGGATACTGTGGCGCCATCTCCTGTGCTATCTGACGCCACAGGCGCGAGGAGGCGAGCACGTTGGCTTTGTCGACCACGGTGAGGTGCTTGCGGCGTTTCATCGCGTACTCGAAGCCGACCTTGAGGATGCGCTCAATCTCGGGACGGGTGTAGGCGTTGGTGTCGTATGCCTTGTCGTTGTCCTGATATTTCTCGCCGAAGTACATGCCGCCGGTCAGCTCGCGGATGCAGATGAAGTCGGCGCCCTCGATGAGGTCGGGGCGCAGCGGCGACTTGTGGAGCAGGCATGCGAATGTCTCCACAGGACGGATGTTGGCAAAAAGGCCGAGCTTCTTGCGCATGGCGAGCAGTCCCTGCTCGGGGCGAACCTTGGCGTTGGGGTTGTTGTCAAACTTGGGGTCGCCTACGGCCGAGAACAGCACGGCGTCGGCCTCGCGGCACGTCTCGTAGGTCTCCTCGGGGAACGGGTCGCCCACCTTGTCGATGGCTTCTGCGCCGCAGAGGGCGTATTTATATGTCACCTTGTGTCCAAACTTATTGCAGACGGCTGTCATCACGTCGACGCCCTGCTTTGAGATCTCGGGACCGATACCGTCGCCGGGAAGTACTGCGATTTTGAAATCCATAGTGGTAATGTTATGATATTTTATTTTGTCTATTATCTTATTTCCGGGATTTTGGCTTGCTCATGCCGGTCGCCTTGACGACAGGATGGTACCCCTCGATGAGGTTGAGCATTTTCACGGTTGCTTGAATGGCGGCCTCGGTCTGGTCGGCGTCGAGGCCCCGTGTCTTTATCACGTGCCCTTGGTAACGCCATGTTATGGTGGTGTGCACGAGCGCGTCGGTCTGTCCTCCGGGAGGGATATTGACGGCATAGTTGGTCAACATAGGGAACTCGCGGTTGAGACGTCGGCGGTAGATTGTGCGCACGGCCTTGACAAATGCGTCATACTGTCCGTCACCGACCGCCGACTCCTGAAACTCGGCCCCGTCGACAGCCAGTTTTACAGTCGCCGTGGGCCGCAGTCCCTGGGAGAGGTTGAGGGCGTAGTTGATGACGCGCACCTTATTGGGCACGGTGGAGTGCTTTATCACGTCGGCGACAATGAAAGGGAGGTCGCCTTGGGTGACAATCTCCTTCTTGTCGCCAAGCTCGATGATGCGCTGTGTCACCTTGCGGATATTTGCTTCGGTCAGTTCGATGCCAAGGGCTTCAAGGTTTTTCTTTATGTTGGCTTTGCCCGAGGTCTTGCCGAGGGCATACTCGCGCTCGCGGCCAAACCGCTCGGGGAGCAGGTCGTTGTAGTAGAGATTGTTTTTGTTGTCGCCGTCGGCATGTACTCCGGCACATTGTGTGAAGACGCTCTCGCCGATTATCGGCTTGTTAGGCGGTACGAGTATACCCGAGAATGACTCCACAATATGGCTCACCTTGTTGATTTTGGTTTCGTCGACCCCTGTTGTCCCTTTGAGCTGGTCGTGGATGACTGCCACGGCACTCGACAGGGCGGCATTGCCGGCACGCTCCCCGAGACCGTTGATGGTGCAGTGCACTCCGCGTGCCCCGGCCTTGACGGCTGCAAAGAGATTGGCCGTCGCGAGGTCGTAGTCGTTATGGGCGTGGAAGTCAAAGTGCAGGTCGGGATAGTGGGTCACCATGCGGTGCATGTAGGCGAGGGTGTCATAGGGGTTGAGCACCCCGAGCGTGTCGGGGAGCATGAACCGCTCAATCGGCAGGTCCTTTATTCCCTCCATGAGGTCAAACACGTACTTGCGCGACTCTTTCATGCCGTTTGACCAATCCTCAAGATAGAGGTTGACTTTCAGCCCCTCCTTGCGCGCCAGGGCCACCTCACGGCGTATAGCCTCGATGTGCTGTTGCGGTGTGAGTTTCAGTTGGTAGGTGCAGTGTTTTTCCGATCCCTTGCAGAGCAGGTTTATCACCTTGCCGCCAACCTCCTTGACCCACCGGATGGACTCCCCGTTGTCGAGGAATCCCAGCACTTCTATGCTCTCTATGTGGCCTGTACGCGATGCCCAGGCACACACGTCGCGCACTGTGTCACGCTCTCCCTCCGATACCCTTGCCGAGGCTATCTCGACACGGGGCACGTGCAGCTCCTCAATCAACAGCCTCGCGATGCCGAGCTTCTCGGATGCCGAAAATGACACCCCCGATGTCTGCTCGCCGTCGCGCAGCGTCGTATCCATTATCTCTACGTGCATTTCCTTCCTTTGTAATATTATGTGTCGTAGCGGGCTATTTGGCGGCTTCCCACGCCTCGATGTCGGCTTTCTTGGAGAGGAGGAACTCGATGTCGTCAAGACCCTGTTCGAGGCAGTGCTTCTTGTAGGGGTTTATCTCAAAGCTCTCCGAATGGCCTGTGGCGAGGTTGGTGATGGTCTGAGCGGGCAGGTCGACCTTTACTTCAGTCTTGGGATTGGCTGCAATGGAGTCGAACAACTCGGCGAGGAACTCCTCCGAGACCACTACCGGGAGCACGAAGTTGTTAAGCTCGTTGTTCTTGTGGATGTCGGCAAAGAAGCTCGACACGACCACGCGGAATCCATAGTCGGCGATGGCCCATGCGGCGTGCTCGCGGCTTGAGCCAGAACCGAAGTTCTTGCCGGCTACCAGTATGCACCCCGAGTAGGTCGGGTCATTTAGCACGAAGTCCTTTATCGGGTTACCATCCTTGTCATATCGCCAGTCGCGGAACAGGTTGTCGCCGAACCCCTCGCGGGAAGTGGCCTTGAGGAAGCGTGCGGGGATTATCTGGTCAGTGTCCACGTTTTCCATCGGGAGGGGGACACATGTGGAGGTTATGGTTGAGAATTTTTCTTTCATCGTGATTAGGTGATTACGTGGGTTAGACAGTGCGGGGATCGGTGAGCACGCCGGTGATGGCTGAGGCTGCAGCCACGAGCGGACCGGCAAGGATAGTGCGCGAGCCGGGGCCCTGACGTCCCTCGAAGTTGCGGTTGGAGGTGGAGACGGCGAGTTTGCCGGCGGGGACCTTGTCCTCGTTCATCGCGAGACAGGCCGAACATCCGGGCTGGCGTATCTCGAATCCGGCTTCGGCGAGTATCTTGTCGAGACCCTCGGCCTTTATCTGCTCGTCGACCATCCATGAGCCGGGCACGAGCCATGCGGTCACGTTGGGGGCTTTCTTCTTTCCCTTGACAAAGTTGGCAAACGCGCGGAAGTCCTCTATGCGGCCGTTGGTGCAGCTGCCGAGAAAAACGTAGTCAATCGGGTGTCCCGCGAGTTTCTGACCCACTTCAAAGCCCATGTATTCCAACGACTTGGCATATGAGATTTTACCAGCCTCGTCCTCGGGATCGGGCGCGGGAATGGCGTCGTTGATGCCCATGCCCATACCCGGGTTGGTGCCATAGGTGATGCGCGGCTCTATGTCGGCGGCGTCAAAGTTGATTTCTTTGTCAAACACGGCGTCATCGTCGCTGCGGAGAGTGCGCCAGTAGGCCAATGCCTTGTCCCACTCCTCACCCTTGGGGGCGAACTCACGTCCTTTGACGTAGGCGAATGTGGTCTCGTCGGGGGCAATCATGCCGCCGCGTGCCCCCATCTCGATAGAGAGGTTGCAGACGGTCATGCGCTCCTCCATAGAGAGGTTGCGGATGGTGTCGCCAGCATATTCCACGAAGTATCCTGTCGCGCCGCCGGTTGTCATTTTGGCGATGATGTAGAGGGCGATGTCCTTTGCGGTCACGCCGGGCTTGAGCTTGCCGTTGACGTTGATGCGCATGGTCTTTGGCTTGGGCTGGAGGATGCACTGCGATGCGAGCACCATCTCCACCTCGCTCGTGCCGATGCCGAATGCCACCGCTCCGAATGCGCCGTGGGTGGAGGTATGGCTATCGCCGCACACGATTGTATATCCGGGGAGCGTCAGGCCGTTTTCCGGGCCGATGACGTGGATGATACCGTTCTTGCGGTGTCCGAGACCGTAGAGTGTCACGCCAAACTCATTGGCGTTGCGGGTCAGTGTCTCCACCTGGTTGCGCGACACGGGGTCGGCGATTGGCTTGTCCTGGTTGAGGGTGGGGATATTGTGGTCGGGGGAGCAGAATGTCTTCTCGGGACGGAACACCTTCAGCCCGCGCTGACGCAGTCCGTCGAATGCCTGCGGACTTGTCACCTCGTGACAGTAGTGGCGGTCGATATAGAGCTGGGAGGGGCCTCCCTCGATGAGATTCACCACATGGGCATCCCATATTTTGTCAAATAATGTATTTGCCATTATCGTAATTATTGTGATGATGATTAGTGTACAAACTTGTTGATTGCGTCAATAAACGCTTCGGCGCTCGCTGCCACGATGTCGGTGTTGGCCGAGAACCCGTAGTAGCTGTTGTTGTCATACTCGACTGTCATATGCACCTTGCCGACATCGTTGCTCCCCTTGTTGATGGCCTGGATAAGGAACTCCTTGACGAGCATCTTGCGGCGTATGATATTTTTTATCGCGCAGATGGCTGCATCGACAGGGCCGTTGCCGGATGCACATGCCTCAAACTTCTCGCCTGATATGTCGAGACCGACGCTGGCGACTGAATGTACTCCGACACCTGCGGTGACCTGCAGGAAGTCGAGCTTGATGCGGTGCTTTGCGCGGTGATGCTCTCCGGCAAGCATGAGCACGTCATCGTCGTTGATTTCCTTTTTGCGGTCGGCGAGTTTGAGGAACTCCTCATAAGCCTTGTCGAGACTTTCCTTGTCAAGGTCAATGCCGAGCACGTGTAGACGGTGCTTGAGGGCGGCACGTCCGCTGCGGGCGGTGAGCACGATGGAGTTTTCGTCGATGCCCACATCCTTGGGGTCGATAATCTCGTAACTCTCGCGGTTTTTGAGCACGCCGTCCTGGTGGATGCCAGACGAGTGGGCAAAGGCGTTGCGGCCCACAATGGCCTTGTTGGGCTGCACGGGCATGTTCATAAGGCTCGACACCATGCGGCTTATGCCCGAAATCTTGGTGGTGTTGATATTGGTCTCTATGCCCAGTTCCTTGTGGGAACGGAATGTCATCACGACCTCCTCAAGCGAGGTGTTGCCCGCACGCTCGCCGATGCCGTTGATGGTGACCTCGGCCTGACGCGCGCCGTTTATAATGCCGCTCACAGTGTTGGCCGTCGCCATGCCCAGGTCGTTGTGGCAGTGGGTGGCGATGGTCACCTTGTGGATGCCGTCGACATGCTCCATCAGATACTTTATCTTCTCTCCGAACTGGGAGGGGAGGCAGTAGCCTGTCGTGTCGGGGATGTTCACCACTGTGGCGCCGGCCTTTATGACGGCTTCCACGACACGGGCGAGATACTCGTTGTCGGTGCGGCCGGCATCCTCGGCGTAGAACTGCACATCCTCGACAAACTTCTTGGCGTAGCTGACGCAGGCGATGGCGCGCTCAAGTATCTCCTCGCGGTTGGAGTTGAACTTGTAGCGGATGTGGTAGTCGGAGGTGCCTATTCCTGTGTGGATGCGCTTGTGCTTGGCATATTGGAGAGCCTCGGCGGCCACACGGATGTCATTTTCGACGGCGCGTGTGAGGGCGCATATCGTGGGCCATGTGACTGCCTTGGAGATTTCCACTACCGAGTTGAAGTCACCTGGGCTTGACACGGGAAACCCCGCCTCTATGACGTCCACACCCAGCTCCTCAAGAGCCTTTGCCACCTCGATTTTCTCAACTGTGTTGAGTTGGCAGCCGGGCACCTGCTCGCCGTCGCGCAGTGTCGTGTCGAAGATAAATAATCTGTCGCTCATTGTATCCTGTTATGTTGATTAATTACCATAAAAAAGGTCTTTCCCCATGATGGAGAAAGACCGATGCTTTTTCATTGCTATATCATAATGACCACAACTTCTTTCTCCCGCAATTATATTGATAGCGTAAGCCCGATAATGGATAGGGAAAGAATAATTGAGTTCATCATACTGTTTCTTTCTTTATGGCTGCAAAATTACTACTTTATTTTTATATATCAAATAAAAGGCAAAATATTTTTCCGATTAGACTTGCAAAATCGTGCTGTGAGGGTGCTTTTGCTTACACATCGTAAATTTTGCCTACAAATTCGTCAAAATGTGATGCCAAGACGCACAAATGCGGCGTTTATATCCGACACGTCATGGTGCACCCCTTTTTTGTCGGTGTAGGATTGCAGTCCCGAGTAGTTGTATCCCACTATTATGTGGCTCTTGAACTTGCTGCTCAACGCGAGATTGAATCCTAGACCACCTGAACCGTAAAATCCGACCTGGCTTTCGGAGTTGCCGAGATTGTTGAACGAACATCCGACTCTCAGATCCATAAACAGCAGTGTGGGCTTGGGCTGAAAGCCTGTGCGCAGCATGGCATACACAGGAAACAGGCGCGAGCTGTTGCTGAACATGACATTGATGCCGGCCCCGATGCCGGCAAAGTTGATGATGTCGTTCTTGTAGCCGAATCCCGCGTCAATGAGCACCGACGACATGTTGTTGCCGTTGAGGTCTATGCCGCTTCCTATCTCGGCCCCCCATGTGAAATGGCTCATTGGCGATGATGTCGTCTTGGGAGCTTCTTCCACCTTGTATTGGTTGTTGCCGGCCGTGTAGTCGGCGTCCTGGGCATAGAGGGTAACGACGGAGGCTATGGAGAGTAGTGTTGATATGGCTAATCTTTTCATAGGCGGTGTTATCGTTTGACGAGTTCCATGCACGCCCAGTTGTCATGCTCGGTGAATGACTTGTAGCTTATTCCGGCCTCCTCGGCAGCCGCGCTGACCACGGGAATGTCATCGACGTAAAATCCGCTCAGGAGCATCGTCGCCCCGGGCTTCATCGTCTCGGCATAGGCGCGGATGTCGCCCGTGATTATATTGCGGTTGATGTTGGCTATAAAAAGGTCCACCCCGTCAACAAGTGCGAGCGAAGAGGCGTCGCCAAGCAGTATCTTTATCTCCGGGTGGCGGTTGAGTGTCACATTCTCCTCGGCATTGAGCTTTGCGGCGCGGTCAATCTCTATGCCGATGACGGGCGTTGCCCCCCTCATTGCGGCGAGTATGGCGAGTATGCCTGTTCCTGTTCCCATGTCAAGAACCTTGCGGCCTTGCAGGTCCATGTCAAGCAACCGTCTTATTATGAGCGAAGTCGTGGAGTGATGTCCCGTGCCGAATGCCATTTTCGGGTCAATCACTATGTCGTATTCGGCATGAGGTACGTCGGTGTGGAAAGAGCTGTGTATCACACAACGATCGCCCACTATTATGGGCTTGAAATAGTGTTTCTCCCACTCGGCATTCCAGTCCTTGCCCTCAATCATTATGGCATGGGTGGTTATGTCGCACTCCATCGGGAAGTCCGCGATGACGGCATCCACCTCTTCAGGCGAATAAAGCTCCCGCCGGATGTATGCCGTGAGTCCTTTTGCATCGGGGACAAAGCTCTCGTATCCATGTTCGCACAGCATTGCCGCCATGATGTCTGTGGCGGTTTCGCTACAGGGGTTGATGTCGAGGCGCAGCTCGGTGTAATCGTTCATCTATTATGTACGTGTATTAGCAAAATGTGATGTGATGTCTGTTTCGGGGCTATTTTTTCAGCTGTCGGGACTTGGCTGCCTTTTTTGCCTTGTCGGGCACGTCGGCTTTCTTCTTGCCGCGCCATAGCCTGATAGTGTCAAATAGCCGTTGGCCCACCTTAAATGCGACGATGGCATAGTCCATATAACTTAATGCGCCGAGCATTTTTTTCAGCACTCCTATAGCAGGTGTCGAGCCTCCGATTAGAGCCAATGGCGCAGCAGTCATGCCGAGTGAGGAGGCAGTCTTTGCCGTTTCCTTGAATTGGCGCGTGAGCTGTTCACGCTCAATCTCCTCATGCGCGACGTTGAGCAGCCGCCTGTAGCGTATCTCCTCAAGGGTATATCCGTTCCAGGATGTTTTCTTGTCATTTCGTTTCATCGTCGTCGGTTTTTTCGGGTGAGAGGAATAGGCGTGACAAACCTCTTGCCACAGGGTCAAACACCAGTTTGCGGCGTGCAAGGAATATGCCCCCGAGAAGGACGAGGAATATCGCCCCCACGATGAGGAACGCCCAGGCCGTGGAAATGACTGTCGACAGCCAATAGGTGAGGGCTATTGCAAAAAAGAGCAAAGCAGCCGACACAAGAATGAAAGCCACGATGACAAGCGCGATGGTCGATAAAAGCACTGTGGCCTTGTCGACCGCTCCGAGTCTAAGTCCTTCAAACCTGAGCAATGCCATGCGCTTGACTGAGGCAAACAGATTTTTATAGCTCTCCTTGTTGATCATAAACGGATAAATGCTGAAAGGTGGTTGGGGTTATGAAAAACGACATCGGCAGTGTGATGTTGCTCCGTGTGACGGAAATCTGCCGATGTCGTTGTGGGGAGACTGTGGTGCGGCGATAGGCATTATGCCTCCGCAGCATCGGTCAGTCCTCTATTTCGGCTGTAAGCTGCTCTACAAGTTCATCCACGTCGTCGTCGCAGCAGCAAAGACCGCGACGCTTTAGGATTGACTTTATGCGCTCACGCAACTCGACGCCCTTTTCAGGAGCGAGCAGCAATGCAGCGGCAGCGCCGGCAAGGGTGCCACCGATAAATGCGTAAAGGATGCTTCTTGACATGTGGTTGTAAGATTTATAATAGATAGTATTATTTACGGTAGGGTTGATGTCGCGTAGTGGGTTACTTTACGTCGGCTATCTCTTCGGCAATCTCGTCAACAAGGGCCTCAAATTTGTTTTTCTTCAGGCGTATGCCTTTTTCTTTAAGGAAGTCGGCTATTATTTTGCGAGTGTCTTCACCCTTTTCAGGAGCGAGAAGCAGACCGATGGCGGCACCTGCTGCCGCACCACCCAAAACAGCTAAAATTACGTTTAATGCTTTCATATTTTCTTTAAGTTTTTGAATTAGTATACCCTTAATAACGCTTGAAAACGGAAAAAGTCACATGAGGATGGACTTTTTTCTCCGTTTGTCTGCCGCTAAGTTAACACTTTTTGCTGAAAAGACCGGTATGCCGGTCTCTTTTTGTGCCTAATCCATCCATGAACCATATATCGAGTCTATTTTCTGCTCGATTACATCGTCAAGAATCCGGCCTCCTACAGTGGCGGATGGCGTGGGATTGGCGGTGGTGTCGGAGGGTGTATCGGCCATCGGTCTGGCGGGAACGATGACATGAGGCTGTGGTGCCGGGGGGGTGGGTAGTTTGGGGTTGTCGCGTGAAATCAGGTCTTCAAGGCGTATTGAGGGCACATCGGGCTTTTTCAATTCCTGTGTAGGCTCTGTCCGGGAAGGCCGTTGGCGGGGAGAGGACTTGGACTGGGCTGTCACGCGTCCCGAGGAGTGGTATTTGTTGGCATAATACTTCTCGTTGAGACTGCTCGTGATGACCCCCTTGGACGTGGAGGCGTGAATCATCTTCCCGTCTCCTATATATATACCTACATGCGATACGCGGGTCTTGTCGCGCCCCGTTGCGAAAAACAGCAGGTCGCCCGCCGCGAGTTCTTTGCGGCGTATAGACTTGCAGAACTCGCGCTGCTGTGCCGACGAGCGCGGTAGTTTTACCCCGGCAGCTTTGTCGTACACCCGCATCACCATGCCTGAACAGTCGACCCCTGAACGGTCGATGCCACCATACTTGTATTTTGTCCCGAGCCATTTGTGCGCTTCTTTCACTATGGCCGAGCGTGATTGGGTGGACGACGTGCCGCCGGCGGCCTTACGGGACGAATGGCAGCCCGAGAGCACCATAAGCATGATGACAAAAGTGGCAAGTAGTGATAGCGGTCTATGCATAGTCATAAGAAGTAATAAGGCAAAATTAGGGAATAATCTTCAATCGGAAGATATTTGCATGGTAAAAGCTATGGGTGGGAAGTGCTTAAAATTGGATGAAAAAGCCTGTTTTTAATATATTTTGCAGAAATCAAAAAAAATTGATTTAATTAACCATGGCTCTGTATTAAAATAGATTAAGCAGCAGGATTTTTTTGTGGGGATACAAAATATTCCATTACATTTGCCGTGGTTATGTTAGAGTTAAAATTTAACATTGACAAAGTTAACGCAATAACTATTTTAACAGATTAAGGATATGAAAATCTACGGAAAAATCACATTATTGGCATGTGGTGTAGCCATGTTGAGTTCGGCATTTACTGTGATGGCAATGCGTGGGGTGTCCCAGGCTCCCGGCAAGATTTTTGGAGATACGGTGATTGCTGCCGGCTCTCCTCAGAAAGGGGCTTTTCTCAATGTGTCGCAGCGGGCTACGCCTGAGACCGATTTCACTCACGCCGCCGAGAGCACAATCAACGGAGTGGTGAGCATAAAGAGCTACGCCACACCGCGCGGATATGGCTACGGGTCACGTTCCGAGATGTTTTCCGACCCGCTGTTTGACTTCTTTTTCGGTCAGGGTAACGGTCGCCGTCAGCAACCGCGCCAGCAGGAACCTCAGCAGCAACAGCTCGGGCTTGGCTCGGGGGTGATTATAAGTGATGACGGCTATATCGTCACTAACAATCATGTCATTGACGGAGCCGAGCGTCTTGAGATTACTCTCAACGACAACCGCAACTTCAACGCCAAGGTTATCGGCACTGACCCAAAGACCGACCTTGCCCTCATCAAGATTGAAGCAAAGGATCTTCCTGTCATCCCCATCGGCAATTCTGATGCCCTGAAGGTGGGCGAATGGGTGCTCGCTGTGGGCAATCCGTTCGGGTTTACCTCGACAGTTACCACGGGTATTGTCAGTGCCAAGGGACGTAATATCTCGACTATGACCAATTCGGGGAACCGTAGCATGGGCATAGAGTCGTTCATCCAGACCGATGCTGCTGTCAACCCCGGCAATTCGGGAGGCGCACTTGTCAACCTCGCCGGTGAGCTTGTGGGCATAAATACCGCCATCTATTCGCAGACTGGCAATTATGCCGGCTATTCGTTTGCCATTCCCACCTCGATAGTCACCAAGATAATAACCGACATCAAGCAGTATGGGGCCGTGCAGCGTGCCGTGCTCGGCATAAGATACTCCGAACTGACTCCCCAGCTTGCAAAGGAGAAGAAGATTACCGCCGTCAACGACGGCCTTTATGTCGGTCAGGTGGAGGACCGCAGCGCAGCCATGCAAGCCGGACTGAAGGAGGGCGACGTGATTGTTGCCATAAACGGGGTCGCCACGCATAACACGGCGCAGCTACAGGAGCAGATCAACCGCTATCGTCCCGGCGACAAGATTACGATAGGATATGTGCGCGACAACAAGCAGCACACGGCCAACGTCACCCTGCGCAACGATCAGGGTGACACCAAGATTACCAAGGCTGCCGACGTGATGAATCTCGGATGTGCCTTCAAGGCCGTACCTGCTGAGACCCTCCGCGAGCTTGAACTCTCCAACGGTCTTCAGGTATCGGGTCTTAAGGATGGCAAGTTCAAGGATGCAGGCATAAAGGATGGCTTTATCATTATAGACATAAACAACAGCCGTGTCACCTCGGCTGAGGATGTGGAGAATATCTACAATGCCATAATGAAGTCGGGAGGCCATGACAAGGTGATGTTTATCACCGGCATGTATCCCACAGGGGTCAAGCGCTATTATGCCGTAGACCTTGCGGAGTGACGATAGTATAATTAGTGATAGTCGATGGGGCGGCGCATCCGGGCGTTGCCCCATTTTTTTCGACATCGGTTAAACATTTCCCGTTGTATCGTGTCAATGGAATAAATGAGCCGATTAAACGTTATGTATATATAGTATAGGACAAACTTAAAAGGACATGAAAATAAGATCATTTGTTTTGGCCGTGGCTCTTGCCGTGATTTCAGTGCCGCAGCTGTATGCATCAGACGGCAAGGAGAAAAGCGAGAAGGAACTTGAGAAGGAGAGGCAGAAGCGTATCGAGGCTGTCAAGGACTCAATAGACTTTATCCATGCGTCGCGCGCAGTCGCCGACCGTCATTTTGTATTGCAGGCCGACCAACTGCTATTTAGCCGTGGTGGTGCGGTCTCGGCTGTCCCGTCGACCAACTTTGTGATGGTGAATGGTGACGACGGCATCGTGCAGGTATCGCCCCGCGTCGGTGGCGGCCCCAACGGCGTTGGCGGCATTACGGTCGAGGGACGTCTCTCGGGTTACAAGTCGCGCACCGACAAGAAGGGCAACAGCCTCATATCATTCACCGTCTCGGGCAACGGGCTGTCGACGCAGGTCGATATAACATTGTACGCCGGCTCCAACCGTGCCTCGGCACGTGTCACCCCGACATTCCGCAGCGGTGCTGTGACGCTCAACGGCTCGTTGGTGCCGTATGATGCATCGCGTGTCACCTCCGGCTCTCCGCTGAGGTAGACGTCGCTTATATGATGTTAAAAACGCTTGAATAATGTGTTAAGTCGCTCGTGCGGACAGCCTTTTTCGTCCGCACGGGCGTTAATAATATGATATTATGGCCGATGTCCCGCAGATTTATCGAAAAAGACATCAAGGTTCGTGATATTTTTTATACCTTTGCATACTTAAAACTACGGTAGTTAATAGATGAGACAATTAAAGATTACAAAGTCGATTACCAACCGCGAGAGCGCGTCACTCGACAAATACCTGCAGGAGATTGGCCGTGAAGACCTTATAACGGTAGAGGAGGAGGTGGAGCTTGCCCAGCGTATCAAGCAGGGAGACCAGGCTGCCTTGGAGAAACTCACCCGTGCCAACTTGCGATTTGTCGTTTCTGTGGCAAAGCAATACCAGAATCAGGGTCTCTCGCTTCCCGACCTCATCAATGAGGGTAACCTCGGCCTTATTAAGGCGGCTCAGAAGTTTGACGAGACTCGTGGATTCAAGTTCATATCCTACGCCGTGTGGTGGATTCGCCAGTCTATTTTGCAGGCTCTTGCCGAGCAGTCGCGCATCGTGCGCCTGCCGCTCAATCAGGTAGGCTCGCTCAATAAGATAAGCAAGGCGTTGTCGAAGTTTGAGCAGGAGAATGAGCGTCGTCCCTCACCGGAGGAACTTGCGCAGACCCTTGACGTGCCGGTGGAGAAGATTGCCGATACGCTCAAGGTATCAGGCCGTCATATCTCGGTCGACGCGCCGTTTGTGGAGGGCGAGGACAACAGCCTGCTTGATGTGCTCAGCAACGACGACTCTCCCATGGCTGACGCCACCCTCACGCAGGAGTCGCTTTCCAAGGAGGTTGACCGCGCTCTGCGTCAGCTTCATGAGCGCGAGCGTGAGATATTGAAGATGTTCTTCGGCATCGGCTGTCAGGAGATGACCTTGGAAGAAATCGGCGCGAAGTTTGACCTTACCCGTGAGCGTGTTCGCCAGATTAAGGAGAAGGCTATCCGTCGTCTCAAGGGGCAGAAATCTCGCCTGTTGAAGACCTATCTCGGCCAGTAATATTGTATTGACGGCGCATGGTGCCGCAAAAGTTTAACGGACATCCGCATGGCATTGGGCCTCGCGGATGTCCGTCTTTATTTGTGATTTGTAGGGGTGTTGCTACTGCCTGTCGCTTAAATTTCTGGGGAGGGCTTCGACCCTCTTTTAGGGATAATTGACCAGTAGTAGGACGCGGCGTGCCGCGTGGAAATTGGATAATATGCCTTTTCCACGCGGCACGCCGCGTCCTACAGCCGGGATGTATGACGGCGGTCATTCACGATGCACGCCGTCGGTGGCCTTATGCGTCGAGGTTTTGCTTCTCCTTGGCGGGGTTGCGGTAGAATACCTTACCCTCGATATATTCCTGGGTTGCGATAAGGGTGGGTTTGGGGAGCTTCTCGTAGTAGCGGGAGATTTCAATCTGCTCGCGGTTTTCGGAAATTTCCTCAAGGTTGTCGTTGAGTGAGGCAAATTCCTTGAGCTTTGTTTCAAGGTCATGTTTCATTTCGCCCGCAATCTGATTGGCGCGCTTTGCGATGATGCATACCGTTTCATAGATGTTGCCCGTGTCGGCCGAGAGGGCTATCATGTCGCGGGTCACAGTGTTGAGCGGGGCGTTTGTCTTCTTGTAGTCCATATTTTTCTATATGTAAAGATAATTGTTTTTAGTCCTGAACATGCTTTTGCGCTATCCTGAGGATATTGTCGGCCTCTTTGCGGTTAGGGCCGTCGGGGTAGTTGTTGATAAACGAGTAATACTCGTCTATGACATCGCGGAATCGCTCCGACTTCTTCTCGGGTACGCTCTGCGATGCCTCCTGGTAGCGCGACTTCAGCACGAGCATCTCAAGCTCCTCCTTGTACTTGGAGTAGGGGTAGTTCTTGATGGCGTTTTTTGCCACGATGACCGCCGACTCATAGTTGTTGCCCATGTAGTTGCCGAGATTGTAGTACAGCTGTGCGTTTTGCAGCTCCTTTAGGGTGAGCTTGTCCTGTAGCTCGAATATGGCATTCTGGGCTATCGATACCTTGTCGCTCTTGGGGAAGTAGTCGAGAAAGCCCTGTAGCTCCTCGATGGCCTTCATTGTGCCGGTCTGGTCGAGCTGTGGCTCGGGTGAGTCAAGATAGTAGCCGTAGCCCGAGTAAAATCGTGCGTTTTCGGCATATTTCCCTTTGGGATAGCGGCTGTAGTAGGTGCGGAAGTATGCGCCTGAATTGATGTAGTCCTTGTTCTCGTAGTGGCTGAGGGCGAGCAGGTAAAGAGACTCCTCGGCACGGTCGGTGCCTTTGAATACCGTGATGCAGTCAGTCAGTATGGTGGCTGCCTGGACATATTTTTTCTCATCGAAAGCACGCTTGGCATACTCGAACTTGTAGTTGTAGTCGGTGCTCTTCTGTGCCCTCTGGTACTCCCCGCATGATGTGAGCAGGGCGCCGGCGAGAATCGGTATGATGTATTTGCGCATAAATCCCGTGTCTAAATCAAGATGCAAAGTTAGCAATAAATCCCGATTGGAGGACGCTTTTGTATTAAAAAAACAAATAATGGGGATAAAACGCCCGACACGAACTATAAAAGTTGCCTCCCAATCGTCGTAATCAAATAATTTTAGCTATGTTTGCACTTAAAATCGCATTATAAAAGTGGAAAAAACGATATCCCAAAAGGGATTTGTCAAGAGACATCCCATATTGTTTAATCTTATCCTCATGGGGATTGCGGCATGTGCCATCGTGTGGGTGGCATTGCTCTATCTTGATGTATGGACCGAGCACGGTAAATATGTCGATGTGCCCCAGGTGAAAGGTCTTCCCTATAATGAAGCCGTGTCCAAGCTGGATGCGCTCGGGTTTAATGTGGAACTTTCCGACTCGGTGTATGACGGGTCAACCAAGCCCGGTACGGTGCTTGAACAGTCGCCGCGGGTCAATGCACGCGTGAAGCCCAACCGCACGATTTATCTCACAATCAACGCCTTTTCCCCAAAGATGGTCACTGTGCCCAACCTGTCGGATATGTCCTTGCGTCAGGCTCAGTCGATATTGCAGGGCCTTGGCATAAGGAGCGTAAAGGTCAATACGGTACTATCGGAATACAAGGACCTTGTGCTTGGAGCCAAGTTTAACGGCGTCACGCTCCATGCCGGGGCGCGTATACCGACATCGGCCACTGTCACGCTCGATGTCGGCGACGGGTATGTATCGGCCGATGATTCGCTTGCCGTCGACTCTGTGCTTGAGGCAGAAGCCGACTATGAGTCGCTTGACCTGTTCTAATGTCATAGGATATGGATGAAGATATAGAACTTGACGATATATCCGAGGAGTTGGACGGTGTTGATTCGCTTGACCCGGATGAAGGGGAGGGCGGACTCTACGAACATTTCAGGTTTGTCGCCGACAAGGGGCAAGAGCTGCTTCGCGTCGACAAGTTTCTCGTGTCGCGCATGCAGAAGTCATCGCGCAACCGCATCCAGCAGGCAGCCGAGGCGGGGTGTATCCTCGTCAACGGGAAAGCGGTGAAGTCCAACTATCGCGTAAAGCCGCTTGATGTCGTGAGCATAGTCATGGACCGCCCGCGTTACGAGCTGGAGATAATCGCTGAGGATATACCGCTTGACATTGTGTATGAAGATGACGCGCTCCTGGTGGTAAACAAACCGGCAGGACTGGTCGTACACCCAGGGCACGGCAATTATCACGGCACGCTTGTCAACGCGTTGGCCTACCATTTCAGGAACAATCCCGACTATGATGTCAACGACCCGCGCCTCGGTCTTGTGCACCGTATTGACAAGGACACTTCGGGGCTGCTCGTGGTGGCAAAGACCCCCGAGGCCAAGACCCTCCTTGGAAAACAGTTTTTTGACAAAACCACCAAGAGGGAATATGTCGCGGTGGTATGGGGTGTCCCCGAGCCGTCTGTGGGGCGCATCGAGGGAAATATCGGGCGCAGCCTGAAAGACCGGTTGCAGATGACGGTGTTTCCCGACGGTGACTATGGCAAACATGCCGTCACCCACTATGAGGTGTTGGAAAAATTCGGGTATGTGTCGGTCGTCAAGTGCCGTCTTGAGACGGGACGCACCCATCAGATACGAGTGCATATGAAGCATATCGGACATCCGTTGTTTAATGATGCCAGATATGGTGGCGACATCATACTCCGTGGAACCACATTTGCCAAGTACCGCCAGTTTGTCGACAATTGTTTTGCCATATGCCCTCGGCAGGCCCTCCATGCGAGGACTCTCGGGTTTGTGCATCCCGTGAGCGGCGAGGAGATGTTCTTCAGTTGTGATATCCCCCGCGACATGAGTGCCCTGATAGAGAAATGGCTAGGATATTCCCATGATAACTAATTATAAATCATCACTTATCTGATATTGTTTAGGATTTATGAGTTGCAGAGCAGAGTTTGAAGATATATGCCCATATGATGACAGTGAGTTCAAGGATAAAATGGCTCATCTTGTCAACGAACCCGGATTTGAACATGCCGTAAGGTATGTGATGCCCGATGTCGATTATGCCAAGTTTGTCGGGCAACTCAAGGAGATTTCCACAAAAGAGGAGTTCCAACATCGCATAATGTGGGGATTTCTTGAGATGCTTGCCGAGAAGACCACGGCGGGTATAACCTATTCGGGGCTTGAAAATGTGAAAGATAAGGGTGCTTTCACCTATATATCAAACCATAGGGATATAGTGCTTGATGCGTCATTCCTGAATCTCGGCTTCCTGCGCACAGGGATGCCGACCACAGAGGTGGCCATAGGCAACAATCTGTTGATATTTGACTGGATACGTGACCTCGTGTTGCTCAACAACAGCTTTATTGTCAAGCGCAACCTGCGTGTGGTACAGGCACTGGAGGCTGCCCGTCAGTTGTCGGGGTATATCCATTATGCCATAAGCGAGAAGCATCAGTCGGCGTGGATAGCCCAGCGTGAGGGGCGTGCCAAGGACTCGAACGATGTCACTCAGGAGAGCCTTATAAAGATGATGACCCTTGCCGGCAATGGTACGGTGCGGCAGCGGTTGGAGGAGATAAATCTCGTGCCGGTCTCCATATCATATGAGTATGACCCTAACGATTATCTGAAGGCCCGCGAATTTCTGCTGCGTCGCAACGATCCTGACTTCAAGAAGACCCAGCGTGACGACCTCTTCAGCATGGAGACGGGGCTGTTGCAGTTCAAGGGACGCGTGCATTTCGCTATCGGGAAGTGCATCAACCCGAGATTGGAGGAGCTGCCGATTGACGCCGACCGCAGTGAGGTGGTCAAGGCGGCATGTAACATGATAGACCTGTCGATTCACCGTGGGTATGAGATCTTCCCGGTCAACTATATTGCGTATGACTTGTTGTTGAATGGAGAGACGTTTGCTTCCCGCTACACGGCGTCGGAGGTGGACGATTTCAACCGTTATATCGACCGTCAGCTTGCCAAGGTCGATGTGCCGGAGTTGACGGAGGATGATATGCAGTACATGAGGCACATGATGCTTACCATGTATGCCAATCCTCTGAAAAACAAGTTGCACGCCGAGGCTGCCGGCTATTGACGGCGGGACGGCTGTTGATGTATGAAATAAAGATGTTAGAGAAATAATGCGTCTCCCTATTATTCCCGTGCTTATCCTCATGTTGCTCAACATGGGGATAGATTGGTTTATCTATCGTGCCTTTAGACAAGGTAAGCAACCGTTGCTTGCACGGATTCATGCAGCCTTTTCAGTCCTGTTGCAGCTGGCGCTGGTTGTCGCCGTGTGCTTGCCGAGGCGGTCGGGCAGCGACACAGTGCTGCTCACGGTGATGTGGATGCTGTATGGATATTTTTCGGTATACATTCCCAAACTCATAGCCGCTTTGTTCCTGTTGTTGGGGCGTATACCGCGCCTATGGCACGGACGTGACTGGCGCGTGGTGCCTGTCATTGGATGGATTGTGGCATTTGCCATGTTTGTCGTCATGTGGTGGGGGGCGTTGGTCAACCGTCTTGACTGGCAGGTCGTGGAGGAGGAAGTGTGGTTTGACAATCTTCCGACGGCGTTTGACGGGTATAGGATTGTACAGCTTTCCGATCTCCATGTAGGCACGTACGGTTGCGACACGACTTACTTGTCAAAGGTGGTGGATGAGGTCAACGGGCTTCATCCCGATGTAATATACTTCACGGGCGATATCGTCAACCGCCGCAGCGGGGAACTTAGCCCGATGACAGGTACGTTGAGCCGCCTTAAAGCCCCCGGGGGCGTATATGCCATACTTGGGAACCATGACTACGGGGACTATTCGGAGTGGGAGAGCCGGGAGGCAAAACAGGACAACATGCGGCTGATGTTTGACTTGCAGGACAGCATGGGATGGCGTCTGCTGCTCAACGAGAGCGAGATTGTGAAACGCGGCAACGACTCTATCGCGCTTATAGGAGTGGAGAATGTCGGAGATCCTCCTTTCATGGTATATGGTGACTTGGGAGAGGCGTATCCGTCATTGGGCGACAGCCTGTTCAAGATACTTCTTACCCACAATCCGGCCCATTGGGTAGAGGATATCGCCGACAATGACAGTGTGAATGTGGACCTTGCCCTGTCGGGGCATACTCATGCCATGCAGATGGAGGTTGATATGTTCGGACGCAGGTTTTCGCCGTCGGCATGGCGTTATCCTACATGGGGAGGATTGTATACCGACAAAAGCGGACGGCATAAGCTGTACGTCAATATTGGCATGGGGACAGTCGCTATTCCCGCACGGATAGGGGCAAAACCTGAGATAACTGTGCTTACATTGAGAAAGCGGACAGACAATGGCAAATGACATAGCATCAATAATAGCGGGAGAACAAGGACTTGCCCGCAAACAGGTGGCGGCGACAATAAGACTTCTGGAGGATGGAGCGACAATTCCGTTCATAAGCCGCTACCGCAAGGAGATGACCGGCTCGCTTGACGAGGTGGCAATACTCTCCATACACCAGCGGCAAGAGCAGTTGCTCGCGCTTGAAAAGCGGCGTGAGTATATCATCCAGACGTTAGAGGGACAAGAGCTTCTTACCACTGAACTGAAAAAGCGGATAGAGGATACTGTCGACCCGGCTATATTGGAGGATATTTTTCAGCCATACAAGCCAAAGAGGCGTACCCGTGCCGCCATAGCGCGGGAGCGTGGACTGGAACCGCTTGCCAAAATCATCATGACGCAGCGTTATGACGATGTGGAGCAACGTGCGCGACGATTTGTGTCGGATGAGGTTGCGGATGCGTTTCAGGCTATAGCCGGGGCCTCGGATATAATAGCCGAGTGGGTGAGCGACAGCGACAAGGCCCGTAGCGTCGTGCGCTCGCGGTTTATGCGCAACGGCATGTTGAAATCCTCCGTCATAAAGGGCAAGGAGGATGAAGGTGTCAACTATGCCAATTATTTTGACTATTCCGCACCCGTGCGCAATTGCAGTTCCCACCGTTTTCTCGCCATGCATCGCGGGGCGGCGGAAGGTGTGTTGAAGTTTACTGCCGAGGTTGACGATGACGAGATGATAGGGCGGCTCGTGAGGATGTTTGTGCGTCAGGATGCCGCGCCGTCATCGGCAAAGGTGGTTGCCGATGCTGTAAAGGACGGATATCGGCGCCTATTGCGTCCCTCGATAGAGAATGAGGTGATGGCCGTGTCCAAGTGCAAGGCCGATGACGCGGCCATATCATTGTTTGCCGACAATGTACGCCAACTGCTGTTTGCCCCGCCGCTGGGGCGCAAGAGGGTATTGGCGATAGACCCCGGATTTCGCACGGGGTGCAAGGTGGTGTGCCTTGACGAACAGGGCAACCTGTTGCATAATGACGTGATATATCCCCATGCTCCACGCAATGACTTTCAGGGTGCGGCACGTAAGATTGACTATCTTGTGGAGGCATACAGGGTTGATGCCATTGCGGTGGGCAATGGAACGGCCGGGCGCGAGACCGAGCGGTTTCTCACCTCGTTGCGTTTCCCCCGAGCACTACAGGTCTACTCGGTCAACGAGGACGGGGCGTCGATTTACTCCGCATCCAAGATTGCCCGCGACGAGTTCCCCGACAAGGATGTGACCGTCCGAGGCGCGGTGTCTATAGGGCGTCGTTTGCTTGATCCCCTTGCGGAGCTTGTGAAGATAGAGCCTAAATCTATCGGTGTGGGGCAATACCAGCATGACGTGGACCAGGCTAAGTTGAAGTCGGCATTGACGTATGCTGTCGAGAGCTGCGTGAATGCGGTTGGCGTTAACCTTAATACCGCCTCGCGTGAACTACTGTCATACGTTTCGGGTATCGGTCCGGCGTTGGCCGACAATATTGTCAGGTATCGTGCCGAGAATGGAGATTTCAAGTCGCGCCGCCAGTTGCTTGAGGTGCCGAGGCTTGGCGAAAAGGCATTTCAGCAGAGTGCGGGTTTTCTGCGTATCCCCGGTGCGCGGAATATCCTCGACAATACGGCAGTGCACCCCGAGAGCTATGGCATCGTGGAGCGCATGGCGGCAGATGCTGGATGCAGCGTGGAGCAGTTTGTCCGCTCTCGTGAGAGCCGGGATGGCGTGCAGCGTGAACTCTATGTGACCTCGACTGTCGGTATGCCGACGATAAACGACATAATGGACGAGCTTGAAAAGCCGGGACGCGACCCGCGCAACAAGGTGGCGGTAATGGAATTTGACGAGTCGGTGCGCACGATTGACGACCTTGTGCCCGGAATGGAGCTTAACGGGATTGTAAACAATATCACGGCTTTCGGGGCTTTTGTCGATATCGGTATAAAAGAGAGCGGGCTCGTGCATATATCCCAGCTTGCCGACCGCTTTGTGTCTTCGCCGGCAGAGGTCGTGAGGCTTCATGAGCATGTGAGGGTAAGGGTGCTTGACGTGGATGTGCCCCGCAGGCGCATCGCCTTGACCATGAAAGGTGTCGGGAGATGAGCCGTGCAGTGATAGGCATAGGTAGCAATACCCCTGACAGGACGGAGCGCGTCGCGGCTGCCATCGGGTGGCTTGGGAGTGTATTTTCCGAAGGTTTCCATTCATCGGCCTATGTGACGCGTGCCCTTAACGGGCACGACCCCGACTATCTTAATGCTGTCATGTCGGTGGAATGTGACCGGCCGATGGATGAGGTGAACGCCATGCTGAAGGATTACGAGCAGACATCAGGACGTACAGCCGTGTCAAAATTGCATGGTGAAGTGCCGATAGACCTTGATATAGTAGTGTGGGACGGACGGATTGTGAGGCCGAAAGACTTCGGCTACCGATATTTTCTGCAAGGGTACGATGAGCTTGTGCATCGTGGGGTCATACAGCCATAAGGCGTGAGCGCCTCTACATTGCCGCACTGTTGAGATAGAGACAGCCCTCCTCCTTGAGGGAGCGGAACGGTATACGGTTGTCACGGCAATATCCGGCATATCGCGCGTGTCGGCTTGGGTGGACATCATTGCCAAGCAATATCGTGTCGGGATTTAATCTCTCGCGTATTTTTCCGATTTCTCCCTTGAATTTGCGTGTTATCAGAGCATAATCTATTTTGCCAGGAAATGAGTTTGGAAATGTCGGATTTTGCACTATATAAAGTGTCTTGCCGGGAAACCTTACCACTATGTCATGAGCGGGGATTGACCTGTGATCCGATATGCTGTCGCAGTCGCGTCGTCCGAGATAGTCGCGCAGACGTCGGTTGCATCGGGCAAGCTGCCATGCCGTATCCTGCGGTGGGGCCGTCGTTATCAGGACTGCGCGCGTAGAGTGGCGGTATACGATATTGGTGAAAAGATGGTCTTTTAGGATTATCAGTTCGTGACCCGGATAGGTCTTTTTTGTGACAGCTGCGGCTACAAAAGTGAAAGATAGAAGTATGCAACCTGTCAAGAATGGGAAGCACTTGCGGCGCATGACAAACGCGAGTATTATGGAGAGTATTCCCGCAAAGTATGGCGGCATGACCCATCCGTCGAAATATACGGAGCCGATAGTTGCTCCAGGTAGAGCGTTGATCCAGTGGGTGCAGTTGTCGAGCAGGTCAAAAAGCAGGTTGGCAAGCAGGCACAACAGTCCTGACGGCAGCCCGAGTGCCTCGGCAAATATTATTATGATGCCACACCCTATTATCGGTGGAAGCAAGAGGGAGGTAAGTATATTTCCCAACAGGAAGTAGACAGGGAAATAGTGGAAATAATATCCCGCCACAATTGCCGTGCCGGCCATAGCCGCGACCGACACGGCGGGAATGGCTATGAGGAAGCGGATGATTGCCCCGTGTTTACGCGACAACGACAGGCGATTGGCAAACAGCAATATCGTGGATACAGCCGTGAAAGAGAGCTGAAATCCGATTGAGAACAATGACAGCGGGTCGGCTATAAGTATGCATATGGCCGCAAATGCAAGGGCGTTGCCGGGACTATGACGACGCTGCAATATGAGTGACAGGAAATATAGCGTGGCCATAATAACGGCTCTTGTGACGGAGGGTGATAGCCCGGTCATGATGGCGTAGAGCCAAAGGACGGCGATTGTCGCGATATAGGCGGCGCGGCGTCGACGCATTATATATAGCGGAGACAGGAGAAGCCCGAGCATTGTGGTGATTATGGCCACATGGAGTCCGCTCAATGCAAGTATATGTGAGATACCGGCGGTGGAATAGACGAGACGTTGTTCAGGCTCTATTGCCGTGGCGTCCCCGAGTAGCGTGGCGCATAGGAAACGGGCTGTTCCTTCTGACAGGTGCGAGCTGTATATCAATTCCTCCAGCCGGTTAGAGAGGGCACGTATGCGGTATATCGGCGGTTGCGGCAGGTGGGTAAGTAGCGTTATCTTATCGGGTCGTACAAAAGCTGTGGAGTTGATGCCGCGATGGAACAGGAAAGTGCGGTAATCAAACGCATCGGGGTACGTGTCATTGACGGGGCTATGGAGAGTGCCTTGAAATACGACCGTAGAGCCTGCCGTGATTGCCTCGTGTAGAGACGGGGAGGTGACAGCGCATTTGAACGGCTTACATTCCGCCATGTTGTTGGCAGCTCTCCCCGCGTGGTCTATCTCGGTTACAAATTGGGTTGTGGTCTCCCTTTCGGAAATATCAGTGACAATCCCACGGAAATACAGCTCGTGGTCTTCGACGGATGGCGGCAATGGCTCCGGCAGGGACAGGCTGCCGTCTATAAAGCCCACCGTAGTCGACAACAGCAATATGCCGCCCCAAGCGGCAGGCCTGAAAAAAATGAGCGCGATACCCGCCACGGCAGGTATCGTCGCCCATATTGTGGATAGTCCGAGTTGCGTCGCCCAAATCCCGATTACCAGGCCAATCGCGACGGGTAGTAGAGGGATATTGGAGAGGGGAGGGCGCAATGTCGGGATAATTTTGGATTATAGCTTTATCAGCCGATTAAAGGCATATCGGGGCAAGGTATTTTGCAAGCATGTAGCCTCCGCCCAACAGCCATACGTAGAGTATAAAGGCAAGGATAAACGGTTTTGCACCGGCCTTCTTGAACTTGTCGATGCTCGTTTCTGCTCCAAGTGCCACCATTGCCATCGTGAGCAGGAATGTGTCGATGTAATTGATGGCGTCGACAAGCGACTGGGGAAGCAGGTTGAACGAGTTGAAGCCTATCACGAGGAGAAATCCGAGGGCAAACCAGGGTATGGCGACCTTGCCCGACTTGCCGGCGCCCTTAGTGCCGGCAGCGGATGCCTTTACCTGCTTTGCCGCCCACCATCCGAGCACAAGCAATACGGGGACAAGCATCATGACACGTATCATCTTCACAATGATGGAGACGTTTGCAATCTCGCCGCCCATGGCATTGCCTGCTCCTACCGCATGGGCCACCTCATGAAGGGTCGCACCCGAATAGATGCCCATCTCCTGGGGCGTGAGCTGGAGTATGCCGGCACGGTATGCCACAGGGTAGATAAACATCGAGATTGTACCGAAAATGACTACAGTAGCCACCGCAACGGCAGTCTTGTAGGGCTTGGTCTGTATCGTCGACTCGGCTCCGAGCACTGCCGCCGCCCCGCATATGCCGCTGCCAATGGAGGTGAGCAACGCGATGTCGCGGTCCATCTTCAGCAATTTGCCGACATATACACCACCTAAGATAGTGACGACAACTACTATGGCATCTATGACAATTCCGGCAGTGCCCACGGCAACGACATCCTGAAACGTGAGGCGGAAACCGTATAATATGATACCGAGCCTAAGTATCTTCTTGGCACAGAACTGTATTCCGGGCACCCATGTCTCAGGGAGATGGTTGCGCAGGCTGTTGGCATACAGCATACCGAGGATAATACCGATAATCATCGGGCTGAATGACAGTTCCTGACAGAAACGGGTGTCGCCTATGTAGAAAGCGGCGCACGAAAAGAGAGTGATAAGCAGCACTCCGTGTAACATGCTGCTGCGTTTTTCATTAAACATAAAATTAGTCTTTAGTTATGAGATTTATAAAAAAGTAGATGTATAATATAAATTATTCTCTATTCCAGATTTCCCACGCGGCAAAAGCCTGCAACAGGAGCATCTCAAGCCCGTTTTTGGTCTCTGCCCCCATGGCTGCCGCTCGTTTCATGAACAGGGTCACGTCGGGATTGTACAGCAGGTCATAGCAGAGGTGGGCAGGTGTGAGCAGGTCATATGGGATGGCCGGGGCCTCGTCGGTGTGGGGGTACATGCCGAGCGGCGTGCAGTTGACAATCACCTTGTGGGTGTCCATCACCTCGGGGGTAAGCTCCTCATAGGTCAACATGCCGTCCCGTTTTGTCCGCGAGACATATGTGCCCTTTATGCCGAGGTTTTCAAGGCCGCACATTATCGCTTTGGCGGCACCTCCCGTGCCCAATACAAGGGCTGCGGTGTGCTCGGGCTTGAGCAGCGGCCTGATGGAGTCGCAAAAGCCGATAATGTCGGAATTGTAGCCCTTGAATTTGAGCTGGTTCTTGTTGCGTATGAACTTTATCACATTCACCGCTCCGATTTTAGCCGCATCTGAATCTATCTCATCAAGGTATGGAATCACCTGCTCCTTATAGGGAATGGTGACATTAAGCCCACACAATGACGGGTTTTCACTCACGACCTCCATGAAATCGCCGATGTCGGGTATCTCAAAATTGACGTATCGGGCATTGATGTTTTCTGCCTCGAATTTCTGGTTGAAATAATTTTGAGAAAAAGAGTGGATCAACGGGTATCCTATCAATCCGTAAAGACGTCCGGCTTTATTTTCCATATGATGCAGTGAATTTGTACGCAAAAGTACACAATTATGATAAAATTACCCAATTATCGTCCGTTAATCATGGATAACTTTTGCTTACAATTCGATATTTTATATCATTTTGGGGAATATTTAGCTTTGACGAGTGTAGATTGCGAGTTATAGGTGTCAGGTGACAGCAGCATGGGTAATCCTGTCCCGGGATTATTGTCAATGTACGATTGGATTATGCGATAGCCTATATATCGCCCGATACGTCCAGGTGAGTCGGGATGTATAAGCGTAGTCGACGGGGCAGGCTGCGTCAGGCGGTCGGCAACAAGCGGGTCGGTCGAATAGAGCAGCTGGCGTGTGACGATGGCATTCCAAGTGCGTGCCTCATTGTCTTGCGCCCATTGGAGCTGTAGGGGTGTATATCCCAATGCCTCGGAAAGGGATGCGTCGGGAACGGTCTCCATCAACGCCGCGACAATCGCGCCCTCATACAGCATCCGGCTCAGTGTCGTAGGCCGCTCTCCGGCGACGTAGGGATATGTGGCGGCAATGGCGGCTTCCGCGATGTCATAGGATATGTGGGCCGGGTGTTTGGTGAGCCGCTGGTATGGCTCGAAATATGAATACCCCTCGTAGTCATTTCCGAGATAATGGTTGAGGGCAACAAGCATCACAGTGTCAACACTGAATATCGACTGGTTGAATGGTGACACGATGGAGTACAGGGTGGGGAAGTGTACCTCCGGGAGGCGGTCGGCGAAGTTACGGCGCATTCCCCCGAGCGCGCTTTCTATCGAGTCGAGTGATGGCAACCGTCGCCGTACGTCGGGCATGAACATCATTACACTCCGGCTCCGGGACAGGCTGTCGAGCAGACGATAGCTGTCGGTGGTGTCACGCAGGAGATAGGCCATCGCCGACACACCTTCCGAAAAACTGTCACACAATTGACGTCTTGAGCTGTCATCGCTATCGGAAAAGTCCTCGATGGCAAGGTCGAGGCGGTGGATTATGACAGGCTCGGCGGAGTCGTGACGGCACGAGCATACCATGGCGGCAACAATCATTGCTGCGGCAAGGCTTCGGGAATATCGGGCTATGGGGGACATGTCTCTTATGATAGGCGGTTATTATATATATCGTGCAAAAATAATGTTTTCAGACAATTGAGTCACGCAAAAATTGTCCTTTTTCTCTCCTTATAACGTCCCAAAGGATAAAAAGTGTAGGGCGAGGGGTGTTGTTAGCGGGTTATTTAGTACATTTGCATACTTTTTGGCTCAGTAGATGAAATCTCGGCTCATAAAGATTGTTGGCATGGCCTTTATGGTATTGGTGATGGCACTGGATGTCGCCGCCAAGGATTTTGTCGTGGTTATTGACGCAGGCCACGGCGGCCACGACCACGGGGCCATTGACCATGGCGTGAGGGAAAAGAATATAAATCTCGGGGTTGCCCTCAAACTCGGGAACATGATAAAGAAACGGCATAAGGATGTTAAGGTCGTGTATACCCGCGATGACGACCACTTCCTGTCGTTGCAGGAGCGTGCCAATGTTGCCAACCGTGCCGGCGGCGACCTGTTCATCTCGATACACACCAATTCAGTGGACGCAAAGTCCAAGAACCGTAATACGGTGAAAGGGGCGTCCACCTACACCCTCGGATTGCATCGCACTGCCGAGAATCTTGCGGTCGCAAAGCGTGAAAACTCGGTGATGATGCTCGAAAAGGATTATACAACCACCTATTGCGGCTTTGACCCCGGTTCGACCGAGAGCTATATAATGTTTGAGCTTAACCAGAACAAACACGTGGAGCAGAGCGTGAAATTTGCTCGTGCCGTGCAGTATGGTCTCGCTTCAGAGGCATCACGTGTCGATAAGGGGGTGCGTCAGGCCGGATTTTGGGTCCTTGCTGCGACCGGTATGCCGGCAGTGCTCGTTGAGCTTGATTTCATCTGCAATCCAGCGAGTGCCCGTTTCCTTGGCTCGGAGGAGGGACAGAAGAAACTCGCCAAGGGTATATATGCAGCCTTTGATGAATATAAGGAGGGCTATGACAGGCTGCTTGATGCCACCAACCGATATGCCGGAGGTGGCAAGGACGGAAAAGGCAAAAAGAAGGAGGAGCCATCCGGTAATGAGAAGAATAAGAAAAACAAAAAGGACAAGGATAAGAAAGATAAGAAAAACCGGAATAAGGATGCCGATGAGGCCGTTACTGGAAACGGCGCGTCGGATGCCGTAGAGGCGATAGTCACCGACCGCGATAATGATGAGAAAAAAAGCGAGGAGGAGACTCCCGATGTCACGAAGGGCACGTGGTATAAGGTGCAGTTTATCACTGACTCCTCTCCGATTAGGGACGGCTCGTCGCGGTTCAAGGGGCTACACCCGGTAGGGCATTATTATGAGAAAGGTCTCCACAAATACACCTTTGGCGCATACCGCACGTGGAAAGAGGCGACATCGAGTCTTGCCAAGATAAGGAAAAAGTTCCCGCAGGCGTTTATCATTACCGTCAAGGATGGAAAACGTATAAAATAGAAAATAATAACCATAGGATAAATAATGAAAACTAAATTTTCAAAGGAGGTGCTTATCGGGCTTTCGGTCCTGATTGCCGGATTGGCGCTATTTTTCGGAATCAACTATCTGAAAGGCATAAACCTGTTCAAGGCAGCCAACTATTATTACGTGTCATATACCAATGTCAGCGGACTTGCCGTCTCTGCTCCTGTGACCCTCAATGGGTATCAGGTGGGACTTGTGCGGGAGATTGAGTATGAGTATGACAATCCCGGCCATGTGCGCGTTGAGCTTAGCCTCGATCGCAAGCTCAATATTCCCGCCGGATCGGAGGCTATAATTGAGTCAGACATGCTCGGGACGGCCTCGATAGCGTTGAAGTTCTCCGAGAACAAGGATTTCCACAATGTCGGAGACAAGCTCGTCGGGGTGGTCTCCACCGGGCTTATGGATAATGTAAAGGATGAGCTTATGCCCAATGTCGTTGTGGTGATTTCAAGGATAGACACGATGCTCAGTGCACTCAATACGGTGGTGTCCGATCCCGCTCTTCTCCAGTCGGTGAAACGTCTCGACGCCATCACCGCCAATCTGGAACGCAGCACCGCACAGTTATCGGTGATGATGAATTCATCGGTGCCGGGTGTCGTGACCAACGTGAACGAGCTTTCGGCCAACCTCAACACCATCTCCTCCGACCTCACGGAGCTTTCGGGACAGCTGAAGGGGCTGCCTATAGATTCCACCATGCGCAACGTATATCAGATTACCCAAAATGTCAATGACCTTACGTCGAAATTGCAGGATGACAATTCCACCCTCGGCCTGCTGATGAATGACACGCAGCTGTATGACAATATGAACAATGCGGTGGGCAGTCTCGACTCGCTGTTGATAGACGTGAAGAAAAATCCCAAGCGTTATATCTCCATCAAGCTGCTGTAGCGTGATGGTTTTTGTCCCGTATGACGGGACAAAAAATGACGGTAGATGATAATTTAGAATCATTCTAAATAGAACGAATGACCGGGTTGCCGTGGCTTTTAGGTGGAAGTGTGGGCAATTCGGTCGTTTTTTGTGATATAGCTGCAAGAGTGGAATAGGGTAGTGTTAAATGCCTGCAGATGTATAGTTTTGCTTATCAAAGGTTTAGCGGGATGTGATAATGCAGATTTAACACTTTCGGGCATGGCTGTGGTAAGAAACTGATTTTCAGTATAGTTGTAGATATATTATATTTTCCAAATATTTTGGCAGTTGTTTTTGAAAAAAAATAATCCGAATTTTGTATTGAAAAGTTTAGCCTTACGAATTATACTCAATGGAAATGACTCACATCCAATTGTGGGAAAATTGCTTGAAAATATTTCAGGACAATCTTCCCACAGAGCAATACGACACTTGGTTCAGGCCGGTGGTGCCGTTGAGCTACCAGGACGGTAAGCTCACGGTAGGCGTGCCGTCGCCGTTCTTTGTCGAGCAGTTTGAAGGACGTTACATCAATCTTCTGAGCCTGACCTTGAAGAAGGTGTACGGTCCCGGTGTGCAGTTGTTTTACCGCTACAATCAGGTTGACAAGGATCCTTCGTCGAGAGTCACGATGGGGAGTTCCAATCCCAGCCCTGCCGTCACTCCAAAGCAGAGCGTAGCGCCGGCTAATCCTTTTCAGCAAACCGAGGTGAGGGAGGAGGTAGACTCACAGCTCAACCCACACTATACATTTGAGAATTACTGCGGCAGCATCAGCAACAAGATTGCCCGCTCGATAGGGGAGGCGATTGCCACCAACCCCAAGTGCAAGACCTTTAACCCACTGTTTGTGTTCGGCCCGAGCGGTGTCGGCAAGACCCACCTTATACAGGCTATCGGCATACGCATCAAGGAGACCAATCCACAGAGCCGTGTGCTCTATATCACCGCCCGACTGTTTGAGAGCCAATATACCGCTGCGGTAGCCAAGAAGCGCATCAATGACTTCATCAGCTTCTATCAGAGCATCGATGTGCTGATTGTCGATGATATTCAGGACTTTATCGGCAAGCCCGGCACGCAGAACACGTTCTTCCACATCTTCAACCACCTGCATCTCAACCAGAAGCAGCTGATACTGTCGAGCGATTGCCGCCCGTCACAGATGGAGGGGATGGAGGCACGCCTGCTTACGCGCTTCAAGTGGGGCATGACAGCCGAGCTTGAACGTCCCGACTATGACCTGCGCAAGAGCGTGCTGGAGCAGAAGGCGACGCAGGATGGCCTTGAGATACCGGCCGAGGTGCTGGAATATATAGCGGCCAACGTCACTGACAGCATCCGTGAGCTTGAGGGGATTGTCGTGTCGCTGATGGCGCACGCTACAGTGCTCAATCAGGAGATAACGCTCGACCTTGCGCGCAATGTGCTTGCCAATTCCGTCAAGATAACACGCCGTCAGGTCAACTTTGAGCAGATTGTCAATTCAGTCAGCTCGCACTATAATATAGACTCCGATTTGATATTCACTAAAAACCGCAAGCGCGACATCTCCGATGCGCGTCAGATGGTGATGTATCTCGCCAAGAAGCATGTCAAGATGCCGCTTACGGCAATCGGCACACGGCTTTCACGCACCCATGCCACCGTGCTCCATGCCTGCAAGACGATAGAGGAGCGGCTTCCCGTCGAGAAGTCGTTGCAGGAGGATGTCACAAAGATAGAGGCATTGCTGATGAGCTAAATAGCTCGGGAATACGCGAAAAAGTTTTTGTTAACATAGATGTGTAGCGACGTCGCCCATAGACGTCGCTATTTTTGTCGTGCAATCAATAAGGCGACTTTTCTATGGAGACAATAAGCAGTTCAGATGTGATTTTTGCGACACTCATGCAGCATGGGCGTCAGGTGGTCAACATACAGGTGAGCGGCATCACTTCCATTGCCGAGCTGATGCGCCGTGTATATGCCAACGTGCGTGGGTGCATAGGGATGGCCACGCTGACCCTGCGCAACTGTACGCAAGGATGGGCGCGGCGTCATACTATAGTCATGAAGCCGGTCGAGGCTGTGCAGCTCTCACTGTTCTAAACAGTTTAATCGGCAGTGGGGAATTGGAACCCCTGTCGGGTGATGAAATCGTAGAACACCTTGGAGAAATGCTCGTTGTTGGCGCGGTTGTAGCGCACGTCGGTGAACACCTGTGCCAGCGTCTCCTTGCCGTTTTCGGCAATGAAGCGTGCGCTGTCCTCGCGTGCCTCTTTCTCACGGTATGCCTCGTCAATCATCTGTGGGGTGTAGTCGTGGTAACGCTCATTGTGGATTATGGCGTTTACGGGAATCCTGTCGGAGACTTCGGGCTTGGTGGCGGGATAGCCTAACGTTAGGGTCGTTATGGGTATGACAAAACGTGGCAACTCCAGCGTCTTGGCGATGTCGGGGGCATTATAGGTCGTGGTGCCGAGATAGCAGCATCCTATGCCGCGCATTTCAGCTATGGTGCATATCTGCTGGGCCAGTATGGTGGCATCGAGCGCGGCGGTCACAAATGACTGGAAGTTGTCATAGCCGGGCACGGCATTGCGGGCCTCGCACCACTTTATAAAGCGGTTGAAGTCGGCGCATATTGTCAGTAGCACATTGCAGCCTTTGACGGTCGGCTGGTTGAAGTGGGCGGGTGCAAGTTTTTCCTTGCCATCGGCTGAGCGCGTCACTATGACCGAATATAGCTGCATGTTGCCCGTCGTGGGTGCGTGTGTGGCGTATTCGATAATTTGGGTAAGCTCGGCGTCGGTGATTTCTTTGTCCGAATAGCTCCTGACAGTAGCACGGGTGGGGAAATAGTTTTGCGCATTCATATGGTCTATAGTTGATTTGGCTTCAAAATTAATGATATTACGGTGAAAATCCAAATTGCGTTTTGGAAAACTTTCAACAGCGCTCTAAAGTGCTAATCCATTGCTTTGCAGTGGAATGAATGCAGCTGATGGAAAACTTATCAACAATAGGGCTTTTTGTAATTGAATAATTTGGAGGGTATGGGAATTTTTCCAAAATTTGCAACGTGATTCTTTTGGCTGACTTTTCAATTATCTACAGGAATCAATAACTACATTAAATAATTATCGTGGAAAATAACCCGTATACCTATGATGAAGCCTATAAGGCCTCATTGGAGTACTTTGGCGGAGACGAGCTTGCGGCCCGTGTGTGGGTGAGCAAGTACGCTTTGAAAGATTCGTTTGGACATATCTATGAGCTGACTCCCGACGATATGCATCGGCGTATCGCGTCGGAGATAGCGAGGATAGAGGCCAAGTATCCCAACCCTATGGATGCCGAGGAGCTGTTCGGATTGATGAGCGGTTTCCGCTATATCGTCCCGCAGGGCAGCCCTATGTCGGGTATCGGCAACAATTATCAGGTCGGCTCGTTGAGCAATTGTTTTGTCATCGGTCTTGACGGCAACCCCGATTCATATGGCGGCGTCATAAAGATTGACGAGGAGCAGGTGCAGCTCATGAAGCGTCGCGGCGGGGTAGGGCACGACCTCACCCATATACGCCCCAAGGGGACGCCTGTCAAAAACTCGGCGTTGACATCGACCGGGCTTGTGCCGTTTATGGAGCGGTATTCCAACTCCACCCGCGAGGTGGCGCAGGACGGGCGCCGTGGAGCGTTGATGCTCACGGTAAGTATCAATCATCCCGATTCGGAGGCGTTCATTGACGCCAAAATGACCGAGGGAAAGGTGACGGGCGCAAACGTGTCGGTGCGTATAGACGACGAGTTCATGCGGGCGGCTGTCGATGGACGCCCTTATCGGCAGACCTATCCGGCGCATTCCCAGAATCCGCTTGTCGAAAAGGAGATTGACGCGTCCGCTCTGTGGGGCAAGATTGTGCACAATGCATGGAAGTCGGCCGAGCCGGGTGTGCTGTTCTGGGACACGATTGTGCGCGAGTCGGTGCCCGACTGCTACGCCGATCTCGGATTTCGCACCATCTCCACCAACCCGTGCGGGGAAATTCCCCTGTGTCCATATGACAGTTGCCGATTGCTCGCAATCAATCTCTACAGCTATGTGAAAAATCCGTTTACTCCCGAGGCCTCGTTTGACTTCGACCTTTTCGCACAGCATGTGGCCAAGGCACAGCGCATGATGGACGACATCATCGACCTTGAGATGGAGAAGATAGACACTATCCTTGAAAAGATAGAGTCCGACCCCGAGACCGACGAGGTGAAGCAGACCGAGCGTCACCTGTGGCAGAAGATAAAGGAGAAGACCCTCAAGGGACGACGTACGGGTGTGGGCACAACTGCCGAGGGCGATATGCTCGCCGCGCTCGGTTACCGTTACGGGACGCCCGAAGCTACTGACTTCTCTGTTGAGGTGCATCGTGCTCTCGCCATTGCGGCCTACGGCTCGTCGGTCAATCTTGCCAAGGAGCGCGGGGCGTTTGAGATTTTTGATGCCGAGCGTGAGAAGGGCAATCCATATATCGAACGTCTGCGCGAGGCTGCCCCCGAGCTGTACGATGACATGATGAAACATGGACGCCGCAATATCGCATGTCTCACAATCGCCCCTACAGGCACCACCAGCCTGATGACCCGCACCACGTCGGGCATAGAGCCGGTATTCCTCCCCGTCTACAAGCGTCGCCGCAAGGTCAATCCCAACGACACCGACGTGAGGGTGGACTACGTGGACGAGACAGGGGATGCCTTTGAGGAATACATCGTCTATCATCCGAAGTTTATCGACTGGATGACAATCAACGGCATAGAGGTGCGCAATGACTACACGCAGGAGGAGCTTGATGACCTTGTGGCCCGTTCCCCCTATTACAAGGCTACTTCCAACGACATCGACTGGATGGAGAAGGTGCGTATGCAGGGACGCGTGCAGAAGTGGGTCGACCACTCCATATCCGTAACCATCAACCTTCCCTCCGATGTGACCGAGGAACTGGTGGGCAAGCTCTATGTCGAGGCATGGCGTGCCGGATGCAAGGGATGCACTGTCTATCGCGACGGCTCGCGCTCGGGAGTCCTTGTCGCCCTCGAAAAGAAGAAAGAGCCGGCCGAGGTGGCCGCCCACGTCACCAAGCGTCCCATCGAGCTTGAGGCCGATGTGGTGAGGTTCCAGAACAACAAGGAGAAGTGGATTGCCTTCGTCGGGCTCATCGACGGGCGTCCCTATGAGATATTCACGGGCTTGGCCGATGACGAGGATGGCATCTTCTGTCCCAAGTCGGTGACCCACGGCAAGATTATCAAGGCCATCGACGAGAAGGGCAACAAACGCTACGACTTCCAGTTTATCAACAAGCGCGGCTACAAGACCACCATCGAAGGGCTGAGCGACAAGTTCAATCCCGAGTACTGGAACTATGCCAAGCTTATATCGGGTGTATTGCGTTACGGGATGCCGATAGACCAGGTGCTCAAACTTGTCGGCGGTCTTGAGCTGGACAGCCAGTCGATAAACACGTGGAAAATGGGCGTCGAGCGTGCCCTAAAGAAGTACCTGCCAAACGGCACCAAGGCCAACGGGCAACGGTGTCCCAACTGCGGGCACGAGACACTGATTTATCAGGAGGGCTGCCTCATATGCACATCCTGCGGGACATCCAAATGCGGGTAGAGGCGAAAAACTGCCATACAACATAGCCCTATAATATAAAAGGCCGATTCTCGGAAAAAAAATTGAGAATTGGCCTTTTATTTATAAAATTCATACTACTTTTATGTCAGAATTGAAAACCCATTATATTTTACCTTATTTATGAAGCTATCCTTTAATATCGATTACCGCACCAATTGGGGTGAGTCGGTATACATCACGGGAAACATCCCCGAGCTGGGCGACGGCGACTTCTCAAAGGCGCTGAAACTTGAGCTTGACGGCGTGGAATCGTGGTCGACAGTAATAGAGGCCGATGATAAGACTCCCGATTTTGAATACAGTTACATAGTGAAGCATGAAAATGGCTATGTGAAACAGGAGTGGGGCACACCTCATAAGTTCCTTCGTGCACGCACGGCAAAGACCTATGAGATTTTTGACCGCTGGCAGGACACCCCCCTCGACAAGCCTTATTACTCTTCGGCTTTCATAGACTGTATACTTAATCGTCCCGATCGCGACAAGCCCCTTGCCCCCAAGAGCGGCTGTGTCAATATCCGCGTATCGGCACCCATGGTGCGTCCCGATGAGGTCGTTGCCATATGTGGTGACAATGAGGCTCTCGGCGATTGGGACCCCTCCAAGGCTGTCGTGATGAATGACGCCAACTACCCCGAGTGGAGCGTAAACCTCGAATTGAAGGCACTTCAGATACCGTTCTCATACAAGTTCCTTATCCTCAAACGCGGCTCACTCGACCTTGTGGCTTGGGAAGGTGGCGACAACCGCTATTTTGACCTTATCCCGACGCAAAAGAGCGCGGTGATGGTCGTGGCCGGCATGAGGCTTATAAACTCGCTGTCGCCATGGCGTGGTGCCGGAGTCGCCATACCAGTATTCTCAGTGAGAAGTGAGGAGGACTTTGGTGTCGGCGATTTCTACGACCTTATAAAAGTGGTGGATTGGGCTGCCATGACAGGACAGAAGGTGCTCCAGATACTCCCCATCAACGACACTACTATGACAAATACATGGGTTGACTCGTATCCCTACAACGCCAACTCGACATTCGCCCTCCATCCCATGTACCTGCGCCTTTCGGCTCTTGGCCGTCTGGAAAACGAGGAGCGTCAGGCCTACTATGACAACCTGGGACGCGAGCTTAACGCCCTTAAGGAAGTCGACTATGAGCGGGTGAACGCTGCCAAGACGGCCTACACACGTGAAATATATGCCCAGCAGGGTGCCGACACCATCAACTCGGCCGACTTCATCGAGTTTGTGACACGCAACGGTGAGTGGCTCACCCCGTATGCCGCATTCTGCGTGCTCCGCGACATGCACAACACCCCCGACTTTACCAAGTGGGGCGAATATGCCGATTACTCCGAGGCAAAGGTCGCCGAGTTTATCGCTGCCCACAAGGATGAGATAAACTTTGTGTACTACCAGCAGTATCATCTCGACCGCCAATTGCGTGAGGTGCGCGACTATGCCCACCAGCATGAGGTGCTCATAAAGGGCGATATCCCTATCGGCATATCGCGCAACAGCGTTGACGCATGGATTTCGCCGCGTCTGTTCAACATGGACTGTCAGGCCGGTGCGCCGCCTGATGACTTCTCTGTTCTTGGCCAGAACTGGGGATTCCCCACCTACAACTGGGAGGAGATGAACAAGGATGGCTTTGCATGGTGGAAAGCCCGTTTCCGCAAGATGGCCGAATACTTTGATGCCTACCGCATAGACCATGTGCTCGGATTCTTTCGCATATGGCAGATACCCATGGATGCGCTCCACGGTCTGCTCGGCGTCTTCAATCCTGCGCTTCCGTTCACTCCCGACGAGCTTAAATACAGCTATGACTTCTGGCTTGATGTCAACCTGCAGACGACGCCGTATATCATGGGCTATTTCCTCGGCGACTTCTTCGGCGAGTACACCGACGAGGCCCGCGAGCGGTTCCTTGAGCCGGTAAGCTATGGACGTTACAAGCTGCGTCCCGATTTCGACACCCAGCGTAAGGTAGCCGACTTCTTTGCGACGCAGGAGAAGAATGAGAAAAACGACAAACTGTGTAATGCCCTGCTCGGTCTCATCGACCAGGTGCTCTTTGTCGAAGACCCGTATGAGAAGGGCAAATATCATCCCCGTATCTCCGCACAGTTCACCTACACCTACCGTGCTCTCAACGACTACGAGAAATGGTGCTTTGACCGCCTCTACAACGACTTCTACTATCATCGTCACAATGACTTCTGGTATGGCAAGGCAATGTGGAAGCTGCCGCCGCTCATCAACGCCACCGACATGCTCGTTTGTGCCGAGGACCTCGGCATGATACCCGACTGCGTCCCCGCAGTGATGTCGCAGTTACAGATTCTCTCGCTTGAGATACAGCGTATGCCCAAAGACCCCCGTGCAGAGTTTGGCAACACATGGTCATACCCATATCTGTCGGTATGCACGACATCTACCCATGACATGGGTGGCATACGTCAGTGGTGGGAGGAAGACCATGACAAGGCTCAGCGTTACTACAACCAGGTGCTCCATGAGGGTGGCGCAGCGCCATATTTCGCCGAGCCTTGGATATGCGACAAGATTGTCGACCTCCAGCTCAAGAGTCCCTCGATGCTCGCCATACTCCCCCTTCAGGATTGGCTCTCCATCAGCGGCGACCTGCGCCGTCAGAACCCTCAGGAGGAGCAGATAAACGTTCCTGCCAACCCGCGTCACTACTGGCGTTATCGTATGCATCTCACCATTGAGGACCTCCTCTCCAAGGATGCCTACAACGCCTGTCTCCATGACAAGATAGTCAACTCGGGCCGCTAAAAGAAATCGGCGGCTGTGCATAACCTAAAAATAGGGTTGCACGCTGTTTAATTGTAGGGACATGCCTTTGGCATGTTGACCGATGCCATCATGTTTGCATCTTCAACATGCCAAAGGCATGTCCCTACATTGTAACCGGTTGTCGGTCGGTATAAACAAAAAACGCGGGGCGTCTCCATTGATGGGGGCGCCCCGCGTGATAATTAGTGACTTAAAATGTCTGCTAAAAGTGATGTAGACGGGTTAGTGGCTGCCACACGTCCTTGCGGATCAACAAGGAATGTCTGATACCCGTCTTTCAAGCGATAGTCGTCAATAATCTTGGCGGCCTTATCTCCTTGAACATAAAATTGCGACTTTGCATCGAGATTGTCTTTACGGACGATCTCCTCGAAGAGTTTCTTGCTTCGGTCGAAGTTGACCGAGATTACCTGCAGTTGCCCGCTGAAATCATGGCTGCGCAGAAGTGTCTGGTACTCGTTGCAGCGGATGCGCGAATTGGCATCGTCAGATGCCCAGAATGTGAGTAGCAGGTATTTCCCTCTTGCCTGGTCTACCGACGCGGTGTTGTCGTCGTTGGTCACTGCGAATACAGGGGCCGTAGAGCCGGCGGTGGTGTCGATGAAGCGATCGGTGTATGCCGATGCCGACACGAGCAATACTGCAAAGAACGCAATAATCAAGATTGCTTTCTTCATTATAAAATGTTGAAGTTGATACATCAGGGAGGCCGACGCTACATAGCCCATGCTGCGGGGGCGTCCCTTGCCGATTTTCGGCATGGCTCCAAACTCTTTTGGATGCCGGTCTTGTTGTAAAACCGCTGCAAAGGTACGACTTTTTGGCGACATGGCAAAATCGACATGGCTTATAATCACGCATTTACATTTTTAAGACATGGTAAAATGGCGTTCATCCCGCTCCACAAGCGGGATACGAGCGATTGTTAAAAATACTCAATAATTATGTTATTGAACATGTTTTTGTGGCCGATTGTTATTGCCTAATATCTTTTTTTGGACTATCTTTGTGAGTATAAAGCAGTGGGACGGCTTGTCGCTTGCCGGATTGCCGGCAAGAGGAAAGTCCGGGCAACACAGGGCGCCATACTTCCTAACGGGAAGCTATCGGTGACGGTAGGGTAGCGTGACAGAAAATAACCGCTGTTCCCTCGTGGGACAGTAAGGGTGAAAAGGCGAGGTAAGAGCTCACCGGGTGTGACAGCAATATCACATGCCGCACGTCCTATGGGTTGCAAGGCCAAGTATACCGGCATTTAAGGACTGCCCGTCCATTGCCGGGGGGTAGGCTGCTTGAGGCGTATGGCGACATGCGTCGTAGATAAATGACAGGCCGTGGCCGGCGCATCCCCTCGGCGGGATATGGCCGCCACGACATAACCCGGCTTACAGTCCCACTGCTTTTTCTTTCTTTAGTAATCTTTCTTCCATATATGTTTGTTGGGTAAATAATGGGAATATTCAAGTATTCTCATTAGCTTTGCATTTGAAACATCCTTTTCGGCTTATGTCAGATAAAGATTCCCGCCCTAAGAAACCCTCTATTGCTTCTCGACTGAAGTCCCTTTGGCTGCGCGGGCTTGCGCTGTGGAACTACTGTTACACCGATGTGTGGTCTGACACCCGCAACACGTGGAGGGTGAATATAGTGAAGACACTAAATCTCTCCGTGAGGTCGTTTTTCAATGCCGACCTGCAGACCCGTGCCGCCGCGCTCACCTACAACACCCTTCTTGCCATTGTCCCGGCGATGGCATTGCTCTTTGCCATCGGACGCGGTTTCGGATTCCAGAATCTGTTGCAGAACCAGCTGTTCAACTATTTCCCTGCCCAGTCCAAGGCCATAGAGGCGGCGTTGAGTTTTGTCGATTCATACCTTGCGCAGGCCTCCGAAGGGGTCTTTGTAGGGGTCGGCATCGTGTTGCTGTTGTGGACATTGATTTCGCTTCTCGGCAATGTGGAGAATGCCTTCAATGTGATATGGGATGTCAAGGGTGGCCGTACCCTCGCGCGCAAGGTGACCGACTACACGGCGATATTCCTCATATTGCCCGTGCTGATGATATGTGCCAGCGGTATAACGATATTCATGTCCTCGGCCTTGCAGAGGCTTTTGCCGATGGCCCTCTCGCCGGTGCTGACATGGGTGCTTGATTTTGCCCCGTATGTGCTCACTTGGTTTTTCTTTGCCGGGGCTTACAAGCTTATACCCAATGCCAAGGTTAAATTCAAGAATGCGCTGATAAGCGGCATATTTGCCGGCACCGGGTTTCAGGTGCTGCAATGGCTGTTTGTCACGGGTCAGGTATATGTCTCCAAGTATAACGCCATTTACGGTAGCTTTGCATTCCTGCCGCTGTTGCTGATATGGATGCAGCTTGCGTGGATGATATGCCTTGCAGGTGCGGTGTTGTGCTACTCCTCGCAGAATATATTCCAGTTTAATTTCTCCAACAATCTCGACAAGATTTCCTCCGATTACCGGCGCAAGATTTCCGTTGTGCTCGCCACGGCGGTCGTGAAGCATTTCCTGCGTCACGAGTCGCCTGTCACTGTAGTTGACTTTGCCAAATATTTCTATATACCGTCTCGACTCACCTCCGAGTTGCTCGATGAGTTGGTCGAGGTAGGGCTGTTGTCGCGGGTGGTCCTCACCGAGGACAGCATAGGATATCAGCCGGCCATACCACCGTCCGACTTTTCGCTCGGATTATTGTTGAGGAGGCTTGGCCATCGGGGCACGTCAGGCTTTATTCCAGAGTTTGACAGCCGTTTTTCGCAGCTTATGGCCGTGAGCGACAAGATATTGCGGGAAGCCTACCGTCATGCCGATGTGGTATTGCTTGGTGACCTCCCGTTTGAAGACACGGTATCACGTTGACGCTAACCTTTTAATATGATATGCAAAATGAAAAAAGTAATTTCTACAACTGCTGCTCCCGGAGCTATCGGGCCTTACAGCCAGGCTATTGATTTGGGTAACATGGTATACGCTTCCGGGCAGATACCCATTGACCCCGCGACAGGCAAGATGGCCGGTGATATAAAGGCGCAGACGGCGCAATCTTTGGCAAATGTCAAAGCGATACTCGCCGAGGCAGGGCTTACGCTCGACAACGTGGTGAAGACTACCGTATTCCTCGCCGACATGAGTCTTTTTGGGGCTATGAACGAGGTGTATGCCGAGGCATTCTCAGAACCGTTCCCGGCACGCTCGGCCGTTGCAGTCAAGGAGTTGCCCAAGCAGGCGCTTGTTGAAATAGAGGTGATTGCCGTACGCGGCTAAATACTTCTTATGTAGGCGAGAAAATCGGCTACGACAAAGGTGCTTCCTCCGACAAATATCGTGTCCCCGGCATCGGCATCCCTTTTTGCCGTCTCATAGGCTGCCGGCACGTCATCAAAGGTCTCCCCGTGGAGACCTTTTTCTTTTGCAGTTGCGGCGAGCGCATCTGCGTGGAGTGCACGCGGTATTTGCGCGCGTGTGAAATAGTATCGGGCGTCCTGTGGCATAAGGTCAAGGATATGGTCTATATCCTTGTCGTTGACAAATCCGATGACCATATGCTTGCGCCCCGGTTGTGCGGCTATCTGCCGGGAAAGATACTGCCAGCCGCCGATATTGTGGCCTGTGTCGCAGATGGTGAGCGGACGGTCGTCTACTTTCATCCACCGCCCGAGTAGTCCGGTCGATGACGAGACGGCAGCGAAGCCGCTTGCGACATCCGCGTCGCTGAACGTAGCTATGCCACGCCGCCTCATTTCTCCAAGGGTGGTTAATATGGTGCTCGCGTTGGCGGTCTGGTAATCGCCTGCAAGCTCTCCCCATATAGGGCCGAACGGTGTATTGGCATACATGTGCCCCATGATGCCGTCCCGCGACTCCGGCGAGACTGTAAGGTCTTGTGGCGCGAATATTATCGGGGCATTCTCGCGGGCGGCAGTGTCGATAAATACCTGTTTCACCTCTCCCGTTGCCTCGCCTATAACCACAGGGATATGCGGTTTTATGATGCCCGCTTTCTCCGTCGCTATCATCGGGAGTGTATCGCCGAGAAACGCCGTGTGGTCGTATGAGATATTGGTGATGACGCATATCTCGGGCGTTATGATGTTTGTGCTGTCGAGTCGCCCTCCGAGTCCCACCTCTATTATGGCTATATCGACATTTTCACGGGCGAAGAAATCAAATGCCATCATCATTGTCAGCTCAAAGAAGGATGGGTGGAGGTCGAGACACATGGCCCGGTAGCGGCTGACGAAATCCACGACCTCCTCCTCGGATATCATCTTCCCGTTGACGCGCATACGTTCACGGAAGTCCACAAGATGGGGGGAGGTGTAAAGTCCCGTGCGGTAGCCTGCCGACTGGAGGACAGCCGCAAGGGTGTGGGAAGTGCTCCCCTTGCCGTTTGTGCCTGCGACATGGATGGTCTTGTAGGCGCGATGGGGATAGTCGAAAGCCTTGTCGAGGGCACGGGATGTATCAAGCCCCGGCTTGTAGGCCGGTGCTCCCGCACGCTGGAACATGGGAAGCTGCGTGTATAGGAAATCGAGAGCCGATTGATAGTCGTTCATTGTAGTCAGAAGATGAAAAGTCCAGCCACGCCCGCAAGCACTATTACGAGAATGGGGTGTATCTTGGTGAAAAATACGGTGCAGAAAGATGCGATGCATATCGCGATGCTCGCTATCACGTGGTAGGTGTCAGTGCCGAAGTTATCACCGTTCATCAGCAGCAGTGCCGCCGACGCGATAAGTCCGACCACCACAGGGCGTAACCCGGCAAACACCCCCTTGACAATCGCACTGTCGCGGTGACGCTGTATGAAGTGGCTCGTGTAGGCCACGAGCAGGAACGATGGTATCACTACGACGCACGTGCAGATGATGGAGCCGAGTATGCCCCACAGCGGATGGGACAGGCGCAAGGGGTCGGCTATAGCGGGAGCCACATAGCCTATATATGTTGCGGAGTTTATGCCGATTGGGCCGGGGGTCATCTGCGAGATGGCCACTATGTCGGTGAACATCTGTTCGGAAATCCATCCGGGATTGACAATCTCGCGCTCGATGAGCGCAAGCATCGCATATCCGCCGCCGAAGCCGAAGAGTCCGATTTTAAGGTAGGCCCATATGAGTTTGAGGTATATCATTTTTTTGCCTCCTTCCTTTCCTTTATGGCATCGCGCATCATCCTGTTATGCCGGCTGTACCACAGGTAGCCTCCAACGCCGCCGATGATGATAAACAGGATTGGGTTGGATATCACAGGCCACTTTGACCATATGAGCAACGCTGTAGCGACCGGGATGACGGCTGTCTTCCACGAGATTTTTGCGGCACGGGCCGAGGAGATTACCGGGGCTATGATGAGTGCCACCACGGCAGGGCGTATACCCATGAATATTCGGCTTACGACGGGGTTGTTCTTTATCAGGTCGGGGGTGAGGAAGATGGCTATGAGCAATATTATGAGGAAAGATGGGAGGATTGTGCCGAGTGCCGCGCATATGCTGCCACGGGTCTTGCGCAGCTTGTCGCCGACAGCGACCGAGATGTTTACCGCGAGTATGCCTGGGAGAGACTGTGCCACGGCGAGCAGGTCGAGAAATTCCTCACGTGAAATCCACCGGTGTTTGTCGACAATCTCCTTTTCGATTATCGAGATCATCGCCCAGCCTCCGCCAAAGGTGAATGCCCCGATTTTGAAAAATGTCGTGAACAACTGCAAGTTGAGATTACTCATTTTTATCATGCATTTATTGGAGGACAAAATTACAAAATTATGTTGTAACTTTGCATAAATGCAAACAATGATGAATTTTATCGAAGTTAACGACGTGGTGAAGGACTACACGGGACATCGTGCCCTTGACCACGTGAGCCTCGGGGTGGAGCGGGGGATTGTCTACGGTCTTCTCGGCCCCAATGGAGCGGGAAAGACCTCCCTTATAAGGATTCTCAACCAGATTACGGCTCCCGACAGCGGGGAGGTGACTATCGACGGTCGCCGGCTTGTTCCCGCTGATATAGCCCGTATAGGGTATCTCCCCGAAGAACGCGGCCTGTACAAAAAGATGAAAGTCGGCGAGCATATCGTCTACCTTGGCCGGCTGAAGGGCATGAAGCGTGCCGATGCCGTCGCTGAAATGGAGCGTTGGCTGGGGCGTCTCGGGCTTACGGAGTGGCGCAACAAGAAGATTGAGGCACTGTCCAAGGGTATGGCCCAGAAAGTGCAGTTTATCTCCACCGTCATACATCGTCCTGAGATATTGATATTTGACGAGCCGTTTTCGGGCTTTGACCCGGTAAATACCGAGCAGATGAAGCATGAGATACTGGCCTTGGGCAAGGAGGGCACGACAATCCTTTTCTCTACCCACAACATGGCGTCGGTGGAGGAGATATGCGAATCCATCACCCTAATCAACAAGGGTAGGGCGGTGTTGCAGGGCCGTGTTGACGAGGTGAGGCAACGATATAAGAAAAATCTTTACCGTGTTACGGTGGCCGGGTCGGATGCCATTGCCAGTGAAAACCTGTTTTCCGTCGTCAGCACCGGGGCAGCTCGCGGTGGTTGCTCGGACGCTGTGGTGAAATTTGCCGACGGTGTGACCGCAAGGGATGTGATATCCCATATAAACGGTAAGTATGACCTGAGGGCATTTGACGAGATACTGCCGTCGATGCACGAGATATTTATAGATACAGTGACCGAAACTGAAGACCAAAAATGAATTACGGAAGATTATCCCTTATAATCAAGAGGGAATACCTCTCGATGGTGGCTAAGAAGTCATTCATCATTATGACATTGTTGATGCCCGTGCTGGTGGTTGCCATCGGCTGTGTGCCCATACTGTTGTCGCGCTACAACGGGAGCGATGAGGCAAAGAAGGTCGCCGTTGTCGATGAGACAGGCATATTCGGGCGCTCCATCGAGGACAGCGGCGAATTTGAGATTGCCCTGCTCGATGGCACGCAGTCTGCCCGGGCCCATGAATACTATCGCGATGCCGACGGGTTACTCTATGCCATCGTCATCATCCCACGGGATGTGCTCGACTCAAAGAGCGTGACTGTCTACTCGGAGGAGGCTGTCAGCATGTCGCTCATCAACCAGATAAAGGCGGGTCTTGACAAATCCTTGTCTGAAGCCAAGATTGACGCCTACGGGGTCGACGGGCTCGCCGATATAATAAAGGAGTGTGAGGTAGATGTCGATGTCAAGAGCATAAAGTGGGGAGAGGACGGCAACGAGACCATCTCCTCGACCGAACTGTCGGTGATTATCGGCGTCATATTGTCATTTGTCATCTATATGTTTGTGCTGATGTATGGCGCGATGATAATAAATAATGTAGTCGAGGAGAAGGGCAACCGCATTGTCGAGGTCATCATAAGCAGTTGCAAGCCCTTTGAGCTGATGCTGGGGAAGATTATCGGAGTCGGTCTTGTGGGGCTTACGCAGATAGCGATATGGGCGGTGTTGCTTGGCGGCATAGGGCTTGTAGCCGGCACCGCGATTTTTGCCCCGCGTGTCGAGGCGGCTGCCGCGTTGGCAGGCAGTGACGCGCTTTCGACGGCTCCTGACGAGATGGGACGGATATGGGAAATGATTTCAGGGGTCAATTATGCGCAGATACTCGGGCTTTTCGTCCTCTATTTCATAGGGGGGTATCTGATGTATGCCTCGCTTTTTGCCGGATTTGGCTCGGCGGTAGACCAGGCGAGCGATGCCTCGCAATTTACTATGCCCATTATGGTAATAATGGTGTTTGCCCTCTATGCCGGTATGGCATGTATCGACAATCCCGACGGGCAGTTGGCCGTGTGGTGCTCCATAATCCCCTTCACCTCGCCGATAGTCATGATGACAAGGCTGCCGTTTAATGTGCCTCTGTGGCAGATGCTGTTGAGTCTCGTGGTGCTGTATGGCTCGGCTATCGGCTGCATCTACCTCTCGTCGCGCATCTACCGCAAGGGTATCCTGCTCTATGGGCAGAAACGCTCTCTCGGCGAGATAATCCGTTGGATAAAATAGGCGCAGCCCCTATAATAAACTAAGCCGGCATGTCACGTGTGACTTGCCGGCTTTTTTTTGTCGTCGCCAATCTAAATGGAAATAAAAACCTTACTTCAGGTTATTGTTGAAGAATGTCGCGATTTCGTTGTAGGGAATTTTCGCCGGATTGTCGTAGAGGTCGGTATGGTTTGCTCCCGGAACGATCATGAGCTGCTTGTTGTCGCCTTTTAGTCTTACAAACACCTCCTCGCTGAAGTAGCGGGAATGGGCCTTTTCTCCGTGAATAAGAAGCACCGGTGTCTCAATCTCTCCCGCAAACGTGTCGATTGGGGTGTTGATGAATGCCAGCGGGGTTGTCTTTGTCCAGCCGGTGGAGCAGGCGGGTGCACGGTCGATATAGCCACGTTCAGGCGACATATAGAAGTCCCAGTAGTCGAGAATGAACTGTGGAGCGTCAGCAGGGCGTTCTTTCGGGAATCCTCCGACATATTCGGGTTTGCCGTTCCTTGCGTCCATAGAACGTTGAGCATTAAGCGCCGTTTTTGTCCTGTAGAGTTCCGCTGCCGACACGGGGGAGAACTGGTAACCGTTGTGCATCTGCTCGCTCATGTTATACATGGTGGAGGTGACGGTGGCCTTGATACGGGTGTCGATGGCTGCTACATTGATGGCCATGCCTCCCCATCCGCATATCCCTATAACGCCGATACGGTCGGCATCAACTTCCGGCAATGTAGTCAGGTAGTCTATCGCAGCCGAGAAATCATCGGTGTTGATGTCAGGCGAAGCCGTGTTGCGCGGCTCCCCGCCGCTTTCTCCGGTAAACGAAGGGTCGAAAGCGAGTGTCACAAATCCGCGTGCCGCCATTTCCTGCGCATAACGTCCCGACACCTGCTCCTTGACAGCACCGAAAGGTCCGGCAACTGCGATAGCCGCCATCTTATCACTGCTCTCTTTTGGCTCATAAAGGTCGGCGGCAAGTGTTATGCCGAATCGGTTGGTGAACGTGACCTTGCGGTGGTCCACCTTGTCATTCTGCGGGAATTTTTTGTCCCACACCTGTGTAAGTTTCAGATTTTCCATATCGTTTTCATTCTTTTCTTTTGCCGTAATCTGTCCGCATAGCGACAATGCCGCCAGAGCAAGGACTATAAGTCTCGTTTTCATGATGCAAAATTATTCACTGATGTTTTACGGATAAAACCCCGTTTAAGGCTGTTATAACCAATTTTGGGGATTTATGCGGTATCTCCGAAAAATAGGTTACTTTTACCCAAACTGGGATTTTCATAAAAATCCATTTATCTGTAATTTTACATCAGAAATCAAACGGCTATGGCAAACGAAGTAAAGATAGACTGCATACGTACGCTCAATGACCATTACGGCTTTGAGCATATGAACCCCATGATTGCCGTGGGGCATTATGAAGGTGATATCGAACCCGGCGAGACTACATACGATTTCGGGGTCTATGCTATATACATCAAGGAGACGAAAGGATGCAGACTCAACTATGGCCTCACCAAGTATGACTTCGACGAGATGACGATCACGGCCTTCGCTCCCGGACAGAAAGTCACATCGGTGGTCGAGGCCGATATGGAGCAGCCCCGTTGGACAGTCCTCGCATTCCACCCTGATTTCCTGTCACGGACGGAGCTTGGCAGGAAGATGTCGACATACGGATACTTCTCCTACAGCAGCAACGAGGCCCTCCATCTCTCCAAGGATGAGGTCGATTTGTTGGGTGCAGTGCTTTCCCTTATCGAGAGGGAGATGCGCCATGCAATTGACCGCCATTCACGCGCCATCATAATATCGCATATCGAGGTGTTCCTCGACTACTGCCTGCGGTTTTATGAACGTCAGTTCTATTCGCGCGAGATTATCAACACGACTGTGGTCGAGAGATTCAACACCCTGCTTGACGATTATATCAAAAACGATATACGGAAGAAAGGGCTGCCGACAGTGGCATATTTCGCAGACCGGCTAAACCTCTCTGCCGGATATTTCGGGGAACTTGTAAAAACCTCAACAGGTCTGACGGCAAAGGATATGATAGCCGACCGTCTTGTGACGTCGGCGAGGGAATTGCTAAATGATATGACCCTTTCCGTCACACAGGTGGGGGATATGCTCGGATTCGAGTACCCGCAGCATTTCGTGCGTTTCTTCAAACGGCGCACGGGAAAGACTCCGAAGGAATACAGGACAATTACGCTAAATTGAAATTGTAAAAAGATACATGTGTGGCTTGCGGTGGACTCAGGCAAACAGCAATTTCACGGCATCCTCGACCTTGGCGACCTCCTCGACCTTGATTTTCAGTTTTGAGGTGTTTACACCCTTGAGGTTGTGGCGCGGGATGATGATGGTCTCGAAGCCAAGTTTCTCCGCTTCCGAGATGCGCTGCTCGACGCGTGTGATAGGGCGTATCTCGCCCGACAGCCCGACCTCGCCCGACATGCAGATGTTGCGGTGGACGGGGATGTCGATATTGGATGACAGGATTGCACTGATGACGCTAAGGTCGAGGGAGGGGTCGTTGACTTTCAGTCCTCCGGCTATGTTGAGGAACACATCTTTTTGTGCGAGCTTGAACCCTACGCGCTTTTCAAGAACAGCAAGCAGCATGTTCATGCGCTTGGAGTCAAATCCAGTCACAGACCGTTGGGGAGTACCGTATGCCGCTGTGCTCACAAGTGCCTGGGCCTCGATGAGGAACGGGCGTATTCCCTCGATGGTGACGCCGATTGCCACGCCCGACAGTTCCTGGTCGCTCTGCGAGATGAGCAGTTCGGACGGGCTGGTGACCTCACGCAGCCCTTTTTGCACCATCTCGTATATGCCGATTTCCGATGTGCTGCCAAACCGGTTTTTGATGGAGCGCAGTATGCGGTACATGTAGTGGCGGTCGCCCTCAAACTGTAGCACGGCGTCGACGATATGCTCCAGAACCTTAGGCCCGGCGATGCTCCCCTCCTTGTTGATGTGCCCTATGAGGATGACCGGGACGCCTGTCTCCTTGGCGTATTTGAGCAGTTGGGCCGAGCACTCCCGCACTTGGCTCACGCTCCCTGCTGACGACTCGATGGCATCGGAGGCTATCGTCTGTATCGAGTCGACAATAAGGATATCGGGATTGACGCTCTCGAGGTGACGGAATATGTTTTCAAGTGAGGTCTCGCACACAATCAGGCAGCTCTCGGAGAGGCGCCCAATGCGATCGGCTCGCAGCTTCAGCTGCTGTGCGCTCTCCTCGCCCGAGACATAGAGGATGGTGCGGCTGCGCAGCGACAGTATGTTCTGTAACACGAGGGTGGATTTTCCGATTCCCGGCTCCCCGCCGATTAGGACGAGCGAACCGGCCACCAGCCCGCCCCCCAATACCCTGTTAAGCTCGCGGCTCGGCATGAGGATGCGAGGCTCGTTGAGCGACTCGATTTCCGAGATGGGACGTGGCACGCTCTTGAGCGATTGGCGTTTTGCTCCTTTTTTTGACTGCGAGGCCGACACTTTTTCCTCGACCATGGTGTTCCATTCGCCACAGGAGGGGCAACGGCCCTCCCACTTGGGGGATTCCGCGCCGCAGCTGCTGCAAAACCACATTGATTTTATTTTCGTTGCCATGTTGATGCCTGTTTATTGGTGACTATAGAAGCCGGCGGCGAAACTCCGAGACGATGATTGCGGTGGCCATGCCGACATTCAGTGATTCCGATGTTTCCACTCCCTGTGGGAACGGGGGTATCAGCAGCCGGCAATCGACCATCCGTGCCACTTCGTCAGATATGCCTTGCCCTTCGTTGCCCATCACGATGATGCCGTTGCGGGGCAGCGACGTGCCGTAGATGCTGTTCCCGTCAAGGAATGTGCCGCAAACGGGAGCTATTCCGGAATTTGCCTCAAGGTATTCCGCGAGCGGCGTATAGTGTACCCTCACGCGCGAGATTGCCCCCATTGTGGCTTGGATGACCTTGGGGTTAAACGCATCCACCGTATCGGGACTGCACACAATGTCGCGGATGCCAAACCAGTCGGCTATGCGCATTATCGTGCCGAGGTTGCCGGGGTCCTGAACGCGGTCGAGGGCTATTACAAGATTTTCTGTGGGGTTGACTGTGGAGATTTCGTATGACGGCAACTCGTATACGGCCATCACTTGCGGCGGGGTCGACAGGTGGCTCATGCGCTCCATGTCGGCCTTGGTGGCCTTTACAGCATTCCCGGCCTTGGCGATGTCGGGGTTCCGCTCAATCCATGCCGGGGTTGCAATCAGGTGTCGGCAGGTGAAATATCCCCACGTGTCAAGGACACACTTTGACCCCTCCACGACAAAGCATCCCGTCTCGCGCCGGTGCTTTGCCGAGTCGAGCGAGGCGACCATACGGCGTATATTTTGGGTAATCTGGCACATGAAATAGCGTTTATTTCAACAAAGATAACGCAAAATTTGATAAGAAAAAATTAATGGCTATCTTTGTAGGAACTAAAAAATCAGTGACAGCCGCGCTATGGCGGCACGGAATTATCGCATTGTATTGTATCTATGAAATATATTGGAGCACATGTGTCGGCGAGCCCTGGTGTCAGTCAGGCCCCGGTCAATGCCCATGATATAGGAGCACGGGCATTTGCACTGTTCACACGTAATCCGTCGCGATGGAAATCAAAGGCCATCTCGGCAAAGGAGGCGCAGGAGTTCAAGGACAACTGCGCCAAGTTTGGCTATCTGCCGTCCCAGATTCTACCACACGACAGTTACCTAATCAACCTCGGGTCACCCGACGCTGCGAAACTTGAAATGTCGCGTGACGCATTTCTTGACGAGATGAGGCGGTGTGAGCAGCTCGGGCTGACGATGCTCAATTTCCACCCCGGCAGCCATCTCAACCTGCGTGAGGTGGATGATTGCCTCGACTGCATAGCCGAGTCAATCAACATCACACTCGACAAGACCGCCGGGGTCAAGGCAGTTATAGAGAATACCGCAGGGCAAGGGTCCAATCTCGGGTTCTCATTCGCACAGATAGCCCATATCATCGACCGCGTCGAGGACAAGGAGCGGGTAGGGGTGTGCATAGACACGTGCCATGCCTTTGCCGCCGGATATGACCTCTCCACCCCCGAGGGGTATGAGCGCACATGGCGGGAATTTGACGACATCATAGGTATGCGCTACCTCAGCGGGATGCATCTCAATGATACCAAGAAAGGGCTTGGCTCCCGTGTCGACCGTCATGAGAGCCTTGGCAAGGGGGAGCTTGGAGGCGGATTTTTCACCTTGTTGATGAAAGACCCCCGGATGGACAACATGCCGCTGATACTTGAAACTCCTAATGAGGAGCTATGGGCCGAGGAAATAAAATGGCTCTACTCCCAGCAATAGTATGGACTACGCACAGCTTTCTTAACCGATAAAGATAAACTAAACAATAATCTCATTAGCAACATGAAAACAAAACCTGATTTAAGTTTCTGGAGCCTGTGGAATCTGAGTTTCGGATTTTTTGGCGTCCAGATAGCTTATGCCCTCCAGAGTGCCAACATCTCGCGAATTTTCGCCACCCTTGGCGCCGACCCTCACGACCTCAGCTATTTCTGGATTCTCCCGCCGCTCGCGGGTCTTGTCATCCAACCTATTGTCGGCACTCTCAGCGACAAGACATGGTGTCGCTTTGGCCGCCGTCTCCCTTACCTTATTATAGGGTCCTTGCTCGCCGTGATAGTGATGGCGTTGCTCCCCAATGCCGGCAGTTTTCACTTTGCCGTGGCCGGTGCGCTGATATTCGGTGCTGTGGCCCTGATGTTCCTCGACCTCTCCATTAACATCTCCATGCAGCCGTTCAAGATGCTTGTGGGTGATATGGTCAATGAGAAGCAGAAAGGCATGGCTTATTCGATACAGAGTTTCCTCTGCAATGCCGGTTCGGTGGTAGGTTTTGTTTTCCCGTTCCTGCTTGCGTGGATAGGCGTTAGCAATGTCGCCGAGGGCAACAAGGTGCCCGACTCGGTGACCTACTCGTTCTATCTCGGAGCTGCCATACTCATCCTTTGCGTGCTCTATACGTTCTGGAAAGTCAAGGAGATGCCTCCCAAAGAATATGCCGAGTATCACGGCATCACAGCCGAGCAGGAGAAGGAGAAGACCAATATCTTCAAGCTGCTTGTCAATGCCCCCAAAGTGTTCTGGACCGTGGGTCTTGTGCAGTTCTTCTGCTGGGCCGCGTTCATGTACATGTGGACTTACACCACCGGTGCCATCGCGGAGCAGTCATTCGGATGGTCCCATGGCGACGGCACAAACGCAGTGACCTACCAGGAGGCCGGCAACTGGACCGGTATCCTCTTTGCTGTACAGGCTGTTGGCTCGGTGATATGGGCTGCCTTGCTCCCGATGTTCAAGAACCGCAAGTTTGCCTATGCCCTCAGCCTCTTGATTGGCGGTGTGGGCTTTATCCTCACATTCTTCATCCACGATCAGTGGACTATGTTTGTGGCGTTCTTTATGATCGGCACGGCTTGGGCTGCAATGCTCGCCATGCCTTTCACCATCCTCACCAATTCCATCTCCGGCAAGAACATGGGTGCCTATCTCGGCCTGTTTAACGGCACGATAACCATCCCGCAGATTGTTGCCGCGGCCGTGGGCGGTGTGATATTCGCCCTCCTCGGAGGGCAGCATCAGGTCAACATGCTCGTGCTTGCCGGCATATTCCTCATCGTCGGGGCATTGTGTGTAGGCTTCATCAAGGAGACCTATGCCGAGGCCGGCGAGGCTGCAAAGGAGGATTTCGCCGACGCAGAACTGTAATCCGGTATTCGGTACGATATGAAAGTGATGCCGACATCATGCGATGTCGGCATCACTTTTCTTATTATTTTACCGTCTCGGAAAAAATGAGTAAATTCGCGCTAAATTTAGAATCATTATGGCAGAATCATCCCTATTGTCACGTCTTGACGGCATCGAGGCACGATTTGAGGAGGTCAGCACGCTGATAACCGACCCCTCGGTCATATCGGACATGAAACGTTATGTGAGGCTGACAAAAGAGTATAAGGATCTTGAAAAGCTTACCAAGGCTACCCGTGAATACCGCACGTTGCTCGACAATATTGCTGAGGCGCGTGAAATACTTGAGACCGAGAGTGACGAGGAGATGAGGAGCATGGCCAAGGAGGAACTTGACGAGGCTAATGCAGCGTTGCCCCGCATGGAGGAGGAGATAAAATTGCTGTTGATTCCCGCCGACCCCGAGGATGCCAAGAATGCCATTGTGGAGATACGTGGCGGAACAGGAGGTGATGAGGCCGCGATATTTGCCGGCGACCTGTTCAAGATGTATAGCAAGTATTGCGAGTCAAAGGGATGGTCGGTGGCTGTCACGAGCTTTAACGAGGGCACTGCCGGAGGTTTTAAGGAGATTGTTTTCTCCGTGACCGGCGACGGGGTATACGGCATATTGAAATATGAGAGCGGGGTGCATCGCGTGCAGCGTGTGCCCGCCACGGAGACCCAAGGCCGAGTGCACACGTCGGCTGCTACCGTGGCTGTCCTCCCCGAGGCCGAGGAGTTTGATGTGGAAATCAACGAAGGGGAGATAAAATGGGACACATTCCGTTCGGGCGGTGCCGGCGGACAGAATGTCAACAAGGTAGAGTCTGGCGTGCGCCTACGCTATATGTGGAAAAATCCCAATACGGGCGAGACTGAGGAGATATTGATAGAGTGTACCGAGACCCGCGACCAGCCAAAGAACAAGGAGAGGGCGTTGAGCCGTCTGCGCACGTTCATATACGACAAGGAGCATCAGAAGTACATCGATGACATAGCTTCGCGGCGCAAGACAATGGTCTCGACCGGTGACCGCTCGGCCAAGATACGCACCTACAACTATCCGCAGGGACGTATCACCGACCACCGCATCAACTATACGATATATAATCTTCAGGCATTTGTCGACGGTGACATCCAGGATTGCATCGACCATCTGATTATAGCCGAAAATGCCGAGAAGCTAAAGGAGAGCGAACTGTAATACACCTGACAGGACAAAAAGAAATAACGATATGAAAAGAGCAGAACTCGTAGAGAATATAAAGCGTAAGGGGTCATTCCTGTGTGTGGGACTTGACACCGATATAAAGAAAATACCCTCGTTCCTCGCCTCGCAGGAGGATGCGATATTCAAGTTCAACAAGGCAATCATTGATGCGACCGCGCCCTATTGCGTCGCATATAAACCCAACCTTGCTTTCTATGAGAGCCTTGGTGTGGAGGGCTGGATTGCGCTTGAAAAGACAGTGAAATACCTGAAGGGGAATTACCCCGACCAGTTTATCATCGCCGATGCCAAGCGTGGAGACATAGGCAACACTTCACAGCTGTATGCCCGCAGTTTCTTTGAGCATCTCGATGTCGATGCCGTGACGGTTGCCCCGTATATGGGTGAGGATAGCGTTACGCCGTTTCTCGGGTATGAGGGCAAGTGGGTGATACTGCTTGCGTTGACTTCCAACAAAGGTTCTCATGACTTCCAGCTTATCGAGGACAAGGATGGGAAACGCCTTTTTGAGCAGGTGATAGAGACATCACAGCGTTGGGCTTCGACCGACGAGATGATGTATGTGGTCGGCGCGACGCAAGGGGAGATGTTCAAGGATATACGTGCTGTCGCCCCCGAGAGCTTCCTCCTCGTGCCCGGAGTGGGTGCTCAGGGCGGCTCGCTGCAGGATGTGGCCCGCTATGGCATGATTGGCGACTGCGGGCTGCTTGTCAACTCCTCGCGTGGTATCATCTATGCCTCCAAGGAGGAGGACTTTGCCGAGGCTGCCGGACGTGAGGCCGCCAAATTGCGCGACGAGATGGCACAGCTATTGCGCGATGCGTCGGTGATATGATGCCGACGGTTGCACCGGTAAGGATTCATTAGGATATTTTTATGTGGCAATGTGGCAATATTCGATTTTTTCGCGTAAATTTGCGACATACAATAAGCAATAACCAAAATAAGACAAAACATTTGTATTAACTTAATAAACACATCAAAAATGAATATCGACAACTATAACTTTGCCGGCAAGAAGGCAATAGTCAGAGTGGATTTTAATGTGCCCCTCGATGAGAACGGGAACATCACCGACGACACCCGTATTCGTGGCGCGCTTCCTACATTGAAGAAGATTCTCGCCGACGGCGGTAGCCTCATCATCATGTCCCACATGGGCAAGCCCAAAGGCAAGGTGAACATGAAATATTCTCTCGGTCAGATAAAGGACGCTGTCGCTGCCGCTCTCGGCACTGACGTGACTTTTGTCCCCGACTGTGCCAAGGGCGCAGAGGCAGCTGCCGAGCTTAAGCCCGGTCAGGTGCTGCTGCTCGAGAACCTCCGTTTCTATCCCGAGGAGGAGGGCAAGCCTGTTGATGTAGACAAGGATTCCCCCGAATATGAGGATGCCAAGAAGGAGATGAAGAAGCGTCAGAAGGAGTTTGCAAAGACTCTCGCAGGCTATGCTGACTGCTACGTGAACGACGCTTTCGGTACAGCTCACCGTAAGCACGCATCCACTGCCGTCATCGCTGACTATTTCGACAACGACAACAAGATGCTCGGCTACCTCATGGAGAAGGAGGTTAAGGCTGTTGACAACATCCTCAGCGACATCAAGCGTCCTTTCACTGCCATCATGGGCGGCTCCAAGGTATCGACCAAGATCGGTATCATCGAAAACCTCATGGACAAGGTTGACAATCTTATCCTTTGCGGCGGTATGACCTATACTTTCGCCAAGGCAATGGGCGGCAAAATCGGCGACTCTATCTGCGAGGATGACAAGCTCGACCTTGCACGCGACATCATGAAGAAGGCCAAGGAGAAGGGTGTGAACCTCGTACTCGGCACTGACTGCATCGCCGCCGACTCGTTCAGCAACGATGCTAAGACAATGGTTGTCTCCTGCATGGATATTCCCGACGGATGGGAAGGCCTTGATGCCGGTCCCGAGACCCAGAAGGCATTTGCCGAGGTCATCAAGCCTGCCAAGACTATCCTCTGGAACGGTCCTGCCGGCGTGTTTGAGTTTGACAACTTCACCGCAGGTTCACGCGCAATCGCCGATGCAATCGTCGAGGCTACCAACAATGGTGCGTTCTCGCTCGTAGGCGGTGGTGACTCTGTGGCTTGTGTCAACAAGTTTGGCCTTGCTGACTCTGTATCGTATGTTTCGACCGGTGGCGGTGCTCTCCTTGAGGCCATCGAGGGCAAGACTCTCCCCGGCGTAGCTGCTATCAAGGGCTAATCGAACACAGTATAACACAACAAAGACCGGGCGGACATCCTATCATAATGTTCTCCCGGTCTTTTTCTATCTAATTGAGCAGCATGGAGATTACAGACGAGATGTCGGCATGGATGGATCGTCATCGGGACCATGACCCGATGAGGCTGCGTATGCGCTATCATGGGACTCCTGAAGCCGAAAGGGTCAATTTCATGATACTCCAGATGGAGTGTCGGCGTAAGGCGGCGAGGAAGCTCCCGGCGTTTGTCGCCAATCCGCGTCTCGTGTTCCCTACCGCGCTTTCGGCAGAACAATGTACCTCGGAGCTGTTGGCCACCGAACATGCAGCCTTAATATCCCCCGGTTCCCGAGTGCTTGATATGACATGTGGACTTGGCATCGATGCCATGTCGTTAGTCCGTAGAGCCGCGTCTGTGGTGGCGGTGGAGCGTGACGGGGTTGTTGCCGAAGCAGTGAGGCAGAATGTGGATACTCTCGGGCTGCATAATCTTACGGTGGTAAATGATAGCTGTGAGAACTATATCCGGGATGGTGACAGCACTTATGACTGCGTATTCATAGACCCGGCGAGGCGTGGAACTGAGGGGAAAAGACTGTTTGCCCTCAGCGACTGCTCGCCCGATGTCACGGCTTTGTTGGTTGATATACAGGCACGGGCATCCCGGTTGATTATAAAGTCGTCGCCGATGCTCGATATAAAGCGCGTGTTGTCGGAACTTCCCCATGTTGCCGCCCTCTATATCTATGGCACTAAAAAGGAGTGCAAGGAGCTTGTCGTGGATGTCGATTTCAATCGCCCGGAAGATGACGCGATTGCGCTCCATGCGGTCACTGTCGGTGACGGGTTCAGAAATGAGGTGGTATTTAGCGGGGTAGACGATGTTCCCACCGCATCATATGATATGCCGTGTGCCGGCGACATCCTCTATGAGCCATATCCGGCGGTGATGAAGTCGGGATGCTTCAACCTGCTTGCTCATAAATATGGCTTATCGAAACTCCATCGCGACACCCACCTTTATCTCTCCCCGGTTTCTAACCAAGATTTTCCCGGCGACAGGTTTATGATAGAGGAGATTGTGCCGTTCTCGTCGAAAATGATAAAAGGCTTCTCGCGACGGTATGATAAGATAAATGTCGCTACACGTAATTTCATGATGCGCCCCGAGGAACTGAAAAAGCGTCTTGGTGTCAAGGATGGGGGAGACCGCATGCTCTTTGGCGTGACACTTGCCGACGGCTCCGCGGCCTTGCTAATCGCTAAAAGGATATTTGCATGAAAGGTCGCGGACGGCAAATATTTATCCTTGGGCTGTTGCTTGTCATCGGGGTATCAACCTTGTTGATGTATATGTTTACGCCCTATGCCAATGATGACCTGTGGTATCTGCTGCCGTTTCGTGACTGGATGTCGGGAAGCGGTGAGTCGTCATATTGGGATATTGTCCTGTCAACGTGGCGTGAGCGTTATCTGACCGACAATACGCGTCTTGCCAACATGATTGTACCGTTCATTATGGCGTTGCTGCCAAAGTGGGTGATGGATATGCTCAATGCATTGATGACGATGATGTTATATATGCTTGTCATGCGTGTTGCCGGACTTGGACGCACGAAGCCGTTATGGATGCCTGTGGCGATGATGGGCTGTATAATGTTTCTATTGCCGTGGGGCGACCAGATGTTGCTCTGCGACTTCTCGCTCAACTATATATGGACGTCGGTGGTGATATTGTTGTTCGCATTGCTTTGGCTAAAGGATGGGAATCACGGTCAAGGGGTGGTGCTGTTTGTGCTGTCGGTTGTGGCAGGTGCCATGCATGAGATGGCAAGTGTCTCCTTCTTGTGTGGTATAGTAGTGTATCTGCTTGTCAACCGTGGCGAGTGCTCGCGATTGCGTATTGCCATGCTTGTCGGGATGGCGGTTGGCGCGGCTGTCCTATTGACCGCTCCGGGCCCGTATGTGCGTGCCTCGGAGTCGGCGGTCAATGCGCTGTCATTTGTCAAGAATGCCGACTATTATGTGAAGTGTGTGGGGCGCTGCAACATAGCGGCATTGCTGGTTGTTATTGTGGGCATTTGTGCTCTGCGCAGGGATGGGCGGTATCTGCTCGCCCGGTTTTTCCACACCCCGGGCCTCGCGTTTTTTGTCGCCTCGGTAGCCGGTATGGTGATAATGTTTTTTACTGAAAAGGCTCCTCGTATAAGTTGGTTCCCCCAGTTATACGGTATTATCGCAATATTTATTCTTCTGCGGAAAGTCAACAGTATACAACTTTACAGGGGAAGGGTAGTAGTTTCAATTGTTACAGTGGCCATGTTGGTGCATCTCGGCTCGACCGTATATTGGTGCCGGCAATATGACAAGGAATATAAGGCTATCGTGAGGCTGTACATGAACTCGCCTACAGGTATTGTGACTTATCCGCTGATAGACCGCTCGCGGGAATGGCTGACACTTGGCCGTCCTCTATCTGACTTGTTTACTGCCGAATGGAACGTTAGGAGGTTTAACGATTATTATTCCCCGATAACAGGCAATCGGTTGACGGTTATCGACAGTCGGGAGCAAGGTGAATAGGAGGGGTTATCTCTTCTCAAACATGCGCGCCATCGAGCGTTTGTCCTCGCGCTCCTTTATCGACTGGCGTTTGTCGTACTCCTTTTTACCGCGACCGATGCCGATAACCAGTTTGGCAAGCCCTCGGTCGTTGATAAACAGCCTCATCGGCACGATGGTAAATCCTGCCTCCTTACCGTTTTTCTCCAATTTGGCTATCTCCTTCTTATTGAGCAGCAGTTTGCGGTCGCGTCGGGCGGCGTGGTTGTTGTAGGTGCCGTAGAAATATTCGGCGATATACATGTTCTTTATCCACACTTCGCCGTTGGCGACGTAGCAGAACGTGTCGACCAGCGATGCCTTGCCGAGGCGGATGGACTTTATCTCCGTACCCGTGAGCACTATGCCGGCGGTGAAAGTGTCGGTGATGGCATAGTCAAACGTGGCACGCTTGTTCTTTATATTTATTTCCTTGAAGTTCATGTTGTCAGCTTGGGATGATTGAGTTGAAAATCCAGCTTATCAGGTAGGGTGGCACGATTATCGAGAAGATGCCGAAAAGCGTGAACTGCAACATGCTCTCCTCGCGTATGGCGAGATACCGCGCCCCTTTCCAGATGATGATGGCCGAATAGAGCGGCAGGAACTGCACAAACGACAGCTGTATAGGCAGGATATTCTCGATGATGTTGTACAATGCCAGCAACCCTATGTTATAGATAATGAACGTATGGCTCTTTTTTTCGTTCAACTCGCCGTCCGACATCTTGGATGCGGCAAGAGAGAACAGTGCCACGGCTATAAAATAGGTGATGAAAAATTTTACGAAGGTTATGATCGCACCCTGAAGCAGCCGTATGAAAGTCAGGTCGTGGTTGTAGAACGCCGAGACAAAGACACTGATAGCCGCCACACCAAGCAACGGATACAGACCGCGCGAGGTCAGCTCGTCGTGGGGTGTCCCGGCATGGGAGACATCCTCCCAGCCGCGTGCAGGGGAAATGATGAGTTGGAACAGGTATTTGAGGAAGCTCAACATCTTTTTCTCTTTTTGGGAAGGCAAAGTTAGTAAATAATGGAGGAAAAATGCTATTTTTGCAGCGGTAAATCTGATATACAAACTCTAACTTAGAAACCCAATGTTGAAAACAATCCTTTCCATAGCCGGACGCCCCGGACTTTTCAAGCTCGTCAACCAAGGCAAGAATATGCTTATCGTAGAGTCGTTGCAGACCGGCAAGCGCACTCCCGCCTATGCCCATGACAAGGTTATCTCACTCGGCGATATCGCTATCTACACGGTTGAGAATGACGTGCCCCTGACCGAGGTCTTTGCCTCTATAAAGGAGAAGAACAATGGCGAGCAGGTCGACATCAAGGCCATTGGCGACGACAGCAAGCTGCGTGCCTGCTTCAAGGAGATACTACCCGACTTTGACGAGGACCGCGTATATACCAACGATATCAAGAAGGTGTTCACATGGTACAACCAGTTGATTGCAGCCGGCATCTCCGACTTCACTACCGAAGTTCCCGCAGAGGAGACAGAAGCCGAGGAATCCGAAGAAAAGAAATAGGCCAACAGCCACAAGATACGACATCGGCGTCACGGGATATCCCGTGACGCCGATGTCGTTATGAAAGGGTGGGAATTACAGCTCTATGGCGTCGGCCACTTTCTCGTCGGTAATGGCTATCTTCACCACATCGCTAACCGAGGAGACATAGTGGAATGTCAGTCCGTGGAGATACCGCTCGTTTATATCCTCGATATCCTTGCGGTTTTGTCGAGACAGGATTATGTCGGTGATACCGGCACGCTTGGCTGCGAGTATCTTCTCCTTGATGCCGCCTACCGGGAGTACCTTGCCGCGAAGCGTGATTTCGCCGGTCATGGCGATATTGGCACGCACCTTGCGCTGGGTGAATGATGACACGAGCGAAGTCGCCATCGTTATGCCTGCCGACGGGCCATCCTTGGGTATAGCTCCTTCGGGGACATGGATATGCGCGGCATACTTCTCAAAAAGCTCGTCGGGGATGCCTAGCTGTGCTGCGTGTGACTTCACATATTGCATCGCGATTGTCGCCGACTCTTTCATCACGTTTCCAAGGTTGCCGGTGAGTGTGAGTTTGTCCCCCTTGCTCTTTGACAGCGAGGACTCGACGTAGAGTATTTCACCTCCAACGGCAGTCCATGCAAGTCCTGTGACAACTCCCGCGTACTCGTTGCCCTCGTAGCGGTCTTTGTTGTACTTCTCCACGCCGAGAGCGGCAACGACATCGGATGGTGTGATGGTACGGTCAAACGCCTCGCCGCTCATCTTCTTCAATATCGACTTGCGGAATATTGCCGCGATGGCCTGTTCAAGTTGGCGCACGCCGCTTTCAGCCGTGTATGACTCTATGATTTTTGCGATGGCCTCGGGGGCGAATGACAGCTTGTCATCGCCGAGCGCAAACTCCTCGTTGAGGCGTGGGATAATATGGCGCGTGGCTATCTCTATCTTCTCCTCAAGCAGGTAGCCGGAGATGTCGATGATCTCCATACGGTCGAGCAGAGGCTGCGAGAGTGTCTGCAAGGTATTAGCCGTGGCTATAAAGAGTACCTTAGAGAGGTCGTAGTCCACGTCGATATAGTTGTCGTGGAAACGGCAGTTCTGCTCGGGGTCGAGCACCTCAAGCAGCGCGGCCGACGGGTCGCCCTTGAAATCGCTGCCGATTTTGTCTACCTCGTCGAGCAGCAGCACGGGGTTGGAGGTGCCGCTGCGCTTCACGGCATCCATGATGCGTCCCGGCATCGCGCCGATATATGTGCGGCGGTGTCCGCGTATCTCGGCCTCGTCGTGCAAGCCGCCAAGCGACACACGCTGGTAGGCGCGGCCGAGAGCCTTTGCCACCGAACGTCCAAGGGATGTCTTGCCGACACCCGGCGCGCCGACAAGACATAGTATCGGCGACTTGCCCTCGGGGTTGTTCATCAGCACGGCTATCTGCTCCAGTATGCGATCCTTCACCTTGTCGAGTCCGTAGTGGTTTTGGTTCAGTTCGGTTTTGGCAAACTCAAAATCGGTGTTGAGCGGCGAATATTTGCCCCATGGGAGGTCGAGCAGTGTGTCGATATAGCTGTACTGCACCTGATAGTCGGGACTTTGCGGGTTCAGGCGTTCAAGTTTCCCGAGTTCCTTTTCCACAACGTGCTTCAAGGCGTCCGAAAAGCCGATATTGTCGGCCCGTTGGCGCAGTTCGGTCACGTCGTCGGTATCGCCATAAAGTTCCTGGCGTATGGCGTCCATCTGCTGCTGGAGGAAGGTGTTGCGCTGCTGCTCGGAGAGTTGTGTGCGCGCCTTTTCCTGTATGCCTTTTGTGATTTCAAGAAATTCTTCCTGACGTGTCAGCTCGGCATAAAGCTTGAACGCGCGCTCCTTTATCCGTGAACATTTGAGCAGTTCTTGCTTGACCTCGGGGGATAACGGCGAATGGGCGCATATGAAATTGACGGCCTCCACATTGTCTTTGATGTTGTTGAGGTTAAACACCACGTCATTAGGCATGCCGTTGGAGATGGCTTCGATAAGCGACAACGTTACCTTGCGTATAGTGTCGACCAATGTATTGAACTCCACGTCGCCGGCGCGTGCACCCGTTTCCCTAACGGGTACGGCAGTGGCTGTTAGCATGAATTTGTCGGCCTTGTCGCCGTCGGGAGTGCCGGTGATGCGTATCTTGCCGCGTGCCCTTACAAGGGCTGTGTCTGAGCCGTCGGGGAGGCTGAACACTTTCAGCACGTCGGCCACGACCCCGAGCGGGTAGAGCTGCTCTATGGTCGGCCAGTCGGTCGACGGGTCGCGTTGGCACACTATGACTATCGGTTTGCCCGAGGTCATCGCGGTGTTGACCGTCGCGGATGACGCGGGGCGTTCTATGCCGATGGGCACCGTGACACCGGGAAAGAGCACGAGATTGCGTGTCGGGAGCACTGCCATGCAGTCATAGTCAGGCTCTCCACGGCGCACCGTGTCGTCAATCTGTATCTGTCCAAGGGGAAGAATCTGCGGATTCTCGTCTTCGGAATGTTTCATCTATAATTAATGTGATATATTTGTTCTGACCTTACATTTTGCATCCTGCAAAAAGAATGCCAAAGATACGACAAAATGGCCGTATCATTGATAGTGGAGGACACATAAATGGATGATGTGTTGTGAAACATATAAATTGGTGGTGGGATTTTCAAAAAAAAATGCTAATTTGCGCTCAATAAAAATAACCTGACTAACATTTTACTCACTAATATTCTAATAACATGAAGGTTTATCAGACCAACGAAATCAAAAATATAGCCTTGCTTGGAAGCAAAGGCTCGGGTAAAACCACACTCGCTGAGGCAATGCTTTACGAGTGTGGAGTTATAAAACGTCGCGGCACCGTAGATGCCGGAAATACGGTGAGTGATTATTTCCCGGTTGAAAAGGAGTATGGCTACTCGGTCTTTTCAACCATTTTTTATGCGGAATTTCTCAACAAGAAGCTCAATGTCATAGATTGCCCCGGGGCTGACGACTTTGTGGGAAGTGCCATCACGGCACTCAATGTCACCGATACGGGCGTGATAGTCATTGACTCCCAATATGGCGTCGAGGTGGGCACGCAGAACATATTCCGTACGACCGCAGCATTAAAAAAGCCTGTGATATTTGCCATGAATCAGCTCGACGGAGAGAAGGCCGAGTATGACAACGTGATAGAGCAGATGCGCGAGATATTCGGTCCCAAGGTCACCATTATACAGTATCCTATCAGTGTAGGACCCGGCTTCAATGCCATGATTGACGTCTTGTTGATGAAGAAATACTCGTGGGGCCCCGATGGCGGCGTGCCCACGATTGAGGATATCCCGGCTGACGAGCTGGATAAGGCCAAGGAATTGCATCAGGCTCTCGTTGAGGCGGCTGCCGAGAATGATGAGACCCTTATGGAGAAATTCTTTGAACAGGGTAGCCTCTCGGAGGACGAGATGCGCGAGGGCATTCGCAAGGGTTTGGTCGACCGCTCGATTTTCCCGGTGTTCTGCGTGAGCGCGTTGAAGGATATGGGCGTGCGCCGTATGATGGAGTTCCTTGGCAATGTCGTGCCGTTTGTTGACGATATGCCCGCTCCGGTTGATACAGCCGGTGACGAGGTGAAGCCCGACAGTGACGGACCTCTCAGCCTCTTTGTGTTCAAGACCACTGTTGAACCGCATATCGGCGAGGTGAGCTACTTCAAGGTGATGTCGGGTACGCTCAATGCCGGTGCCGACCTTAATAACGTGAGCCGCGACAGCAAGGAGCGTCTTGCCCAGATATTCTGTGTGTGCGGTCAGATAAGGACTCAGGTTGATAAGTTGTGTGCCGGCGATATAGGCGCATCGGTCAAGCTGAAGGACGTGCGCACGGGCAACACCCTCGACGAGAAGGGTTGCGAATATGTATTTGACTTCATAAAATACCCTGCTCCCAAGTATCAGCGTGCCGTGCGTCCCGTCACTGAGAGCGATGCCGAGAAACTTAGTGAGATACTCACCCGTATGCATGAGGAAGATCCGACATGGCAGGTTGAACAGTCAAAGGAATTGAAGCAGACAATACTGTCGGGACAGGGCGAGTTCCACCTGCGCACGCTGAAATGGCGCGTGGAGAACAACGACAAACTCCCAATCGTATTTGAAGAGCCAAAGATACCATATCGTGAGACCATCACCAAGGCTGCACGCGCCGACTATCGTCACAAGAAGCAGTCGGGTGGCGCGGGACAGTTTGGTGAGGTCCACTTGATTATCGAGCCTTACACCGAGGGTATGCCTGCCCCCGACACTTATCGTTTTGGCAACCAGGAGTACAAGATGAGTGTGCGTGACACCCAGGAGATACCGTTGGAGTGGGGCGGCAAACTCGTTGTCTGCAACTGTATCGTGGGCGGTGCAATCGATGCCCGCTTTATTCCCGCCATCGTGAAGGGACTTATGGACCGCATGGAACAGGGTCCTCTGACCGGCAGCTATGCACGCGACGTGAGGGTCTGCATCTATGACGGCAAGATGCACCCGGTTGACTCAAACGAAATCTCGTTCCGTCTTGCCGGACGCAATGCCTTCAGCGAGGCGTTCCGTGCCGCCAATCCCAAGATTCTTGAGCCTGTCTATGACGTGGAGGTGTTCGTGCCTGCCGATGTGATGGGCGATGTGATGAGCGACCTTCAGGGACGCCGTGCGATTATCATGGGCATGTCGAGTGAGAATGGATTTGAGAAGATATCGGCCCGCGTGCCCCTCAAGGAGATGTCGTCATATTCGACAGCCCTCAGCTCCATAACCGGCGGACGCTCGTCGTTCACGATGAAGTTCTCCGCTTATGAGCTTGTGCCTGCTGATGTCCAGGATAAACTCCTCAAGGCATACGCCGAGCAGAACGCTGATGAATAACTAAACTAAAACTTCACTTTTTCAAACCTTTGTAATATGGGAGGGAGGAACTCGTGAGAGCTTCTCCCTCTGCTTTTCCCTATGTCTTTGAAAATGGCGTGCCCCAAATTTTGGAGCACGCCAATGTTAAGGGACGTAAGAAATGACCTTACAAAACTATCTTTGCGCTTCTCTCGCCTGCTATATGTAATATGTAAACGCCCTTTGGAAGATGTGCCAATGAGAGCACGGTAGCCTCTTCTGCCGCAAGCACACAGCGTCCGTCAAGGTCATAGATGCCGGCATTGACCGCGTATGGGAAACTTATTTGTCGGTTGGAAAGGACAAATTGGGGATTGTCGTCGGATGCTGACGTGATGTTGCTCTCGGTCGTGCGCCCCGGGCCGATGATGGTGTACGCGCTGATACCGTATCCCGGAGATGCGACATACAGTTTTGTCGAGTTGCCCGATTTGGCCGTCTGCATCATTGACAACGGGGCGGATACCTCCCCGTTAGAGAAATCGACAGGCAATTTCCATAGCAGATGGGATTGCATGTCGGGGCTTTCGTCATATTCAAGGTCGTAGGTGATATTCTGGTACTTTGACAGTGGCGCGATGTGGCGTACGATATAGTATGTCTGTATCCCGTCCTCCATCACCGATATTCCGGTCATCTCTATATCCTTATGGTCAAAATAGGATAGCCCGTTGCTGCTTGCAGCGTGGTCGTATGGGGAATTGTCCTCCTGATAAAGGCTCTGGGTATCCCATCGACCGGACGCAATGACGCGCCCTGATTGTGGCATTGACTTGTCGCAATCAACGATTACCTTGTCGCGCGTTATGGGTGTGATGGTCGGACGCTTTGCAATCCCGTATGTGGTCTTCAGTTTATATTCCTCCTTATTGCGGTAGACGTTTCCCCCATACACGCGCCACACGTCATAGTCGCCGCCCGCAATGTCTCCGTTGATGATAGGATAGAAACATCCGTCTTTAATTCCCGAAATGGTGTGTTTGCCTGTTATGGTTGCATCTTGGAGATTCACGGTATAGAAGACTGCCGGGGCGTCCACGAGGCTTTTTATTTTTCCAATTGCGCCTATCATGTATACTGTCCCGACGTCATCAGCGCGTAGGGTGACATATCCCGATGATGGCTTGTCGGCATAGCCGTTGAGTCTGATATGTATGTCTGTCAATTGTTCTCCTGTCGAAGCGTCATAACGGTGGAATGTCACGCTGTCATCCGCGCTGTCCCATTTACCTCCGGTATATATTATGCCGTTGTGGAGGAGGAATGTCGCACAATCGGCGGCTCTTGTATCAGTCTCATGCCAGTTCCCCTTGCTCTTTGTGCGTATCCAGTCTGATGACAGCCAAAGGTTCAAGTCTTTTCCAACGACTGCCTTTTGTTGGCCGTCAAAATCTTTTACGGGCAGATAGCCGTCTTCGGCCATTGCATTGCCTGCGGACAGTACCATACAGAGCATCACGGTCGGAATAGGACCTACATAGGCACGGGAGAGTGTCTTTTTCATGGATTAGAAATTTAGAGTAGTGAAAAATTTTATTTGAGGAGAGAGGTTGGAGATGACTATATCAGGCCGATAATCTCATGTATGTCAGATACATGGTGTCGGGCGCAATATTCGTCTATGTAGTCGATGATTTTCATCGTCACGGCAGGGTCTATGAAATTGGCTGTGCCGACTTCTATGGCTGTGGCTCCGGCAAGGATAAACTCTACGGCATCGCGTCCGTTCATTATACCACCAAGCCCTATCACGGGAATTTTGACGGCATGGGCGACCTGCCATACCATCCTGACGGCCACAGGGCGCACTGCCGCCCCGGACAGACCGCCTGTCACGGTCGACAGGTAGGGGCGTTGTTTCTCGACATCTATTGCCATACCGAGCAGCGTGTTGATTAGCGACACGGAGTCTGCACCCTCGGCCTCTACGGCACGGGCTATTTCAGTGATGTCCGTTACATTTGGCGATAGCTTCACTATCACGTTTTTAGGATAGGCCGCCCTAACAGCCTTGGTGACCTGCGCAGCTCCGGTGCATGTGGTGCCAAAAGCCATGCCTCCCTGTTTCACGTTGGGGCACGAGATATTGACCTCGACGGCATTCACCTTGTTGAGCGGCGCGAGTTTTTCGCACACCGCCACATAGTCATCTACGGTCGCACCTGAGACATTGACAATCAAATGACTGTCATAGTCCTTGATATGCGGGTAGATGTGGTTGATGAAATAGTCGACGCCTTTGTTCTGCAGGCCTACGGCATTGAGCATACCTGACGGCGTCTCGGCCATGCGGGGGTAAGGGTTGCCTTCACGCGGATTGAGTGTGGTGCCCTTTATGATATATCCTCCGAGACGGTTGAGGTCTATGAAGTCTGCAAACTCAGTTCCGTAGCCAAATGTGCCCGACGCTGTGAGGACAGGATTTTTAAGCTCAAGCGATCCTATTTTTACGTTCAGTCTTGCCATGTCAGTTGGTTTATGTTGAATACCGGGCCTTCCGTGCAGACGCATACATTTCCCTTGACGGTGTTTTCCACACAGCATAGACACGCCCCAAGACCACACGCCATCATATTCTCAAGCGACACCTCGCAATCGGCACCGAGTTTTACGGCAACTGAGGCGACTGCCTTCATCATGGGTGCGGGACCGCAGCAATATATGTGATCCCACCTGTGTTGTAGCACGCTGTTATGTGTCACGAGGCCTTTCTCGCCAAGCGAGCCGTCCTCTGTGGAGATATGGACTTCTCCGACATTCTTGAACTCATCCAGTTCAAGGACATCATCGGCAGTCCGTGCCCCCAACAGGAATGTCGGCTTATAGCCGTTGGATTTAAGCCATTTTCCCCAATAGAGCATCGGAGCGACGCCGACACCACCGCCAACGAGCAGCAATGTCCGGTCGGCATCCTGTGGCGCGTTGAAGCTATTGCCGAGAGGAAGCACGAGATTCACGGCAGAACCGGCTTTGAGCTCCATCAGTGCCTCAGTGCCTGCTCCCGCCTTCCGTATCAACAGCCATAGATGCCCGGCATCGTAATCCACATTATTTATGGAAATCGGACGTCTGAGATAAGTGGTCTTGGAATTGTCGACGGCAACCTGTACGAATTGCCCCGGCATCATGTCCGGCAGCGCCCCATCCTTCGGCGATAATATCAGCAGCGAATAGTTGGCATGAACCATCCTATTTTCAACAACCGTAAAATCCTTAATATATTTTTTCATAATGTGACACGATGATTTGCCAAGTCGGCAATGACACAAAGATACGAAAAATCCCCAACCAAACCACATTTCCCTCCCCAAAAATGAAAAAACAATACGAAAATTTTTGGTACATTGTACCAAAAATGACCCCAAGGACACCAAAAACCGCCTGAAAAGAGCCTAAAAGTGCTTTGTCGAGGCTCCCGAAAAGCCCCCGAAAATGGCCTTGTGGCTAATGGGGTAAGCTGCTGACTGTCAGCGGTATAAAATAAAATCCGCCTATCCCCGGCGGCTTTAGTCGTATCCCCGTGGGGGATATGTATATATTTGTATATTATTTATATATAGTGCCTTATTCAGTGATTGGCTTGTTATGTACCAAATTTGCACCAAAAAAATTACGATTCGTATAAGACCGTGAAGATGTAAACAGCAAACACAACTATAACTGCGAGCAGGTATAGGAATTTGGTTAGGAACATGATGAATGAAAATAAATCTGCCTTATCGATGAGTGAATCGGGATTCTTTATTTTGGTTTTGCGGAAGAACATAAGACCGTACATTAATGCTCCTGAAAAATATTGGAATACATCTATGAAAATATAGATTCCTAATAATACCAACCCCAAAGATGAAGCATAGGTGAATGAAAAAATCCCGTCTCTTTGGAAAAACAGCCAAATAGCACCGGTTAAGGCAAATACAATAGTCCGACAAATCGTAGATGTTGGGACTGTTTGATTGTGGTATTCTTTGACGATATGTTTTAACGTTTCAGGTTTCATATATTATCGTTTAGTTATTATTGAAACGGAAATGGAACGTCTGTAATTGCTGATTAGGTGGCTTTTCCCTGCACCTCCTAAATGGATGATACTTTCATCACCATCACCTGTTGTATCTATGGATATATCCCCTTTCTTATGGGGTTGTTTGAGGTTTAGGAAATAATGGGCTTGCTCCAATTCTGCCATTCTAAGAATCTTTTCACTAAACGCTGCTATTATTGAACCGCGTGATAATTGAATGCCTCCAGTTCCGTTTGGAATAATATCAGGAACAGATACCACTATTTTCAGTGAGTGATTCCCGTTGCTCGATTTTATTACACGTTTTTTCTTCATGCTTATAATATTTTAGTTGGAAAACAAAAGGGGTTTATTTTATGTATTCAAGTTTTGACTAATGTTGCAGATTGGCCGTGATTGTAGTATCTTTGGCAGCATGAAAAAGTTCTTCAAAATCATCCGCAAGCGCATCTACATATGGCGTAATCGCCGACTGTATCATCGTCTCTTTTGGTTTTATGCCGCAAAGTATGACACTCCACAAGAGGCTGGTGAGGCAGCCAATTGGGCGTATGAATGGCTTAAAGATTAGGGCGCAATTTTAGTTTCATCGCCATAAGTCGGTCTGCTGCCTTTTTTCGGCTGCTCCTCATTCTTCAAGGGCTTGACATGTGTAGCTGGAAAGACAATGGGTATTGAAAATGTCAACCGAGAGACATTCTCATGCTTTGAGCTTGTCTCTGCACCGACCTTTACTCCGAATACACTGATGCCGACTTTTGCGCCTCCGTCAGCGCCGGATGCTTCGGAGGCTGTGACTGCGATGTCGAAATTGAGATGCTCAATAGGTATAATTGCATTATCCCTCATAACGCACTTGTCACGCGCACCTTGGGTTAACGTTGGATTGACAATCGTTCCATTGTCAAGGTCACTTTGCAGCTCGCTGATTGCGCTGGTTATGTCCGAGATAGCGGTCTTTATAAATTCTTTCAGTTCCATGATTATTATAGTGTTATCGGCTGTTGCCAATGTATATCAAATAAAGAACAGTCTAAGATAAGTAATTGCGTTTTAGTAATTTATGGTTTCCAAGAAGTGCTCAAGTTTACTAAAATTGTTCTCCATGTCTATTTCAAAAAATATTGAGCCATTCCTAAAAATGTCAAGATTTTTCATCGGGCTTTAAATGATCATCGATAATTTGTGATACTTGTTGTGACAATTCATCTATTTGTTGTGAGAAACTTTCCTCATTTACACTATAATGAACGTTTACTTTTGTTATTTTTTCTTTGATAATGCCATATATTTTATCTAAACTTCGGGTTAACTCTTTTCGCTCAAATTCGTTTATGAAGCTTGTGCTGCAATTAGTTAGCTTTTTGTCTGGACAAAGAAAAATTATATGAGTAAAATTGGACATAAAAATTCTCAATAGCGATTCAAGTTTGTAGGTATAGGTTCCATATTTGTCTTTTGGACGGTAACGTTTCAAGAACATCAAATTATCGAATGGCGTTCTGTCAAAGAGGATTATGGATGGCTTATCTTTATCTGTTTGCCTTTTTGTGGAGTTCAGATACTCGAGAATCTGATTTGTAAGACAAAATAGAGCAACTTCAAATGACGTCTCATTCTCTGTGTTTATAAACGTATCATCGATTAGGACAACCTGTTCTTTATATTGTTGCCTAATTTTTCTGCACAGAGATGTTTTGCCAATGTTATTCAACCCTGCGATTCCTATGATAACTTTATTCTTTTTCTTGTTTTTAATTGCTGCATCTATATTTTTGATAAATGCCACAGCTAAACAGTATTCATAGCATCCTGCGTTGAATTTTGTTGTAGAAATGCATCCATTTTCTTCTTTTTTAATTGAATAGAATTTTGCATTCTCATCGGAATCTATCAGTACACCTTTCAGGTATTCAGTTTCAAACTTAAACGGGTATGGAATCATATTAATGCCCCATTGGGCATATTCTCGTATAAGTTTCATATAGCGTTTATGTGCCTCGGTCGAATAATATATGTTTATCTTTACCTCAGGCTTATGCTCTGATATGTATTTGTATGTGTCCCTTTGGTCTCTCAGCCAAGATGCATCCCCTGCAATACATTCGATAGTTGCAGATGCTTTTTTTACTTCCTCTGCAATGTACTTGAAAAATAAATCTTTATTTAATTCTAACGTCTTGGACTCAAGTGTTTCCCAACTTTTTCTTCCCCAAATTATTAAAATAAAAATGACGATTCCAAAAACAATAATGTCACTCCACTTCATTTGTCCCCAATCTTTGCGGTCGCTTACATATATTGAGAGTATGGTTATGGCGGCTCCGACTAAGCTAAATAAATCGATGAGCAAGGTTTTCCAATGTTCCAAAAGGTTTTGTTTACGGATTAACCATTTTATTGATAATGGGCGTGTTTTTATATAATGGACACTCATTATTAATGCCATTATAATAATAAATAAAATGATTTTGAACTCCATAATCCGATTTTTAATTTAGTGTCATTTTTATACCTAAACGTAAGGGTGTCAGTAGCACTTGCGGCAGGGGGTGTAGCCGCTTGCGCGGGCGTTGGAGAGGGAGACGGCGCGGGGTGTCTTGCTGCAACGGTTCAGCCCCGGGCAGTTCTTGGTGGAGTGGTATCGCTTTGATTTCGGGCCGCCGCATATCCACACTGTGGTGTCAGCCTCGGTCGCCTCCATGCCGCCGTCCATCGGCGTGAGGCTCAGCAGCAACGCCGCTGTCAATGTCAATAGCCGTAGATGTCGTAAAGTTTTCATTTTCATTTGTGATTTTGGATTATTGTTTGAAGCCGAGTGTCTCTGAAAACTCCTCAAAGGTAGAACCCACATCAAGCCCCTCTTCGAGAGCTACGTCATAGATCCTTTTACGCTTTTGATTATCGGCCATATCCTCTACGAAGTCATCATAACCGGGTAGGTCATATGTTTGGTACAGCTTGCCGTATAACCATCTCCTTGCCTTGTCGATTTGCTTCCAAAGTTTTTCGGCTTCGTGATTTAGCTTTTCATTTTGCTCCATTATTGATGAGAGGTGACGGTATGTTCCATCGTTGATACACCGTGGGCAAAAAGTGTACTCGTAGTCAGCCTTTGTCGTGGATATGAGATTGCAGGTATCGATGAAAGACACTCCCTCCATGTTAGCCATGCGTTCCTCCTTGGTCTTTGGATTTTCAATCACCTTGGATGCGCACTTGCGGTCTATGTGGATAACGGCAAAATAATCGACGTATACATACTGTCCAATACTGTCACTGCCAGCGCACGAGGCGCACAGTGCCAATAGGCCGATAATGGATAATAGGATATTCCTCATTGTTGCATCGCGGTTTATTAATTCATAGTTTGAAGTTGTTCATGCAGAGGTCTGGTTCTTTTCCATATTTCGTGGGATTTTATTGGATTCGTTAATTGTTCTTTTTTATCCATCTTGCCATAATATCCATTAGAGAACCAGGTACAACATATTCCCATCTCGCTTCATAAGGGACACGGCCAATTAGTTCCTTATGCTTGTTATAGAAAAAATTTTCCATTACACGATATTCACTAAGGTTAGGCCTAAATTCGTATAAATCTAGGGAATAGGTGGCATTTGGAAATCCAGCTCTTATATTCGTTGCGTTTTGTCCATATTCCAATTTTATCCATACTCTAAAATTGCCATTGTTGTCCATCGGATGGATGATATCTTCGTATATATACGCAACACAATCTTGCTTTTGATCGGTAGCGAGTTGAATCCATTCAAAATTTTGGGCATTTACTGCCATTGCAATGTTGACGAGTAAGGTGATAAGTAATGTTCTCATATTATATTATTCTTGATGATTAGAAACCCTCGTGAATTAGCATGTCGACCACTTTCCATACCCTCAAAATCATGCTACGGGGCAATTCTTCCGAGGGATAGTCGGGATTGTATGATTCGCATAGGACATATTTTTGCGGGTCTACTTCCGATCGTGTTATGCGTTTGGTTATACGGCGTCCGTCTCTAAGGAGGAGGACATAGACGTGGCCTAAGCCAAAATATTCTCTCCAGTCCGGCACGCATCGCAGTAAGAGGATGGAGCCTGATGGAATACGCGGTAACATTGAATCTCCGCTCGCATGGCATGCAAAGTCATCGGGAAATGCGTTTAAGAAAGGCACGTACTCCTCGACATATTCTTCTTCCGATGGCAATACTTGGTTCTCTGAATCAAAACCTCCTACCGAGTCCATATTATAGAGCGGAACCATCACTACCTTGTCTTTCTTGAAGTATGAGCGGAATTCCTTTTCTTGTTTTGTGGGAGTTGTATTCACTTCCTCGACTTCAACCAACTCGGCATCCCTTGATTCCCCATTCTTTGATTCTGAATCGTCATTGTTTAGCATCTCACCCTCCTCCGTTATGAACCAGTTAAAATTAAAAATGGGGAATTTATCAGATATCCGTTGGAACAAATTATCTGTCAGATACCGTTCTTCGCCATTAAATGCACTTGATAAATTGCTGTAATTGACCCCAAGAATTTGGGCAAATGATTTTTTTGTTTGAACTTCCCCTATATATCGGAGGTGTTCAAATGCTTTCTCAAGACGAAATTTTCTATTTTTCATACGAATATAATTTGTATATTTGTATTGTCGTTACACCGAACGGCGGTATGTCCAACTAATCTGCGGTGTCAGGCTCATTATCTAATTATGGATGGTGCAGAGGCATATTTTGACAATAAGAAAAAGAGCTATGCCAAGTGGTTGATTAGATTTGGCGAGGAAAATCTCAAACTCATCAATCGCCTGGCTTTGCTTTCAAAGTTGCAACCCAAGAGATAAGAGACGGATAATTTTGTATCTGCGGGATGCCAACCATCTCTGACAACGCTTTTAGGTACAATTCCCGTTCATATTCTGTGATGCTAAGAGAATGGGGGTTATTTTGGACTAATATTTCTATCTTGGCTTGACATTCCTTGAAATCTCCTAATTTGCTACATGTTACAATGGCCAATAGTTCGAACATTACGGACTGAGGAAATAATTCATCCTTTGTCGCTCCACATGCTATTTGGATGGTCAAGGCTGAGACTGATTCGTATATTTGTAAACTTGTTCGTAAAATTTCAGTTTGTTGGTTGTCCTCCATGTCCTTGAATTTTTCATCCACTCTTTTTAGATCTACCAAGGTGTATATTTGCCATCCTATTAAAATAGTGCATAGTGCAGCTAAAATCCCGACCAATAAACCCATATAGTCCATTGTGAGTGGTTCCTCTGTATGGAAAGAACGGCATAACGCTGCTAAAGCGATGATAGTCAGTACTGCCATCCATATAGCTATACATATTCCAAAACGTCTGCTCATGCGAAGATAATCTAATTATTGTTAATATACGAAATTTATTTGTATGGGTTGTTGCTTATACAAATATAGTTCGTATCTTTGCATCGTGATAGTAAAACACTATCGCAAATATAATAAATAGATATTAACATTCAAATTAAAATATGACATTCAAGGAGATTTATGCCAAGGTCAAGGAAGAGCCGAAGCCCGACACGCCGTCGGTGGCCTTCATCAAGGAGATATGCCGTGTCACCCACAAGACCGAGCCTACCGTGCGCCGGTGGCTGTCCGACACCGAGACATGCTCCAGTGTCCCCGACGCCCTGACGCAGGAAGTCCTCGCCAGCCACTTCAACACCACCGCCGCGGAGCTGTTCCCCGCAATTCCCTAATACCCCCGGCTATGAAGAAGATTTCCATCATCCGCCCCTTTTGGGCAAAACATGCAGCCAAGTCGCCATATTATAGGGAATGTGCCCTGTATGTGCCAGGGACATGTGAGCCTTGCCGATATGCCGTCTCCAAAGGTCTCAATAGGGACATTATGTGCTACGCCACCTATCTACCAACCCAATGTATTCTATTGACCCATGTAACGAAGTCTCAGATAAAGTCAAAGGGAATCTTGACGAAACTGTTGGCGTGGCTAAGGAGGAAATCGCAGACGCTACGTGAGAATCCCTCGCAGGCTCCATCCTCCACCTCGACATGCACCGTGTCGCCTGTCGGGAAAACGAGGCCCACGGTCGAGGAGATTGCAAACGAGTGGGAGGAGTTCTGCAATAAAGCCTCCAACGCATGAAATCGATAGCGACATATGACGACGGCATTGTCACCTACCGCCTCAACCGCATGACAAGGCATTGCACAGGCATTATTGCCCGCGTGGCAATGTCGAGAGCCGGGCAAATTCCCCCTCCTTACCCCAGTGGGTCTGCAAGCCTTATCAAGCGTGCCCTCGTATCGCTGACGGTCTTCTTGGCCAAATGCACAAAGGTCGGGCAGTGGTTCCCATCTCCCTCTGAAAACAATTAATTCCATTACACAATGACAAAAGACAAAAACGACAACGCGAGTATTTCTGAATTGTATGGCAAAATTAAACAGGAGTACGAGGGAATAGGAATAGAAGCCAACGCGACAAAGCCGTCAGACAAATGGTATCTGCGCCATGTTGACTTCCGCCCCGAGCAGCTTCGCCAATGCGATACCCTTGGCTTCCCCTCCAACAAAGATGCCATAGAGGCCCTGACAAAGGCTGGCAACATCTTCGACAACGAGGAGGCCGCCGTCTACGCCTCGGAGCGCGTGCGTGCCGTGCTGGCTGCCCAATATAGGTTTCGCCCGGACATTGAGACAGTATCCCTGGTCGTTTATATCAACCGCGAGCCGATGCCCGGCTTTGAGTACCTCACGATAGGCCGCGTGCAGGAAATACTTAAAGACATCCAACGTCTTGCCGAAGCCTACGGCTACAGCAAGACCAACCGCGACAAGGTGTGCGACCTCATCGGCAAAGTGCTTTCCGGCTGGGAAATGGAGTTTAGATTACGACATTCGGCGTATCTCGAAAAGCTCAAAGAGAACGATAGCCGAGATACTCAGTCTCCCGCCTAAACAAGATAAAATCATTATTCATACTTCTTAATTTTTTGATTGGTACTGCAAAATTAAGAAAATCCCCCGAAAGGCGTTGAGCGCCACTTCGATGTGGCCGGGGGAGCAACTTAAACGACAAAAACGATATAACCCATGGCAAAGACAATCGACCAACAGCTATCGGCCCTCGCACGCGAGATGCGCCAGCTCCGTGGCGAGATGCAGAAAATCTCGGACCTCATCAACGCCGACGTGCGCTGTGCCGACCGCCTCGTCTCCGTCAAGGAGGCCGCACGGATGCTCGGCAAGTCGACCGACTATATCTACGATCTCATCCACCACGGTCGCCTTGGCTCCAAGCGTAGCGGCGCAAACGGCCGCCACGGCATCTCCGAGAACGAGCTGCGCCGCTACATGGCCTCCTAATCCCAATTCCGATAATTCCCAAAACCCATCCCCCGATATGAAATTACCGCTCAACCTCCGACTGTCGCTCCTCGGCCTCGTGGCCGCCACGGCATGGGGCACCGCCCATGTCATCCGAGGGCACGTAGCCACCTTTGCCGACGCCATAGTCCTGCTCGCCATCCTCGGCGCAGCCGTCATGATGGCACGCCTAAGCCTCACCCGCAACACCGCGCGGCGACACTATAATTCATCCCATAAAATCCCAAAAGCATGAAACGACTTATCCGCACATACCTGCGCAGACAACTGGCGACACTTCGCGGCTTCGCGATGATGCGCCCCGACGAGATAGACAAGCAGATAGGGTGGGTGCTCCACAGCCCCGTGCGCCAATGGCCGCTACGCTATTGGTGCGTCAGGCAGACCCCCGCCCTCGATCACGCTCAACGTCTCTACGACTGGCTCATTTCTTGAGACGAGCACACGGGAAAGTAGACAATCTCAATCGGATAGAGGCCCGCTGACGAGAGCGGGTGGATGCGGGTTCGAGTCCCGCCTTTCCCACCACGGCGTCCCCTGCGCCATATCAGGGACAGCAGCATTGGCTATGCCTGCAAGGCCGGCGTCCGGTCGCCGCCAATGCCCGAAGTCACCGGCGCAGACCTCGCCCGTTGTTGGCGGGAACATAGAGCGATGCGTGAGAACTCGGCCAGAGCATTAAGGAGTGACATGTCCTCCCCAAAGCACCGACTTGAAGTAGCGTGATGCACTCTACGCATCCATCTGCCGCAAACAGGGCGTCAACGGCACTGGCCCGGCCAAGAGCAGACACAACACCCGCCCCGGGGCGCACCCGCGCCCGCAAGAGCCACACCGGAACCTCCCGGGGCACATTGCTCATGATACAGCAAGTATGATTCGATAAGGATTATTAGAGTTAATGTTTAGTAAGGCAGGGTCGTCGGCGTCGTGATGACGGCGGCTGCCCGACAATGGCGCGGAAATCCCGACAGGCGGGACGCTCCCTCTGCTGTCAGCAGGGTAGGGGAATGCCGAGGCGGTTCGACCCCGTCCCGCGCCGCCACTTCACCCATAAAACAGATACGATTATGAAAAGATTATTCCGACTTATCCGCTCATGGCGCGACACGCGCCGTCGCCGCCGCTGCGTCAGCATGGCGTTGCAGCACGGCTACAAGGAGTGCCGTTACGACAACCTCGCCGAGGAACTGTACCGTATGATCTACGGCATCGAGGGCTTCACTACTCGCAAAAATCGAGAGTGACATGCCCTGCTCCCGCCTTGGCGATATCCTGCAATGTAATGATTGATGTTCCAGATACTCCCCGGATGGTCAGGTGCACGTTAAATGCAGCAGCCCCTTTTGCCAGGGTGGTTAGTGACGTGGAGCTTACCCCGTGGCCATTGACGGTTATTGAGGCCCCGGCTTTCATGATTTCCAAAAGAGTGTTTACGGGTTTCATAAGACTTGATATTTTGTGACAATACAAATATACAAAAATCAGGGTATCGCGCCATCGGTTTCATACGGATTTTGTGACACTTTTCCATCTGTAGCGTGATACCCTTTAATCTTATTACCATAAAATTATGTCACCGACCTACGACCCCGCGCGGCTCATAGCCCGCGCCAACGACCCCTATACCCCGTGGGAGGACATAGGGCCGCTCATCGCCGCCGCCGAGCACGAGGGCGACACGGCCACAGCCCGCGAGTTGTCCCATATCGAGTACCTCAAGTACAAGCGGCGTCACGACTGACCCCGCCAAGCCCCGTCCCGGAGGAACGGCGGCACGGATGCATTGCCGTCGGGGCGTTCCCCAATCGCGCCCCCTTCATGCAGGTTAAGGAGTAAGGTTTGTTTTTATCCGGCACCGCATCCCGCTGTCCGTGGCGCGTCCGACCCGCGCCCGGGGCACGATACCTACCCATATACATTACTTTTTTTTTTCGTCGAGCCGTCCCGCCCGCGAGGGTAGGGCGGCTTTCCAATTACGCAAGCAACGCCCGAAGCTGTCAGAGGGCAACCAAATACACCCATCACAATGACAAACGACAACAACCCCGCCACCGGCGCGCAGGGACAGCAGCCCGTGAGCCTCGACAAGGAGATACAGGTCGCCAACCTGCAGCTCCAGCTCGCCACCGCCCGCTCCAACGCCGAGTACAACGCCTCTGCCGCCGGGCAGATACAGCGGCAGTTCGAGAACATGCAGCGGTGCGCCAAGCCCTACGCCGAGTCCACCATCGTCCCCACCGCCTATCGTGGCAACATCGGCAACTGCATCATCGCCCTCGACCTCGCCTACCGCATGAACCTCCCCGCCCTGATGGTCATGAAGGAGCTTTACGTCGTCAACGGCTCCCCGTCGTGGTCCTCCAAGTTCCTCGTCGCGTGCATCAACAAGCTCGGGCGCTTCACCAACATCCGCTACCGCAAGCGTCCCCTCGGCAAGATAGGCAGGATCAAGGTGCAGCAGGTCACGTGGAAAGACAACCCCAATGGCAGCGGGCGCATAAAGGACGTGAAGCTCGTGGACACCGACGAGTTCAAAGACATCGACAACTTCGAGTGCGTCGCCTACTGCACGGAGAAGTCCACCGGCGAGGTGCTCGAGTCCGATCCCGTGACAATCGAGATGGCAATCAAGGAGGGATGGTACACCAAGGACGGCTCCAAGTGGGTCACCATGCCGCAGCTCATGCTCACCTACCGCGCCGCCGCGTTCTGGCAGCGCGTCTATGCCCCCGAGGTCTCCATGGGCTTCCCCACCCGCGAGGAGATCGAGGACATCCAGGACATCGAGTATGAGGACATGTCCGAGACCCCCGTCGAGGAATCCGCCCCCAAGCCGCAGCCCACCGCCTCCGTCGAGGAGGCCAAGGAAAAGCTACGCGAGCGTCGCGACGCCTCCCCTAAGCCATCCATCCCCGCCCCCTCGCTCGCCGAGGCAAAGGAAAAGGTGCGCTCCCGCGCCGCATCCGACAAGGGCGGCACGCAACCCTCAGTGTTTGACATGCCATGACCGCCACAGCCATCAACCGGTATGCCCTGCTGATAGGCGACGAGCTGCAGGAGCACTTCTCCCGTTTCCTCATCGACTCGTGGTCCTACTCGGGCGTCGCCACATTCGCCCGCAACGAAAAGGAGTTTGAGCGACGCTACATCTACCGTGAGCCGTCGCGCCGCTCGGCCACCACCGTCGCCGGCACCGCCTACCACGCCGCCCTCGAGTTATTTTTCAAGCGGCTGCGAGACACAGGTTGCGAGACCCCGATAGCGGAGCTTGAGGAGGCCGCCTACGCCTCCATCGACCAAATGCGCGCCAACGACTGGAAGCTCGGCAAGAAGACACCCACCGTGGAGAAGTGCATCGAGGCGGCCACCAAGACCGCCACGGCACTCATCTCCAACTTCTACAACGAGCGCGACGTCTACACCGCCTCCCTGCAGCGGGTCGTCGACGTCGAGCTGCGCACCGAGTCGTGGCTCACCGTCAACGGCGTTGACATCCCCCTCCCGTGCCACGGGCAGATAGACCTCGTCGTCGAGCTTGCCGACTGCCGCCGCGCCATCATCGACCACAAGTCCAAGTCGGCCTACACCGACGCCGACGAGCTGGGGTTCACAGGCGCCAAGCAGGCCATCATCTATGCCCTCAACTGGGAGCAGCTCCACCCCGACATGCCCGTCGACGAAGTGTGGTATGTCGAGAACAAGCACTCCGCCAACAAGGACGGCTCGCCGCAGCTACGCAAGATGGTGATCACCCTCGACGCCGACACGCGCCGCCTCTACGAGGCCATCCTCTACGAGCCGCTGCGCCGCATGATACAGGCCACCTCCGACCCCGACTACCTCTACACCATCAACGACGCCGACCCCATGGCCGACCGCGCCGAGCTCTACGACTTCTGGGCACGCACGCTCATCGCCGACATTGACGACTTCAACATCCCCGAGAGCAAGCGCGAGCTTATCGCACGCCGTCAGAAAAAATTGCGCGACGCCTCCACGGCCTCCATCTCGCCGCGCGTCATAACATCATTCCGGCGCAAGGCCGCCACATTCATCCCCTACGAACTACGTTCCGATATGACACCACAAGAAAAAATCGAGCACACCCTCCGCTCATTCGGCATCATGGCGCGTGTGGCCCACGTCCTCGGCTCATACTCCTCCGTCTCCTACCTACTCGAGATAGGCGCGGGGGTCAAGATTGCCAACATCGCCTCCCATGCCCTCGACATCGCCAACGCCCTCGACGTGCCCTCCGTGCGCGTCCTCCCGACCCTCACCATGCACGACGGCCACTCCTACCTCTGCGTCGAGGCTCCCCACCGCTCCGGCGACACCCTGCTGTGGGACGCCAAGTGGCTGCAAGGCTCGCGCATCCCCCTCGGCCTCGACAACTTCGGCCGACCTGTCGTGTGGGACCTCGACAACCACTCCACGCCCCACATGCTCGTCTGCGGAGCCACAGGGTCGGGCAAGTCGGTCTGCATCCGCTCCACCATCGAATACGCGCGTCTCGCCGGAGTAGGGCGCATCATCGTCCTCGACCCCAAGTACGAGTTTGCCGGCGTCCTCGACGGCTGCGAGGTCATCTCCGACATCTCCGACATCGAGACTCGCATGGCGCAGCTCGTCGCCGAGATGCAGTCGCGAGCCCGCGATGGCGGCAAGCCCGTCAAGACGCTTGTCGTGTTCGACGAGTTTGCCGATGCCGTATCATCCGCACGCTCGGGTAAGGAACTCGACATACGCGAGAAGGTGGAGGTAGGCACCAAGCGCGGTCCGATGGGCTTCCCGATCCCCAAGTATGAGTACCGCGTCGTAGGCCGTGAGAAATCCCTCGAAGAAAACCTGCGGATGCTCCTGCAAAAAGGCCGCTCCCTGGGCTACCGCGTCATCGCCGCCACCCAGCGCGCCTCCACCAAGGTCATCACCGGCGACGCCAAGGTCAACTTCCCCGTGCAGGTCTGCTTCCGCGTCCCCAAGGCCATCGATTCCAAGGTTGTCCTTGACGAGGAGGGGGCGGAGACCCTCGCCGGGCGCGGCGACGGCCTCGTCAAGTCACCCGAATACCTCGGCACGGTACGTTTCCAAGGCTTCTACTACCTCCCATGAGCACGACATTACTCGACTACGTGTCGTCCATCTGCCGCCGTGTCACCGCCGACAAGGCCATGCGCGGCATCGAACCCGCCGCCGTGACCTACAACGACGTACTCGCCGAGGCACGCGACGACATCCTAGACTGTATGCGCGCCCTCGCCCTCTCCGACGACTTCGAGGGGCACATCACCATCAACCATGTGCCCATGCTCATCCCCCGTCACCCGCCAAAGCCGTCCGACGATACCCCCTTGCCCGCAAGGACATTTCACCACGACATAAATATCTCGTAACGATGAAACAGATTTCCGACTCCGACCACGCCCTGCTGGTCGAAAAGCTCCCCCGCGTCCTCGCCGCCGTGCGCTGCTCCCCCTCCGACACCCGCACCATCAACGCCGCCCGACGCCTAAAGGCTCTCTCCCGCAAACTATCCAACAAACACCCCAACCCCAAAAAACAACATGACAATGGAAACAACATTTAAGACCTACATCGGCACCAAGACTATCAAGGCCATGCCGATGGGCGCAGGTGAGGCGCAACGCTTAGGCGCAAAAATCACCGACGAGACAGTAAAAAACAATATAGGCAATGACGGCTACCTCGTTGAATACTCCGACGGTTACCGTTCATGGTCTCCGTCCAAAGCCTTTGAGGCAGCCTATAAAGTAGCCGAATCGCCTACTGACCATATGCTCATAGAGCTGACCAACCTCGGCAAGCGCATTACGGAGGCTACGAAACTGCTATTTGACCCCGTGCCGAGAATGTCATCATTAGAGCGTGACGCCCTCAGTGACCAAGTCTGTGCGATGCAGCTATACTTCAAGCGTCTGCTTGCACGCTATCAGACGGAAATCAACAAGATGGAGGTTGATGTAAATTTTGAAGATGTACACTAATTCGGTAAAAACATGAGCACAGTAGAAACCCGAAAGACTGAGGTCCGTTACCGCACAACCGACCTCTCCCGTATGCGCAACAGGTTCATAGCCCGTCGCGTAATGAAAACGCGCAAGGAGGAGTGCCTGGACAAGAGCACGGGCAAGATGGTGGAAGTGGAGCGCAACGAATTGCTCTTTGAGAAAGGCACTTTCATTGATGACGATGTGCTTACCTCCATCAGGTTTTGGCAGGAGGAAGGCTCCCTTGACGGTAAGGAGATAGAGGTGAGCAACCAACGCCGTCTCTCATTTGTCGAGCGCAACAGTTGCCTTTATCCCTACAAGGCGGCTGCCAAGATAAACGACAGGAAATGGTCGTTCCTGCTTTACGCGACATCCGTAGCCAACGCCCTTATCATCCTCACCGACTACATAGAACTTAACTTTGAGGGCGGTTTCACAGTCACCGACATAAAGGAGATGGACTACTACATCATCCTTATCGACAGCCTGAAGACACCGAAAAAAAACAGGCTTGAGACCGATATCGCCTACCTCAACGGTGATATATCCGTCGATGAGTATGCTGATGCCACCTCGGCTGAGAGTGGAGAGGATGAGGAGGTGGACAATAGCCTCAAGCTAAAGTTCTATCAGATAACCTCGCGTATTGTCGGCACTGACAATGACGGTTGTGAGGAGACCCAAAACGGTTCGTTCATCGTCCAGACCTATACTGCCGCACGCGCCAACCTCATCATCGGCAAGTGGCTCCAGGACAAGGAGCAGCGTCGCTATCTTGAAGCGCAGAAGAATCCCGACAGGACCTATGAGCCACGGCAGGTGGAATCGTTCATCGAGGAGAGCAAGACTATCCCCATCGGGCGGTTTATCCCCGTGGAGTTTTCACAAGCCTACCAAGACGATAACGATGATGCCCGATGATGACATTGCAGCAACTGCGGGTCCTCGCATTGAAGCGTGACGGCAAAGCGTCAGCCAAGCCCAGCAAGTACCACGCCCGCAAGACCGGCACCCACGCCTCCCGCAAGGAGCACGACCGCGCCGCCCAGCTGCGGCTGATGCAGCGTGCCGGGCTTATCTCCAACCTCCGCGAGCAGGTGCGCTACCTCCTTATCCCCGGCCAGCGTGTCGGGGGTAGGGTGGAGCGTCCCTGCCACTACGTCGCCGACTTCGTGTATACCGACAACGCCACCGGGCGCGAGGTCGTCGAGGACACAAAGGGTTTCCGCACCCGCGAATACATAATCAAGCGCAAGCTCATGCTGCAAGTGCATGGCATCGCGATAACCGAGAAATAGACACCACACCATGGCACGACCACGCAAGACCGGCCTTGACTACTTCCCTTTCGATATTGATTTCTTCTCCGACGAGAAGATGGTTGCTATCGCCGGGGAATTCGGGCTAAAGGGAGAGATAGTCGCCATCCATCTGCTCTGTGCGATATACCGCAACGGATATTTCATAGAGTGGACCGAGATGATGCGCTACAAGATGCTCAAGGAACTGCCCGGCATATCCGCTGACCTGCTCGACGGCATAGTGCGTCGCTTGGCCCATTGGGGATTCTTCGACAAGACCCTGCTGGACTCGGCCCACGTGCTCACCTCCCGGGGCATACAGCGGCGTTATTTCGAGGCCTCGCGCAAGCGCAAGATTCAGGGCGACTTGCCCTACATTTTGAGTTTCTGCGACGTAAACCCTCCCAAAACCGTAGTTTCCGCGTCAGAAACCCCCGTTTCCGCGTCAGAAACGCCACAAAGTAAAGTAAAGAAGAGTAAAAAAGAAAAAAATATCATCTGCGATGATACAAAAAAGCCGCCCGTCGCCGCCGTCGCGCCGGAGGTTTTGGTTGATGAGACTTTGGGGGCGCTCACCGCGCCCGATGCCGCCGAGGAGGGCGCGCGCCTTGTCGGCGTCACCCCCGGCCGTTTCGTCGAGCTTGCCCGCGCAGTCGCCGCCGAGTGGCGGCTCACCCTCGACTTCGACCGCGACAACCCGCGCCGCCACATGCTCTCCACCATCCGCTGCAAGCACCGTGCCGCCACGGCCAACCCCGCGCCGCGCCCCCAAAGCCCCACGGCGCATACCGTGCCCCAGCAATCCCCATCCCGCACCAAGCCGCGCCCCAAGGATGACAACGGCCTGCCCAACGGCATCGGCCAATACGAGGAATGGTGCCGTATGCGCGGCCTCGACCCCACCGTCGGTGCCGCCGAGCTGTCCCGCCGCCTCGCCGCCGCCGACACTCCCGACTTTTCGAAGATTTACCAAGATAACGCCCGGTGATATGAACGTATTAAGCCTATTCGACGGCATGAGCTGCGGGCAGATTGCCCTGCGTGAACTCGGCATCAAGGCCGACCGCTATTACGCCTCGGAAATCGACAAGCACGCAATCCGGCAGACGCAGCTCAATTTTCCCGACACCATACAGCTCGGCGATGTGCGTGGCGTCCACGCACAGGATTTGCCGACGAAGATTGACCTGCTCATTGGCGGCTCACCATGTCAGGGATTCAGTTTTGCCGGCAAGCGGCTTAACTTCAACGACCCTCGCTCGGCCCTGTTCTTTGAGTTCGTCCGTATCCTCGACGAGTGCCGCGAAATCAATCCCGATGTGCTGTTCATGCTCGAGAACGTCCGCATGAAGAAAGAGTATGAGCAGGTGATAAGCGACACATTAGGCATCAAGCCCGTGATGATAAACTCCGCGCTCGTCTCGGCGCAGAACCGCGTGCGCCTCTATTGGAGCAATATACACACTGATATTCCACAGCCTAAAGATAGAGGTTTATGTGGGTATGACGTATTGAGGCAAAAGTTGAAAGGACAAAGGCAAGATAAAATAATTGTCTTAAACAGAGATAATGGCAAACTACCTTTCCGCCCATATCGAATTTACGATTTATGCGGCAAACTTCCTGCTGTTTGTGCGACACATCAAGGTTTCGATATAAGAGTAAATAATGGCGGCAAAGTAAGAAAATTATCCGTAAGAGAGTGCGCCCGCCTCCAGACAATCCCCGACTGGTACAAATGGGAATGTAGCGACACGCAAATCTACACTATGCTTGGCAATGGGTGGACGGTGGAGGTAATCAAACACATCTTCAGTTTCCTGAAAGTCACCGATACCGACGAAAAATAATAATCCCCAATAAACCACCACTACAATGACACAGACTATAACCCTGCTCCGGGAGATAACGGCATTTCTCCTCGGGCGCAAATACTACGCCAACATCGTCCACACGAGAGGCACGACAAATCATGAGATTTCAAGCTACATCTTCCTCACCAAGGCAGATGCCGCCGCCCACCGTGACGCATTACGGGACAACAGGTCCTACCGCTACGTGGAGACCGTCTCCTTCCGCTCTCGCCGAGACTACACCCGATTGACAACCTACCGTAAACAGTAACCACCATGTGCACATCACTATCCCATGCCGTAAAGGCAATAATGGCAAAGGCATCCCTGCCAAAGAGACTGATCGCCCGGTGGAACAGCCGCCGGCTATTCGTGATTGTCGACATACGCGACAACTCCGTCACCCTCTCTCGCCGGCTGTTCCGGCATATGCTCAAGACATCCCCGATGACCGACGCCAAGATATTCGTATTCCGCGTTCTCGAGACCGACTGTTACGGCTTCACGGTCAACCCCGACCTTGGGCAGGAGACCCAGCTCGCCGACCTGCAATATAATACCAAGCACAAGTGCATCGGCTTCGAGACCCTGAACCCTACCGTCGCAAAAATCCTCTACGGCTACGGCATCTCCGGCACCACCGCTCCTGTCAAGCTCTCCATCACCATCCACCACATCAATACCTTCACCTACTACCAAATCGAAAAGCCCCGCATATGACCGCCCCCCTGACAAAGAAAGTCGATAAAAGTTTGGAAAAATATTATCCATTCTCCTGCGGCACGGAGTTCATGTGGTGGCAGGGGCGCAACTGTGACAAATGCGTGAAAGCCTCACGCTACAATGAGCACACCGACACCTACACCAAATACCGCTGTGCCGTTCAGAGAGACATAGAAATGGCTTCCGTGAGCGACGGAACGACCTCAAAGCGCGTCTATGACGTTTGCCAGGAGGCAGATTGCCGATACCGTCAGACCGAGCGCAAGCGATATCCACGAAAGCCGAAACACGACAACCACCCAAATCTATTTGAGCAATGAAGAAAATCTTATTCAATGACAAGTTCGGTCTGACGCAGGCCGTGTTGGACGGGAGAAAGACGCAGACGAGGCAGATATTGGGTTATGAAAACTATACCCAACGGTATATTGAAAAAATTGCCGTGTCCGAGGCCAAATACAAGCTCGGCGAGGTCGTAGCCGTGGCGCAGAGCTACAAGGACGCAGGGATTGAGTCTACGCGTATAATTAAGCAAAAGCTTTATGACTTCAAACTATTTCCAGCTCACGCGGTTAGTGAGATTCAATACACGGCTGGGTGGAAGAACAAGATGTTTGTCCGTGCCGACCTGATGCCCCACCGCATCCGCATCACCAACGTGCGTGTGGAGCGTCTAAACGACATCTCGAGGGATGACTGCCTTGCAGAGGGAATCGGCAGTTGGGAATGTCAAAGCAAACGCTACTACGGCTTTTACGATTACACCAAAGATTGTATGAGGCGTTTTGATTCGCCCCGCGAAGCCTACGCAGCCTTGATAGACCGCATTTCGGGACGTGGAACATGGGAGAGCAACCCCTATGTGTTCGTCTATGATTTTGAATTGGTAAAATAACCCCGTCACCATCACCATTAAAGCGAAGAAGAAATGAATACAGAACTTAAAGAGGGTATGCGAGTGGTAATTCACGCCGAAGTTCCCGAAGAAGCCGATTTGGAGGGAAAACAAGGATTTATTTCCTCAATATGCGGCAATTTCGCAACTGTAACGCGAGGCTCCGCGCCATTCTCGGTTTATTGGCCGACAAGGTTGCTAACACCATACGAGCCTCCCAAACCCTCCGACTCCGACCTCCGCATATCGGTGGCGCATCTGCGGGAGGTGCTGAATAAGTTTGTCAATCCCCAAGGCATCGTACATGAGAGCATTGATAATATCATTGAAAAAGTAAAATCAGAAATATGAGAAAAATAATTCAAGATGCAGCTGTAAAATATGCCGAAGATAAAGTGTTGCCCGAAACCGCTCTCCGTGGGTTTATAGACGGAGTTTTCTTCGCCCTCTCCCACCAATGGCGCAGCGTGGAGGAAGAGCTGCCTCTGAAAGACGAGGATTTGTTAGTGTTCGTTCCCAAGAACGAGTTTCACCTCGACGAGTATATTGTAGCATATTACGAAGGTGAGGATTGGTACACGCGGGACGGCGAGCATATCCGTCCTACCCACTGGCTTCCTATCCCCTCACTAAACCCCGAATTGCTGGAAACAGGAAAGGAGGAATGATGAAAACAAAGACATTTGACATCGGCAAAGTCAAGCTGATAATGGAGGCTAACGGCTTCCCAAAAGGCTTTATCCTCAAACGGGATTTGAATATTAGGGAGTGTCGATACATTCTTTATTCGCTTCTCGGCATAAACATCGCCACAAAAGAAGATTTGGATAATGAGGAATATCAAGAGCAAAACGATGAGTATGTTCAGACGGTCAATGCGTGGCTTCGTGGAGAAACGGATGACAGCGCGATAATGGAGTTCGCCTTTGATTACTCCGATGAACCGCTCGGCTTGATGAATATGCTTCCGATAGTCGCCTACCTTCAAAAGAAAGATATAATATGAACACCCCGACTGACCGCCGACCGAGCAAGTGCAGACACTATGAGTTTCACAGAAACAGTTTGTGGATGCACAGATGCGCTTACAACGGTTTGCCGTGTAAGTTGCTTGCCATTAAACATTGCCCCGACTTCGCCCCGAAACCCGAAAAGAAAGACTGATATAGAAACCCTGACTGACCCATCAACGGCATAACAGTAAACGGCTGCTACTACGAGTGTGTCAAAGGCGAGTGTAGCAAGAAGTGCGCCTTTTTCAACGATAAGCTATGTGAGGACTTGCTGTGTTTTTGCACGGAACAGGGCATTTACTTCCGTTTCTCGCAGAATTTGACAAATAAACTTACCGATTAAACATCACCGACAATGCAATCCCTGCTCAACACCACGCGCCGTGCCGACATCAGCTTCCACCGCTCCGGGCGCATCGACATGGCCGCCTGGGTCGCCCGTGCGCTCGCCCTGCGCCCCGGCGACTCCATCGACATCACCGCCGACGGCGTGGAATACTACCTACGTGTAGCCCACCGTGCCGCCGACACTCCTGCCGGTCGCTACAATGCCCGGTGCTTCCCCACCAACCGCCATGGTCATCACTACCGAGCCAGTTCCCGGCAGCTGTGCGCCGCCGTCCTGGGCATATGCTCGCAGGGCGTGTGCGCCCGCCTGCCCGTAGGTCCACCCATAGAGCGCGACGGCGACACATGGCTACCCCTCATCACCCGCCTCAACCTCCCCCGATGACAACAAAATAACGACCCTTAAAGTCCTAGACAATGAACAAAGTAACCGTCCCCACGGGACGCTTTGTCCCTTAAAATCATAAACAATGCACAAAGACCTCCACTACAACGGCCACACCGCCCAACCCTCCGACCACCAATCCCCCGATGGCGACCTCTCCCTCTCCCTCAACCTCGTTAACGAGAACGGCTCCCTGCACCCGATATCACGTCCTCCTGTGGTGCTCCGTCCCCATGAACCATTACGGTTAACTCATATTCACCGTACGTATTCATTTACCCACTATATTTTGTATAACTCTCTAACCAATGCTGTATTATGGCTTGATGACAAGAATATAGATGCCGATACGAAACAGCCCATTGAGGGAAAGGTGCAACAGTTGTCCGTATTTCCACGAAATATTTCCATATATGGTTACAACACGATAGGCAATACCATTGTCGTGCTCACATCCGAAGGCATGGAGTACTATTTATGGAAAGATGGAACATATAATTCATTGGGTAAGCGTCCTCCAGCAGTGGATATTGAGTTCAATCTCAATGATTTACTGTTCACGCATCTCGTCAAAACCGATATTGCCGTTTCCGACAGCGAACAAGCCGCTGTATTCAAATGGAACAATTCTTGGGTACGAGGTAGTGGCGGCGCGGATGGTGGCAGTAGCACTATTGGACCGACGATTGGTTCAATTCGCGAAGCCCCTGAATTTTTTCACGCTTTGTCTAATGCAGTATATGGTTCGCTACTGTCATTTGTCAACGAAAATGTGACACATAAAAACCGTTTCTACCAACCGTTTTTCATCCGATATGCATTCAGGCTGTATGACGGAGGATATGCATGGCACTCGGTTCCAGTCTTGATGATTCCCACCTCGACGATTCCGGCACTACGTAATCCATTGCTCAGTCAGGCTAGTGTTAGTGGACTGGGTGAACTCGACCATCTTGAGATTGCCGTGGATTTTGGCCGTATGAAGATATGCGACCTTGAATATCGGATTATGCTCACTGACAAATCCCGACTCACACTATGGCGAGATATTGTCGAGGGGATAGACATCTTCATTTCCGCACCAATATACACTTATAGGCAGAGCGGAGAGATTAAAGGGTATGCACGCAATGAGCATGGAATAACACGCAGTAACGGTGTTGAGCATAAGATAACGCTTAACCTTGCCGGGGAGGACACATATTGGGGCATTGAGCCACGGGAGGAAGATGAACTTACCGAGTCTCTGACCTCAACCGCACTTTTTTACAAGGTTGCATCCTTGAAATTTGACGAGTTGCTCACCGACATACGCACTACAGGCGATACTCGTTGGTCGTCGCTCCCATTTGAGGATGAGGAATGTCTATCCAATCTGCTGACGCGCCCGACACTTCCCGATGATTATAACTCAAATTGTACTCTCATACCCTCCAAGTCCTATGTATTCAACAATAGACTCAATATTGCAGACCTGAAAATGCGTCTCGCCCAATCTGGACCGATACGCACGATGATACAATTTCAGGCTCCAACCAATTTGGCTCAAGCGCAATTATGTGTTGTCACAGTCAGATTGCGTAAGTCTACCGGCACATCGATTGTGGTGTCCGAGGAACGCGCAGGTCTTACGGTCAGTGAGATTTGGGAGTATTCTCCCGATTTGTTGGATTCCCCGGATGACATGTTCCCACGCTACCTATTCTATCCCGATCCTGATGCCTACGAGATGACAATATCATGCTGTCACAGTCGGGCTGCATCACAGGAAACGCTGCACAACTATACCGTTAAACTCATACGCCATCCTACACTAAATGGAGCGTATTTCTTCCGGGGATTCTCCGATGACATAAGTATGGTTGAGATAGCTACTCCGTCATTCATTCCTGGTGCCCAAAATGATGTGATATCGTTGGAGTCAAAACTATATACATCTGAGGTTAACAATCCATTTCATTTCCCATTATCGGGCATTAATACCGTAGGAACAGGTACGATACTTGGCATATCCTCTGCTGTAAAGGCCCTTTCGCAGGGGCAGTTCGGGCTGTTCCCCCTCTATGCGTTCACCACCGAGGGAGTATGGGCACTTGAGGTCTCCACGACAGGCACATACATCGCCCGTCAACCCGTGACGCGCGACGTGTGCACCAACCCCGACAGTATCACGCAGTTAGATTCAGCCGTCCTCTTTGCCACCGATAGGGGGGTAATGCTGTTGTCAGGCTCGCAGGCACAGTGTATCACCGACATCATCGACACAGATTATCCATTTGAAGCCGCCACATTACCCGCGATAGGCAGTGTGGACGGGATAGAGGAGTTGTTACCAACCATTATGCCGTTCCGTGACTTCCTACATGGATGCCGCATGGTCTATGACTATACCCACCAACGCATTATCCTCTATAATCCAACCGAAGATAACGGTGCATGTAATTATGCATACGTCTATTCGCTACAATCGAAGATGTGGGGTATGATGCAATCCGATATATGTTATGGGGTAAACTCCTACCCACAGGCTATGGCAATCGACTCCGACGGCAACCTTGTAGATTTCAGTTCCGAGGCCGGTGATGCATCCCCGCGTGCCATCCTTGTGACGCGCCCGCTGAAGCTCGACGCCCCCGACATCTACAAGACAATCGACACCGTGATACAGCGCGGCGGCTTCCGGCGCGGCCACGTGCAGTCAATCCTCTACGGCTCGCGCGACCTGCAGTCATGGCACTTGGTGTGGTCGAGCCGCGACCACTTCATGCGCGGCTTCCGTGGCACCCCCTATAAATACTTCCGCATAGCCCTCCTCTGCGACCTCACCCCCGACGAGACCATCACCAGCGCAAGCATCCAATACACCCCGCGCCTCGCCAACCGCCCAAGATAGGCAAAGTCCAAAGGGCAGAGTGCAGAGTGCAGAGTGCAGAGTTACAGGGCCTATTAGCCCTATCTGACCTATCAGCCCTATAGCTCCGGCCACCAACTCTGCACTATGCACTTTGAACTTTGCACTACTCAAAAGGGGTGCATCGGGCGTCTCACCCGTCCCCGGCGGCAATTCTTTATGCTGTTGATTTCCTCCTGTGCCTCTTTGGCCTTGTCGAGCCAATTCCCGGCAGCCTCGGGATGCGTGATGCTAAGCCAGTCGTAAATCACCCGCGCCACCATAAACTCATGGATGAGCTTCCCCATCAGGTGCAGCGTAGTGCGTGACATCGTGGCCGGCACGTTCATCTTTATCTTGTAGTCCGTCGGTGTCCACATGCGGTCGCATATCTCCTCGCCGTCTACAGGATCATCCTTGGTGTAGGGATAGAGCATCTCCACGGCGGCGGCATGTACGACCGCTAATATGCGGTTCACCCTGTCCACATTCCCTTCTTCGCCAATCTCGACAAGGGTATGCTGCGCATGTAGGTTGGCCTCGCCCCACACGTGCCCCTCGATGTAGGCATAGTTCCTGATGTCGTAGAGCAGCTGCTCGCGGTGGAATGTCAGCGTCACCTCCCGCGTCGCCCGGCTGTCGGGCGCATCCTTGTCATAGCAATTGTCATTGCATCCTATATGGTACATCCTGTTTAAGTTCAAAATGTGAAACTCAAAGTGCATAGTTATAGGGCCTATCAGCCATATTAGACCTATTGGCCCTATAATTATGCATTAATTCAATCATTGTAGACAGGCCGGGTAGGCCGCTCTCGCTTATAGAGTGCCTGTTTGGCGCGGTCGAGTGCATCCGTGGCGAGGTTGGCATAATCCTGTGCGTCGGTCTTGTCAGTGATGACAAACCATTCCGACAGCGTGCGGTCGACGATATACTCATGCAGCATACCCCCAAGGCTGTCACATGCCGAGTTGTTGAAGTTCGACGGCAGCCGGAATACAAGCTGCAACTTCCCTCCATCCTCGACGGTCTTGCTTATGCGGTTGTTGGAGGTCGAGCCGTCCTCATGCAGGTACTCGCCAAGCTCCACCTTCAGATGCGAGAAAGCGTTGCTGATGGAGCGGAGTATCTGATAAGAGTGCTCGTCATCCTCACTCGCTTGCATGTAGGCCGCCGAGCGGTAATCCACCCCACCGGCATTACGCGCCTGTCCCGTAAGATGCGACTTGTTCATCACGTCAAACTTGATTTCCCGCGACTCAAGCGTCACGGTAATGGTCTTCTTCTGTTCCATACTATTTTAGTTCAAAGTTCATAATTCAAAGTTCACAGTTACAGGGCCTATTAGACATATTTGGCCTATTGGCCCTATAATTCAATCCTCATAGGTCGGTCTCGTCGGCCTTTTCTTGTACACCGCCTTGCGGTGGATGTCGTCAAGCAGCGTGGCGGCCTTGTCGGCATATGCCCCGGCCTCCGGCTTGTTGGAGTACACGTACCACTTGGCGACTATACCCTGCACAAAATAGCTGAACAGGCTCAACCGCATACTCGGCAACAAAGCCTCGTCAAACGACCTTGACACTTCAAGCCGCAGTTCATATTGCTGTTTGCTCCTGATGCCCTCATAGGCCACAAGCCCGATAAGCTCCTGGCATATGTCGGCACGGCATTCCTCCCAAAATCTTTCAAGGTGTGATTCGTCCTCATCGACCGTACGGATACGGTCAACGGCTTTCGCGTCACCCTCCATTTTGGCACCCGTGTAGGCGGTCGTCACGGCGACCTCCCGCATCACATCTTCCTTGTTTATTGATAGCGTTATCTCCATATCAAGATTTATGTTTGTTTCGCCACTTGGCGAATATTATTATTGACATGATCAGTGCCGCGATGATGCCTGCGGCAATCCACGCCCCGTAGCCGGGAGGCTGCGCCACGACGGTCGTCTCATTGTCGGTTGTCTCGGAACTGTCCGCTTGCACCGCTGTTTCGGCATTCCCCGACAATTCCGAGTGATTCTCGCTCTCCGACAGTCCTTGTCCCGAGCTCTCCATGGCCGCCTCCTTGGCCTCGGCCTCCACTACAGCCCCGTATATCGTGCCATGGGGCGTGCGTATCGAGTCTGCCGACATCCTCACCCGCAGGGAGTCAATCCACCCCGACATCATCCACCACTGCCATGCCATCCCGTTGCCGTGCATGTCCGCGCTCACGTTAATATGTTCCGCGAGGCTCATCTGTGCTGACCGCTCGACACTGCGCTGCGAGTGGCAACCTGCCAATGCCAGCCCTATTAGAGCTATGAGGGCTATAGCGGCTATCCCCGTCCGGGTTACTCTCTTATCGGTCAGCATAGGCGAGGTCGTTTAGTCGGTTGAGCCATCCGGCGAGAAAACGCCGCTGTGTGTGTCGCAGCTGCTCGGTGCGGGTCGACTTGCGGCCGATGCGCCGCTCGTATGCCGCCACCGAGTCGGCGGCGAGCTTTCGCAGGAACGCCTCACGCGCCTTATACAGGCCGTCGACGAGCCGTGCCGGGTCGGCGGCATTGACCACCGCGAGTGTCACGGGACCCACGATGCCGTCAGGCTTCACGCCGAGCGTGCGCTGCGGTATCGCTATCCCGTGCCGTCCCGAGCACCACACCCAGTCCACGAGCATGTCGGCCACACGCTGCGAGGCGATGCCGTCGGCTTTCCAGCGGTCCCAATAGTGGGGCTTGAGCACCCGGTCGCGCACGTCGGCGTCGGTCAGCCGCCGCAGGTCGTCCACGTCTATGTCGCCGTCGCCGTCCTTGTCATATCCGTGCTGCCGCCAAGTGCCGAGCGTCACCCCCTTGTTGGTTGCGCCGCCACGGTCGGCGGGGTCGTTGACAAATCCCCCCTCCCATTTCAGGATAAAGGGCAGCAGCAGGTTCACGTCAGCCATTTGCCGCCTCCTTCCCCTCCGGGGCAATCTCCGACAGGTCGATGTCAAAGTGCCTCGAAGTCTTGTCGATGAGTATCTTCTGCGCTGTCCGCGCCCACTTTGCCCCGTTGCAGCTCGACTCATTCTCCAGTATGCTCCACAGCTGCCAGAAGCATACAGCCCCGGCGGCCACCTTGGTGAGGTCGACAGGTAGCCCGTCGGTGATGTGCCGCTGTATCAGGAACGCCAGTACGATAAGCGCGTAGACCTTGAGCAGCGTCACGATAACCTTGCCCGCGTGGTGCGACAGGAACTTGTGGGCGTGCTGCGTGCGCTCGGGATGGGCGCGTCGGACACGCCGCCCGAGCGACCAAGCCGTGTAGCAGTCAAACAGCACCGCCAGCGTGCATATGAGTATGTACGGCAGTGTAGGCTGTAGCGTCGCCAACACGGCCCCGATGACGGTGAACAGCCACCGCCCGGCTTCAGCCAAATTCATGTTCATAATCAGTCGTTTTTAATGGTTGATATTAATTAAATTTTATAAGTCCTTATAAGTCATTATAAGAATTTATAAGGACTTATAATTATGCATTATGCATTATGCATTGCTTGATGAAGTCCTTTGCTTTCCAGCCGGCGGTGTAGCAGCGTTGGACGTGGGCGAGGCAGCCGGTGTAGAACGCCTGGAGGTCGGCCAGGAGGGTGAACGTGCGGTAGACGGGGCGGTCATCGGTGCCGAGCTTGAACGTGACGGGGAGGGACGCGCCGAGGCTCTGCACGGCGAGGTCGTAGGCGGCCTTGTAGTTGAACTGGTTCTCGGTGGAGAGCCACACCCTCTCGCCGTCCCATGTCATGCCGCCGAGGATTGCCGCGTCGGTGAGGGAGTTGATGTGCGCCGCGATATCCCGTTGCAGGGAGTCGGCTGTCGGCTCGGTGCCGGTGTAGGCCGTCCACCATTCCGACACGCCGCCCTCATGGCCGCTGTCATTTTCGGCGTCGGCGGTGTGTCCGTCGCCGGCATCGCCATTGGCCGCGTCCCCGTCGGGGGGCACGGCATACTCGACCATCCACCGTCGCCGCGCAATGCGCGTGACCCTGACGCCATCCGGGGGCGTCGGCCCATACTGTCTCTCAAATTCCATTTTCAATCAGTCCAAAGTTCAAAATTCAAAGTTCAGAGTTAAGAGTTGCAAGTCCTATAACTGTGCACTGTGCACCTTGCACTATTCACTCACGAAGTCCACCGGACCACGGTAGCACAGGCGGCACTTGGTGATTGCCATACGGGCCCCGAACGCGCACATTGCCACCGCCCCGCTACGTTCCCACATCTCGGGTGCGTAGTAGTCCCCGGCCCCGGCCATCAGCATCGACGTGCGGCATCCGGCTATCCTGTATCCGCTGTTGTACCATGTCTGCACGAATCCCGGCAGATTCACCACCACAGGCTCGCAGTCAAGATACCGTCCATGGGCTATACGCCTTACGTGGGAAGTATCCCGATCGTTATAGCCGGGGATTACGGACGGCATCCTCTTGCCCTTGCGGTCAGTCCCGGTCAACGGGTCATGATAGATAGGGCGGTAGTCGACTGCATGTGAGGGCTGCGGGATAAAATGTGCGGCATACGCGTCGGCGTAAGACGGCGCGTTGACGGCGGTATGGTCGAGTAGGTCCATGCAGTGCGGTAGCCTCACACCGAACAATACCGGGTAGCGGTCGCCATCAGGATATGACGAGGTATAGCATCCGCGGGAGTCAAGCGCTGTGCTGTAGGGTACATGGGTGTAAGAGCCATTGTTTATTGACCCGAGGGTGAGCTTGACATTCCTTGTCCCGGAGAAAGCGAACCACAGGCTTGACAGCATGTCCCTCATTTTTGCGTCCATCAGCTGGTATCCTTTTCCGCGTAAACGCGACAGCCATACCGCCTCGGTGGGGTAGAGGGTGCCGGAGAGGTCGGGGACAGTGGTAGGGTCGCCATCCCCGTCAGGCTTCCACTCCTTGATTCTTGATTCAGACAGGGCGTTGTGGGTGTTCATGTTCAGGAACATCCCGTCCTTTGACAGGCTGCGGAGATTGTTGTTGGCGTCTATTGTCGCCGGGTAGACTCCGTAGAGGCTTTCCCGCGTCCACTCCTCCCATCCCGGCTCGATGGCCTCTATCTCGGCCGAGTCGGTGACTATCACGTCGCAGCCGGCGTTCTCGGTGGCGTAGGCGAAGTATGCCCATGCCGCGCCGTCGGGGATGTCGGTGAACAGGTAGTCGCCCGAGGTGAAGTCATAGTCGGGGTCGCTGATGATCGAACAGAACGTGCCCACCACTATGCCGTCGCTGTCGGTGAACACCACGCCGAACGATGACGAGTTGATGCCGGGGTAGCGTATCTGCCTCATGCCGTCCACTGCGACACGCCCCGTGTCCACTGTGGCGATGTCGGTGTACGCCACTGTGTCGAGCGGCGTGCCGACGGCCACCGTGGCGATGTCGATGTAGCCCCCGGCGCGGTGCAGCAGCTCCCCGGCGGTGTTCCGCTCCATGCGGGTGTAGGTGGGGTGCGGCATGGCGTCGAAGCTGCCCATGATGGTGTACTTGCGCTGGTTCTTGTAGTCGTTGACCCCCTTGTACCAGGAGTGGCCGAGTGGGAGCATCACGTCGGCAAGCTCGGGCGAGCCCTTGAACTGCGGGTCGAACGGCGTGCCGTCGGCGTACTTCGTGAAGTCATCGTCGGCGAGCCGCCGCGCCGTTATGCGCCCAGTGGCCTTGTTGAATGTGCACTTGTAGGCGTGGATGCCGGCGACGATGCGGGCGAAGTGCTGCCCGGGCACGTAGTCCGAGTCATAGTCGTATCCCGTGAGGGTGTCAAGGGAGGTGATGTTGTCGGCAAGCCCAAACTCCACGGTGTCGTCGAACACGCAGACCGAGAACTCCCGCTGCACGATGTTCAGCTCGGGGAACGCCGCCTGTAGGGTGTCGATGTCGTCGGCCCACGCCTTGAGGCGGTATGTGCCGACAAGGGCGCAGTAGTCCACCGCGTTGCCCTCGGCGTCGATGCCGCCGTAGCCCTTGATGGCGCGGAGCGTGGCGGCGTCGCCCCACGTGTCGCCGATGTCGACGCGCAGGCGGCTGACGTTGGGGCAGCGGGCGAGCAGCCCGCGCCAGTCGAGCAGCGGGCACCCGCTGAGGATGAACGTCGTCACGGCGTCCGTGCCCTCTAGCGTCAGCCCCGCGTCGGTGAGGCGCGCCAGCATCTCGAGGCGCAGCGTGGTGAGCGTGGCGGGGAAATGCAGGGTGGTGGCCGGTGCGCCCTTGGCTATGTTGATGCTCTGCACCCGCGTGCCGCGGGCGTCGAGGTACTCCAGCTTACGCTGCTCCGAGAGGTCGAGCGCGGATGACGATGCGCCCCCGGTCTTTGCCTGACGCTGGTTGCGCAGGTCGATGCGGCGCAACGCCGTGCACCCCGACAGGGCGAGCCACCACCCGGTCGACCCCGTGCCGGAGGAGTGGAGGTCGAGCTCGCGGAGCATGGAGCACTTGCCAAGGTCGAGGGCGTTCTTGAAGTGGCCGGCGCACCCCGAGAGGTCGAGCGTCATCATGCGGCTCGCGCCGTACAGGCGCAGGGGGTCGTTGACAGTGTACGCTCCCGTGATGTTGAAGGATGCGGCCTCGCCGGCTGCGACCATTCCCGTGTTGGCGATATTGGGTGAGTTGTTGGTGCCGTAGCCGAAAGCGTAAGGCTCGGCGGCGGTGACGGCCACCGTGTCGGCGGGGTCGGAGGCGAGGCGCGACAGGTAGCAGTCGATGTTGTCGGAGGTGAAGTTCGAAGTGCCGTAGAGCGCGTCGAGGATGGCGAAGCGGTTGCGGATGAAGTATTCGCGGTGGGCGCGGTTGCTCCCTTGCAGGGCGTAGATGAACGGCCATGTCTTGCCGTACATCGGCTGCGTGGCCGGGGCGATGTACTTCAGGTAGCCCGACTTGTTGAACGCGCGGTCGCTCCAGTGGCCGCTCTGCTCGTCGTTGAACATGGCGAGCACGCGCTCCGTGGTCATCACGCCACGCAGGGCGGAGGCGCAGCGGCGCAGGTCGTCACCGAGGTTGGCGAGCACGAGACACCACAGCCATGAGCCGTAGCCCTCAAAGGCGTACTTCGACGCCTCGGCGTCCCACGTGTCGCGCATGGTGGTGTACGGGTAGACGAGGAAGCAGTCGTTTCGCTTGCCGAGCTGCGTGTCGCCGTCGTAGTATGTGATGTACCACTTCAGGCCGTCCCACGTGCGCAGCAGCATGTTCTTGGCACGCTGGTCGACCGACAGCATGTAGTCGGTGAACAGGTAGTAGGTGAGTATGAAGTCGCGGTCGAAGTACTCCTCTATCTCCTCCACGAACTTCTGGCTGACGAATGTCGGGAGGTCGTCGGGGTCGGCATTGTCGGGTACGCACGAGCGTACCCACCCCCACAGGCGGCGTACGGCGTCGCGCTGCGGCTCCGTCAGCCCCGCCCACTTCACGTCGTCAGGGAAGTTGGTCTCAAGCCCGGCGTCGAATGTCGCCGCGATGGCATCGTCATCGGCGGACTGGAACAGGCACATCGGGGCGGTGTTGTTGAGCGTCTCGAATGTCATGGGGAGGGCGGGGGTGAAGCCCTCGACGTTGGCCTGTCCGAAGATGTCCTGTGACTTGGACTTCTCGTTGTTCAGGTTGTACTGCCCGTAGTATATGGCCTCGGTGTCGTCGGCGGTGGAGCAGAAGATGTCGATGGGGATGCCGTCGATGGCCGTGCGCACGCTGACCGCCGCGAGGCTTTCCCCTGCGGCCTCGTACTGGTGACGCTGCGGCGGGGTGAGCAGCCCGAGTTCCTTGAGGATGTCGTTGAACAGCCTCGCGCCGCCGGTGTTGAGCGACATCGAGGAGTCGGAGTAGTCGCTCTTGCAGCAGAGCAGCGGCACGGGTATCGCCCCGGGGCGCATGGCGTAGCGGTTGCCGCCGTGCGGGTCGGACACGCCGCCGACGGTGAGCGACAGCGCCTCCGTGCCCTTATTGAGGTAGATGCGGATGTTCTTGCTGGGGTACTTGGTGGATGACGTGCCCTGTATGCGGATGTAGCAGCCGCGCAGGGTGAAGTCATATTCCGTGCCGTAGGGGGAATGGAAGTGGATGTCGGCGGTGAAGTCGGTCTTCTTGTTGTTCTCGGCATACACGTCATCAAGGAGATTGGGGCGCACGATGCGCATCACCCCCTTGCCCTGTGCACGGAGACGCTCGATGTCGATGCCGCCCGTTTCGCCCAGGATGTCGTTTTCGGCGTGCAGGGCCACCATCTCCCCGGCGGTGTCGGCATCGACGATATGGTTGTCCAGCTCCTCGTCGTCGGAGAGGGTGCGGGAGTACGCGCGTATGCGGCGTATCTCCACGTCGGCATGGGAGCTGTCGATGGTGATTTCCTGTGGCGTGTCCTGACGGAACGAGAACGCGCTGTCGTATATGTCGGCCCCCGTGCGGTTGCCGTTGACGTACAGCTCCATCAGCCTTCCGTCGGCGGCGGTGTGGATTACAAGGGCGACCTTGTGCCACTGGCCGTCGGCGAAGTTGGTGCCGAGCTTCACGGCGCGGGTGACCGTGTTGCCATCCTCGTTCTCGTAGGTGACCGTCTGGCCGGTGCGGAACGACACCTCGGAGGCGGTGACAAGCAGGCCCTTGCCGTTGTCCATACAGGAAAGCACTGGGGCGTCGCGGTCGGTGACACCCGAGACGCGCATGGTAATCTCCAGCGTCAGCCCCGTGGCCTTGACGTCGGTGGCGAACGGCTTGTACCCGATGACGGCGCGTGCGCCGTTGGCGAGCTTGAGCGCGTCCCCGATCCACCCGTTGCTGTCCCAGTCGAACCCGTCGAATCGGGTGGCCACGTCGCCCGACGTCCACACGGCGCGGCTATCGGCACTCTCGCTGTTGGAGCGTCCCGTGGCGTCGAGGCGTGCGACCATGCCGAGCTGCGCCTCGGCGACATCCACCGTGCTCGCGGTGACGTCGGCGTCGAGGGTGCAGGTGACGGAGGCGACGGTGAACGTGACTGTGTGCCGCCCCTGCGTGGTGAAGCGCGTGCCCCATTGGCGCATGGAGCGTGGCGCGCTTATGGCGGCCTGCGGCGTGCCGTCGATGGCGGGGATTACCGTGGCGGGGGTGACGGCGGGGTCGTAGGCCACGAACTCGAGCGAGAGCTGCTCATATTGCCCGGCTGTGACGGTGGGGCGTAGGTGGCCGTCACCCTTGGTTATCTGCCCGTCGGGGCGGGTGTGCTTGATGCCGAAGAACGGCGCGGGGGCGGGGCCGGCCTTGAATATGTCGATATGGATGGACTGGGAGCGTAGGCCGTCGCGCTCGGCCACGAGCTGCACCGTGTGCCGCCCGGGGGAGAGCGGGGTAGCCTGTATGGTGAACGAGCCGTTGACGGTGCCCGAGCGGGTGACGGTGTGCGACATCGGGGTGTCCGCGCCGTCGAGGTGCATCAGCACCTCCTTTGTCCCCGAGCCGGTGAGGGTGTATGGTATCTCGATGGTGTCGCCGTCGCGGTAGCCGCCGTTGGCGATGGCCGTGGCGAGGCTGTAGCCCGACGAGAGCGACAGGGTGACGACGTTCACGGCGGCGTACTTCTGCGAGTGCTGGCGCGTGCCGTCGGCGGTGACGCACTCGGCGCGGACGTATATGTCGGTGACGCCGGCAAGGAGGTATTTGCCCAGGGGGAGGGTATACGTGCCCGCGCTGACGTTCTTTATCGTCTGCTGTAGCCTGGTGGTCGCGCCACGGCTGACGGTGACGGTGATGTCGGCTTTCACGCCGTCAGGGTCGCCGTCGGCATTGAGGTGGTTGTACGAGTATGTCAGGGTGGCGTCGTCCCCCTCCTTGACGGTGGCGCGGTCGACCGAGGCGGTGAGGGTGATGCGCGATGCGGTGGATGGCGTGTCGCCGCCGCCACCGCCTCCGGCGAACTCCGCCGTGGCGATTACGCCCCCCGTGCGGTTGAGTATGTTGAGCGTGTTGCGTCCGTCCTCCTGCAGCACCTCGACACCGCCGATGGCGGCATCGGTGACCTTGCGCAGCTCGGCGGCGACGGCGCGGTTTTCCACGGGGTTGGTGCTGTCGGGGTCGAGGGAGGGGTCGACGGCGATGGTGTCGACCGTGAGGGCGACCGTGCCATCGGCGTCGGGGGTGGCCTCGCGGCCGTTGAGCGTGATGGCGCGTATGCGTCCGCCGCACTCGTTCCACGCGCCCGTCTGCTCCCACAGGTCGATGGAGGCGCCGTCAAACTGGTACGTCACCCATTCCCCCTGCGCGGCCTCGAATGTGATGCAGCGTCCGCGCCCGCGCCGTCCGGCCTCGACGGCGGCGATGGCCGTGGCGAGAGTATGGTGCCCGGCCTCGGGGGGATAGTCGGCGGTGGCGTTGACGGTGTTGCCCGACGGCGGGATGGCGTCGACGGCCTGTTGTATCTTGGTCTCCAGCTGCGCCACCTTGTCGCGGAGGGCGTCGGCGGTGGCGAAAGAGCGCAGGTAGTCCGAGCCGTCGCCGTAGTATAGGTGACAGCCGTGGCGGTAGATGACGTCGGTGCGGGGTGATGGCTGCCCCGATTCGCTGACACTGTTGTAGCCGTCGAGCAGCACATGCTGCCCCTTGCCGACAAGGTAGAACCCGTGGAGCGACTGCACCCACGCCGTGCGTGCGGGATTCCACGAGTAGCCCTCGGTGGGGAGGTATATGGACTCCTCGTATGGGAGCACGCCGAGGGCGTCGATGCGTGCCCGCAGCCCGGCGTCGGCCTTGTCGAGGTCGAGTAGGCGCGCCGCGAGGCGGTCGCTGTCCTTAATCCCCTCAAGGAACTCGACAATCTCGGTGATCGTGTCGATGGCGTCGGATGCGCTCTCGTTGATCATGGCATCCAATATATTCCACAGGCCGTCGATGCGCTGTTCGACGCGGCGCACCTCGGTATGGCGTGTGGTGGCCTCGTCATTGACGGCCTTTTGCAGGGCAGTGTCGGCCTCGGCGCGTGTCGCGGACTCGGTGTCGACCGACTTGGCAAGTGCGGCATCGGCAGTCTGACGGCTTTGTGCTTCGGTGTCAATCCGCGTCCCGAGTGCCGTGTCGGCATTGGCGCGTGCCGTGCCCTCGGCGGTGATGGCCTCGTTGAGTACCCGCATATGCACGGGTGTCATAACTCCGGCGGCACTGTCCGACACGACAGGCAGGGTGATGGAGCAGTGGAGGGCTGTGCCGTCGCGCTTGATGATGTTGAATTTCAGTGCCACGCCCCCTGCCGACATGGCAAAGTTGAAACTTGTGCCGTCAACGCGCCCCGATGCGAGAAAGGTGTCAATAGCCGTAATACGGTCGTCAAGTTCCCCGATTTCATCGTCATACTTGTTGACGGCCATGGTGACCGCGCCCCCCTTCTTCTCGGTGTACTTCCATGCCCCGTTTTCGACGACATATATATCTGCGGGTAAAGTGTCCCCGACCAAGGCCACCCATCCAGCCTGTGGCGCGGGGTACACTTTCCGCAGTTTATCGACTGTCGCAAACAGTCCCTTGTTGAATCCCTTGATGTTAGGGGCATCAAGCCACCCGTGTATGGTCAGGTCATGCTCGACAGTGGCGTTGCCGCGCACGGTTGTCTTTCCTCCGATATTGACGTTACGCCCTATCGAGGCATCCCCGTCGATATGTCTTGTCGGTATAGTGCTCATTGCAATGCTGTTTTTGACACCTCGGAAAACGCCGCCGATTTATCGGCCTCCCCCAAGGTGAGTGATACTAATGATGCGGCGGCATACACCACGGCGGTATAGCAACGCTCGCAGATGTCTATGCCCCCGTCCCGGTCTATGCGGGGGTAGGGGAGATATTGCGCCCGTCTGACGTAGGCATCCTCGCTCTTGCACGAGTAAAACTCCAGAGCCTTTCCCTCCGGGCGGTTGACGATGGCGCAGACGGGCCTCTGCGCAGTTCCTCGCAATGCCTTGACACGCTGCCGTTGCAGCCCATATTCAGGGTCGGCGGGGCTGATGGCGGCGAACACCGCACGCTCCCAGTCGCTCATCTCAAACACGATAAGCCGCATGAAGTCATCCGGCAGCAGCACCCATCCGCTTTCCATGTCGCCCCAATACACCGCGTCCCCGAAGTCGTGCCCCTCCTCCAGCAGGTAAACCGGCGCGTCGGTCTCCACCCGGCGTGCCGCCTCCTCTATCTTGGAGCGTATAATCTCATCGAGCGACAGCGTGTCGGCATCCTCCTCGGCAATCAGCCGGTCGCCCACCTGATTCTCGTCAAGCGTCACACGCACATCCCGCATTATCTTCCCGACCGAGTACACCATGTCATTAGAGATATTTGAATATTATTCCAAAAGAGAGGGCAGTTTTTGTGATAATATCCTCGGTTTTCAATTTGGTGCGGACAACTTCAAAATGCTCTGCAAGGTAATCCTTGGCTGCATCCACATCGCTCACTGTTACTTCGGTATATTCAGTAGCTTCTCCATCCTCATTGTCGTTTTCGGATGTCGGGTCAATGTCACTTTCATTAGATGTATATTCAACTATATTGCTTGTTGGTGTTGGAGTGTCAATTGGCTTATCGGCCTGTTCTGATGTCGTTTTCTTGGATGCTTTTGGCGAAGCGTTTTTGGTTGGCGGTTTTGCCGATATTTTCTTTGGAACAGGAATTTTGACCTTTGGAGTCTCGTCAACCAATCGGAAAAGTTTGCCGAATTTATAATGATGCTCCAATGCCCATTGTATATCATTGTCGGAGGTATAGAAAACACTTGTCCCGTTAGATAGCGGGGAGAATGATACGCGGGTGCTGTTTCCGTTGGGAAGTGTGACCGATATGCTGATTGCCGTATTTGCTATATATTTATTCATCGTATCTTGATATAATTATGGGAGTGGAAACCTATCCGCGTCCGAATAGCCTCGTCAGGTCGTTTCCACTCCCGATTCTCAAAAGGGTTTTCTATTAAGGGTTCTCTACAGGTGCTTGTGCAAGTCTGAGACGTGCATGGGCTTTCCCATATCGCAAGTACAGGCAAGATACCTCCTGTATCACTACTGCCTGGGTGTTACGCACGGCTGCTTTCTTCATGTCGAGCACGTTGCGTCCCCATGAGATATGGGTGCGCTTGTTGAGATACTCGGGGTCCATGGCAAAGCCACAATCTTTCATGCCGTTGGTATCGAACAGTTCATGGTGGATTGTAAGGACTTCACCGAAATCGGTATCCCATGATTTGAATTTGAGATTCCAAACCTCTACGGTGTCTTTCAGCCGGAACTTGTCACTCTCAATCTTGGAGAATGCGGCAAGCATGTCTGACCCGCAGAAAAGGATTTTCTTCTTGTTGCCGATGCCAGTGCCTACAAACAGTTCTTTTGTAATGTCTACAAGGTCATTGTCGGTGATGACGGCACATTTCTTGGTCGCATCCCATGTCCCCACCTCAAGGTCTTTAGCTGCCATCCACCATATGCCGCCGGTGAACCATGTCAGCATACCCTCTTTAGACGGATGCTTCATCTTGTTCTTTACGCCGAACAGGAACGTGTTCTCCATTGCAAGACGCATATCATAGATACCATCCTCCTCAAGGTCGGAGAAGTCCCACTTGACCTCCTTATTGGCAAGTTTGTCAAATGTTGACTGTTCAATCTGAATCATGAAGTTTTGGCAATACTGTACCTCAGGCATCGGGATATTGTTGAATCGCCCTGTCTGCACATCAAGCTCGCCACAGGCTTTACCCATGCGCACGAGAGTTGTGCCCTTTGGTATGGCAGGTACAAGGTCGGCCTGTTTGGTTGTGGCGTTCCATTCGCCATTCACGGCATATACGACGGGAATCTGCGAATTTTCATTCTTGCCGCATACACATAGAATGAGGTCGGGCACGTTGTCGCTCTCCGAGTCATATTTCTGACCGTTCTCCATATACACGCCTTTCACTCCTACTACCCTGATGGTGTCATCAAGAGTGAACATAGTCGCATCGTCAACAGGGAGAGGAATACTTGCGCCACTCGTCTGCTTGGCTACGGCATCGGTGAGGGTGCATTTGATAGGGCGTGTGCCAACGCTGTAGTATTTGACCTCAAAACTGCCGCTTGATTCCGACTTGGCATAGCGGCTAATCTGGTCAATAGGGGTAGCCATCGGTCGGATTTTGATGATGCGGTTGTCAATCTCCTGTGAATAGAAATTGGGGTCGCCATCTTCACGGCCTTGGCTCTCGGTAGCGATACCGTCAGTACCGCCTGTTCCGTCGGCACCTGAATTTGTTTTACCTGCATCAGGGAGACCGGCGGCTTCAGCCATCATGACCCCCGATGACGCGCCAACCACGATAGCGATTAGCGTGAGCATGAAGCTAAACAGGAATCGGGCTGCTTTACTTACTGCTGTTTTCATTGTTTTTTGGGTTGTTAAAAATTGGTTTGTTGTAATGAGTTAATTATCTCCGTTGGGTACGTTTTTCCCCGCCTCGTTCAAATATGCTCTTGCGGTCACTGTCATAGCGGTTAAGTGCACCAAGGTCTTTAGGGGGTTGGCTGCCAGGGCTCTTGCCATTTTTCCCGTCAAGTGCAACCGTGCCATCCCCTTTTTTGCCCTTACGCAATTTTTCCTCTATTTTGGCATTGCGACCGGCAACTTCACCCTCCATTTGAGCCTGTTCTATATCCGCGTCATAATTGCGTGCCTTGAGCATCATCTCAATGGATTCGGGTGCAATCTTGCCGAGTATGAAGTCCCCGCAAAGTTTAGACAAGGCTGTGACCGCATTGTCGATGTCATCGTCACTTATGCCTTTCTCCGCGGCCCATGCTTCTATTGCCTGTATGCTCGCCGGGAGATTCTTTTCATATTGGGCCTCATATTCGTCATTCTTGGCTACCTTCTCGGCAAATTCCTTGTTGGCCTGTTCAATGGCTTCAAGTTTCTCCGGGTCTTCTATTGCGGCGAGGATATCCTCTTTGCCGTATATGCGGATGAGTGCGGCCACAGGGTCATTGCCATTCTTCCATTCCATCATAAGCCGGGCAGACTTTGGGTTGGATGTGAACATGTTGGAAAAGGCCTCCTCCCGGCTTTGGCTTTCGGCCAAACGTTGGTCGTAATCGTCGTAATCGTCATTAATTTGGCCGAAAAATGCCTCGTCATCGTCAAAGCTCTTGTCGGGATATTTTGTCCTCATTCGCTCCATCGTCATGTCGCGTTTGCTCTTAACTGTATTAGTATCAGCCATAAAGTTGGATTTAAGAAGTTTACAGATTCTACAAGTGCAAATATATACCCAAAAAGGGTGTACCCTCTTATATCTTTATACTCCCGTATTGGCTAAATTTGAGATATGTAGAGGGAAAAGCAATGGCCAAAGTTATAGGGAGTACACTTGAGTTTTCGGATGAGCGCATCAATGCTCTCATGCTTGAATATGAGCGATATATTGCATCTTGTGACATTATACGTATGCATGAGGTGTTCAATCATCTCGTCAATCAACCATGCCGGCGGTTTTGGGTCAGCAACATACGGGCTGCCGTGGTAATATCCGATATGATGAGAGGGGCTAAATTGAGAGAAATGCACCCATTGAAGAGGGAAATGTTTCAGGAGATTTTTAGCCGCGTGATGCTATTAAGGGAGAAATATCCCGATATGTCCGTATTTCAATTGGTGTCTAAGGTCGTGACCCAACCTGCCCCTAAATTCTACCTGTCCCCGAGTTCTGCCAAAAAGATGTTCTACAAGGCAAGGAATGGGTGGTATGAGAGGAAATTGCGTAGATACCGTTTTGTCAGACTTAGTTAAAATACAATGCACATGTATGATAACAGGAATATATCAAAGTCAATATCATTGATTGTCGCAGTGATGGTGCTTGCGGGGGCATTGGTCTATGTGCCCGATTGGTCGGTGATTGGAGTGTTCAGGGGATGTACGTTGATTGCCCGGTTTGGATATTCATTCTTTCATTCCTCCATACTTCATGCCTTTGTCAATGTCTGGTGTCTGCTCGGCATTGCATTCCTTTATGAGGTTTCCCTATGGCGATTATTGTTCGCATATATGATTGCGCTGTTTGTGCCGGATATTGCATTGTCCGATATCCCGACAGTGGGACTTTCCTGTATATGCTATGCGCTGCTTGGCTCTCTATCTTTTGAAGTCAGGCGTAAATTGTATTTTCAGATATGCATGGTTATCTACATTGCAGTCGGATTCCTGTTCCCGGCTGTGAATGTCGCAATTCATGTGTATGGTTATATCGCCGGGCTTATAGTCGCTCTACTTAATTATTCATTGTCATGCTTAAGGAAGTAGAGGATATCATATGTGAGAATGACAGGCGCAATGCACGGATATTTGCGCCCTTTAATCCCATTACCGGGCTTGGCTCTGTTGGCGAGCGGGTAAAGGTGGAGATTGACGGCTTCCCTATGAGGACACAATGGCTGCCAAAGGATATGATGTCGGTGCCACTTGTAAAGGAACTGGTGAGATATGGGAATCTTGATAGCTTTATCTTCGGGCAGATATGCGAGGATTTTTCGGATGAAGACCGGCTGAAGGTTATAGACCAGTTTGTGCGCATTCGGTGCCGCCATGATTTTCCTTTTTGGGCGGCGACATTTGTCTACATCAAGAAAAAAGGAGGTGGCGAGGATGTGCTATTTAGGCTTACGCGTCCTCAACGGCGGTTTGTCGAGAGGCTTGAGTCGAAACGCCTTGCGGGCTTGCCTATACGCCTCATACTACTTAAGGCCCGTCAGTGGGGCGGCTCCACGACCTCACAGCTGTATATGGCATGGCTTCAGTTGATGCACAAGATGGGGCTTAATTCCCTTATTATATCCAATGTACGAGACAGTTCCATCGAGATTCGTGATATGTTCGACAGGATGATATCGGCATATTCCATTTCAATGCTCCATGACATAGGGGAGAGTTATGCCGCCAATGAGCCTAAACTGGTGGGAGTGGGCGGGTCACCCAACATACATCGCATTCCACAGCGAAACTGCAAGATAAAGATTGGAACAGCCGAAAAACCTGATTCTTGTCGAGGCGGTGATTATAATCTTGTCCATCTCTCGGAGGTCGGTCTATGGAAGTCCACCGATGGCAGAACGCCGGAGGATATAGTGCGCTCCGCATGTTCGGGAGTATTGTTGAGACCTTATACGATGATTGTATATGAATCTACGGCCAACGGTACCGGGAATTTCTTTCAGACTGAATATGATGCAGCCAAGGCGGGTGTCTCTGTCGATGGGAAAACCCAGTCGCAGTTTGAGGCAATGTTTGTGGCATGGTTCGATATAGACCTCTATACCGTTCCTTTCATGGATTCACATTCATCTTTCATACCACAGCCGGACTCCGTTGTATCGGATATGTCGGTCTACGAGTTTGCCGCTTGGCTTTATGATAATCGGGATAATCAGAATGTTTTCTCCAATCGCCAACAGCCCGGGCATTATCTATGGTGGTTGTGGGAGAGTGGTGCCACTCTTGAAGCGATAAATTGGTATGTGCTTGAACGTGCCAAATATAACGACCATTCCGCGATGGCTTCGGAGTACCCCTCGGACGACATAGAGGCTTTCCAACATTCTGGACAAAGGGCGTTTGACAAGTACAGGGTCGATAAGCTGAAAAAGACATGCAAGCCCCCTAAATATGTTGGGGATATATATGGAGACCGTGATACAGGCAAGGAGGCGTTCAGCAATATCCGTTTCAAGAATGATGCACAAGGTCTGCTGTGGGTGTGGGCATTGCCCGAGATAGACCCCGATGAGATTGTCACGGACCGTTATCTTACGGTAGTGGATATTGGAGGTCGCTCCAACAAGGCCGACTGGTCCGTGATTACCGTGTTTGACCGCCTGTTTATGGCCGATGGCGGTAAGCCGGTTGTGGTGGCTCAATGGTATGGGCATATTGATATAGACCTGCTTGCTTGGAAAGCGGGGCAGATTGCCGCGTTCTATGACAATGCCCTCCTTGTCATAGAGTCCAACACGCTTGAGACCCGCGATAAGGAGCGTCAGGTTGACGGTGATCAGTCCCAGTTCGTGCTCAATCAGCTTGGCGGGGTTTATCCCAATCTCTATGCACGCTCCTCTCCTGAAGATTCCATTGTCGAGGGAAAGCCGGTAAAATATGGATTCCACACCAATGTCAACACCAAGCCGATGATTATCTCTACACTTGTCAAGGTCGTGCGAGAGGCTTCATATATTGAACGGGATAAGAGATGCCTTGACGAATATATCACATATGAGAAGAAGCAGAACGGCTCATTCGGGGCTATCAAAGGCAAGCATGATGACCTGTTGATGACCCGTGCGATTGGGTTGCACATCTGCTTCTTTGAGATGGACATTCCAAAGATTATTCCACGAGACAGGAAACGAAATAACCGCCGTCGCCGTGTTGTGTCGGCGGCATCAGTATAAACTTAAAATGTATAAGTATGAATCTGTTTCAAAAATTTTTCGCTTACCTTCAATTGCGTGAGGCAGTCATTAGAGCCGACAGGGCTTATCATCAGACCGGCACCAGGCACTATGTCATGCCGTCATTTGGTGGAGACCGAAAGCTGCTCGTAATCGACCGTTCAAACTTCCGTATCCTCAAGCGTAAGGGTTACATCAATCAAAAGGCCATGACTCACGACATGATGTTGGAGTCCTTTTATTTCACACCTCACCGTGATGGTTCGGGATGGCTTACTGAAAAAGACCGCCGTGTCAAGGTCCGTCAGTTCTTCTCGTGGTATGCAGCTGAAATAAAGGCGGCTAAAGAGCGTAAAAGACAGTTAAACAAGCGCAGACAATTGAAAAAGAAGAATGGGACGTTACAACGTAAAAAGTAAACAAGACATTTCGGGGATAGCTACCCTGACCAACAATCCTATTGCCATTGACAATATTAGGACTGCCACACTTAAAGATGCAGCCAAACAGAGTATCGGAGGCAAGGTAACAAAACCTCAGTGAAGATAAAGGGCGAATAAAATTCAATATTTTATTCGCCCTTTTCTTTATGCGGCAGCCTGTCGTCTCCCCATGAGGGCATTGTAGGCCGTATTTACGGCATCCATGTTTGCACCCTGCTGTGCCTGTTGCAGCAGTTCCTGCGGAATACCATCGGGAGTCTGCCCCTGTGCCAATTGCTCTTTCTGACTTTGTAGGGATTGCAGGAGGTCGTCGCCAAATGGGAAGTCTCCATACTCCAGCAGTTGTTCGGTTGATATGGCCTGTGCCTGCCACAGTTGCATGAGGATGTCGTTTGCCATCTGACGGTAGGCGGGGGTAGAGGTGCTTTCGTCGATACTCAAGTCAAACATGACATTACGTATCTTCTGCGGGTCATACTCGATTTGCGCTCCACTACGTCCCGAGATGTTGAATACTCGCTTGCTGTCATAGAACTGTTGAATATTCTTGACATCCTTATATGCACCATCCTTGACAAAAGCCGAATACGATTCAAGAATATCAAGAAGCGCGAGTGTGGCATTTTGTGTCTCTTGGTTATACTTGGCCGCGCTCGTACCGGCATAGCCCGGCTTGCCCTGCAACGCGCCATTGACGCCCGAAATTTCCTCAAAGAATTTCAGTTGCAGGTTAAGCATCTCGACAAGTCCTATATTGGTGCAGTTGTTGGCCACCTGCTGGGGTAATGGGACGCCCGGTTTGGGCTTGAAGAATATAACACCGTTTGCCCGGGTCCACTCGTCCGCGACTTCCTCGATGCTCATGCAGTCAGCCTCGCATCCCTCGGGAAACATCAGCACGCCCTTTGCGCTCGACCTCATAATCCAGTCATAAATCGTTATCAGGCGGTTGGTGTAACGCTGCTGGTCTATCACATCAGCGACAAACGAGTGTATCTCTCCGTCGATGAACGGATATGCCTTGAATACGTATGGATGGCTCTTGTGCTCATATGGTGTCTCACCCTCCCGGAGTATATCGCCGAAAGGCGACAGGTAGTAGAAGTACCAATAGTTATCCATGAACCATGTAGCCTTTATCAATGGTATCTCATCTTCAGGCATACCTTGTGCCACACCTCGCTCTATGCGTTCATTGTTTACCGCCTCAACCATCTCCTCATAATCCTCGATGTCTATCTTGTAGACATCGCCGTTGTTATAGTCGTGACAGCGGTATCGGGGCTTGGTCTCCTTGCGCCAAACCTCAATTACGCGGCAGCGGGTGGGGTCACTTGTGAAAAGGAAGTCGATATTTTCAAGCCGGCTATACCCGAATTGCTCACCGAATGTGCGCAACACGCCGCGATTATGGGCCATACTGTAAATCTCGCGAAACCTCTTGACATCGGCGGGGCTTTCGGCAAAGCATCCGCACAGCGTCTCGAAGCTCACATCATGTACTTCTCCCACCATGCTGACATCCAAGCCTCGGAAGTCGCGCATATTGTTGTCGATAAAGAAGTTTTTGGGATTTACGTAGTCAGTCCAACAGTCGAGCATGTCGTCTCTCCATCCATACCACTTGCGGTGCACGGCCAACCCGCTGATGAGATATTCCTCCATAGTGCGGGCATTCAGCTCCTGCATTTGGTTGAGCTGCATGTTATACTGGAGGACGGTGCTCATCGTCTCGCCGAGCTTCTGCTCCTCGCGGTCGCGGGCAAAACAGGTCGGCTCTTTTGCCTGACTGCGGTAGACACCCAGGAATTGCTTCACAAGCCTATGGATATGGTTGTTGATAAGGGGGATATTACCCTGCTCCTTGATATACTCTTCCTCGGTCATCTGCTTGCCGTCGACACATATGATGTCGTTCCACTGCTTGCCGAAAGTGTAATTCTTGTTGCGTTCCCTTTCCCGACGGAATCGGTCCATGTTGCTCCAATATCCCTGGGCCTCCATCAATATGTCAAATGCCCTGCGATTGCCGCTGTTGGCCTTGGAGTCGGCCACGCTGTCGAGATGCGCGTCATCCTTTGGACGCACACGGCTCATACGCAATATTTTCCCGTTTGTCTTTACTGCCATCGCTTTATGATTTTAGCAAAAATAATTCATCCACATTGAATATCTCCATTATCTGTCTACTGACCGACCACACGTAGGGAATCCACGAGTTCCCTCATGGTTCCAAACATCTCGGCTTGTATCTCTTTTTTCTTCTTGGGATCGGTCTCCTCTTTTAATTGCGCCCGAAAAGCGTCAATATCCGGCTTATACTTCTCAAATGTTTCAAGTCGTAGGTACTCGGGTGAGTTATAAAGGAAATTGGCTTTTTCGGCATAACCGAGGATTCCGTTGGCGGCTGCATTGTCATATTTCCGATATAGGCGTTTGGTTTCCTCATATTCCTCGAAGTATTTGAAATACTCGTTTTGGAGTTTACGGTTGGCGGTACGTTCATCGCCCGATTTGACAATACGGTTGGCAATGGGCGTATTGCGCCATTCAAACTCGCGCTTTCCAATGATGGTTTCGCCGGTCTTTTTCAAGTTCTCAAATGTGGTGAATACACCTCCGAATGTCCCCGAAAGAAGATATTCGATTTTCGCGGGGTTGATGTCGAAAGTCCCTTTCTTGTAGTCATCGCCACCGCGTGTCTCATTGAGCCATTTGGTAAATGCGACAAGATGCTGGTCGGCACTCTGATAGGCTTTTGTCCATTCAGGATCATTCTTATTAAAGGGTGTATCTTTATAGATGGGCAATCCCGACCAGCTTTTGTTCATGACATATGCCTCGGTTACTGGCTTGACAGCACTTGGTATGAAAGCGGAAAAGCCGCCATCCCCTTCAAGAATATCAAGCGGCATGACTTGGCTCACCTGTGCGGCCATATGGTAAGCCAGCTCTGAATTGCTGTACCTCTCATTACCGCTGATCACCCCACATGCAAGTTCGCCCATGCCATATATTGCACGATATTCGATGGGGAGCGGGATGGTTATCCATTGGTCGCCGACATGGAAACAAATATTGCTGCGGCGAATATGTTCAGGCAGATTATAGTATGCATTCTTATCGTCGTCTCCGTCACCACTGCCACATATTTGGGCGAGCAGAGGAATGACATAGCCGAGGGTAAACAGTGCAGCCGCCCCTCCGAGGGCCTTGCCCGGATGGCGTTTTGCCGCACGCCCGAAGTTTGTCATGCCCTGTACTCCGGCGTTCCAGAATACATACAGTATTCGACCGCTGCCACTGATGGATGCGCCGATTTTGCCGAGAGTTGTCTGCCCTGTTGCGTTGACAAATTTGCCGCCGCTCCCTTTCTTGTTGAAGTTGACGCTTACCTCCTTGGCATCGTAGATACTTCGGTCAAGAGTGCGCCCCATTTCACGTGATGTGAGGAACGCGGCAAAACGTGCGCAGTTTTCGGCACTGCGGTTTAGCAGGTCGAGCTGCATCCCTAATGCGCTCCACGCTTTGCGACCGATATTGCCATGCTTTTTCAGCTCGGAGGCGATGGTGCGCTTGTGCCCCTCGATATCCTTTACCGAGGTGTAGCCTGTTTCGCCGCCATTCAGCATAAACTCCTTGAACATCCGTTCAAGTTTATTGCTGTCATCAAGTGTGCCGTTCTCCCATTTGTGGAGAAGATGTCCCAGTATGAAGGGATTAACCTTTCCAAAATTCTTATGGAATCGCAATGCATAGCTGGGACTCTCTTTAACCCATGCCATGCAGTTGGAGTAGAGTGTGTCACGCATAAAGTTGCTGACAACGAAGTCTGGGTTTCGGGTGGTATAGAACGCGCTTAGATTCCTGTTTACATATTCGGCTCCCTTTAGTAGGTTGCCAACGACACCGCCCATCTCTACATCAGGGTTTGTTAGTCCATTCAATGCCTGTGCAGCACGGGGATTGCCATTGATAGTCATCACATAGGTACGACCATTGCGTTTAACCAATACCTGATGTTCTCGCAGGTCGCTGTTTATGACTTTGTAAGGTATATTGCAGGCATCATTTCCTCTCGCGTATTTATCCGGCTCGGATTTTTTAAGCCTTTCCATCTTTGCCTCAAACTTGGCGACCTCACTCTCCACCTCCTCACGGGTCATATCGGGTTTCAATTTGGCAAATACAGGCTTCCACTCATCCGTGACGTCATCATGTTGGAGCCACATGTCATTTATGCTCACGAGGTCGCTCGGATTGCCATGCACGAAGTTGAGGAAACGCTGCTTCATGATGTTGCGGTTGCCTTGGCGTATGGCATCATCAGCCATCATCGCTATCGTGGCAATCGGGTCATCAGCTTTGCTCTTTCGGCCTGTAGCTTTCTTGAACACATTGCCCGTCAACGGGCCGTCGTTGCTTGTCAGATAACCGTAAACCTCGTTGCTGGTGGTCTCGTCCCAACCACGGAGGGGAATATAGAAGTCATACATTCCTTGGACTTTGTTGAATGTTTCATCGCTCATCAATCCGCTAAGATATATTTTTTCAAGCGTGGCATTTGTCGCTTTCCTAACATTCTCCCACAATTCGGTTGTGTCATGGTTCCGTTCATACTCATCGACCATCTTTTGAGCCTCGGCCTCGGCCGATATCCAACTGTCTTCTCCTGTGAGACCGCAAAGGCCGGCAAAGTCACGGTCTGTGTCCTCTTTTTTTGCGGCGGCTTCAACACGCATCTTTTCATTGCGCTCAAGCCCATGCTTGGCCATCATGTAGTCAGTCAATATTCGGCGTTCGAGCTTATCGTTGCCACACAGGTCATATATGCTATCCAACAATGGCTTCATGTATTGGATGAAGTATTGATGCTGCTCGCCGTTGTTGGCACTGCTCATGCGGTTCTCATACAGGTATGCGTTCTCATACCCGGCTACATCTTCGATTCTCGTGCCTTTGCCGAGAATCGATTCATAGAGGGTCTTGAGGCCGAGCATGGAGTCCTGCACCGCCTCCTTAAACTGCCAACTGCCACGGCTCAACATCCGCTCATATTGCGTTGCCGCGAGCTTGCGGTCGCGGGGCGTGAAATCACCATCCCTAAACCGAACATCACCGTCATCCTCCACGTTATTATTCTGCTCATTGATAGTGGGATTCTCAAATCTTTCAACTATCTTTGCAGCATCATCAAGCTCTTGCTTTGCTGCCGTTGCCGCAATTGGTGCGGATTGATGGAACAGGAAGTCAAGAGCTTTTCTTTTGTTTACTGCTGTCATCTTTCCGTTCAATATCCAGTCGATTATATTTTCTCCTCTTTTGCCGAAGACGGATGATACGATGTTAAAATCGACATCAACGCCTTTACCCAAGTCAATGGTGACGAGAAAATTTCCCTGTGTAGTGCTCAGTTCGGTAAGTATTGAGCGGTTGCCGTTACGTTCAAGATTGTTGAACACCGCTATGGGATGCGCTACAGCCTCAGGCAAATTCTTGAGTTCTGATAATTTGAAACCGTGCTTTTTCATCTTCTTTATGACCTTGTTACCATAGAGTTTCATCTCCCTATTAGAGACGCCTCCAACAAGGAGTATTCGGGATGGTTTCCCAAGATTTAGGTAGATACTATCAGCATTATCTTCAGTTAGATGGGATAGCTGCTCATTAAACCGCTCGTTTATCTCATATAGTTCTCCTGCCTCGGCGACATGGGATTCCGTTATGGCATCATGCATGGCATATTCACCTACGCTAAGCCCATACTGCATGGCGACATCCTCCGCCTCCCACTCAAATGCGCGGTAACGTCCCGGGTTAGCTAAGTTCTGATAGCTGCGCCAAAGGATATAGCGGAGTTCATTGTCCCTAAGACTATAAGGGGATATATTTTTGAACCCTACCTTGCGGAGCATGTCAATGAAGAAATGCTTGATTTTGCTAAACCAACCGCCAATACGTTCCTGTGCCTTGTCAAAGTCGGCATCTTCAGCAAGTCCGGCCATATATTCCTCGGTAGCGACGCGCCGGTTCCAACCGTTGCGGATTGCCAACACATCAATCCGGGCCTTTATGGTCTCATCGGCTGCCTCATATACCTTATCAAGGAACTCGTCAAAGTGATTGCCGAGCAGCTTACGCAATCCGTAGTGCGCGACAGCCTCATGGAGCAAAGTCTGCTCAATATCCGCGGCACTGGAATTGTTTGGCAACACAATGGTAATTTTCCCGGTGCGGTTATTGAAAAATCCCTTGGCGGTAGCACGTTTTCCAGATAGGGTAGAGGCGTCGGTCACGACCTCGACATTATCAAGATGCAGCCTTTCGGTCAGCTCCTTGACGCGCTCGGCCATACGCTTGCGCTCCCTCGCGGCAAATTCCTTTTGCTGCCTCTTGGTACGCAGACTCTCGCCCCACGCCTTGCTCCACGGGTCATTTGCCATCGACAGCTCCTCATCGGTATATGCCCCCTCACCGCCGCGCTCGGATATTTCATCACCCTCAATAGCGGGATTCTCAAAATCTTTGATTATATTTGCGGCATCTTCAAGTTCTTGCTTGTCTATTTCCTGCTGAACCGGTTGTGACGCTGAGGAGAGATAAGCAAGACCTTTTTCTTTATCCACCCATTGCAGTGTATGGTTATTCACAATGGGAGATATGATATTTTTGAACTCACGTCCATGGAATGACCGAATATCGTTGACTTCTAATATCTCACCTCCATCTTGCATGTTCCTCTTTAATTCGATAGCCACGCATATATTTTTCCCGTCACGATCTTTTTGTTCCGTCAGGACACCTATTGTATCTTCACTGCGTTTGAACACAAATATAGGCGATGATAAGTGTGATGGCATATCAATGAGGGATGATACAACCGCATTGTGTTTCTTTAATACGCCTTTTGTCATTACTTTTTGACGCATTACAATAGGCAACTGCGGTAGGAACATTTTCATGACACCATGAGGACTCCCAAGATGGAATATCTCGTTTGTTCTCATATTCCCATTCTCCCATCTTTTAAGCTGCTCATTGAAACGGGCGTTGGTCTCTGAAATATCCGTTGCAGGCATTTCGTTGGCCTGTTCATTCATAATTGCACCCAATGTCTCCCGTAGGAAAATTTGGTCTTCTCGGGCGACATCTTCTGTTGATGAGGCCAAGGATTTCCTACGTCTTTCAGGGTTCAAGCCGATTCGATTTTGTACATTTCGGGCTTCAACTTCTCCTGATATCCGTTTGTACAGGTCATCAGTGTTCACATTAGCATATTTCATTGCGGCACTATGTAATTCGTCCATAGTGAAATTTAGGAGGGCATCCTCCACTGTCAACGCCACATCATCTCTGGAATCATGATCGTAGAACGCATAGAAATTATTCTCTTTCGCTATCTTGATTGCACGCCTTATCGCATATGGTAACCGTTTATATTCGCCATCGTCAATCATTTTATCTGCCATGTCTCTCAGCACCGAGAGGCTTTCAAGTTGTTCGGAAGTGAAATCCTCAAATAGACATCTCAACCAGTAGTCATTTGTGGCAATCAATTTTGTAAACGCATAGTCGCCCGTTCCTCCTTTGGCAAATCCTTCCTCTTCCTGTATGGCATGTTGTATCTCATGAACAAGAACTGAGCGTATGTCCCGGACTTTTTTTGTATCTATTTCAATCTTGTTGTCAGATGGATGAAACAGTCCGGCATATTTGGGAATATCTACAAATTCTACTTTGGTTTCTTTCAAGGATGGATAGGCGGTATATAGGTTTTCATCATCCCATATTTCAGGCAATCTGAATGTCCCCTCAAAATCATTGGGCTTGACAAATTTACCATCGGCTTCCTCATATCTCCATTTCCTGTCTGCACCGCGTTCCCACCCGGTGGCGAGTTTGATTGCCTTATCCGATTTTCCGGATTCCTCCATTTCACGAGCCACAGTAAGGTTGTCCATGCGTATGGATGCATCCATGGCCTTGTCGAGCCTCGCGGCTCCATGCTCACCAATAAAGCGGAAGCGGATATCATTCTCGCCCTCATGTGTACGGGATTCTGCCGACGGATTCAGCCCCTCGGCGAGGTCGCGGAGCGGCATTTGGCTGAACTGCTCGGGCGTCAGCCCCTCCAGGTCGCTTTTAGTCCACTTGCCCAATGTCTCCTTGATGGCGTTGAACATATCCCTTAGCCACTCCTTGAGGCGTTCCACAAGCGTCACCCTCTCGGCTACGGCAAATGCACCCTCGCCACGGCTCTCATCTATCATCCGTGAGAGTAGGGCAGCTCCGTCCCTGCCCGTCAGGCGCGAGTGCACCTCGCTCGCTATGGCATCCTCGTCATCCCTTATCCCCGAATAGTTTGGGTCATTGACGACCTCATCCCATATGGGAGTTTGCCTCATCAGCTCCACGCCGCGCCGCCACAATTCGAGATTGCGTTCCCGCACCATCGCATCCCACAAGTGGGTATACTCGTGCAGCGGCGTCTCCGGGTTTATAGCGTCGCGGTTAAGGAACACCTCGCCGCCGACAGTCCATCCATACACATCCCCCTCGCGGTCGCTCATGAACTGCACATGATTCTTGATCCTCATATCCCCCTCGTTGAAGATGGTGTAATTTTTCTTCCCGTCGGCACGGCCTCCGTTGTTATGGTCGGCGGCATACTTGATGCCCGTCAGCCCGGCACGCGACAGCATCCCGCTTGCCGCCTTGTCCGAGCCGAGTGCCCGCGTCAGCGCACGGTATAGTTGGAAACCAACCGCATCCTCACCCATCTTGGAGAAATACTCTGCCGCCGACATAGGCTCGCCGTAGTAGTCAAGCGACACGCCCTCAACCGCAGCCTGCAAGATGACCTTCTTCCTGATTTCATCGGGTATCTTGCCGTCCCAGTCGAGATAGTTGCTGCCTGTGTCATCTGGGATGCTTACTGTATAGAGATGACGCCTCTGCGCCATTTGGGCGTTGAGGCCGTCAAGCTCCTTTTGGTAGCCGTCTATCTGGAACTGTTTGTCGGCGATGAGAGCCGCATGGCTCTCGGGTGTCAGCGCATTTTCCTGTAGGTCGATAAGCCCCTTGTAGAATGTCATGTCCTTTTCATTTCCATCCTTTTCGGCAGAACTGTATTCGCGTTGCAGCTCCTTGAGATGGCGGTTGCCACGGCGTACATACTTGTCGTAGTCCTCGTTTTCCCTAAGCCATTTGCGCACTTGGCTGATATTGCCCGTCACTTTCTCGATTTTGGGGATAAGTTCATTGCCGCCTATTGCAGTGGCATAGCCCTTGCCTATCCCCTTTACCTCGGTGACGTAGCCGCCCCATCCGTACGCCTGTACCCCCTCGCCGCTGCCCATGTGGCTGAAATCGAACCTGTCAAACTCGGCTCCCGTGCCATGGTAGGTGCGGATATGGAATTGGGGGGATTCCTCACTGTGCCCCGTCACTGACCCAAGGGAGCCATCGAGCGAGAACGGCTTGTCCGCGAGCACATCCTCCACCCCCTTGACGATAGCCGACACCACCTCATGGGGGTGTGCCTCAAATACAGGCATGGGTATCACAGCCTCGGTAAACTCTATCTCACTGTCCGGGGTGTCAAACTTTTTGCGCTCGATGACAATGCTTAAGTTTCGGTTGGCATTATCCCGCTTGAAGTTGTTGCCGTTGGCTCTATGGTCCGACAGGCGTATGGCGACTACAGCACCCCCCTCGGTATGCAGCAGGGAGTAACGGCTACCTCCATTGCTGCGCATAGACAGCATACGCCCCAATGCTGAAAGAGCCTTGTCAAGGGTGGAGACATCCATCTTGCCGCCCATGAAATCGCCGTTATGGAATTTGTTGATGTTATTCTTGGCTGATTGGGTGTTATTCTCTATCTTTGCTCCCGCTTCAACGGAGTTCGGGGCATTTGAGGAAGAATCTCCCATGGCGCGTTGCAGCATACTCCCCGAGGACTGTTTCTCATTAGCGCGATTCGGCAGCCCTGCGACGGGAGTTATTTTTTCTCTCAACATGGCCTGTGCCTCATCGCCGCTCACCTCATGGACTTTTATCCCGGCATCCTGTAACATTTTCACCGTAGCGTCATAGACCGCACGATTCTCCTGTGGCACTCCATACCCAATAGAGAATGATTTGTCATCAGTCTTGGAGCTTGCCTCATTACGGATACTCGCTTTATCTCTTTGCCCGAAAATCTCGTCGGCTTTTTTCAATAAAGCCTCAATATCGTCTGCATCGTAGACCAAATCCCCATATCGCTCCAAGCCATGTTTCTTTGTCCTAAGATTGTGATTCAACGCCGCCAGATCATCGCGCTGTTTCATCAGCTCCAAAAACAGGTCCATCAGTTCGTCATATACTTTCGCTTCTTCCGGATATTGCGCCCTGACGGTTTCCATTTCTTTCTCAGCGTCACGGCGTAACTTATCATCTTTCTTGCCTTTCTCGGCTTCACGCTCAATGCGATCTCGTTTTTCATAAACTGCTTTAATATGAGGAAGATTCTCTGCCGCGCGTTCCCTGATTCGGTTTATCTCGTTCACCATTTCAGAATGACGGGCAGTCAAGGCATCAATCCTCTCACCTAATTTAGCTATCGCCACATCCATGTCGGGAACCTCGCCTGTTATTTTGCTGACTGTAGAATAATCGGCAAATGGCTTAGTCTTGCGCTTGGATGACTCAACCCACTTCTTGAACTCGTCCTTGGTGACGTGGGTGATTGCGCCTAATCCAGTCCATCCCGGTTCATAGTTCGAGAGGTACGCCTCGCGTGCGGCCTGTTCCGAGGGGAAGCCATACATAACCTTATGCTCGTCAAACTCGCCCGTCTCCGGGTTAATTTGGTCTACTACAAACACATCCCCCTCCTCCGGACTGTCCGACAGGAACACGTCGATATGGTCGCCGTCAACGCCGACCGTGCCACGGATATAGCCGTATGTGTTGTGCATGGTGTTGGACCACGGCTTGCCGTCTGCATCCACGCCGCTGCGCACACTTCCTGCCGGGTTCTCGATTGTCACGTCAAATGTGCCAACCTGCACGTGCCCCTTTTTATAGTTCCCCGCTGCTTTCTGCGCATCGGTAGGGGTGGTGTTGACCTCTGCCTCTGCTGCGGCAATCCGCTCGTTCATAGAACTTTCTACGGGTTCTGCTTGTTTTTCTGCCGAGGATATTGTAATTTTGTCCTCGGAGATGATATTGGTTTGAGGCGCATCCGTGCCCTCGGAAGCCGGGTCAGACGTTTTTCCCCGTGACGAGTATAAGCCTTGTGCCACGTCTGAGGCATCAGAAACATTATCGGCGTGTTTCCAAACCAAATTTTCTTTAGACGAACTTAGTTCAGACGAATTGATACCGAGCAAGGCAGGCTGATTGTCTGTTGAAGTAGGCTTGTTCGAATCGTTAAGAGGAACAGACTCCTCGATTTGCGTTGTCGGATGCAAACTGAACCTTTCATCTATCCAAGCTACTTTTCCTTGTTGGAGTAGCTTGGATATTCTGTTTGCAGAACGTTCCTGAGAGGATATGACAACCTCTTTACCATCCTTGCTTACGGTTATTGAAGCGAAGTGGTAATAACGGGAGCCGTCTTTTTTAACAAATGTCCTTATGAAAACATACGATGTAATTCTGTCTTGGCTGCCGTCACTTGCGGGACGCTCATCTTCGATTATTATTGACGGGTGTTCAAGCGTTGGCTTAATCATTCCAAGTTTGCCGTTGCGGCCCTGCTGGGCAAGCTTCAGATATTGATTATCTCCTTGCTTGACTTTTCCGATTGGAGTATTGATAATACCATCTGTTCCAAACTCAGTTGCCCAATTCTGAGGAGTCAGAGGTATTTCGGGCGCAACTTCGGCAGATTCCTCCATGAATACGATGAAATCCTGCGCCTCATAGGCATTCAGAGTGCGTCCAATCCGGCTCTCTTGCGGTGAGCCTCCATCCGGGCGATTACCATTGCCATCAGCCTCTTGGGGTCGTTGGACAGGCGGGTTATCTCCTGTGTCGATATCAGGTCGTTCTTCCGGCAATATTCCATCCCCTCTTTCGCGTAGGCTACCAGCTGCGCTGTTGTCATGTTCTCTATTCCGTTCATATTCCTCTCGTTCTTTTTGTTCAGTTAATATGGCATCGGCAAATGTAGCGATAAAATCTGACATCTCATCCTCCGATATCTCGTGCGCCGCAATATCGGAATACACCTGTTCCTCATACGACTCATACTCCTCGGGTGACATGCCGAAGCGAGTCTCATACCACTCCCGCTGACGCTCATACTCCTCATCGACGGGGGCTGTGGCCTCCATCGCATCATGACGACGCTTTGCCTCGGTCCACATGGCACGCGAGGACCCATGCGTGGCTATCACGTCAAGCAGCGTATTGTGGGCATCCATGGCGTCTATATTCGGCTCCATGCCGGTCTCGGCCTTGAAGTCGACCAACATGCGCTCTGCCGCCTCCTCGGGGTAATACCCGTTGGCATTGTCAAGCAGCCACAGCAATCCCTGTTGCTCGCGCGTGCCGCTGCCATAGCCGAGCATCGCGCCGAGACCGTTGGTGCCGGTGCGCTCATTCTTGCCCCATTTCAGCTTCATGCCGCCCGCCGATAACCTGCGCAGCACATACTCCTCAAATGTCGCGGGCTGTTCCCATCCCGCATATGCCTTGGCATACTCGCGTGGTGCGGCAGCGTCCTCCTCCGCCTTGCGTCTTGCCTCGGCCTGTTGTTCAGCCTCGCGGCGAGCCTCGGCAGCGATTTGTGCCGCACGCTCCGCTTCTGCCTGTTGGCGTGCCGCCTCCTCAATGGCCGCGCGGCGCGAGGAGGCAACTCCGACGACATACCGCCAATGCTCCACCTGCCGTTGCGCTTCCGACAGTGCCGTGCGGGCAGCGGCCTTGTCAGCCTTGAATTTTGCAGGGTCATTGGTCGGCTTTACCTTGGTGATGGCCTGTTCCGCTTTCTTGACGGCAGCTTCTGATTCATCGACCATAGCGGCGGCATATTCCGAGGCGTCATCCTCATTCTCCATAAACTCCACCATCCCGTCCCATGCCGTCTCGGGGTCTACTGCGTCAAACCGGTAGCCGCCATTATCATCCACGGGTATCCGGGAAAGTGCCGATTGCGGTACGTTTTCTACACTCTCGGCAGAATTGGGAACGCTTTCCGTGATATTTTCACCGTTTTCTGTAAGATTTTCCGCATTTTCGGCAATATTGGGAACGGTTTCGGCATTTTCCGACACAAAGTTCTCCACTCGTTGGGCATTGGCTGCATCGACCTGCTGTTGCAGGTCAGACATGGCGACTTGCTGTATTTGCCCATCAGGGTATTGTATGTTGATTTGCCCCTCGACAGGCACACCGTTTTCATCCACGGGTTGCCCCACAACGGAAACTTCCTGTGGCTGCCCGTCCATATCGAGCACATTATAGGTATCGCCGGGAGTGAAAGAGAGCACGCCGTCAATCTTATTGGCTGCGGCTTGTGCGACCTCTTGTCTGATTTGCTGCCGGGCGACCTCTTTCTCGGTCTCGGCATCAATACCATTATCCGCGCTAACAAATCGGCTGGGGTCGGCAAATTCGACTTTCCCTGTCTCGGCATCGCGGATGATGATGCTCTCACTCGAATTTTGGGTATCAACGCCGCTGCCATCCTCAAACATGGCGAGTTCACCATCCACGACATAGACCTGCGTCTCTTTGCCGTCAGACCTCATTGTTGCCGGCTGTATCATGCCCGTCGTGCGGTTGACGCGACCATCTATCATGGCATCGCTTTGGGCTATGCGCCCGTCTATGTCGTCACGCACGCGCTGTATCATCCCGTCATACACCGCCTTGGCATTGACATAATCGGCGGCAATGCGCCGTGTGTCGGGGTCGTGAGTGCGTGACAACGCCCCGATAGGGTCGGCATCAAAATCATGCACCACATCCTCCGACAGTGCTGATGCGAGCCGCTGACGCTGCAAGTCAAGCATACGCTTGGCATCGTTCATCTCCTGTGGCGCCGTTGCCGAATAGCCATCCATGTAGCTCTCGTTAACAGCTGTCTCTTCGGGAGATTGTTCTCCTCCACGTTGACGTGCGACACTTGCAAGATTGAAACCACGTAGGATAAGAGATGTCTCCATATATGATATGGCGGCAGCTTTTTGTCCGTCAGTCAATGACGGGTCGGCGACTATGGATTCCGCGAGACCGCCGATATTGCTGTTGGTTGTCTCGTCAATGCGCTGTCTCCACCCCTCCCATACTTCAGGTGTGAATATCTCCGATGCTCTTTTGTCACTCTTGTTGACCTGATGCTTCATAGCACTGTATGCCGCAGCCGACATGGTGTACTTGCCCGCTCCCATAAGACCCATAGAGAGAGCCATGCCACCCCATATATCACCATGGAATTGTCCATCAAATAGCAGGTTTGTCCGGGTTCCATCAGGATTCAGCCTGTAGGCATCGTCAAGATTGAGCATTGTGCGCCACAGCTGACCGTAATATTCCTCGCTGACCTCTCCTATATAATCTGATACGCCAAGTCGATTGAGGTGTTTTTGCATAGTTCCCGCGATGCCGGCAAGCTCGCTATTGCTTGCTTTGGCTAATACCAATCCGAGACGGTTTGCCCCAAATGTATTGGCAATCTTGCTCAAGGATTCTAACGACATAATGCCTCCAAGATGCGAGCCGAATATCTCTGAATAATTCTCAATTATTGAGTTTGCCTCACTCTGCCATATCGCGCTTCCCCATGTCTTGTCATTGGAGAAGTCATATGTGCCGTCATCACGCACGATGACATCGCCGAGCTTGCGGTCGATGATGTCTGCGCCCGTTTTCATCCCCTGTACGGTGTTTGTCATCATGGGAGCGCGGAACAGCAGATCCTCAGGCATCGCGCCAAATACCTTTGTAGTCCATTGCACCGCTTTCTTGCGGGCAACATTGGGCACTGCCTTGTGGAGGCTGCGCAGCAACAGGGCATCAATATTTCTTGTCACAGCTGTTGTCCCTCCACTTGCGCCACCCGTGAGGAAGAAGTCTATCATGAACGGGAGCATTTCACCCGTCATTGCCCCAGCACGACCCCAAAACGATTCATTCTGCCCATATGCAGCCTCTGCGGCTTGTGCCTCATATTCCTGTTCAAGCATCATATCCTCGGCAAGCGACCGTGTCCCATCAGGCTTGGATGATACGGCAAATTTGGTTGTCATGTCCCGGAGGTCACCGAGACCGAAATCCCACGTGCGTACATCGCTGACAACCTCACCAAGACAGCGCCAAAAACCGACATCTTTGCCCTCTTGACGGTCATTCTCATGTTGGAGCGTTCTCACGCGGTTCTCAGCGTCATGCCGTGCAGCCTCAAATGAGCGATATTCGCGGTCGGTTGATAGGATATCGTTAACCTCATCCATAAATGGGTCTGACGGCATAGTCATGGCATCGCCACCGCGTATCCCTTGATATATTTTGCTAATCAGGCTTTCCGGCTCATTCTCCTGATGTCGTTTCCTCACTTCGGCAATAATCTCGGCTCTGCGTTTATCGGCTTTATCGGTAAGATAGTTCAAATCACGACCCGCACGCCGTAATTGTCCGGCGACAGTCATGTTGTCCACGTAGTCATTATATGCTCTTGTCTCATGCTCTGCGGCGAGCTTATCGGCGGTTTTTGTCCCAGTGGGCGTGATGTAGGTTTGCTCGGCATAGCCTGATTCGGGATTGAATCTAACGTCTCCCTTTGCCGGCTGTCGCGTTAAGGCTTCGCCATGTTTGAAATAGTCGGTCGCATTTTTCAGACGATCCATTGTGGCTTTCCCTTGTGCATTAAATTGACTTACGGTAGATTTTGCCGCATTGATAATTTTGGCTTTCTGCATCGGGGATGGCTGCCAACTCTCTTGTCCCTCATTGCCTGTCGGGGCTTGGGAAACAGGAGATGTCGCGGTATCGGTGGCGGTATCGGAAATCGGGTAGGGGTGGAATATGCCGTCCTCATCATGATACCCTTGTGGCACATGCTCGGTAGTCGTCGATGCCTTGACTATCGGCCCATCATCAATGGTGGAGACGGACGGATGCAACATTTGCGGATTATGTCCTTGTGGCTCGACGGAGTTTGCCACACTGTACCCCAATTGTTGGGAGAACCTATCCCATGAGCCGAAATCATAGTCAAGGCTTGTCGCATCATAGAGCTTGCGGCGCTTGCTATCGTCGTTGAGGTCGATACAGAACTGCTCAAACGTCCCCATGTCATATTCTTTTGATAGGGCATCATACAATTTTCGTTTGTTATCGTTACTCATATCAGCTCATTGGATTTTGTTTCTTCCCAGTTTTGGAATTTTGGTTATTGCTACCCATTGGATTGGGCTTAATTGGCTTTGACGAGTGCCCCTTTGCCGGCTTGGTCGTGGTTGTGGTGGTCGTGCTTTTGGTATTGCCGCTGCCGGTGGCTACAGTGCTCGTGGATGTCGATTGTTGTGTTTGTTCATTCCATGTGCCATGCATCTGGGCATTTTGTTTCATCGCCTCGTATGAATGGGCATAATGAACATTGCCATTTGAATCATACCACGGGTATTCGCCCGGTCTACCACCGCCAGAGCCAATGGGACGGTAATTGTTTTTAGCGATGCGGGATTGCCAATACTCCTCCGCGTACAGTAATTCGATTTCCTTAATCCTGACGGCAGCTTCCTGTTGGTCGATTTTGCCCTGCATTAAATCTAAGCGTAATTGAGCCATGGCAGCATCGCGGTCAGCCTTGGCTTGTGCTCTTGCATCGGCAGACTCCTTGTAATGGTCGGCAATCTTTTCGCGTTCAAGGGTATGTTGCCAATTCCTGTCATCGCGAGCATTGGCGTCATCCATCGCCGCAGCCCGCATATAGCCCTCTTGATACGCCTTGCGGTTGGCCTCGCGCTCCTGACGCAGCTTGTCCCACCGCTCCTTGGCCTTGGCCGACATCCCTTTGGATGGGTCATAGGCATTGGGGGCATACCGCGATGTGAAAAACAGGTTTGAGAGGGCCGATATGCCGTCACCGAGTGCCGAGAATATCGCCTCGCGCTTCTCTTGCTTCTCACGCTTGGCACGCTCCTCATCCGTCTCGGGCTTGTTGGGGTTGAAAGCCTCATACATCTGTACATAGCTCAGCCGGGGCTTCACGTCAGTGGAAACCATGCTTGATGCCGAGGATGGTGCGGGAGACTGCGGCTTTGTCACAGTCACACGTGGCTCGACAGGTTTAGAGCCTACAGTGCTTCCCGCCCCCTGCATGGATGGGTCAACAGGCGGCGGGGCAACCTGTATGGGTTTCGGCTTCATGCCCTGTGGGCTGGAAGTCGTCAGTATATCATCAAGTGCAGCCATATCACAAAATCCCCGCTATGTTTGCACCCGCCTGTGCCACACCTTGCGCGGCTTGTGTCACTTGACCCGCTTTTGCCCGCTCAAGGTCATTGAGCTGCTGTTGCAGAGCCTCATCCTTGGCTTGATATTGTGCCTCGATATTATCCTTGCGCCTTTCGGCATTGACTGCAATAGAGGCTGTGGCATCAGCGAGAGCCTGATTGTTGGCAGCCTTTGCCGCCGCCACGCTCTCGTCAGTGCCGCCCATCACCGCCTGTGCCCCTGCGGCCTGTCGGTTGCGGTTGCGGATGGATTCCTCCGTGCGGGTTATCATCGCCTGACTTTCCGCACGTTGGGTCGCATCCTCATTATAGCGGCGGTTATACCAGTCCTGATTCTGCCGCCGTTGGTCGTTGAGGTTGTCTTTTACGCGCCTCATGGCTTTCGATGCCGATATGCCGCCAAAGATACTGCCGATGGCATTAAGCCCTAAGCCTATTGCGCCTCCTAAAGCTCCCATATTATTGTGCTTGTAATGTTAAAGATAAAATACCGGGACTAAGATAATACCTTATCTTTGCAACCATATTTTATCTTTAACCCCACGTGAGAGCATAATGGCAAAAGGCACTCACTACATCAAACTATTTTAGTATGGCAAGACAAAAGAACGACGGGCGAGGTCGCCTCGGTGGGCGGCAGAAAGGGACACCCAATAAGACGACTTCAGAATTTCGGCAAATCCTTGCCGGACATTGGCAGCGGTATGAAGAGAGCGGGCAGTTTCAGGCAGACCTTGATGCTCTCGACCCTGCCACGCGTGCCGTTGTCATGGAAAAATATGCACAGTATTTTGCCCCCAAGATGAAATCGGTCGAGGTAGATATGACCCTTAACAACGCCAACGAGACCATTGAGGACCGTCTGCGTGCCCTCTGCGGCGAGGATGATTCCGCCTAATAGTCATCGGTCTAAATTATCTACTTTTAGATTGTCAGGGTGGGGGAATACCCCCTCATTCCGACAGCCTCTCAAACCCCCGCGTCACCTCCTCTTGTAGCACCTTGGCGTAAATCTGCGTCGTCGAGATGTCGGCATGGGCGAGCATCTTGCTCACTACCTCGATGCTGACACCGCGCTTCAACGCCCATGTGGCAAACGTGTGCCGCCCGACGTGGAACGTCAGATTGATTTTTATCCCCGCCAACACGGCTATCGCTTTCAGGTACACATTGCACTTCTGATTGCTCATCAGATTCATGTTGTAGTCATACCGCCGCAAAATTTCCCTCACCTTAGGCAACACCATCAGGCGGTAGGACGATTGCGTCTTGTTGCGAGAGTCACAGATATACTCCACTCCATCCTCCTCCACTATGTCATCACGCGACACTTTCACGAGGTCGCAGTGCGCGAGTCCCGTGTAGCAGCTCATCACAAACATGTCGCGGGCTATGGCGATTCCCCCCGACAGTTCAAGTCCCTCGATGCGGTCGCGCTCCTGCTCGGTCAGATACTTGATATTGTGCTGCACACCCCTTGCAATCCTCACCACGGCATAAGGCGACCGTTGCAGCAGCCCAAACTGTACAGCCCTGTTTACATATACTTTCAGCCTCTTGTGATAATCATGTATTGCAGTCTGCTTCGTCAAGTGGGTACGCAGCTGTGCGTCCCAAGCGAGAATATTCTCCGGCGTAAGGTCCTCAAAAGTCCTCATCCTCTCAAACGCCTTTACCGAGGCGAGCATCGTGCGGTGCTGTTTCAGTGTCTGCGGAGACAGGTCATTGCGCCCCTCAATCTGCTCCTCAAGCCAATCAAGGAATGCCGGTATCACCACATCTTTCACCTTAAACCCATCCAACCGTCCACGAGGACTTGAGAAATACTCCAGCAGCTCCTTGTACTTATCCTGTATCTCGACATTGAGCCTCATGGCATCCGGATGATTCACCACGCTGCCATCCTTCCATTGGTTCTTATAAAGATTCACTCCCGTGCATATACGCTTTCTTAGATTGGATGCACCCTTTTGGGTCACCTCTATTTCAACGGGGCTGCGTTTTGTGTCTGATGCCACCTTGCGGCGGTCAAAAATTATGCGAAGTCTGAAGTTCATGTCAAGTCAATTTGCCGGATTAATTTTGTACCAAAAATAGAAAAAATTTTTGGTACATTGTACCAAAAACGACCCCAAGAACCCCAAAAACCGCCTGAAAAGAGCCTAAAAACGTCCCGCCGAGACGCCCGAAAAGCCCCCGAAAACGGCCTTGTATCAAATGCGTAAGTTATTGGCTGTTAGTGGTATATAATAGAAAAAGCCGCCTATCCCGGGCGGCTTTTGTGGTATCCCCGTGGGGAGTCGAACCCCAATCGTTGGAACCGGAATCCAATATTCTATCCATTGAACTACGGAGACGTGTTTTTGTGGAAAACTGAGCGCAAATTTAGGTATATTTTTGTAGTTTTGCAAATAGGAATATTTTTATTTGGAAATTATGGATGTTAAAATTGACGAGTCGTGGAAGAAGGCTCTTGCGTCGGAATGGGACAAGCCTTATTTCAAGGAGCTTACCGACTTTGTGCGTGAGCGATACCGCACGGCGAGGATTTTTCCTCCGGCGTCAAGGATTTTTGCGGCATATGATGCGTGCCCGTTTGACGACGTTAAGGTTGTGATACTCGGACAGGACCCCTACCATGATGACGGACAGGCCAACGGACTGTGTTTTTCGGTCGCACCTGATGTCAAGATGCCTCCCTCATTGATGAATATATTCAAGGAGATACACGATGACATAGGCACGCCGCTGCCCGTAGATGGCGATCTGTCGCGTTGGGCGCGGCAGGGTGTGTTCCTGCTCAATGCCACTCTGACGGTAGAGGCCCATCGTGCCGGTTCCCATCAAGGGAAAGGGTGGGAGACGTTTACCGACGAGACCATACGCCAGCTGTCGCAGCGGCGGGAGGGGCTGGTGTTTATGCTGTGGGGTTCATATGCGGGCAACAAGGCCGCTTTGATTGACCCTACGAAACATCTCGTGCTGCGCTCGCCGCATCCGTCTCCGTTGTCGGCTCATCGTGGATTTTTTGGCAACCATCATTTCTCACAGGCCAATGATTATCTTATCAAACAAGGAAAACAACCTATAGAATGGTAACAGGTATGAAATATACTCTCGATTCGCGCCTGAAACGCGCTATGCAGCTCAGGGAGGAGGGCTATAATTGCTCCCAATGCGTGGCTATGGTGTTTGACGACATGCATGGTATCGATCACGATGCGATTGCGTCGCTGACTGCCGCCTTGGGCGGTGGACTCGGCGGCTTACAGCTCACGTGTGGCGCTGTGGCGGCTATGAGTATGGTGAAGGGGGCGACAGTATATGGCTCTCCTGCCGACAAAGCCAAGGCGTATGCAAGCGTGAGGCCGCTGTGTGAGGCGTTTGAGCGTAGGAACGGTTCGCTGATATGCCGCGACCTGAAGGTCAAGCACAAGCGTCCTTGCAACGAGCTGATAGCTGATGCCATAACGTTGCTTCACGAGGAATTGGAACATTCTGCCGGATGAACATAAGGGGATTCATATTGGCTTCGACTGTCCTGTGTGCTGCGCCGCATGGCGTGTGTGCCGACACGATGAACGGGACTTTTGACCCACGGTTCCGCTCATTGCAGGTGCTGGTCAACGGGAATGAGCAGACCATCCCCGTCATAGCCCTTAACGGGGACGACAGGGTGACAATCGCGTTTGACGAACTTGCCGAAGATCGCCATTATTACGAGTATTCCCTCGTGCACTGCAATGCCGACTGGCAGCCGTCGGGGCTTGTAGACTCGGAGTTTCTCGACGGCTTTAATGTAGGCCGTGTAGAGGATTATGATTTTTCCGATGCCACGGCCGTGCACTATGTGCATTACCGCATAACGTTGCCTAACGAGGATATGCGTCTGACCGTCTCTGGAAATTACCTGCTGAGGGTCTATCCCGAGAATGACCCTGACAATGTGCTCCTACAGGCGCGGTTTTCGGTGACGGAATACTCCATGAAAGTGTCGGCAGGCGTCACGTCACGCACCGATATCGACTATAACGACCGCCACCAGCAACTGTCGGTCATCGTCGATACCGACAAATTCAATCCCAACAATATCTACAGCGACATGACGGTGGTGGTGACGCAAAACGGGCGGGAGGATAACGCCGTGACCTTGCGGCAGCCGATGCGGGTGTCGGGACGCTTGGCCTACTACGAGCATATGCGTCCCCTGATATTTGACGCCGGCAACGAATACCGACGCATGGAAACCGTGTCGATGACCTATCCCGGCATGAGGGTGGAGGAGATAGTGTATGCCGCGCCGTATTACCATCAGCGGATACAGGCCGACCGCTCGCGTGCAATGGAAAACTACAGCTTTGACCAGACGCAGCACGGGCGGTTCAAGGTGCGCGAATACAACTCCACCAATTCCGACACAGGCGCCGACTATGCCATGACCCATTTTACCCTTGACATGCCGCAGTTGGAGAAGTATGATATATTCCTTGATGGGGATTTTACATACCGTCGTTTTGCGCCCGAGTCGCGGATGTACTACAATGCATCGACAGGCAAGTACGAGACCTCGCTGCTGCTCAAGCAGGGCGCCTACAACTACCAGTATCTCGCTGTGCCCCACGGGTCAACCCGTGGCGAGACATCGGTCGTGGAGGGTGACTTTTATCCTACCGTCAACGAGTATGTCGTAAAGGTCTATTGTCGTCGGCCCGGGGAGCGTTACGACCGTCTTACGGCTGTCACAGCAGTATATTCAGGGCGATAAATTTGTATTGTAATGGAATCGGAAAATGAAGAAATTATGTTCGAAATAGGAGGTAATACACTGGTGTCGCTCGACCTCGCGGAGCGTTTTTTCTGTTGCGACCTCGACAGTTGTCTTGGCGAGTGTTGCATAGAGGGAGATGCGGGAGCGCCCATCACCCGCGAGGAATATGAGAAGATAAAGGAAGTGCTTCTGGTCATATGGGACGACATGCTGCCGCAGGCTCGTAAGGAGGTCGAGGAGCACGGCGTGGGCTATATAGACGAGGAGGGCGATCTCGTGACTACGATAGTGGACGGCCGCAATTGTGCGTTCACCTGCTATGGGGCGGGGGGCATGTGCCAGTGTGCCATAGAAAAGGCCTATAGGGCCGGTAAGACCGACTTCTATAAGCCCATTTCGTGTCATCTCTATCCGCTGCGGCTCACCGAGTATCCTACGTTTACGGCCGTCAACTACCACCGCTGGAAAATATGCCGCTGTGCCGAGACATTCGGGCGCAAGAACGGCATACGCCTATACCGGTTCCTTGAAGGGCCGTTGACGCGCCGATTTGGCAAGGAGTGGTACGATGAGCTGAAGCTATGCTGTGAGACTTATCTCGCCGAGAAAGGGGAGAGGTGAGCCTCAACCTGTCAGATATTATCGATGATTATCATATAACCGACATCAAAAGTCGCACCGGCATCGAGCAGGTTGATGTACTCGCGTTGTTGTAGTTCGCCGTCAAAGTCCACGCGGTCGCATCGTCCCCACCATGGTTCGATGCAGACAAACGGAGAACGCGGGTTGGCCTTTGACCAGAGTCCCACTGCCGGCGAGCGGAACAGCATGGTGAGGTAGGGGGTGCGTTGCTTGGTGAGCATCGACACGCGGTGTATCTGATTGTCTCCTATTATGATGGCGTCGCGGTCAAATGTCGACGGCGTGAGTGGCAACATGCCGTCGCTGTCGATGGTGAGAGGATATTGTGCATGTCCGAGGCAGCCGTCCCGTTCAATCAACTCAAAATGAATGTCGCCGCGCTTGTCAAACATCATGTACCCGTGCACCTCGTCCGTGGGGCTGTAGTCGGGATAGTTGAACGCAGGGTGCGCCCCAATCTGAAATGGTATCACTGACCCGGTGCGGTTGATGACGCGCCAGCTCACCGTGATGCGTGTTTCGTCGAGTGTATAGCCTATTTCCAGCCGCCAGTCAAACGGATAGACGGCGCGTGTCTTTTCGTCGGCCTCGGCGTAGAACCATGCCGAGGCGGGAGCATCCTCATCGGCATCGTCGGTCTCCATCGGTTTGAACTCCATATCGCGGGCAAAGCCGTGTTGCGACATTGGGTAACTGTTTCCACCGTGACGGTATTGTCCCCCGGCGACCGCGCCGACAAACGGGAACAGCACAGGCGAGCGACGTCCCCAGTATGTCGCGTCGCCTTGCCACATGTACTGGTGTCCCGTTCGGTTGTTGAGTATGCTCTGAATCTCCGCTCCTTTTGAGTCGATAACGACGGTAAGGAGGTTGTTTGATAGTGTGTATTGCATGACGAAATTGTTTTATGTGATGCAAAGTTACTACAAAAAAGTGAAAT
>LUJN01000011.1:7386-63990 GCA_001689445.1 Bacteroidales bacterium M3 | reverse complement strand
GCATTGGGTCGCGACCTGTCGCGACCGCACGGCTTGCTGTGGTGGGCTTGCCTCTTGGCGGTCGCGACAGGTCGCGACCCTACTTTATAACATTTTATTTACAAAAATGTCGTGGCGTTATTTTGTGGCGGCAGCCTTTGCGGCTTCGCTGTCGGGCTTCAACCAGCGGTCGAGCCAGCGGAAGAACACACGCTGCCACAGCATGGCGTTCTGAGGCTTCAGAATCCAGTGGTTTTCGTCGGGGAAGATGAGCATCTCGGCGGGAACACCACGCAGGCGGGCAGCGTTAAATGCCATCATGCCCTGCGAGGCGAGGATGCGGAAGTCATATTCGCCGTGTGTGATGAGGATGGGTGTGTCCCACTTGTCGACATAGCGGTGGGGCGATGTGGCAAATGTGCGCTGTGCCGTGGCGTTGTCCTTTTCCCAGAATGCACCGCCCATATCCCAGTTGGCAAACCACATCTCCTCGGTCTCTAGATACTGCGTCTCGATGTTGAAGATGCCGGCGTGGGCGATGAGGCAGGCAAAACGTTTCTCGTGGTTGCCCGCAAGCCAGTATACCGAAAATCCGCCATAGCTTGCGCCTACAGCCCCGATATGCTCTCCGTCGACATACGGTTCCTGCTTCATGTAGTCGACTGCGCTAAGGTAGTCCTTCATGTTCTGACCGCCGTAGTCGCCCGAAATCTGGGCGTTCCACTCTGTGCCGAATCCCGGCAGTCCGCGACGGTTGGGGGCGATGATGATATAGCCCTGCGAGGCCATTGCGGCAAAATTCCAACGGTAGCTCCAGAATTGGCTCACGGCCTGTTGCGGACCTCCTTGGCAATAGAGGATGGCGGGGTATTTCTTTGCCGGGTCAAAGTTGGGAGGCAGCACGACCCACGTCAGCATCTCCTTGCCGTCGGTCGTGGGCACCATCCGCTTCTCGACGGTCGGCATCGTCACCTGTGCGAGCAACTCGCTATTAACTTCGGTGAGCTTTGACACCTTGCCGTCGGTTACGGCAAATATCTCGTTTGGCTCGACCATCGAGTGACGCATTGTGATGACGGTCTTATCGTCCACCGGGGCGATGGCGGCATAGTCATACTGCCCTTCGGCAACGGTCGTCACCTTGCGGGTAGCGACCTCGATGTTGAAAAGCGGGGTCACGCCCTGGTGCGCGGCGAGGAAGTAGATGGATTTACCGTCCACAGCCCAATGGATGGCATCGGCGGTATAGTCCCATTCGGTCGTGAGGTCGGTCTTTTCACCCGACGCGAGGTCGAGGAGGAAGATACGGTTCTTATCGCTCTCATATCCGTCATGCTCCATCGACAGCCATGCCACCTGCTTGCCGTCGGGGGAGAACGCGGGGGCGGTGTCATAACCCATCATCCCCTCGGTGAGGTTGCGGGTAGTCTTGTCGGCGATGTTGTAGAGATAGAGGTCAGAGTTGGTCGAGATGGCATACTCCAAGCCGGTCTTCTTGCGCGACACGTAGATGAGCGACTTGCTGTCGGGCGCCCATGCGAATGACTCCACGCCGCCAAAGGGCTTCATGGGGCTTTCGTAAGGCTCATCCTGCATGATGTCGGCGATGTTGGAGAGTCCTTGGCCGTCAAAGTCGGCTATGAAGGGGTGGGGGATTTCAGTCACCCACTCGTCCCAATGCTTATACATCAGGTCGTCGATGATGCGTCCCGTAGCCTTGGGCAGGTCGGGGTAGACATCCTGGGCGGTGCGGGCATATTTCACTGTCGAGATAAGCACCACCTTTGTCCCGTCGGGCGACACGACAAATCCCTGTACGCCCTTCTCGATTTCGCTCACCTGCTTGCGGTTGGAGCCGTCGGCGTCCATCACCCACATCTGGGGCTTGTCATTGACGGGGTAGGTGAACGCTATCCTCTTGCCGCCGTCGATCCATACGGCGTTGTTTTCCGATGCGGCAGTGCGCGTGAGACGCTTCTGCTCCGAGCCGTCGATGTTCATCACATACAGGTCGCGGTTGCTCTTGTTCTCCTCGACGCTCTCGTAGGAGATGCCAAAGAGCACCTTGGTGCCGTCGGGCGATACCACCGGCTCGGTGACGCGTCCCAGAGCCTCAAGCACCTCGGGGGAGAAAACGCCGTCAGTAACTTTGATGTCGGGCTTGTCGATAATCTTCTGATTGTCGCCGCCCTCACTACATGCCGCAGCAGTAAACAGTAATGCCGAAGACATAACGATTGGCTTAAAAAAATGATACATATTTTTCGTTGGTGTTTTTTGATACTATACAGGCAAAGTTAAGGAGAATTTTCAATATTAGCGGGAAAAACGCTAACTTTGTTTATCTATTTCAGAAAGATATTATGAGGGTGGATTTCACAGATATATTAGGCAAGGTAAAAGGGTTGTTTTCACGATCTGGCAAATCCCATGTCGCCACGATGGGCGCGATGTCCCAAAAGGAGGTCGCGTCGATGCTGCGCAGGGTGCTGGAGTCATTCAACTGCACAGTTGATGCCGACAAGGAGGAGGATATGGTGGTCTACCGGTTTGACTACCAGAACGGCCATTTCATAGCCCGCATAAATGCCGATGCATCTATCGGGCTGATATTCCCGTCGATAATCGAGGATAAGGCGGAACATCTCGGTGCAGTGCGCTCGTTGGTAAACCGTGTGAATCTCACCGAAAACATTGCCAAGTCCTACTACACGTTCAATGAGAACGATAATACCGTGCATATCCATGTCGGCGCGGCTCTCAATCCCGATGGTCTGTCGGAATCCGCGCTATCGGCTCAAGTGTCGGCATTGATGTCGCTCTGCTTCTCGATGCGTGATCTGATGGCCCATCTCCACACCGGCATTGAGGATGCCTCGCGCGACTTTGACGACGAGGGCTACATGATGCGCCGTGAGCGTCGTCTACTGACCGAGTTGGAGATGACGCACTCCGCTTCCGACTCTGAATCCTCATATATAGCCGCCTCTGAACGGCTCACGCTTGAGGATGTGGTCGCGCGGTTGTTTGGGAGCGAGATTTCCGTCACCGGGGCACGTGTCGTCACCGACACCGTGGCCGAGCTTTCCACTCTCAATGAGATACGCTATCTCGACCTGCTGTCGACCGTCATCGACTATGGGGATGACATCATCCGTCCAGGACATAAGCCGCAGGTGAAGTTTGCGCGGCAGAATGCCACCGTGATTGCCGATTACCGTATGCCTGGCGACAATCCCGATGCTACTCGACGGCAGATTGTGCTCAACCTACATGCCGAGGGGCACGACGGGCGGCTATTCTATGTGCGCATATCGGGTGTCGCCAACGCCCCGGACGGTGACAATACCCTCACAGGTGGGCACACCTCCCCGGCCCAAACAACCTGTTCGCTGCTTGTCGCTTACGATTCCCTCCCCGAGGAGGAACGGCGCAGCGAGGTGCGCTTCCTCATCGACGACGCCAACGACAAGATTGCCGCCGGCAATGCCGACGAGCTTACACCCGAACAGCGGATGCTCTGCGCCTCCATCCTCCCTGTGGTTGACTACGACCTATACCGTGGGCGTCAGGCGTTCCTCGACGGACGCTATTATCAGGCTTTGGTATATCTTGAAAAGTCCTTTGATTACCTCAACTCCCGCTACCACGACCTCGACGAGGACGCACGCGAGACGTTCTTCAACGTCTGCTACTATATCGGATTCTGCTACTGTGAGATGCGCCGCTATCGCGAGGCTTATTATTACCTCGACATCGTGTATCCGCTCAATCGCGCCAACTACACGAGCGAGTATGTCAACTGTCTTGTCAATGCCCGCGATTTCCGCTCCATCATGGCACTCGACTCCATCACCAAGAGCCTTGAGTCAGACAAGGATGCCGCCTCCGACCCCGAGAAGGTCTCGTTTATGGACTTCATCAAGCGCCGCCGTGCTTACGTGCTCATAGACACAGGACAATACCTCTCTGCCGAATCCCTCCTCAAAGAAATGCTCGACCAACCCGCCAACCAAGACTTTGCCATCGGCGAACTCGCCTACCTACAGCACCTCCGCGAAACTGACCCCGAAGCCTTCACCGACCCCGACCTTCCCTTCTGAATGGCGATGTAGCATGGCGTTGTAGGATTGCCAATTTCCCTACATCAACTGCAGCAATTAGATGCCGTCATCCATAAATCAGCTGCTTTGTGCGGTTTACGTTTTGGATAAAATATTTGTTTTTCAGCCCTTTCTCCACTACTAAATCCACTTTGTGTCCTAATAGGTTCTCAAGCGATTCCTGAAGGTCGAAATAGTTTGTCACGTAATCCCACTTTTCATGGTCGGTCGTGTCAAAGTTTACAAGCAAATCAATGTCGCTGTCATCGTTGAAACGGTCGGTGAGTATGGAGCCGAATACCGATAGTGTTTTGACCCTGTGCTTACGGCATAGGTCAATTATCCGTTGGAGGTTAAGTTCTATCAGTTTCATTGGATAAGGTATTAAATTACAAAGATAGCGATTGGATTCAATGTATAAACGTTTTTAGGGAAAAATCGTTGAATATGAGTCCTTGTTAACCTCAAGCATTTATGCATTTACCGCTTGCGGGGTCGTTTTTTGTCGGGGCGCGGGGAGGGGGAAGTGCCCGGACGGTAGGCGGGGAAGAGGGTGGCGATGATGTCGGGGCGGTGGAGACGGTGGAGGGAGCGGATGATGTCGTCGCGGTAGGTGCGGTCGTACCAGAAGAAGTATTTGCGCTGGGCGAGTTTCTCGTCGCGGGTCGTGGCCGTGTAGACCCTCTCGCCAGTGTAGGGGTGGTAGCCCGAGTAGTATATCTCGGTGGCGACGGTCATCGGGGTTGGGGTGAAGTCCTGCACCTGTTCAAGGTGCATGTCGAGACCTTTAGTTTCGGCGGCGAGGCACGCCATGTCGATTTCGCGGCATCCGGGATGGCTCGATATGAAGTAGGGGATGAGCTGCTGCCGTAGCCCGCTGCGGATGTTAACGCTGTCAAATATTTTTTTGAAGTCGTAGAACTGCGAGAACGATGGCTTACGCATTACGTCGAGCACGTGGTCTACCGTATGCTCGGGCGCGACTTTCAGGCGTCCCGACACATGGTGTTCTATCAGTTCTTCGTTGTAGCGTCGGTTGGCGCGGTCAATGTCGGGGTCGCCGTTGCGGTGCATCGACAGGTCATAGCGCACGCCGCTACCGATAAACGACTTTTTTACTTCGGGTAACGCATCCACGGCGTGGTACACCTCCAGCAGGGGGCGATGGTCGTTGTTGAGGTTGGGGCATGGCTTGGGATGGAGGCATGAGGGGCGCAGGCACTTCTCGCAGATGGAGATGTCGCGCCCTCCCATGGAGTACATATTGGCCGACGGCCCTCCGAGGTCGCTGATGTAGCCCTTGAAGTCCGGCATCCGTGTCACGGCCTTGACCTCACGGAGAATGGACTCCTTGCTGCGCGAGGCGATAAATTTTCCCTGATGGGCCGAGATGGTGCAGAACGCACATCCCCCGAAGCAACCACGGTGCATGTTGACCGAGTGGCGTATCATCTCATAGGCGGGGATTGTCTTACCCTTGTAGCGGGGATGGGGCAGACGTGTGTACGGTAGGTCAAACGAGGCGTCAATCTGTGCTGTTGTCATCGGTGGGTACATCGGATTGACTTTCACCACCTCGTCGCCATGTCGTTGCCATATGGTCGCGCCGTGTCGACGGTTGCTCTGCTGCTCGATATGCTTGAAGTTGGCCGATTGCAGCCGCTTGTCACGCAGGCAGTCACTATAGGAGTTGAGGATGATGTTGTCCTTGTCGGCTTGCGGCATGGCGTCAGCCGGCAGGCGCAGTGCGGTCTGCGGAATGTCGGTCAGCGTGGAGATGTCGTGTCCATCGCGCAGTGCATCGCAGATGGCGACCATCGGCAGCTCCCCCATACCGTAGACGAGCAGGTCTACCGGGGCATCCATCAGTATCGAGGGGCGCAGACGGTCTTCCCAGTAGTCATAGTGGGATAGCCGACGCAGGGATGCCTCTATGGCTCCGGCGATAATGGGCACGTCGGGATATAGCTCACGCAGTATCTTGGAGTAGACGATAGTGGGGTAGTCGGGGCGTGCGCCGTGCCTTCCTCCGGGAGTATAGGCGTCGTCGCTACGACGGCGGCGGTTGGCCGTGTAATGGTTGACCATCGAGTCCATTGCCCCTGCCGAGATGCCGAAGAACAGGCGGGGTCGGCCAAACTTGCGGAAGTCGCGCAGGTCATCCTGCCAGTTAGGCTGTGGTACGATGGCTACCTTCAGCCCGTGGGCTTCAAGAGTACGCCCGATGACCGCCGCGCCAAATGACGGATGGTCGACATATGCGTCGCCCGAGAACAGCACAACATCGACCTCATCCCACCCCCGTGACTTCATCTCCTTGACCGATGTGGGCAGCCATGCGGTGGGTGGATATGGCGACATCGGTGTATACACGGGACGGTCGCCAAGTTGGTGTGCAGGCTGTTTCATGACTTTTTCTCGGCAAGTTGCTGTTCCATCTTCACTATCTCGTCACGCAGCCTTGCCGCCTCGATAAACTCCATCTCCTTGGCGGCCTGTACCATCTGCTCGCGCAGTCGCGTGATGGCGCGCTCCATCTCCTCGGCGGTCATGTAGGCGATAACCGGGTCGGCCGCGATGTTGGCCGTGTGGGTATACTCGCTTTCGTAGGGGAGCGGCGCGGCTTTCTGACGGCGTGAGCCTTTAGCCGATGGGGCTGTTGCAGCGGTATCCTCCTCCTTGTCGAGCCCGATGATCTTGTTGCGGGCCTTGATGATGGCCTGCGGTGTGATGCCATGCTCCTCGTTGTAGGCGAGCTGTATCGAGCGGCGCCGCTCGGTCTCCTCGATGGTGAGTCGCATGGAGTCGGTAATCTTGTCGGCATACATGATGACCGTGCCGTTGAGGTTGCGGGCGGCGCGGCCCACGGTCTGTGTCAGCGAGCGATGGGAACGTAGGAAGCCCTCCTTGTCGGCATCGAGGATTGCCACGAGCGAGACTTCAGGCAGGTCGAGCCCCTCACGCAGCAGGTTGACGCCGATAAGCACGTCATATACTCCGGCCCGCAGGTCGTCGAGTATCTTTATGCGGTCGAGGGTCTCGACGTCGCTGTGGATATATGCCGCCTTGACGCGCAGTTTGGTGAGGTAGGCGTTCAGCTCCTCGGCCATGCGCTTGGTCAGCGTGGTGACGAGCACACGTTCGTCCCGCTCGATGCGTAGCTGTATCTCTTCAAGCAGGTTGTCTATCTGGTTGAGCGACGGGCGCACCTCTATCAATGGGTCAAGCAGTCCCGTGGGGCGTATTATCTGCTCCACGACAACCCCCTCGCTCTTTTCAAGCTCGTAGTCGGCCGGGGTCGCGCTGACGTAGATTGTCTGGTTGTTAAGCTCCTCAAACTCGTTGAATTTCAGCGGGCGGTTGTCGAGAGCCGCAGGGAGGCGGAAACCGTACTCCACAAGGTTCATCTTGCGCGACACGTCGCCGCCGTACATGGCGCGTATCTGCGGGATGGTGACATGGCTCTCGTCGATGATTGTGAGGTAGTCTTTCGGGAAATAGTCGAGGAGGCAGAACGGACGCATACCCGGCTGACGGCCATCAAAGTAGCGGCTGTAGTTCTCGATTCCGGAACAGTGTCCTACCTCGCGTATCATTTCCACGTCATAGGTCACGCGCTCATACAGGCGACGTGCCTCAAGCTCGCGCATCTCCTTGTTGAAGAACGCGACCTGCTCCCCGAGGTCGACCTCTATCTGACCCAAGGCGGAGCCTACGCGCTCCTTGGAGGTGACAAATATGTTGGCGGGGAATATCTTGAAGCAGTCATGAGTGCCGAGCGACGTGCCGTCCTCGGGGTGGAACGTGGTTATCGACTCGATTTCGTCCCCCCAGAATATCACGCGGAGCACCATCTCCTCGTAGGCCAGGCGTATATCCACCGTGTCCCCCTTGACGCGGAAGTTGCCGCGCTGCAGGTCAAGCTCGTTGCGTGAATAGAGCGAGTCGACGAGTCGCCGCAGGAACATGTTACGGGCTATCTTCTGACCGACATGTATGTCGATGACGTTGGCGTGGAAGTCCTCGGGGTTTCCGATGCCGTATAGGCACGATACCGACGAAACCACGATGACATCCTGCCGTCCCGACAGCAGCGCGGAGGTCGTGGCAAGGCGCAGCTTGTCTATCTCGTCGTTGATCATGAGATCTTTTTCGATATACTTGTCTACCGACGGGATATATGCCTCGGGCTGGTAGTAATCGTAGTAGCTGACAAAATACTCGACGGCGTTTTTGGGGAAAAACGACTTGAATTCGCTGTATAGCTGTGCGGCGAGGGTCTTATTGTGGGAGAGGATGAGGGTGGGTTTCTGCACGCGCTCGATGACATTGGCCATCGTGAACGTCTTTCCCGACCCCGTGACGCCGAGCAGCGTCTGTGCGGACAGCCCGGCACGTACGCCCTCCACAAGCTGGTCTATCGCCTGTGGCTGGTCGCCCGTGGGCTTGTATTGCGAGTCAAGTTGAAATTTCATAGTCGTGGCTATAATCCACAAAGGTACGAAATCGCCTCCATACCCCCAACTCCACCAGTACCGCAAATTGCTAAATAACGCAAAACCGCCAATGTTTCATCAAATAAGTGTAGGTACGCGGCGTGCCGCATGGAATGTGGATACGGCGGTTGTCACACGGGGATGGCGAGGATGGGGATGTCGGCGTGGAACAGGAGGCGGTGGGCAATGCCGGGGTTGAACAGGCGGGCAAAGATGTTTTTCTTGCGGTTGGGCACGACCACCATGTCGTAGATGTTTTCCATCGGGGGGACAGCCGATTCGTCAAGCAATTCGTCGGAGGTGATGATGCGTGAGCGGAAGCTGTCGGCCGGATATTGGGTTTCGCCATACTGTAGAAGCTGTTGCATCGGCTTATCGGGGTTGGAAATCTTCTTGGAGGGGAGCGCGATGAATGTCACGGTCAGGGTGCGGTCGGGCAACAGTCGGTGGAGCGTGTCGAGCACGAGAAGATCCGACTGGTCGAGCGAGGCATAGAATGCGATATTGGTCAACCGGTCAAAGTCGACATGCTCGGGGACGGTGAATACTGGCACACGGCATGAGTCGAGCACTTCGGCTGTGACGCTGCCGACAACCTCGCGCTCTTTCTTGCCTGCGCCACGTGTGCCCATCACGATGAGCGAGCGTGGGGTGGTGCGTGTATATTCGGTGATGACCTCCTCAGGGACACCCTCCATGACCTCGGATGAGAACTTGACAGCCGGAAGCAATCCTCCTTTTATGCCCTCGCGCAGTGAGTCGCAGAAGTTTTTCATTCGCCGCGAGGCATCCTCCTCAAGCTGCTGCCGCATGGCGTTCTCCGTTATGTCGTAGTTGACAGTCTCGGTGAGTTGGAAACCACTTGAGAAGTATGGGTCAATAAATGTGTGTATCAGTTCGACGGATGCCCCGAGTGTGTCGGCAAGACGGAAAGCCATCTTGCACGCCTCGGTGGCATGGGGGGAGAAATCGACCGGCACGACGATTGTCGCTATCGGCTCGCCTGTGGATTGGCGTCCCGGAGGGGTGATGATCTCTGCATTCTCGATTATGCGCAGGGCGAGCGGAAGGTCTTTCTCATGGATGCGCACACGCACTCCTGACGAGACGACCGGCTGTATAAGATTGACATTGTGAAGCGCCACGGGTATCCCTTCGCTCTCAAGGAGCGACTTCAGGATGACGGCTTTCTCGTAGGTGTGTATGGCGATGGTGATAAGCCGGTCGTTTTCCATATTCTATGTTATTAAGAGGTTGTAGGTGTTATTGTGTTATGAGGGAGGACAGGGGCGGGGAGAGATGGAGAGAGGAGATGAGACGGGGAATGTGGTGGTTATTCGGCCTGTTGCTGCTCTTGCAGTATCTCTATGGCCATGTCGTAGATTGTGGTATCGTCGAGCACTACAATACCTCCGTCGGGCCCGGGTTCGATGTGCACGCCACAATTCTTGCCGAATGCGTAGTTGCTGCCGCCGAAGTAGTTGCGGACAGTCTGGGCTGTTATGTTGAGCTTGTCGGCAATCTTGTGGATTGAACCATCGGGAAGACTGTCTTTAAGGCGGCGCAGGTCGTTGAAGGAAATCGTTTTTGTCATGATACTATAAGTTTTAATGTTAGAAGTTCAGTGAATTATTAATTTGGAGTGAATTTACAAAATAGCTTTGACATAAACAAATTTCCGAGGGGTGTTATAAAACATGTTTTTGCCCGATGGCGCATGTGGCACGGCATCGGGCCGTCATATCTTCTTGACGGCCGATGAGTTCACCCATGCGCGGTTGGTGTTGTCGAGCTTCACCTCATACCATTTCACCGCAGTCGAGTCGATGCGTGTCGTCACCGAGTCGACAATCTCCACTTTTGTGCCCTCATGGAGCAGGATGGCTTCCTCGGTGCGGTCTTTGGGGGCACGGGGCGAGGTGCTCAGAATGGTGGATGGCACGGTGATGACGGCAGAGTCGTGGGCGGTGGCGCGGCGAGCCGACTTGATGGCGAATATCACCAGCACCACGGTGACGGCAACAAGCACGAGCCCGATGAAGAAGCCGCTCTTACGTGCCGCGACATTGGTGGAGAATATATAGAGCGCGGCGCATCCGAGCAACAGGGCAAAGGAGGCGAATGCGAGCCAAGCCCACGTGTCGGGGTGCGCCATGTCAAGTGTGCGGTTGAGGGTGTTGTCGATGAATGTCCCCGAGTCGATAGGCTTGTCGGCTATGCGGGAGTTGACAAACTCCAGGTTGACGCGGGCATCCTCGTTGGTGGGGTCGAGACGCAGTGCCTGCTCGTAGCTCACGATGGCATTGCCGAGCTGCCCGAGGCGATATTGCGCGTTCCCGAGATTGTAGAGCAGCGTCGATGATGTCCCCTCGGTGGCAATGGCGGTGGAATAAAGCTCGGCGGCGCGTGCGAAGTCATCGCGCACATAGGCCGAGTCGGCCTCCTCGGTCAGCGGGGATGCACTTGCGGCGATGGCCGAGCCGAGGATAAGCAGGGTTATGATGGACTTCATTGTGGAGGGTTTTACACGTTTGAGCGCCGCCATCTCGTTCATGGCCTCGGATGCGCGGCTGTAGATGTCGGCCATGTTCTCGTCGCTCCCCATAGGGGTGTAACGCGACATCTCGCAGTCGTCGAGCACCGATATGAAGCGGTCGGTGAGAGCCTCGGATGCACCGTAGGCCGACAGCTCGGCCGAGATGTTTTCGCGCGAGAGCTGTGAGGCGGGGATGCCGAGCTTGTCGCTGAGGTAGCCCCATGTGGCACGCAGCAGCTCTTCATAGAACTTGTCGCTTTGTCGGGCATCCATAAATTTCTTTGCCTCCTTGAGGCGGCGGCGTGCCACCTTGTTGGCGCGTGCAAGCCTTGTGCCGCGGATATCGGCGTTGGCGCGTGCCTGCTTGCCGTAGAGATAGACTATTAAAATCAGCGCGAACAGCAGGACCCCGTATAGAATCCAGTACCATGAGGTGTTGACGATAAGCGTATGAGTCTTTGACGGATGCTTGTCGCCGGTCTTGATGTGGCGTATGTCGGTGTTCTTTGCCGTGACATTCTGCTGGTCGACAGCCGACACTGTGGAGTGTCCCGCGCCCTTTGCCACCTTGATGTCGTAGGATGGTGTGGTGAGGGTGACATACTGTCTCGTGGATGGGTTGAAATAGATGAACTTGTCGCTGCCAATCTTGAAGTCGCCGACCGACTGGGGGATGAACGTGTATTCGACCGTCATAGTGCCGGTGACATTGTTGCCCGAGACTGAAGCCTGGATGTCGCTCTTGGGGGTGTATTGCTCAAACTCCGAGGGGAAGTCGATTACCGGCTCTTTCAGGTACTTGATGTTGCCCGTGCCCTTGATGGTGTAGACGAGCGATGCCGCCTCGTTGGTGCGGAACGAGCTTTCTTTCAGGTCGCTGCTGATGGAGAATTGACCTACGGCCCCCGAGAAGCCGTCGGGCTGTGGCTGCGGGAGTGCATCGACAGTGACCGATGCCGAGTTGGAGCTGACTTTCAGCTGACGTTCCACGGGGCGTGAGCCGCCAAAGAATCCTCCCATCCGCTCGTGCTGCACGACGGTGATGTCATATTTGCCCGAATTGATGGTGAGTTTGCCCGACTTCTGCGGGAAGATGATGCATTTCTTCAGTATGGCGGTCATGTAGTTCTGCCCGTTGTAGTGCTCAATCTCGTTGAGCGACGGCTGCAGGTTCAGCTCCTGGATGAGGAAGCCGTCAAAGCTCGGCTGGGTCGTGGCCATAAACGAGCTTATCTGATACTTGGTGTAGAGCTTTATGGTGCACTCAACCGCCTCTTGCTCGTAGACCTTTGAGCGGCTGAGGATGATGCGCACAAACACGTCATTGGCCGAGACGGTGCGGTCGGAGGTCTGAGTGGAGTAGTCATCGACCCTCACGCCGGGATTGCCTCCCGCACTCTGTGCCGCCTTGTCGGCGGGGAGCACCTTGAACGACACGGGGCGCGTGGTGTAACGCTTGCCGTCGATAATCACCGACGCCTCGCCGATGGTGAATGTCCCGGCCTTGTCGGCGCGGTAGATATAGGAGTAGTCGGTGCTTCGCGATGAGGTCTGCTGCCCGTTGACAAACTGGTAGCTCTGCATCGTCGAGGTCGACGGGCCGTAGAGCAGGGTGCACCCGTCAATTTGCGGAACCTTGAGTGAACTGCCGTCGCCGTTGGCCACACGGAATGTCACCGAGAACTTGTTGCCTGCGATGACCTGCCTCGGGGGAATGACGGTGAAAGATGTCTGCGCTACGGCTGCTGCCGCAGTAATTATAAACAGTGATATTATAAATAAAACTCGTCTCATATTCAGTCGTTACGTTCAGTCGGGGGTGGACTACCATTGGTTGCCGGTGCGGCGTCGGGATGCTTTCTCCTCTTGTTTTTTCAGCTCGTTGACACGCTTGCGGGTCGCGTTTTCCTCATTCTCCATTGTCTTGAGGATTTTGGCTGCGTTCTCGTCGCTTATGCCGCCTTGCTGCTGTTGCTGTTGTTGCTGCTGGCGGTCATTCTTGTTATGCTGCTTGTCCTGTTGGTCTTGCTTGTCCTGGTCCTTGTTGTCCTTGTTTTGGTCTTTGTTCTGATCCTTATTCTGGTCTTGATTCTTGTCCTTGTCTTGGTTTTGGTCTTTGTTTTTATCCTTATCCTTATCCTGGTCTTTGTTGTCCTTATTTTTGTCTTGGTCGTTCTTGTCCTGCTGCTGTTGCTGTAGTTTCAGCTGGGCGAGACGCAGGTTTTGGCGCGCCTTGTCGTTATCAGGGTTGCGGCGCAGGGCACCCTTGTACATGTCGATGCTCTGCTGGTATTGCTCCTGGTTGAACGCCACGTTGCCGAGGTTGTAGAACGCAAGTTCGGCAAGCCGGGCATCATTGGCGCCCTTTGCGAGGTCGTTGAGTATCGAGGTAGCTTCCTGCATGGGATTGTTGCCCGAATTGGGGTCGGCGTTGCCCGATTGGCGTATCAGCGACACGGCGAGGTTGTAGGCGGCGAGTTCCGATGCCTCGTTGACTTCAAGGGCCTTTCGGAACGCTTTTTCGGCCTCGGAAAAATTTTTGTCGTTGTAGTAGCCGTTGCCCTCTCGTATGAAGTTGCGCTCCCTCTTGGTCGAAGTGTCGGCTGCCAACGCTCCGACGTGTGAGGCGGCGAGCATGAGGAGCATTATGGTGAGTATCTTTTTCATGTCAATCTCATTTTGTGAAGAAGTTGATTTTTTTCAACCAGCCTATCTTGCGGTCGAGAATGAATATGTCGGCGACAAGCAGCGCGAGGGCGAGCCATGCGAACACAGGGAACTGCTCGGCACTCTGGGCATAGGTCACGCGCTCAAGCTCGGTGCTTGCGAGGGTCTTCAGTTGCTTGTCGATGTCGCTTACGGCAGCAGGGGATGCTCCGGCGACATAGACGCCGTCGCCTGCGGCTGCGATGTCTTGAGCCATTTTCTCGTTGAGGTAGGTCGTTACAGGCTTACCGGAATCGTCCTTCAGGAATACGCCCCGCGAGGCGTCGATTGGTATAGGCGACCCCTTGGTAGAGCCGAGGCCGATGACATCGACCTGTATGCCGCGCTTGTGGGCCTCTTTTGCCATGCCGAGGGCGTCGTCCTCAAAATTCTCGCCGTCGGTGAGGATGATAATGGCCTTGCCGGCCTCCTCGTCGGGGGTGAACGAGTTCATCGCCATGGATATTGCCGCGCCGATGGCGGTGCCCTGTGTCGGCACCATGTTGGTGTCGATGCTGTTGAGGAACATTTTTGCCGACACGAAGTCGCTCGTTATCGGTAGCTGTGTGTAGGCGTCGCCGGCAAAGACGATAAGTCCCACCTTGTCGTTGCCGAGCTTGTCGATGAGCTTTTCAAGGATAAACTTGGCACGCTGGAGGCGCGAGACACCCCCCACGTCATCGGTCGACGAGGCGAGCATGGAGTTGGATACATCGACGCATATCATCACCTCGATGCCACGCACGGTGCTTGTCTCCTCCTTGGCCCCGGCGCGGGGACGGGCAAGTACGAATACCAACGCCGCGATGGCGAGGAGTTGAAGGGTAATCTTGACCCACGGCTTGTAGCGCGACGCGTCAGGCATCAGCGGCGCGAGTGTCGAGGGCTTGCCGTAGCGTCGGAGCTTGCTCACACGCGCCCTTTGGGCGATATAAAACAGAAGCCCTATCACCGGGATTAGCAGCAACAGGTATAGTAGGACCGGATTGGCAAAACTGAACATATCTGCTTAATTTTTTAGGGTATCGTGCGCAACACTGTGTGGCGCAGCAAAAGTTCGAGTACAAAAAGCCCGATGGCGAGCCATGCCCACAGCATGTAGTTGTCCTCGGTGTGGGAAAAGTGCTTGACATCCATCTGTGTCTTCTCGAGACGGTCGATTTCGGAGAAAATCTCCTTCAAGACCGTGTTGCCCGTGGCGCGGAAATACTTGCCGCCGGTAGTTGAGGCGATGTTTTTGAGGGTCGCCTCGTCGATGACGACCGGCATGTTCACGTAGTCGATGCCTCCAAAGTAGTTCTGCTGGGGCATTGGAGCTGTACCGTTTCGGCCCACGCCGATGGTGTAGACCTTTATGCCGTATTTCTTCGCTATCTCGGCGGCAGTGACGGGAGCGACTACGCCTGTGTTGTTGGAGCCGTCGGTGAGCAGGATGATGCTCTTGGACTTCGCCTTGCCGTCCTTGATGCGGTTGATTGCCGTGGCGAGTCCGTCACCTATGGCGGTGCCGTCCTCAATCATGCCCATCTTGATGCTGTTGATGTAGTTGGTGAGCAGTGCGCGGTCGGTGGTCATGGGTACTGCCGTGAAGCTCTCGCCGGCAAATATCACGACACCGATATTGTCGGTCTCGCGCCCCGAGACAAACTTGGTGGCGACATCCTTAGCCGCCTCAAAGCGGTCGGGCTTGAAGTCGCGGGCGAGCATCGATGTCGATATGTCGAGGGCGAGGATTATGTCGGTGCCCTCGGTCGAGGAGGTGCGCCAGCTGTCGCGGGTCTGGGGACGGGCAAGCACGATGATGATACAGCCGATGGCGGCAAGCCGCAGGATAAACAGCAGGTGCATCAGGTATTCCTTGAACGACCTCGGCAGACGTGCATAGGGCAGGGTGGTGGACACCTCAAGTGCCGGATGGGCATTGCGGTGCTTAATGATATACCACGCGATAAGCGGGATGAATATCAGGAACAGCCATAAATATTGAGGATGAGCCAATTCCATTGTATATTGTCTTAATTATGGATTTTGAATCTTGTTTTCAGATGAGTTCTGGGCCATACCCGGCTTTTCGGCATTGTCCGGCTTTTCGGAGGTGTCGGGCCGGTCTGTATTCCCGGCATTATCCACCGGATCAGGCGCGGGCTTGGTATCCTCAACAAACTGCATCGCCCACGCGAATACGTTGGCATTGTCATCAGGGAGGGGACGCACTTTGGCAAACTTCACGAAGTCGGCAATCTCGAGGATGCTCCTGATGTACTTGTCGGGACCTTTGGTCTCGTTGTTGGACGACAGGGTAGAGACAATCTGCGAGGATGTCATCTCCATGGCGTTTATGCCAAAACGCTTGTCGAGGTAGACACGCAGGATGTCTGTGAGGCGCGTATAGTATTCCTTTTCCTGTCCGCGCTCGCAGAGATGTGACTCCTTGAGGCGGTTGAGTTCCTGGATGGCGACCTCGTAGGGGGGCGTCTCCTTCTTCTTGTGGACGAGAGGTATCTCGCCCTTGCGGAAGTATTTCCAGTAAACCCATATGCCGGCCGCAATCACGATGAGTACGACCAATATCCACCAATAGTCGGTCACGAAGTCGGGCAGATAGTCGTAGAAGCGGGTGTTTGGCTCCTGTACGCCGGCATAGTCGTGGATGGTCTTGAGCGAATCGACCGGCACGGGGAGCACTTTCAATGCCAGTTCGTTGGAGCGGAACGTGTCGTTGCCGGCGACATAAAGTATCGGCGGCAATGTGTAAAGCCCGGAGTCAAACGACTGGATGATGATGTCGTGCAGTATCTGCACACGGTTGTTGCCGAGGTCGACGGTATCATTGCGTTGCACGCCGATGACCTCCACCTCGCGTGTGAGGGTGTCGCCCTGCGGCATGACAATCTGGCCGGCAGTGGAGGCATCCTTCACCACTTCAAGATGGAGCAGGGTCTGCTTTCCCATCAGGATATAGGCCGAGTCAAGGGTTGCCTTGACCGAGACCGGGGCGGCGATGGAAACCATGGATGCCGACAGGCAGATGGCCGACAGTAATATGTAAAGGAATCTATGTCTCATATATATTGAAAAACTCTATATATCGGAAAGACTTGTTATCTGACGCCACGTTTCTTGAAAAGCCCCATGAGGGACTTCACAAAATCCTCGTCGGTGGCGATGGACGCTACGTCGACATGACACCGCTGCATCGTGTCGCTCATATACTGCTGCCGCTCATACCACCACTTGTTATAAGCCTTGCGCACCTTTGCCGACGAGGTGTCGACCCAACGGTCGGCCCCGGTCTCAAGGTCGGTAACTCGCATGAATCCCACGTCGGGTAGCTGTGCGTCGCGCTTGTCGTAGACCTGTATGGCCGTGACGTCATGCTTGTTGTTGGCGATGGAGAGTGCCTTGTAATAGTCGTGGGTGTCGATGTAGTCAGAGATGAGGAAAGTCGTGCAACGCTTCTTAAGTGCGTCGGTCAGATAGCGCAACACGGTGGCGATGTCGGTGCCACGGTTTTCGGGGGTGAAATCGAGCAGTTCGCGGATGATGAAAAGGATATGGCGGCGTCCTTTCTTCGGGGGAATGAATTTCTCAATCTTGTCGGAGAAGAATATCACGCCAATCTTGTCGTTGTTTTGAATCGCCGAGAAAGCCAGCGTGGCGGCTATCTCGGCAATCATCTCGCGCTTGTCGATGCCCACTGCGCCGAAGTTGCGGCTTCCCGAGACGTCGATAAGCAGCATTACCGTCAGCTCGCGCTCCTCCTCGTAGACCTTCACGTAGGGATGGTTGTGGCGCGCGGTCACGTTCCAGTCGATGTCGCGGATGTCGTCGCCATACTGATATTCGCGTACCTCCGAGAATGTCATGCCACGCCCCTTGAAGGCCGAGTGATATTCACCCGCGAATATGTTCTGGGACAATCCACGGGTCTTTATCTCGATTTTGCGGACTTTTTTCAGCAGTTCATTAGCATCCATAGTCAGTGTCAGTTGGACTAAAGGGCGGCGTGTCATCAGGGTACCTCGACCTTGTCGAGTATTTCGGAGATGATTTCGTCGGGGGTGATATTGTTGGCCTCGGCCTCATAGGTGACGCCGATACGGTGGCGAAGCACGTCGTGACATACGGCGCGGACATCCTCGGGTATCACATATCCGCGGCCGCGCAAGAAAGCGTAGGCCCTTGATGCGCGGGCGAGGCTGATGGAGGCACGGGGGGATGCGCCGAAAGCGATGATGCCGGTAAGGTCGTTAAGCCCGAAGTCGGCAGGGAATCGGGTGGCGAACACTATATCCACGATGTAACGCTCGATTTTCTCGTCGAGGTATATCTGCTCCACGACCTTCTGCACCTCCAGTATCTCCTCGGGCTTGAGTAGGGGCTTGACCTCCTTTTTCTCGTTGCCGATATTCTGGCGTATGATAAGCTTCTCCTCCTCCTTGGTGGGATAGCCGATGACTACCTTGAGCAGGAATCGGTCGACCTGCGCCTCGGGGAGAGGATAGGTACCCTCCTGTTCGATGGGGTTCTGTGTCGCCATCACGAGGAACGGATCTTCAAGAGGGAATGTGCGGTCGCCGATGGTGACCTGACGCTCCTGCATGGCCTCAAGCAGTGCGCTCTGCACCTTTGCCGGGGCACGGTTGATTTCGTCGGCGAGGACAAAGTTGGCGAATATCGGGCCTTTCTTGACCTGGAATTGCTCCTTCTGCACGCTGTAGACCATCGTACCGAGCACGTCGGCAGGGAGAAGGTCGGGCGTGAACTGGATGCGGCTATATTTGGCGTCGATTATCTGTGCAAGGGTCTTTATGGCCAAAGTCTTGGCAAGGCCCGGAACTCCCTCAAGCAGCACGTGGCCGTTGGAGAGCAGTGCTATAAGCAGAGAATCGACGAGGTGTTTCTGTCCTACGATGGTCTGGTCCATGCCGTGGGTCACAAGGCTTACAAAGTTGCTCTTTCCGGCTACCAGCTCGTTGAGTTCTCTGATGTTTACCGAATCGCTCATAATTAAGTCAGATTATATGTTTTGTTAATATTTTCGTTGACTGCAAAATTATAAATTTGGGGAGTTGAATTGTGAAATGCAGGTGTTAATTTTATCTATTATAAGTTTACCATGTTAAAAACCCCGCTTTCAGTTGAAGCGGTTGTAGATTTCAATGGCCTTGGCGCGTGCCCGGGCCGTTGACTCGGGGTTGTTGCGGTCGATGCCATACTTGGATGCATCGGGTATCTTCACCACAGTCCCCGGGCTTATGCGGTCGGGGTGAGAGAGGCGGTCGCGGTTTTCCTCGTAGATGTATACCCAGAATATCATCTCGCCGTAATATTTGCGTGCCATGGAGGTTAGAAACCTGTCGTGGCGTATCGTGTCGGTGAGCTGGTGTGGTGTCGTGGCCTTTGTCGTAGGCTCCGGTTTCGGCACTGCTGTGTCCATTGGCATGGAGGTCGCCGCTTTGGCTGTGTCAGTGGCTGTTGGAGCAACGTTTTCAGCTGTCCTTACACGTTCTATTATAACAGTGGTTTTCTGGCGATTGTTTAGTATCAGCCATGTGGCGGCAGTGCCTATGATTGCACCGATGAGTGTGCCGAGGAGCAGGCCGTAGATAAAGCGGCGGCGTCCATGGCGTGAATGTCGGATGGTAGGAGGTATGTGAGGGGGGATGATAGGATCTATGGCTTCTATGGGTGAGGGGGCATCGATACCTTTTATAGCCGGAGTAGCCTCTATAGCCGGAATAGCCATCTCTTCCTCTTCGGCTTCTCCTACCTCGGTTTCTTCGACAGGAGAGGACTGAGGCTCTTTGACGGTCTCGGTGATAGGCTCGTCCTGGGGTTGCTTGTCATTCTCTTTTTCCTCTTTTTCTTCTTCTGCCTCTTCCTCTTTTTCATCCTCGGGGTGAGGGGTGTCGGTGGGTTGTTCGATGGGGATGGCGAGCATCTCCTCGGTCACGTCGTCGCCTAACGGCACCGGCTCAAAAAATTCAAATGGACGGTTGAGTGCCGTCTCTATATCCTTGTCGGGGATGAGTGTCACCAGTCCTTCGGGTGTGGGTGCGAATGTGCCGATATGCTTCACCTTGACGGGAGTGCCGCTGACGAGGCGTGCCGAGACGGCGGCAAACAGCTCGCGCAGGAATGTGTCGGCGGTGCTCTCCGTGGTTCCTGTCATAGAGGCCAGTGCGGAGGTGATATGTGATAATGGGATAGTCGTGTTCATTTTTGCTCGGTGAGTCGTTTTTTCAATATTGCGCTTGGCTTGAAAGAGAGGGAGATTTTCGGGGGATACAGTGTGGCGCGTCCCGTCTCGGGATCGGGCGCGACATATTCCTCCTCCTTTACAGGCTCAAATGTGCCAAATCCGGGTACAGCTATCGCGTCCATATTGCCGCAACGTTCTTTGATGATGGCACCGAGACCTTCGAGCAGGGCGTTGATGTCCCTGGTGTCGCGGCCGAGTGTCTGCGCGAGTACGGTTGTAATATTCTTGTTGTCCATTAGGTTAAATATGAAACGGGAATGAGAGTGTATCATGACAGATTCCCATTCCCGCATGTCGGATGTAATAATTTTGTCAGTTATAGCAGGCTCTCGCGGATAGCGTAGCGGGGGCGTTGCTTTACCTCGACAAATATCTTGCCGATATACTCGCCCACGATGCCGATGCCCATGAGCATAAGGCTGCCGAGAAACCACACTGACAGCATGATGGACGACCATCCCCATATCGTGTCATGACGGAAGTAGGAGATGAGCACATAGAGTGCCACCAGGATGTCAAGTATCATGAACGTCAGTCCCACAAAGAAGATGAGCCTTATCGGCTTGGCGGAGAATGAGGTTATGCCGTCGATAGAGAAACTTATCATCTTGCCGAGTGGATATTTCGACTCACCTGCGACGCGCTCGTGCCGCTCATACTTGACAATGGCGGTGTCGAGGCCAATCTGCGGCACAATGCCACGCAGGAACAGGTTGCTCTCGTGGTAGTCCGACAACAGGTCGAGGGCACGCGCGCTCATGAGACGGTAGTCGGCATGGTCAAACACAGTCTTCAGCCCCATCGCCGCCTGGAACTTGTAGAACCCGTGGGCGGTCGTGCGCTTGAACCATGTGTCGGTCTTACGGCTGGAGCGCACCCCGTACACTATCTCCTTGCCGGCATTGTACTGCCTCACCATCTCGACGATGGCCTCAGGGTCGTCCTGTAGGTCGGCATCAATGGAGACGGCGGCATCGCACATATCCTTGACTGTCATAAGTCCGGCAAGAAGGGCATACTGGTGTCCACGGTTGTGGGCAAGGGAGATGCCCTTTATACGGCTGTCGTCAGCATGTAGGCGGTTGATGACCTCCCATGTCTTGTCGCGGCTGCCGTCGTTGGAGCAGAGTATGAAACTGTCGGTCGCGATCAGCCCTTCGGCCGACATGCGGTCGAGTATAGCGATGAGTTTGGCTGTGGTAAAGGGCAATGCCTCCTCCTCGTTGTAGCAGGGGATGACGATAGCCAGTGTGGGTAAGCTCATGGTTGTGTCGGCGTTGGTTAATAGTTACGGGCAAAGAGCACACGGCGCGCCGAGGGCTTCCCTGTCACCATGCAGACGCCCGGGGTGTCGTCGCCATCGAGGGGGATGCAGCGTATTGTGGCTTTGGTTTCTTCCTTGACGCGCTCTTCGGTCTCGGTGGTGCCGTCCCAGTGGGCGAGGATGAAATATCCCTCCTCAATCTTTTCCTTGAACTCGTCGTAGGAGTCGACGGTGATTGTGCGTGCAGTGCGGTTGTCGAGGGCTTTCTGATAGATGTTCTGCTGTATCTCCTCAAGGAGGTCCTTGACATATTGAGCTATTCCGGCAAGAGGAGCCTCGTGCTTCTCGAGGGTGTCGCGGCGCATCACCTCGACCGTGCCGTTGGCGAGGTCGCGCGCGCCGAGGGCGAGACGCACGGGTACGCCCTTCAGCTCGTAGTCGGCAAACTTGAATCCGGGGCGCTTGTTGTCGGCGTTGTCATACTTTACGCTGATGCCGAGTGAGCGCAGCTCGTTGACTATCGGCTCTACAGCCTTGTCTATCTCGGCAAGCTGTTCGTTGTTCTTGTAGATGGGGATGATGACCACCTGTATGGGCGCGAGATGGGGCGGCAATACGAGGCCGTTGTCATCGGAGTGGGTCATGATGAGCGCGCCCATGAGGCGGGTTGATACTCCCCATGAGGTGGCCCATACGTATTCAAGCTCATTCTGCTTGTTGACAAATTTCACGTCAAATGCCTTGGCGAAGTTTTGTCCGAGGAAGTGTGACGTGCCCGATTGGAGTGCCTTGCCGTCCTGCATCATTGCCTCTATGGTGTAGGTCTCCAATGCGCCTGCAAAACGCTCGTTGGCGGTCTTTACGCCCTTGATGACGGGGACAGCCATATATTTCTCGGCAAAGTCGGCATACACGTTGAGCATCTTGGTGGCCTCCTCCTGAGCTTCCTCCTTCGTGGCATGGGCGGTGTGTCCCTCCTGCCACAGGAACTCGGCCGTACGCAGGAACATGCGGGTGCGCATCTCCCAGCGGAGCACATTGGCCCACTGGTTGCACAGGATGGGCAGGTCACGGTAGCTGTGTATCCAGTTCTTATACGTATTCCAGATGATGGTCTCGGAGGTGGGGCGGATGATAAGCTCCTCCTCAAGTTTGGCGGCGGGGTCTACAACTACGCCCTGGCCGTTGGGGTCGTTCTTGAGGCGGTAGTGGGTCACCACGGCACACTCCTTGGCAAATCCCTCGACATGGTCGGCCTCGCGGCTAAGGAACGACTTGGGTATAAGCAGCGGGAAATAGGCGTTGACATGGCCTGTCTCCTTGAACATTTTGTCGAGCTGCTGCTGTATTTTCTCCCATATCGCATATCCGTATGGTTTGATGACCATACATCCGCGTACGGCCGACTGCTCGGCGAGGTCGGCTTTAACCACCAAATCGTTATACCATTGAGAGTAGTTGTCCTGACGCTTGGTCAGGTCTTTGAGTTCCTTTGCCATTGTAAGAATCTATTGTATGAATCTAATGTAATGATGCATGTTTATTGTCAGGTAACCGCTGTGCCGGGGCATCATGGGTTACCTGGTGCAAAAATAGTGATAATTTTGCATATAGTTATCGTGTCGGCGCAATTATTAGCGTCGCAGCAGCGTGCCGTCCTTGGCGCGGCGTATCATTTCGGGACCCGGGACGAGGTAGACCTCAAGGCGGCGGTTCTTTTGGCGGTTTGCGCGGGAATTGTTAGGATATAAAGGCTCTGATGCTCCCTGCCCGTAAGGCACGGTCATCGACACGTCGGCTCCGTTCTCCTCCAGCCAGTCAAACACCGCGCTGACTCGGCTTTCGGTCAGGTGGTCGGTATATTCCTCCGAGCCTGTATCGTCGCTGTGCATCACCAGTATCATCTTGTAGAGGTCGGGTGTGCGCAGGTAGGCGGTGAGAGGGCGCAGGTAGCTCGGCGCGGTCGGGGAGAGCACGGTGTCGTTCGGAGCAAACAGTTGGTCGGAGGGTATTGTGATGACCACTACCTCATTGTCGCGCATCAGCTCCACGTGCTCCTTGCGGTTGGCAAGCTGCTTGGCGACATTGTACTGGTATTGGCTTATAGCCTCCTTCTGTTTGTTGCCCACACGCGGCGTATGGATGTTCTGGTCGAGGTCAAGCTCGTAGATGTCGTCATTGTCGCTGTCAGGCTTGGCTTTTCCGACAGTCTTGCCGGGTCGCGCATCCTCACGGGTCGCGGTAGTCTCCTTATCGCCGGTGAAGATGTCCCGTATCTCGCTGAAAATATTCTGTGAGCGGGCAGCGGGCGCGGCAAGCACTATGGCGGCAGAAATTGATAGTATGACTTTGCGTATAGTCATTTCCTCTTTCAGGCTATTCCTCCAGTCCTATGGAGCGTTCATAATCCAGTTCACCCATTATGATGGGGTTGATGTCCTCTATGGCGACAGTGGAATCCTTATCCTTTTTCAGCATTTTGGCCACATAAGCCGCAAGGGCTTCGGTGTCAGGCTCCGCATTGCCGTCATCATCGAGATCGAGGAGCCCGTTATCGTCGTAGAAGTCCCATATCATGTCGATGACATTAAGGATTTCATCATCGGTGTATTTCTCTTTCAGACCTGCGGGAAGATAGGCGCGGATGTGGCTTATAGCGCGGTCTTCGTCATATTCCATATCGGTGTTATTGCTCATGATTTCAAGAATTACTATGCTAATATAACCAATATATGGCTATATCGGCGCGAAAACCACATAATTTTGGTATTATTAATATTTTGAAACGGTCGCTGTGTTGCGTTGCCGGATGATGCCAAAATTTTGTCCCGTCACAGTGACAGCAGCCCTTCAGGTAGGCTTACCGTCACGGTACGAGCCTCGGTGTCAATGTGCTGTATCAGTTCATCGGCTATGGGGATGTACAGTGTCGTGTCGTCCTCCCGCTTTATGATAAACAGCGCGTTGGCGGTACTGTCCTCAATGTCGGTTATCTCTCCGAGCGAGGAGCCGGTGTCTGCGTCGATGACCTTGTATCCTATGAGCGACGAGGCGTACAGCCCTTCTCCCTCAGGCTCATCGTCAATCAGCGCGTCGTCAGAGTCGAGGATATATGCCGTCTTGTTGACAAGTTGCCGCGTGGCGTCCTCGCTGTCGATGCCGTCGATCTTCACAAGCACGGTTTCGGCGGTCTTCGGGCGCAAGGACTCGATGAAAAACGGCACGTTTATGCCGTCGATGTCGACCACTACACATTCAAGCCTGTCGGGGTCGGTGTTGTCAAAGAGGGTGAGGGATATCTCGCCGTTGATGCCGTGGGGCTTGTTGAATTTTCCAATCTCGACGAGCTGTTCTGACTTTATCATGTTTCTTTTCTTGCTATTGGGACACACGCATTATGTTGGCTCCGATGGCATTGAGACGCTTGTCTATATCCTGGTAGCCACGGTCTATCTGGTCGATGTTGTGGATAAAGCTCGTGCCCTTGGCTCCCATGGCGGCGATGAGCATTGCGATGCCGGCGCGGATATCGGGCGACACCATGTTGGTGGCCTTTAGCGAGTTGAGACGCCCCGAACCAATGACCGCGGCACGGTGTGGGTCGCAAAGGATGATGCGTGCGCCCATGTCGATGAGCTTGTCGACAAAGAACAGGCGACTCTCGAACATCTTCTGGTGAATAAGCACGCTGCCTTGCGCCTGCGTGGCCACGACGAGCATTATGCTCAGTAGGTCGGGCGAAAGTCCCGGCCATGGGGCGTCGGCTATTGTCATTATCGAGCCGTCGATGAAGGTCTCTATCTCGTAGCCGTCGTGGGCGGGTATGATGATGTCGTCGCCGTCACATTGGAGCGAGATGCCAAGGCGGCGGAAGATTTCGGGCATTATGCCGAGATTGTCGTAGGATACATCCTTGATGGTAAGTTCCGACCCGGTCATTGCCGCCATGCCTATGAAGCTGCCTATCTCGATCATGTCGGGGAGAATACGGTGGGTCGTTCCGTGGAGGCTTTCGACACCCTCGATGGTGAGCAGGTTGGAGCCTACCCCTGAGATGCGTGCGCCCATCGAGTTGAGCATCCGGCACAGTTGCTGGATATAAGGCTCGCACGCGGCGTTGTAGATGGTTGTTGTTCCGTGTGCAAGCACGGCGGCCATGATGATGTTGGCAGTGCCCGTGACCGATGCCTCGTCAAGGAGCATGTAGGTGCCCGTGAGACGGTCGGCCTTTATCTCGTAAACACGCCTGTCGGCCACGTACTCAAAGTCGGCCCCGAGCTTCTGTATGCCTATGAAATGGGTGTCGAGGCGGCGGCGTCCAATCTTGTCGCCCCCCGGCTTGGGGAGCACCGCATACCCCATACGGGCTATCAGCGGCCCGACTATCATCACCGAGCCACGCAGCGAGGCCGCCTTTGTGGCAAATTCCTGGGTGTCCATGTAGCCGAGATTCAACTCCTTTGCGCAGAACGAGTAGGACGACGGGGATAGTTTCTCGACTTTTACCCCCATATCGCAGAGCAGGGAGATGAGGTTGTTGATGTCAAGAATGTCGGGTACATTCTCGACTACTACTTTCTGGTCGGTGAGCAATGTGGCGCATATGATCTGCAACGCCTCGTTCTTTGCTCCCTGGGGCTGTATCTCCCCGTGAAGGCGGTTGCCGCCCTCGACGATAAATGTGCTCATGATACGTGGTTATGAGGTGATGGTGGGGTTATTTCTTTTTCTTGCGTTTGCCGGTTGGCTGGGGCTGGGGGGCCTCTTTGAATTCGTGAAGACGGTGGGTCTCCGGCGAGAGGCGTATGGCGCCGTGGGAGTACTCGGCAAGGTCCTTGAATATCTTTGCGTCATCCACGCCGTCCTTGTTGACGGCAAGCATCAGCTTCTTCATGTGGTTGGCGATGAGTGTTATGAGCTGGTCGCGCTCCTCGCCCTCCTCCATCACCGACGCCTTGGCTATCATCAGCTCTACTCCCTTTCCGTAGTGGCGGTAGCGGATAGGGGAGAGGCGATAGTCGACACGCTCGGGGAGTGTGTCGAGGTTTTCTTTGCGGATAATCTCGCATGGATAGTCAATGTCGAGTTGGAAGTCGGACATTATGGCGAGGTGGTCCCACAGCTTGTGCTTGAAGTCCTCGACATCGCGCAGTTGGGGGAAGAGGTTGCCCATCGTGGCGATGATGGAGTAGGCGCAGCGTGTGCGCTCCTCGCGGTCGGGGATGGTCACGCAGTAGTCGACCATCTGCTGTATGTTTCGCCCATATTCGGGGAGGACAAGTTTCTTCAGTTGGGTGTTGTATGTGAGCATATCTGTCAAAAGTATGTTTGCGGAGACACTGCGCCCCATCCGGGCATGCAGTCTCTCCGCAAACAAAGGTAGTATTAAAAAATCAATTGACAAAATCCATCCCGTTCCGTTTTGCCACAACCGCGATGCGGTTGTCATAGCGGGGAAAGGATACACGCCCTTGTCGGACTATAGCGCGGGTGCCGGTGTACAACTCTGTGACCTCCGTGCCGTCGGGAAATACGTCTCCGAGTGTAATCGGTTTCCCGTCAATAGGTTTTACACGGATGACAACAGTGTCATTGGGTAATGTGCGGACACAGGTGTGGGAATCTATGGTCGCCTGACGCCCCATGCCTATGGCCGGATGAGACTTGCGGATGTTGCCAAGTTGGCGGAAATGGCCGAGCAGCAGGGTGTCGGCACTGTCCCAGTTCATGTCGGAGCGGAAAGCCTGTGCCGAGTCGACATTGAGTCGCGCGTCGCTCAACGGGCGTCGGGTCTCGTCGCCATAGAATATCTGGGCAACGCCTGGCGATAGCAAGAGGGTCGTAGCGCAGTCGTTCATATTGTCCATGTCGGCATCGCGGTGATATGAGTTGTTGAGGTAGCTGAACGGATGCCAGTCGGGATGGGCCTGTACGCTGTCGGCATATGCCTGCCATGTATACACGATATTGTCGAGGTCGCCGTGCTTGGGGAAGTGGCAGTTGACCATGCTTGAGAAACTGGCTGCGGCATAGTCGGGCTTGTAGTCGATTCCAGCCATGTCAAAATCTCCTGTCATGTAGAACGGCTCATCCCATTTTGCAGCCGGGTCATCGGGATGGTTATGTCTCCACTTCGCCAAGGCGGCATTACATGCCTCGGCAAGCTCTCGCCAACGGTAGGTGTGGACATTCTCGACAATGTCGCAGCGCATACCGTCGATGCCAAACTCTTCCACCCACGATGCTATCCATGCGATGACATATTGCATAGGCGACCATTCGTGGTCTTTGCGCAGGTTTCTTGCCGACGGATTTACCCATGGGTCATTGTCGTGTCCCTCAGCCTTCCATTTGCGTTTGAGAAAATCGGGAATCTTCACGGCATTGTCGCTCTCATCCTTGAAATCGGGCATTCCGTAGACTGTGGCCTGCAAGGGGTCGGATTCGTCCCATCCCTCGTCGGGCATACGCACCCATCCGCGTCCGTACCATCCGTTCCATCCGGTGCGGCCCTCAAAGAATCGGTCGAAGCTCCAATCGCGTATATGCGATGCCGCCTCGCTCTCCGTCAGTCCTGTGTCAGCAAATCCATATTGCACGGCGTCAAGCAGCGTCGGATAGCCCGGGTCGTTGATGTTGGCCCCGAGCATCACCCTGATGCCTCGGCGGTGCAGCTCGTCGACAAGTGCCCTGAACTCCTCTATAGTCCCGTAGTTTTTGTCAGTCTGTGTATAGTCGAGCGGGTAATATCCATGGTAGCCATAATGGGGAAAGTCGTTGACCGACCCGCTTCCCGACATCCAGCCGTGTATCTGCTCATATATGTCGGTCATCCACACGACATCCACCCCGAGACTGTCGAAGTACCCCTCACGGGTCTTGTCGAGCATACCCTTGAAATCGCCGCCGTGGAATGTAGCGGCATTCATGCGTTCCGAGCCGTAGTCGGTGATGCGCCCATAATTGACATCGTTGGCCTTGTCGCCGTTGGCAAAACGGTCGGTTATGACAAAGTAGACAGTGGCATTGCCCCATTCAAAATCCCGGCTGTTGACGTTTTGGGGCTGTAGGCATCCAAGCATAAGCAACCCCGATAAAATAAAATTTTTCATTGTGTGATGATTTTGGCACAAAGTTAGCGGGGCTAATGGTGGGGTGCAATGGTGATTTATAACCAACTTCAGGTTATTAGAGGAGTTTCATCAGCGTTGCGGCTCTGACCGCCTCCATGGAGTTGTTGACGCTGAGTTTTTCAAGTATGTTCTGGCGGTGGCGGTTTACGGTGTGGATGCTTATGTTGAGCAGGTCGGCTATCTCCTTGCTCAGTCTGCCTGTCTTTATCAACTGTAGGATTTCCTTCTCACGTTCCGACAGTATGAGCGAGCGCCGTTCATGGGCATCGACATGTAGAATCTCGCCGGTGGAATTGTTTATGATGCACGGCTTTATACCCATAGTGTCATGTGGGGTGGGCGAGAGGTCATAGCAGCAGAGGATGAGCCATATCTTGCCCTGTGGCGACGTGTGCAGGACCTGCGTGGAGTTGGCAACCTGCATGTAGTTGCCTGTGCGGTTTTTGACGCGGATGGTGCATGTGGCCTTGAACTGCCGTTTCGCTTCGCTGTCAAGTGGGTTGACATGCTTGAAAAATTCGTATTCAAGCATCCTTTTTTCCACAAGGTCCTCGGGATGAAGCCGGGCATAGATGGCATCCTCGTCGCTTGAGGCGACCTCCTCGTACATGTTTGGCGAGTCGGTGAGGCCCATGAGCCGGGGAAAGCTCCCGCCGATGATATGGCACCGGTCGGCTGCGGCATCGGTGATGACGCAGCAGCAATTGTTGACGGCAGTATATGCGGTGATGTCGGCAATGGCGCTCTCTACAATGGCGTGGTCGAGAGTCTCCCTGTCGAGTTGTTGGGAGGCATAGATGGCGTCAAGTTCCTTGCGTAATATATCCATGTGCGGGGAGGGAAATGTAAAGGGCGGCGTCCGTCGGGGATGCCGCCCTTTTGTCGGTTGTCTGGTAAATTACATGTTCATGCCGCCGTCGACCTGGATAACCTGGCCGGTGACGTAGGACGACATGTCGGATGCGAGGAATGTTGCCACGTCGGCGATATCCTCCACCTTGCCGGCACGGCGCAGGGGGATTTTCTTTTCCCACTCCTTGCGGATGTCATCGGGGAGTGCTGCTGTCATTGCAGTCTCGATGAAGCCGGGGGCAATGGCGTTGGCGCGGATGCCGCGTGAGCCGACTTCCTGTGCGATACTCTTGGCGAGGGCTATAAGGCCGGCCTTGGAGGCTGCATAGTTGGACTGTCCGGCGTTGCCGTGAACGCCTACTACCGACGCCATGTTGATGATGCTGCCGTGACGCTGACGGAGCATGATGGGGAGCACGGCGTTGATGAAGTTGAACGCGCTCTTGAGGTTGACGGCGATAACGGCGTCCCACTGCTGCTCGGTCATGCGCATCATAAGGCCGTCTTTGGTGATGCCGGCGTTGTTGACGAGGATGTCAATCGAGCCGAAGTCCTTGTGCACCTGCTCGACAACTTCCTTTGTCTGGGCGAAGTCGGCGGCATTGGAGGCATATCCCTTGGCCTTTACCCCGAGGGCTGCAATCTCCTCCTCGGTGGCTTTGCCGTTCTCGTCGATTACGAGGTCGGTGAACGCGATGTTGGCACCCTCCTGGGCAAACTTCAAGGCAAGAGCCTTGCCTATGCCTCGTGCAGCACCTGTGATAAGGGCTGTCTTTCCTTCAAGTAATTTCATTACAGTATACGGTTATGTTGTACTTCGATTAGTTACGCAAAGTCAGCGATGGCGCAAAATTAGCGAAAAAATGTCAAATCTCCACCATAAATGCCCCACAAGAATAGCCGCCGCCAAAGACCGTCAGCCCTATGTGCTGACCTTTGTGGAACTTGTCGCGGTTTTGTGCAAATACGATAGCCGCGCTTGCCGAGCCTGTGTTGCCAAGTTCCTCGATGTTGTTGAGGAACCTCTCGTCAGGCATCTCAAGCTGTCCTGCGACATTGGCCACGATGCGCTTGTTGGCCTGATGGCAGATGATATAGTCGAGGTCCTGTAGCTTCAGTCCATGCGGGGCGGTCACGCCGTCGAGAGCCTGTATCATATACTTGCAGGCATGGATGAACACGTCCTTGCCGAAAGGCATGTCGATGCCCCCCTCTTTGGGACGCAACCTTACTCCCTCGGGACCCTTGCTGACGTTGCCGAGTCCTCGGGTGTATATCTCCTTTATCTCGGCGTCGCTGTCGCTCTGACGGTCTGCCGAAAGGAAGAATGCCACCGCGCCGTCGCCCCACAAGTGGCCACACTTGGGGTCGCTCTCGTTGCTGTAGTAGGTGTTGTGCTCCGAGCATACGAGCAGGGCTTTCTTGGCCTTGCCCGATGCAAAATACCCCTCGACAATCTCCAGGCCGTTGACAAACGATGAACATGCCGACGAGGCATATACGGCCTTGATGTCGTTGATGTCATATTTCTGCTGTGCTATATGAGCCAGCGTAGCCACGGTGTCATAGGGGGAGTATGAGGCCGACACGATGAGGTCGATGTCGTGGATGTCGTAGGGGAGGGTTTTCAGGGCATCCTCGATGGCGGCGAGGCCCATCGAGTTGTGGTTGTCGTTTTCCCCGGCCTTGGAGCGGGTCTTTATGCCTGTGCGTTTGGTGATCCATTCGTCGGTCAGGCCGTTTACGTTGAGGAAATAGTCGTTGTCGACCCGTCCTTCGGGGATATAAAATCCTGTTGAGTTGATGTACATGTCTTTATGGTTTTATACCGTGTAATACAAATTTGATTATCTGTTGACGCAGGGTTGTACGGTCGATGAGCAGGTCATCGAAATTGTTGCGAAGAAAAGAGAAGTCCACACCCTGGAATATCATGAGCAGCATCGGTTTCAGGCGCGACGCGGCATCGGGGTCGAAGTCGCCCGAGTCTATGCCTTCGCTGATGAGCCGGTCGAGCATCTCTATCTCCTTGGCTACCGCGAGGCGACGCACATGCTCAAGGCGACGCATGTCGCGCATGAAAAATGAGCGGAACGGGTTGTGGCGGTAGGTCGATGACTCTATGATGTCGAAGCGCACGTTTATAAACCGCTCAAGCCTTTCGACAGGATTGAGCGGCATATCCATCACGCGGCGCAGGTTGACGACGAGCTGCTCACTCTCGCGCTCGATGACGGCGTTGTAGATCTCACGCTTGTTCTTGAAATATGTGTATATGGTGCGTCGTCCTTTCTCCGAGGCGGCGGCGATGTCGTTCATGGTGGTGTTCTCGATACCCTTGTTGGTAAAGAGCTGTCGTGCGACGTCTATGAGCTTTTCGCGAGTTTTGAGTACCATGATTTATGCACATATTATTGTTGATTGTGCAAATTTACACAAAATGTTGGGAATGTGATGGGCTAAATGTAATTATTTGGTGCCGCGATGGGTGCAAGCGGTGAATTTTGTTGTATTTTCGCCGAAATTTGAATGGAATCGACATGATGTTAAGGTATATATTTATCATATTGGCAATTTTGCCGCTGTGGCTGTCCGCTCAGGTGGGGCCATTGTCGTTTGAGGGGCGAGAGCAGGCCACCGTCGGCGTGTATGTCGCGCCGATAGGGGGTAAGCCCGTCGTTGCGTCGGGAGCGTCACGGTTGCTTGTGCCGGCATCGACAACCAAGTGCATCACGGCTGCGGCGTGTGTGCTCGGGTTGCCTGAGGATTTCCGCTTTGAGACGCGTGTCTACGCGACCGGAAGTGTCCATTCAGGCAAGGTCGAGGGTGACATTGTAATAGTCGGGGCGGGTGACCCTACGTTGGAGTCGGCACATTTTCCCGACAACAGCGGTTTTGTCAGCGATTTTTATGCCACCTTGCAGAGACATGGGGCATCAGGGGCGACAGGTTCGTTGGAGTTTGACGGCAACGGCTTCCCGGCCATGGGATACGGCGCGGGATGGATGGTGGAGGATATAGGGTGCGACTATGGCGCGGGGTTGTATGCCATCAATTATCGCGATAACAAGATGTCGGTCGTGGTGGATGCCACAGGATCTGCACGCCCTTCCGCGCCGGTGGAGGTGATTGATATGCTCGGGGTAGGCAAGCGTGATGTCAATTCCTATCCGATGCCTGAAATAGGGGCTTTGATGCTCTATGGCAGCCGTCCCGCATCAGGATCCACGGTGTCGGCAGTGGTATCCAATCCTGTGCCGTGGCAGACGTTGGCCGCAGAGATTGAGACCGTATGCAAGTTTGACAACGAGCCGGTAGAGGGGTGCAGTGGGAAGATGGAACTTCTCATGACCCATCGTTCGCCATGCCGTGACGAGATATTGCGCAGCCTTATGAGGCGTAGTGACAATTTATATGCCGAGGGGATGTTGCGGGCATTGTTGCCCGACAGTTGCTCCATGCGTACGGCATCGCTGGCGGTTGCGGCCGAGCGGCGCCTGCTTGCGTCGGCAGGTATTGATGCATCAGGGCAGAAGATTCTCGATGGTAGCGGGCTGTCACGTAACGCGCTGGTGACGCCCGGGTTTATGGGCCGTATGCTTGATGTCATGGCGCGATATGAGGCATATCCCGCCTTGTTCCCCAAGGTCGGACGCGAGGGGACGGTGAAACGTCTATTGAAGGGAACGCGCCTTGAAGGGCGGCTGGCCTTGAAAAGCGGCAGCATGGGCGGAGTATTGTGCTATGCGGGCTACAAACTGGATGGAAACGGACGGCCGACCCATGTAGTGGTGATTATGGTGAATAATTTTTTGTGTAAACCGTCAGAAATTAGAAAGGCGGTCGAACATTATTTATTAAAAATTTTTTAATAGCTTTGTAACCGAAATATAAGAGAATTTCTCATGAATACCGAAATAAACAAGGCGTTGGAAGCGTGCTACGAACTTGAAGGCCTGCTTCTACTGTCGGCGCAAAAGGGTGCGGATGCTCCCGCCGCTCTGCGCTCCATGATGCAGGATAAGATAGATGCCATTAAATCATATCTTTCCGCTATCACAGCCTTTGATAGTGATGAGCCTATCGTTGAGGAGACGATTCCGGTAGTTGATGACGGCTTGGAATCAGCTGTCGTGACGCTCCCTGAACCGGATGAGGAGTATATGGAGCCGGTCGCCATTGCCGAGGAGGCTGATATCGACGATGATCCCGTTGCCGAGTCTGCTGCCATTGACGATATTGGCGGTGACGATGAAGTGGAGGACTTTGACGATGAAACGGAGAAGTCCTGTGACGCGGAGGAACCTGAGCTGTTAGGTGAAGAAGAGGATGATGAGGAGATACCTGCCGTCGGGGAGATTGCGGTGGAAGCCCCGTCACGGGACGATGCCCGCAGCCTGCGCCAGATGTTCACGATAAACGACAAATTCCGTTTTCGCCGCGAGCTGTTCGGCAACAGCGAGACAGAGTTTGCCGACACGCTCAACCTCGTGTCGGCGATGGGCAGTCTTGCCGAGGCCGAGGACTACTTCTATGGCGACCTTGAGTGGGATGCCGACAGCGAGGAGGTGGAGGCTTTCATGGAGATAATCACCCGTTACTTTGAGGCGAGAAACCGTCAGGACAGGCCATGAGCGGAAAACTGTATATAGTGCCTACCCCTGTCGGCAATCTCGGCGACATGTCACCCCGTGCCATAGAGACGTTGCGGGGGAGTGACCTTATCCTTGCCGAGGACACGCGTACAAGCGGTGTGCTGCTGAAGCATTTCGGTATAGAGACCCCGACCCTCAGTCACCATAAGTTTAACGAGCACTCGACCGTCGAACCAATCATTGCGCGACTGAAAGCTGGAGAAACGATATCGCTTGTGAGCGATGCGGGTACCCCCGGGATATCCGACCCGGGATTCATGCTGTCGCGCGAGTGCCGACGCCATGGCGTAGAGGTGGAGACTTTGCCCGGACCTACGGCGTTTGTCCCCGCACTTGTCAACTCCGGCCTGCCGTGTGACCGCTTTGTATTCGAGGGATTTCTGCCTCAAAAAAAGGGGCGTGCGACGCGCCTTAAGGAACTCGCCGCCGATACGCGTACATTTATTATATATGAGTCGCCATTGCGGCTTGCCAAGACCCTGCGTCAGCTTGCCGAGGCATGTGGCGGCGACAGGGAGGCTTCGGTGTCGAGGGAGATTTCCAAGTTGCATGATACGACGCGGCGTGGCACATTGGATGAGTTGGCTGAATATTTCACGGAAAACAATCCCAAAGGAGAGATTGTTATAGTCGTAAGCGGAATGAAAGATACATCCGGCAAAGGCCCGCATGTCAACAAGTACAGGAGGCATGACGGGTTGCAGGATGATAAAGATAACGAATAATATTTTAACCGTTTTATTTATGAAAAAGTTAGTTTCAATTGCTGTAATCGGAATGTCGTTGCTGACGGCATGTAATTCCGGTAAATTAAAACAAGCTGAGGCGGAGAATATCGCCCTTGACGATTCATTGCATGTGGCATTGGCCAATCAGGACAGCCTGTTCAGCCTGTTGAATGACATTACCGAGGGAATGAACCAGATACGCGATCTGGAGAAGATCATGTCTTCCACGCCTGATATCGGTGCGGAGTCGAGCTCACGCAAAGAGCAGATACGTAATGACATGATGGCTATCCAGCAGGCGTTGCAGGATCGCCGCGAGCGTCTTGCACAGCTTGAGGCAAAATTGGCCAAGAGCGAGGGCTATAACGCCACGTTGAAGCGCACTGTAGACAACCTCAAGGCTGAAATCGCCACTCAGGAGACGACTATCGCATCACTGCGCAACGAGCTTGCATCGGCCAACATCCAGATTGCCGAGCTTGGCACCCGTGTTGACTCACTCAACAACACCGTCACTACCGTTACACAGGCCAAGGATGCCGCCGAGCAGGAATCCGTCGAGCTTGCAAACGAGCTTAACACCTGCTATTATGCAATCGGTACAAAGGGCGAGCTGAAGAAGAACAAGATTATCGAGACCGGTTTCCTGCGCAAGACCAAGATTATGCGTGGCGACTACCAGCAGAACTACTTCACCAAGGGTGACAAGCGTGTCCTCTCGACAATCCCCTTGCACTCCAAGAAGGCACAGATACTCACCAACCAGCCTGCCGACAGCTATGTCATGGAGGACGTGGACGGCATGAAGGTGCTCAAGATTACCAATCCCGAGAAGTTCTGGAGCCTGACCAACTACCTTGTAATTCAGGTTGACTGAAATCAGTCGGTCAATAGGTGATATTGATTGGCACGTGGTACAGTACCACGTGCCAATCTCTTTTTTGTGGCATAAGTTGCACAGGCGGCGGCAATTCGCTAACTTTGCATAATAAATTATCCTTACATACTTAGACAGAATGGGAATTTTTAATTTCTTCTCCAAAGGGAAAAAGGAGACACTCGACAAGGGTCTTGAAAAGACCAAGCAGGGTGTGTTCTCCAAGATTGCGCGTGCCGTGGCGGGCAAGTCAAAGGTTGACGACGAGATACTCGACAATCTTGAGGAGGTGTTTATCACCTCGGATGTAGGGGTGGAGACCACCCTCCGCATCATCGACCGCCTTGAGAAGCGCGTGGCACGTGACAAGTATGTCAACGCCTCGGAGCTGAACCGTCTGCTGTGTGAGGAGATTTCGGGACTGCTTGCCGAAAACAACAACGAGTCATCGCTCGATGACTTTACCGTCCCCAAGGGGCATAAGCCCCATGTTATAATGGTGGTCGGGGTCAATGGCGTCGGCAAGACAACCACCATCGGCAAGATGGCTTACCAGTTCAAGAAAGCGGGCAACAAGGTGATGCTTGGTGCGGCCGACACGTTCCGTGCCGCCGCCGTGGAGCAGCTCGACATATGGGGCGAGCGTGCCGGGGTGCCTGTCATCAAGCAGAAACTTGGCTCCGACCCCGCATCGGTGGCCTATGACACCTTGTCGTCGGCTGTCGCCAATGACGTGGATGTGGTGATAATAGACACCGCCGGACGTCTCCACAACAAGAAGGGCCTTATGGACGAGCTGACAAAGATACGCAACGTGATGCAGAAGGTGGTGCCTGACGCACCCCATGAGGTGCTGCTCGTGCTCGACGGCTCGACAGGGCAGAATGCATTTGAGCAGGCACGCCAGTTTGTCGCCGCCACCAAGGTCAACGAGCTTGCCATCACCAAGCTTGACGGCACGGCCAAGGGTGGCGTGGTAATCGGTATCAGCGACCAGTTCAAGATACCCGTGAAGTACATCGGGCTTGGCGAGGGCATTGAGGACCTGCAGGTGTTCCACAAGAATGAGTTTGTAAAGTCTCTCTTTGGCGAGGAATAACGGTATGCGCAAGCGTCTTGATGTCATCACGCTGGGTTGCTCCAAAAATCTCGTAGACTCGGAGCGAATATTGCGGATGTTTACGGAGGCAGGTTTTGATGCCCGTCACGAGCCGGAGGGTAAACCGGGTGAGATTGTCGTAATCAACACATGCGGTTTCATAGGCGATGCTAAGGAGGAGTCGATAGAGATGATACTCCGCTATGCCAACGCTAAGGCAGAGGGGCAAGTGAAGTCGCTCTACGTCATGGGGTGCCTGTCGCAGCGCTACCGCGATGACCTCATCAAGGAGATACCCGAGGTCGACGGGTGGTATGGCAAGTTTGACTGGACCACCCTCGTGGGCGAGCTGTCGAAGCGTCATGCCGCCACGGTGTCATACGACCGCGTGATAACGACCCCATCGCATCATGCCTACCTGAAGATTGCCGAGGGGTGCAACCGCTTCTGCGCCTTTTGTGCCATACCGCTCATTACAGGACGCTACACGTCGCGCCCCGCCGACGAGATACTCGACGAGGTGCGCTCGCTCGTGGGGCGAGGTGTCAAGGAGTTTAACGTCATAGCCCAGGATCTGTCGAGCTATGGCATGGATATTGACGGGACGTTACAGCTCCCCGCGCTGATAGACCGCATGGCCGGTATTCCGGGCGTGGAGTGGATAAGGCTCCACTATGCCTATCCGGCTCAATTTCCCTACGGCATACTTGATGTTATGGCACGGCGGAACAACGTGTGCTCCTATCTCGACATCGCGTTGCAGCATGTCAGCGACAAGGTGTTGGCAAACATGCGCCGTCACATCACGGGACAGGAAACCCGCGAACTGCTTGCCGAGATACGCCGCCGCGTGCCGGGCATACATATCCGCACGACCCTGATGGTAGGGTTTCCCGGCGAAGGGGAGGAGGAGTTTGAGGAGCTGTTGGAGTTTGTGCGTGAGCAGCGTTTTGAACGCATGGGCGCGTTTGCTTACTGCGAGGAGGATGATACTTACGCCGCCAAGAATCTTGAGGACAGTGTGCCGCAGGAGGTGAAGGAGGAACGTCTTTCGCGGCTCATGGCGTTGCAGGAGCAGATAGCCCTTGAACGCAACAGCGAGAAGATCGGGCGCGTGCTGCGTGTGATTGTCGACCGCGAGGATGCCGACTATTATGTCGGTCGCACCGAGTGGGATTCCCCCGAGGTAGATCCCGAGGTGCTGATAAGGAAAGATACCAAGTTACAGCGCGGAGAGTTCTACAATGTGAAGATTGTCGATGCGTTGCCCTTTGAACTTATAGGCGAGGCTGTCGGATGAGGTATGCTTGACGCAAGGATTGCATCGGCTGTCGATGTGTGCGTGGCGCGGCGCATACCGTTTGTCTGCTATCAGTTGCCGTGCAGTGACAATGTGGCTTTTTTTGCCGACAATATGCTGCGGGGCACTGGTTCCAGAGTTGATGATGCGTCGGGGATGTCTTTTTTTGCCAATGATTTTCACAAGAGTTTAGGTCGTCCGCTTGTCATTCGTCCCCTCCTTGGCGTGGACGATGTGCTTGGCTATGATGGGGCTGTCCCCGACTTTTCCCTTGCGCCCTCGCCATGGCGGTATGACACCGTGCGTGAGGAATATCGGAACGGCTTATGCGGATTGATTGCGCGGTTGGAAAAGTCGGGGGGTAAGACTGTCATAAGCCGTGTCCTCACGGGGGATGCCGTCAATGTCAGGTGGTCGGATGTGTGTGGAACATACTTCGACGGTTTCGGCGGTTGCTTCCGGTACTGTTTCTACCATCCCCTTGCGGGATGCTGGATAGGGGCGACGCCTGAGTTGCTGCTCGACTGCGATATGCGCTCGGGCGACTTGGCGACGATGTCCCTTGCCGGCACGCGGCCTATTGCGGAGCATGACCGGCCGTGGGATGCCAAGAACGTTGAGGAGCACGATATTGTCACGCGGTATATCGCCGACACGCTCGCGGCTGTCGGAGTCAGTTGCAATGTCTCTGATGCGGAGAGCCTGCGCTACGGGAAGATTGAGCATTTGTGCCATCGCATAAGTGGCAATATCGGAGACCGCTCACCTTTTGACGTCTTAAATCGACTCAGCCCGACGCCCGCATTGGCCGGATATCCCTTGGAGGCGGCTTTGCGCGATATAGCCGCTATCGAGCGGCATCCGAGACTGATGTACGGGGGGTATGTCGGGATTATGGACCACAATCGGCTGCGCGCGTTTGTCAACATACGCTGTGCCCATTTTGACACGGAGCATTACTGCCTGTATGGCGGGGGAGGCATCACCTCCAAATCGATTCCAGAGGCGGAATGGAACGAGGCGGCAGCCAAGATGTCGCCGTTGCTCAATGCGATAGTGGCAGCCCGCAAGATTACGGACACCACAGCCTGATGTCTTCGCGGGAGGATGCCGCCACGTCTATGAGGCGTTGGTTTGACGAGCCTCTGAACCGCAGGGAGATGTCGCGCCTGTCAGCGACAAAGCGCCCGTCGACAAGCACCTCGATATATTCAAGCAATGGCGCGAGGCGCGGGTCATCGAGTATCTCCTCATAGGTATACCCTGTGTAGCACCATATCGTGTAGCCGCGCTCGCGGATGGCGATGGCAAGCGGGAGAAGCCGCTCGGATTGTTCCATCGGGTCACCTCCGCTAAAGGTGACGTTGCACTCGTTCTCGTCAATTATTTTCAATATCTCGTCGATTTCCATCTGCCACCCTGCGGCATGGTCCCATGACTGCGGATTGTGGCAGCCGGGGCAATGGTGTCGGCATCCCGCAAAATATATAGAGGTACGTAGGCCGACTCCATCGACCGACGTACCTTCTATTATATCCAGTACCTGTAATGACATGTCGCGGGGTTACTTGTGGACGACACGGTCGTTGAGTTCGGCGAGCTTGGCGTTGTTCCAGCGGTCGGTCGTGCCCACGAGGTAGCCCGTGATGCGCTGGAGCTTGTCGATGGCCTTGCTGCCGCATATGGGACACTCCTGCAGATCCTCGGTCGCATCCTCATGGCCGCACTTCATGCAGCGGTTGCGGTTGTGGTTGACCGAACCGTAGCCGATATTGTACTTGTCCATGAGGTCCACGATGTCGCTTATCGCCTCGGGGTTGTGGGTGGCGTCGCCGTCAATCTCGACATAGAATATGTGTCCGCCACCTGTGAGTGCATGGTATGGCGCTTCTATCTTGGCCTTGTGGCGCGGCGAGCAGTGGTAGTAGACCGGCACGTGGTTGGAGTTGGTATAGTATATTCGGTCGGTGATGCCGGGGAGCACGCCGAATGACTTGCGGTCCTTCTGGGTGAATTTGCCCGACAGACCTTCGGCGGGAGTGGCGAGTACCGAGAAATTGTGCCGGTACTTCTCGCTGTACTCGTTGACACGGCTGCGCATGTGGGAGACTATGCGCAGGCCAAGGGCCTGTGACTCCTCGCTCTCTCCGTGGTGCTTGCCCGTTAGGGCGACAAGGCATTCCGCAAGGCCGATGAATCCTATGCCGAGCGTGCCTTGGTTGATTACCGACTCGATTGTGTCTTCGGGCTTGAGGTTCTCGCTGCCGTTCCATAGGCGCGACATCAGCAGCGGGAATTGTTTTGCCATCGCGGTCTTCTGGAAGTCGAAACGGTCGCATAGCTGACGGGCCGTTATGTCAAGCACGTTGTCGAGTTTGTCGAAGAATCGGCGTATGCGCTCCTCCCGGTCCTGTATGGCCATGCACTCGATGGCGAGACGCACGATGTTGATGGTCGAGAAGCTGATATTGCCGCGTCCGATTGATGTCTTTTCGCCGAAGCGGTTTTCAAATACTCGCGTGCGGCATCCCATCGTGGCCACCTCATACTTGTAACGCTCGGGGTCGTTGGCGTCCCACTTCTCATGGTGGTTGAACGTGGCGTCGAGATTGAGGAAGTTGGGGAAGAAGCGGCGTGCCGTCACCTTGCATGCGAGCTTGTAGAGGTCGTAGTTGCGATCCTCGGGTAGATAGCTCACACCGCGCTTTTTCTTCCATATCTGTATGGGGAAGATGGCTGTCGCTCCGTTGCCGACTCCCTCGTAGGTCGACTGGAGCAGTTCGCGGATTATGCAGCGGCCCTCGGCGGAGGTATCGGTACCGTAGTTGATGGAGCTGAACACCACCTGATTGCCTCCACGTGAGTGAATGGTGTTCATGTTGTGGATAAATGCCTCCATCGCCTGATGCACGCGCTCGACGGTCTTGTTCATTGCATGCTGCAGGGCGCGCTCCTCGCCTTTCAGCCCATCGAGGGGGCGTTTCACGAAGTCGTCGACCTCCTTGTTGTAGAGCGCGGAATAGTCCTCGCCCGTAAGGTTCTCGACATTCTTCATCTCCTCGATAAAGGATGAGCGCACGAATGGCGCGAGGTAGAAGTCAAACGCCGGTATGGCCTGGCCGCCGTGCATCTCGTTCTGTGCGGTCTCAAGGGAGATGCACCCGATAATGCTGGCTGTCTCGATGCGCTTGGCGGGGCGTGACTCGCCGTGCCCTGCGGTAAAGCCGTATTTGAGTATGCGGTCAAGCGGGTGTTGCACGCATGTGAGGCTCTTGGTGGGGTAGTAGTCCTTGTCGTGGATGTGGAGATACCCGTTGCGCACGGCGTCGCGGGCCTCGTGCGACAGCAGGTAGTCGTCGACAAACGGTTTGGTGGTCTCGCTGGCAAACTTCATCATCATTCCCGCCGGTGAGTCGGTGTTCATGTTGGCGTTCTCGCGGGTGATGTCGTTGCTCTTTGCCTCGATGATTTCAAGGAACATGTCGCGGGTCTTGGCGCGGCGTGCGATGTTGCGCTGGTCACGGTAGGCGATGTATCGCTTTGCGACCTCCTTGCGGGGGCTTTTCATCAGCTCGACCTCCACACGGTCCTGTATCTCCTCCACGGTCATGCGCTCCTTGCCGGTGACGCCGATGCGGTCGGTTATCTTGTGGATGAGGGCCTCGTCCTCGCCCATCTCGGTCTGTAGCATAGCCTTGCGGATGGCGGCCTTGATTTTTTCCTCGTTATAGCCCACGACGCGGCCATCACGCTTTACTACCGTTTGTATCATCTTGAGAAATTTTATTAGATTACAAGTTGAAATGGCATCGATTTGTCGGCATGATAATGACAGCTTTTCGATGGTGTTGCAAAGCTATACAGATTTTGCGTCATGTGCAACTTTTGTAGAATAAAATATCGATAAAATTTTCGTTTTGGAAAACTTTTTGAGTGTCTTGAAAATGTAATTATTTGAAAATAAGTGATATGTAAAATTTTTTGGAAAACTTTGTTGCTCTATGGGATATTGCGGGTGTTCCATGAGTCGCTCTTTGTGTGAATTTTGAAAAGTTAATTTCATGGTGCATAAAGATGGTACGGGGAGGTGAAGCGAGCCTATCTAACGACGTAAGTATTACGCGCCATATCGGCTTTTTTATTACCTTTGGCTACCGCCTTAGATACTCCCGCTCGGCAAAAAGCAAACTTATTTGCTTTTTGCTCTCGACTTATTCGTATCTTTGGCTACCGCCTTAGATACTTTCGCTCGGCAATGCTCAAATAAATTTGGCATTGCGCTCGGCTTATTCGTATCTTTGTGGTAAAAGAATTGCGTAATGATTACGACCGATAAAGAATCGTGCCTGATACTCGTGTCGCTCCTTGAAGCGCACGGGGTGAAGCGTGCCGTCGTGTCGCCCGGGTCGCGTAATGCGCCGTTGCTTGTCGCTATGGAACGTAGCGGCACGCTTGAGACAACGGTGGTTGTCGATGAGCGCAGTGCCGCTTTCGTTGCTCTCGGGCTGTCGACAGTCACAGGCGAGCCTGTGGCTATCGTGTGTACGTCGGGAACGGCATTGCTCAACTATGCTCCGGCAGTTGCGGAGGCATATTACCGCAAAATTCCCTTGATAGTCATCTCGGCTGACCGTCCGATGGAGTGGATAGACCAGGATGACAGCCAGACATTGCGGCAATTTGAGGCATTGTCCCACTACGTCAAGCGCAGCTACGATATCCCGGCGCGATGTGAGGACGAAAATTCACGGTGGTACTGTAACCGTGTCATCAATGACGCGCTGACGCTTGCCGTGACGGGGCGCACCGGGCCGGTGCATATCAACATGCAGCTTGACGAGCCTCTTGGGCACCTCGCCGAGCATATGGCCGGGCGGGAGCGCGTGATTGACTGCGTGTCGCCGCGTGCCGACCTCACCGTCAGTGAGGCCCGTCGCCTCGGGGATTCAATCGCTTCGCCATGCCGGGTGCTCGTGGTGGGTGGATTCACCGCCCCCGACGAGAAACTTAACCGCGCGCTTGTCAAACTGTCGCGTAAGCCTAACGTGACAGTCATGTGCGAGAATATCTCCAACCTGCATTGCGACAGCTTCATTGACACGATAGACAGTGTGTTGAGCGTGATGTCTCCGCAGGAAATGGAGGCGATGCGTCCCGATATAGTCATTACGTTTGGCGGGGCGATTGTGTCGCGTATGATTAAGCGTTATCTGCGTGAATATACGCCCGCACGGCACTGGCATGTGGAGGTGACGGAAAACACCATCGACTGTTTCCGCTCGCTCACTACCCGCGTGGAGATGTCTCCGGGGATATTTTTCACCCAGTTGGCGTCGGCGATACAGCCCCACTGCCTCCTGTCGGACTATGCCGGGCGGTGGGCGGCATTCCGTGCCAGAGCCCGTGCGGCCCACGATACCTATGTCACAACTGCCCCATGGAGCGATCTAAAGGCGTTTGCGGAGATATACCGCCGCTTGCCGCGAGAATGGAACCTGCAATTTTCAAACGGCACTCCGATACGTTACGCGCAGTTGTTCCCGTCATATCGGTTTCACCGTTGCGACTGCAACCGTGGCGTCAGCGGCATTGACGGTTGCACATCGACAGCCATCGGCGCGTCGATGGGATATAGCGGCGTTACTCTGCTGGTGACGGGCGATATGAGTGCGCAGTACGATGTCGGGGCATTGGCTTGCCGTGCGTTGTCGCCGCGCTTCAAGATGATCGTCATGTGCAATGGCGGCGGTGGCATATTCAGGTTTATTGGCAGCACATCCGCGCTGGCTGAATGTGAGAGATATTTTGCGGCATCAGCCGATTTCCCCGCCCGGCAGCTTGCCGAGGCATATGGGTTTGCCTTTTTTGAGGCAAGCGATGAGGCATCCCTCAATAGCTGCTGGCGCGAGTTTGCCGATGAATCGGCACGTCCCGCCATGTTTGCCGTGCATACGCCGCCGCAATTGAGTGCCGATATATTGCGTGGATATTTCATACGAAACGACAAATAATCAAAATTACGATATAAAATGGGAAAAAGAGAATGGACCAAGATAAAGGATTACGAGGATATCCTGTTTGACTACTATAACGGCATTGCACGTATAACGATCAATCGACCTCAGGTGTACAACGCATTCCGTCCGCAGACCAACCGTGAGATGCTTGATGCCATGGCTATATGCCGCGAGCGCAGCGACATCGGGGTCGTGATACTTACCGGCGCGGGCGACAAGGCGTTCTGTTCGGGAGGCGACCAAAAGGTGAAAGGCATAGGCGGCTACATCGACGAGAATGGCGTGCCGCGCCTCAATGTGCTTGACCTGCATAAGGCCATCCGTTCGTTGCCGAAACCTGTCATCGCTATGGTCAACGGGTATGCCATCGGTGGCGGTCATGTGCTCCATGTGGTGTGTGACCTCACGATAGCGTCCGACAATGCCCGCTTCGGGCAGACAGGCCCTAAGGTGGGCAGCTTTGACGCAGGGTTTGGCTCGTCGTACCTCGCGCGGTGTGTCGGGCAGAAGAAGGTGAGGGAGATATGGTTCCTGTGCCGTCAATACTCTGCCATCGAGGCAATGGAGATGGGTATGGTCAACAAGGTTGTGCCGTTTGACAGCCTTGAGGATGAGACGGTCGAATGGTGCGAGACTATTCTCAAACGCAGCCCGATGGCAATCCGAATGATTAAACGCGCGCTCAACGCCGAACTTGACGGGCAGCGCGGGCTGATGGAGTTTGCCGGCGATGCGACCCTGATGTACTACCTTATGGAGGAGGCACAGGAGGGAAAGAACGCATTCCTTGAGAAGCGCGACCCCGATTTCGGACAGTTCCCCAAATTCCCGGGATAAATTCTCCGTATGGCTATGAAGGCATCATATTGCAGGTACACGCTTCATTTCAAGCAGCCGGCCACGACATCGCGTGCCGTGATGCGGGATAAGGAGACGTTCTTTATAAAGCTGTGGCATGAGGACGAGCCGGAGGTCTTCGGGATAGGGGAGTGTGCCCTGTTCCGGGGTCTCGGGGCTGACGATACGCCCGACTATGAGAGCCGTCTCGCCTCCGTGTGCCGATGTATAAACGCGGGGGAGCGATACGACCTGACAGGGTTCGGCTCGATAAGATTCGGTCTTGAGACGGCGTTGCTTGACCTTGCCAACGGGGGCACTCGCACTATATTTTCATCGGCCTGGAGCGAGGGACACTCGGAGATTGAGATAAACGGGCTGGTGTGGATGGGCTCCCGCGACGAGATGCTTGCACGGATAGACGAGAAACTTCGAGCCGGCTTCAGGTGTGTCAAGCTGAAAATCGGTGGCATCGACTTTGAACAGGAGTTGGGCTTGCTCGACCATATACGGAGGCGGTTTCCTGCAGGTGAGCTTGAATTGCGCCTTGACGCCAATGGAGCGTTTACCCCCGACAATGCGATGGAGCGTCTGGAGCGTCTCGCCGTATACGACATCCATTCAATTGAGCAGCCTATCAAGCCTCGGAAATGGGAGGAGATGGCGCGAGTGTGTCGTGAGTCGCCGATTGCCATCGCCCTTGACGAGGAACTTATCGGCATCGAGAATCCCGATGAGATGAGGCGTATGCTACACACTGTAGCACCGAAGTATATAATTATGAAGCCTGCCCTTTGCGGAGGCTTTGCGGGCGCGGCAGCTTGGATTGAACAGGCGGCAGCCGAGGGTATAGGCTGGTGGGCGACCTCGGCATTGGAGTCAAACATCGGTCTGAACGCCATAACGCAGTGGGTGTCGACGCTCGGTGTCACGATGCCGCAGGGGCTTGGAACGGGAAACCTGTATACCAACAATATCATCTCGCCGTTGGTGCAGGAGCGTGACGTGCTGCGGTACGATACCGGGGGCGAATGGGTGTTACCTCGGTTTGACTGGAAATAGTGATAAGGTATGATAAGGATTGACGGCATGACGGAAGCGGCAAACCGTTTCTTGTCGGAATGGGATAACGGCGAGCCGTTTGTGACCGCTCACACATCCGGTTCAACGGGTAAGCCTAAGGAGATAAGGCTGCGAAAGCTTGACATGATAGCCTCGGCGGAGGCAACATGCCGATTTTTCGGAATCGACGGAGCATCACGGCTCGCACTTCCGTTGTCGGCCGATTACATAGCTGGGAAGATGATGATTGTGCGGGCAATAGTTTCGGGGGCGTCGCTATATATAGAGCAGCCATCCAACCGTCCGTCCCTCGGCGGTGAGAATGGTGAAGACATAGACCTTTTGGCTATTGTGCCGAGTCAGTTGGAGTGGCTTGTCGCAAATCCCCGTATAGCCTCGCGCGTCAAGGCGGTTATCATCGGCGGCGCACCGTTGACCCCGGCGCAGGAAGCGCAGGCCGCCTCTTTGTCGTGGGAGGCGTATGCCACCTATGGCATGACCGAGACCTGCTCGCATGTCGCATTAAGGAAACTTGGGAGAGCCGACAGGCTCTTTCATGCGTTGCCCGAGATAACGTTTTCCACCGACTCGCGCGGATGCCTTGTCATCGGTATGCCGCGTTTTTCATTCGGGCGAATAGTCACCAATGATATTGTGAGATTGGAAAGTCCCGTGGCATTTGAGTGGCTTGGGCGGTATGACAATGTGATTAATTCGGGGGGAATAAAAATTTTCCCCGAGGAGGTGGAGAAGCGTCTCGATTTTATCGGTCGACCATACTTTATTATCGGTCGACCCCATCCCAAGTGGGGTGAGGAAGCCGTGTTATACATTGAGGGGGAGGTCGGAGATGTGGATGCGGCGGCGATAATGGAAAAGGCACGCACCGTGCTTGACCGACGGAGCGTGCCTAAAGAGGTGATTGCCGTAAGCCGCTTTGAGCGGACAGATTCCGGAAAAGTCAAGCGGCGGCTCTATTGAGGCGGCTTATAAGTCTAATATGGCCAATAAGTCGAATAGGGCTTAATAAGGCTTGTTTGACCTATTAGCCCTATTGACGAGAACCCTTTTACCCAAATTTGCTGATTTTCTTGAGCATCGGCTCGTTGATGATTTTTATGCGACGCCCGTCGACCACGATTATCTTCTCGTTGACAAATCCCGACAGGGTGCGGATGGCGTTGGAAGTCGTCATGTTGGAGAGGTTGGCAAGGTCTTCACGTGCCATGTAGATGCGCAGGGTGGAGTTATCGTCCTCATATCCATAGTTCTCCTTGAGCACCATAAGTGCCTCGGCAAGGCGTCCGCGTATATGCTTTTGGGTGAGGTTGACAATCTTTGTGTTTGAGTTGCCGAGGTTATGCGACAGCTCGTGGATGAAAAACCACGCAAGTTTGATGTTGTTTGTGATAAGCTCCTCGACGAGTGTCATGGGGATGGCCCCGAGAGTCGACGGCTCAAGTGCAGCCGCGCTTGACACGTAAGGTTCGCGGGCAAAATAGGCCCTGTAGCCGAAATATTGTACGGGACGTATGAGGCGCAGTATCTGCACGCGGCCTCCCACGCCATCCTTATATTTCTTCACTTTGCCTTTCAACAGGCACCATAGGTATTCAGGCTCGTCATTTTCGGCGTAGATAATCTGGTTTTTCTTGAAAGTATGGATTACAAAATTGTCGATAATGCGGCGTTTTTCCTCGCCGTTGAGAATCTTCCATATTTCCGCGAGATCTTCGCTTATTACCTTTTCGAGAGCACTCTTAATCATCTTGCGTGTTTGAAAACGATGTTATAGAGCACAAAGATACGAAAAGTTTGTCATAAAATCGCGAAAAGCTCCTAAAAAATTTATATCCAACAATATACGTGGTAATGGGCTACTGTAGTGTGACGCCAATGCCCGGCAGGGCGGCGAGGGTGACTTTGCCGTTGACAATCTCCATGCCCTTGAAACGGTCGTTGGTGATGAGCAGGTTGCCGTCAAGGTCGGCCCAATCGGCCATGGGGACGAGCTGTGCGGCGGCAGATATGGCACATGATGTCTCGGTCATGCAGCCTAGCATCACCTTCATGCCGAGGGCGCGTGCGAGACATGCCATCTTGTAGGCCTCGTGCATCCCCGTGCTTTTCATCAACTTGATGTTTATGCCGTCGTATACCCCGTTGGCACGCTGCACGTCAGGGAGCCGTTGCAGGAACTCGTCGGCGATGAGCGGCAACGGGCTGCGCTCGCGCAGCCATGCCGTCTCGTCGATCATCTCCTTTGGCAGCGGCTGCTCGACAAAGAGGCAGCCGCGCTCGGCGAGCCAATGGCACATTTCCAGAGCCTGTTCCTTGGATGTCCACCCTTGGTTGGCGTCCACGCATATCGGGCGGTCGGTCATCGAGCGTATCACCTCTACGGTCTCCTTATCGTTGTCGAGACCCATTTTCACCTTCAGCACATTGTAAGGCGCCGCTTCCTCCACTTTGCGTCTGACCATGTCGGGGGTGTCGATGCCGATAGTGAATGATGTGTCGGGTGTCTTCTCGGGGGAAAGTCCCCAGATACGATACCATGGTTGCCCCATGATTTTACCCGTAAGGTCATGGAGGGCGATATCGACAGCGGCCTTGGCGGCACGGTTGTCGGGGGCCACGCTGTCCATGTAGTCGTGTATCTCCTCTATGCGGAACGGGTCGTTGAACTGTGCCAGGTCGAGACCCGACAGGAATCGTGATACGCTATCGACGCTCTCGCCGAGGTATGGAGGCATGGATGCCTCGCCATAGCCGGTGATGCCGTCGCAAGTTATCTCCACCTGCACGTCGGGGGTTGTGGTGCGGCTATATTTCGCCAGGTTGAAAGCGTGGCGCAACTGGAGTTCGTAGGGTAAAAAGCGTAGGCTTAGGCCACTCCCTCGCGGTGTGGCCGCTTGTACAGGGGTTGTGGCGGTAGCCGACATCCACGAGGGGGCGACAGCGGCACCGATGCCCAAGGCAAGACTGCCAAGAAATTTACGACGATCCATTGCTATGGTTGAGTTTGGGATGGGGTGGAGGGGAGATTGAAATACCATGGGTGTTGTGCTACCGGCAGCACATCGGGGCATCCGATGTTGTAGCGCAGCCGTCGGCCAAAGAGAAAATTGGGGGAAGAGGCAAGGTCATTGAGCCTTACACGGCCCGATGACTCAATATATCGCCCGTCATGGATATATATGCCGACATGGTTCACCCGTCCGGTCTCCTTGTTGCCGAAAAACAGCAGGTCGCCGCTCTCGAAGTCGTTGTTGTATACCGGTATGCCTGATCGGGCCTGTTGGGAGGCGTCGCGCAGGATGATAAGGCCGTTGGCATAATAAGCCAGTTTTGTCAGCCCGGAGCAGTCCATCCCCTTGGAAGATGTGCCGCCCCACAGGTAGGGAGCCCCGAGGCAGCTATAGGCGTAATACAGTATCAGATCATCGTTGAATGGGGTATTTGCCCAAGCCTCGATATTTGAGACATCACCGCGTGGCACCCATGCGGTTCGCCCGTCGGGATAAATGACATTGACATTGCGCGTGGTCGAAAGCGGGGAACGCTCAAGTATGTTGCCCGCGACGAGATCCGATACAATCAGCTCACAGTTGAGGGTCGCCGAGTCGGTGTAAGCCTTTATTTCCGAGGGGACGATTACTGTCACGCGGTCGGCATTGCGCCATCGTGCCATCTCGTCGTCAGACTTCAGGGCCAGGGAATTGCCTATAATATAGCCTGTGTAGCCGTCGGGAAGTACAGCCTTGTACCATCCGTTGTCGGTCTTGGCCGTAAGTCTCACGGGGGTGCCCAACAATGTCTGGGTCGACAGCTCGGCCCCATGTCGCGGCTCGGTGCGCACGTTTGCCACCGACACGTTGACCAGTCCCCATGATTGCTCCGGGATGGTGTCGGATACGGCGGCCAATACGTGCTGCATTGAAAGCAGTCCCAATGACAGCAATCCTATGCGTCCATATCGGGCTATCTTCATGTTGCTACTCGTTGACCATCTCGGAGATGACGGCCTTGATGTCAGCGGCGAGGCGGTTGGCCTCCTCCATGGTCGCGGCCTCGGAATAGATGCGGATTATCGGCTCGGTGTTGGACTTACGCAGGTGCACCCAGCTCTCGGGGAAGTCAATCTTCACTCCGTCGATGTCGGTGATGGTTTCGTCGGCATACTTGCGCTTTACCGCTTCAAGGATTGCGTCAACATCTATCGAGGGGGTCAGTTCGATTTTGTTCTTGGCTATCGCATAGCCGGGGTATTCGGCTTTCAGCTCCGATACCTTTTTGCCGCTCTTGGCGAGGAGCGAGAGGAAGAGAGCCACACCAACAAGAGCGTCACGGCCATAGTGGGAGGCGGGGTAGATGACGCCGCCGTTGCCCTCGCCGCCGATGACGGCACCGGTCTCTTTCATTTTTGTCACCACGTTTACCTCGCCTACAGCTGCGGCCGAGTATGAGCAGCCATGCTTAACGGTGATGTCACGCAGCGCACGAGACGAGCTGAGGTTGGAGACTGTCGAGCCGGGTGTGTGCGAGAGCACATAGTCGGCGACAGCCACAAGTGTGTATTCCTCGACAAACATCTCGCCGTTTTCCATTACTATGGCAAGGCGATCGACATCAGGGTCTACGACAAATCCCACGTCGGCACGCCCCGACTTCATGAGGTCGGCAATCTCGGTGAGATTCTCGGGTATCGGTTCGGGTGTGTGGGCAAAGTTGCCCGACGGGTCGCAGTTAAGCTCTATGATATTTTTTACGCCAAGGGCGCGCAGCAACTGGGGAATTACAACACCGCCCACGGAGTTGACAGCATCGACGGCAACCGTGAAGTTGGCGCGGGAGATAGCCTCCTTATCCACGAGGTCGAGGGCGAGCACGCTCTCGATGTGTTTCATGTTGTAAGTGTTGTTGGTGTATTCGTGTCCGAGGTTGTCAACCGTGGCAAATCGGTAGCTCTCGTTCTCGGCGATGGCAAGAACCTCCTTGCCTTGGGCGTCGTTGAGGAACTCGCCGTTTTCGTTGAGCAGCTTGAGGGCGTTCCATTGGCGGGGATTGTGGGAGGCGGTGAGGATGATGCCGCCACAGGCTTTCTCCATCACCACGGCAATCTCGGTGGTCGGTGTGGAGGCGAGGCCGATATTCACTACATCAAATCCCATGCCTGTCAACGTGCCGACCACCATGTCGTTTACCATCTTGCCCGACAGGCGTGCATCACGCCCGACGACGATAGTGCGGGTGTCGCGTGTGGTGGTGCGGTCTATGAATGTCGCATATGCGGCTGTGAATTTAACTATATCCAATGGGCTGAGGCCCTCGCCGGGGACGCCGCCTATAGTGCCGCGTATGCCCGAAATAGACTTTATGAGAGACATTTTTATATCTGGCTTTTGAAATAACGTATATTATATAGGAAAGGGATCACATTGGCCTGCTCTTCGGGCAGCCCGTACTGTGACTTTATGACGAGATTTACCTCACATCCGATGCCGAGGTAGTAGAGCGGAATCTGTATGCCCTGTCCCCAACGGTAGGACGACTGGAGGTAGGCGTTGCCAAACCGGAAACTTGTCGAGGGATACCCCATATTGTCGGAATTGCCGCCCCATTCGAGCTTGACCCCCGGCTCGTATTGATAGAGATTGGCGCGCATGTATCGGAAATAGATGAGCTGGTCCTGCTTTGCGCGGGCATTCATGTCGCCACGGTCGATTACCTGCATGTAGACGTTGCCGTCAGTGTCCATCTTATAGAAGGGCGCGTTTGGCCCGGTCTCAAACACTGAGTCGGCGGGGATTTCCGGCTCGACACGCTGGTCGGAGAGATAGAGGTTTACAGCCTTTTTCTCCTGATCGAGCAGCTTGGAGTAGCTTTTGGAATCCTTGCATGATACGATGTATATCGACAGCACTGAAAGTGCAAGCAACGATAGTCGGTACAACAGTTTCATTCGTTCTTGTTATTTTGTCGTTTTTTGAAGATATTTGTCGTTTTCGTCTAGGATTGACAGGAACACGTTGACCGCCTCGGTCAGCGTGCCGCGAAATTCACCTCCGGCGGCGTTTTTGTGTCCGCCTCCGTTGAAATATTTCTCGCATATGCGGTTGACGGGGAAGTCACCCTTGCTGCGGGATGATACCTTTATATACTTGGTGTCGTCGCGCATAAATACGGAGTAGGAGATACCAGGGATGCTCAACGGCACATTGACAAGGCTCTCGGTGTCTCCCTTGTCGTAGTCAAACTCCTTAAGCTCGTCGCGTGTCAGCGTGATGAGCGCGGCCTGATGCTCGGGGAAAAGCTGCATCTTCTTGTAGATTGAATAGCCGTTGAGGCGCAACCGCTTTGAGGTGTTGGTGTTGCACACCTGGGCGTATATGCGGTCTTTGTTGACCCCCTTGCGCAGTAGCTCGGCCACGATGACATACAGGTCGGGGTCGTTGGAGTTGTAGGTGAAGTTGCCTGTATCGGTCATCATGCCGGTGTAGATACACTCGGCCGCCTTGCGGTTTATCCGGTCAAAAAGCTCAAGGCGACATAGTGTGCGGAACACGAGCACGCAGGTCGACGACATCTCGGGGTGGGAGATGGTGATGTCGGCAAAATCCTCGGGGTCGAGATGGTGGTCGATGAGCACCTTGGGGGCTTTTGAGCCCGATAGGACACCGCTCATGCGGTCGACACGGCTGTAGGCGTTGAAATCAAGGCAAAATATCAGGTCGGCCTCGTTGAAAAGCTGTGTGCCAAACTCGGCGTATTGCGTGAAGGCGACAATCTCCTTTGCTCCGGGCAGGAACATCAATGAGCGCGGGGGCAGGTCGGGGGTCACAATCGACACTTTCTTGCCGATGGACTGCAACACGTGATACAGCCCGAGTGACGACCCGATTGCATCGCCGTCGGGGTTGAGATGGCATGTTATTACTATATTCTCGCTTTGCTCAAGCAGTGCCCGCAGAGCCTTTATCTTGGATTCCTTTATTACTCGTCTTATCATCTATAAGTTCAATTCTCACGCAAAGATACGCCAAATCCCCGACAATATGAAATTTAGGGGAAGTTCAAAATTGACAAAAAAGGTTTATCCTCCAACGGCTTTGCGGCGGTCGTTGAAGAAGATGTCGAGATTAAGCTCTTTGAGGTCATAACTCTTGTACCCGTAGTCGCTCTCGGCTTTGGCGCATATGCTATCATATTCCTCCTTCTCAACTGTCTCCTTGCCTTTCAGGTATATGGTCTTTGTCTCATCGTAGATGTCGGTGTAGGTGATTATGAAAAATTCAATCCTGTCGACGAGCAGGGTCTCGTTCTCATGCGATGATGAATATTCTACGGCATCGAAGTACAGGTCGGTGTAGTGCTTGTGGTTCAATATCTTGTCGGATGCGTAAGATTGGATTATCAGGTCGCGCACGTCGCCTGTGCCCGACTGTACATTGTAGTAATAGCTTATCGGCGCGTATGATACTATGTTTTCGGAATGTCGCGTGTCTCTGTTGGAGTAGGTGAAGCGCACAAAATTGCGTTGAGACACTGATTGCAGGGATTTGAACCGCTCGCCGACATTTTCCAACGTGAACTCTTCGTAATCATATTTCTCGGCATCTGGTGTGCTCTTTCCGATGCTCTTTTTCACGATGAATACAGGCTGGTGCTCCTTTTTCTGATACTCAATCAATGACTTCTGCATCTCATTCTGCGTTGTCATCACGTGCACTGACACAAAACCAACGACTATGGATGCGATTCCCGTCAGGGCTGTGGCTATGGCGACTATTATGTCGATGTTCTCCTTGCTGAGCCTGTCGCGGAAAAACCATCCGCTGAAGGCTCCGGCGGCCAACAGTAGCGCCAGCCCGGACAGTATGTAACTCATATGCAGATTGCTTTTGTACATGATTGGTTGTGCTTTCATGCAAAAATACGAGATATTATGGCGCATGGCAAAAAAATCGGGGAAAATATTGGTTAATGCGGCTAAATGGTTAATTTTGCAGTTGATTTTGCGATAACGCCGTTTTTCAGGCGGAAATCGCCCCAAAATATTTCATATCAATGATAAACATTACTTTTCCCGACAACAGCGTCAAGCAATATGAGGCAGGCGTCACTCCCTTGCAGATAGCCGAGAGCATAAGCCCCCGCCTTGCTCAGGATATCCTTGCCGCTACTGTCAACGATGAGGAGTGGGACATTTCGCGTCCCATCAACGAGGATGCCTCCATAAAGCTGTTCAAGTGGGAGGACCCCGAAGGAAAGCACGCCTTCTGGCACAGTTCGGCACACCTCCTTGCAGAGGCTCTGCAGGAACTGTATCCCGGCGTCAAGTTCGGTATCGGCCCGGCTATCGAGAACGGTTTTTACTACGACATTGATCCGGGCGAGAACAAGTTGACCGCCGATGACTTTGCCAAGATTGAGAAAAAGATGATTGAGCTTGCCCAGCGCAAGGAGGAGATAAAGCGCGCCGACATTTCCAAGGAGGATGCGCTCAAGCTCTTCGGCGACCGTGGCGAGCAATACAAGTGTGAGCTGATAAGCGAGCTTGAGGACGGACATATCACCACCTATACCCAGGGGGCGTTTACCGACCTCTGCCGTGGTCCGCACCTTCCCAACACAGCCCCCATCAAGGCCGTCAAGATAACCTCGCTTGCCGGCGCATATTGGCGCGGCGACGAGAAGCGCAACCAGCTCGTGCGCGTCTACGGCATCACATTCCCCAAGAAGAAGATGCTCGACGAGTATCTCGTGTTGATGGAGGAGGCCAAGAAACGCGACCACCGCAAACTCGGCAAGGAGATGGAGCTTTTCGCGTTCTCGTCCAATGTCGGCGCGGGTCTGCCGCTGTGGTTGCCCAAGGGTGCCGCTCTGCGCGACCGTCTGGAGCAGTTCCTACGCAAGATACAGAAGCAGTATGGCTATCAGCAGGTCATCACCCCGCATATCGGCAACAAGATGCTCTATGTCACCTCGGGACACTATGCCAAGTATGGCAAGGACTCGTTCCAGCCCATCCATACCCCCGAGGAGGGTGAGGAATATCTGCTCAAGCCGATGAACTGCCCTCACCACTGCGAGATATTCAAGGCGTTCCCGCGCTCCTACCGCGAGTTGCCGCTGAGACTTGCCGAGTTTGGCACGGTCTACCGATACGAACAGAGCGGCGAGCTGCACGGATTGACCCGTGTACGCGGATTTACGCAGGATGATGCCCATATCTTCTGTGCCCCCGACCAGATTAAGGAGGAATTCCTCAAGGTGATGGATATTATCTTCTACATCTTCAAGGCTCTTAAATTTGACAACTTTGAAGCGCAGATTTCGCTCCGAGACCCCAATAACAAGGAGAAGTACATCGGAAGCGACGAGAACTGGCATCTCGCCGAGAACGCCATCATCGAGGCTTGTGCCGAGAAGGGGCTGAAAGCCCGCACAGAGCTTGGCGAGGCTGCATTCTACGGGCCGAAGCTCGACTTTATGGTCAAGGACGCCATCGGACGTCGCTGGCAACTCGGCACAATCCAGGTCGACTACAACCTTCCCGAGCGTTTCCAGCTCGAATACACCGGAGCCGACAACCAGAAGCATCGCCCCGTGATGATACACCGTGCCCCGTTTGGCTCGATGGAGCGATTTGTGGCAGTGCTGCTTGAGCATACCGCCGGCAAGTTCCCCCTGTGGCTCGCGCCCGAGCAGGCCGTTGTGCTCCCCATCAGCGAGAAATTCAACGACTATGCCTTTGAGGTCGCACGCCAGCTCAACGCCGCCGACGTGCGTGTGCATGTCGATGACCGCAACGAGAAAATCGGCAAGAAAATCCGCGACAATGAGCTGAAACGCATACCCTATCTTCTTATCGTAGGTGAAAAAGAAGCCCAAAATGGTGAAATTTCCGTAAGAAAACAGGGTGAGGGTGATAAAGGTACGATGAAAATTGCTACCTTTGCACAAAATTTGGCTGAAGAAGTCGAAAGTATGATTAATCAATAAAACCACTGAATGGAGAAAAAGCCCAATCCGGGACCTTACCGTGGTAACGGTCCCCAACGTCGAGGCCCTAACAAGCCTGAACCCTACGCTATTAATGAACGCATACGCGCACGTGAGGTGCGACTTGTGGGAGATAACGTGGAAACGGGAGTTTATCCTATTCAGGAGGCGATGAAGATTGCCGACGGGTTGGGTCTCGACCTTATCGAGATTTCGCCCAACGCCGCGCCCCCCGTCTGCAAGATTCTCGATTATCAGAAATTCCTCTACCAGCAGAAGAAGCGTCAGAAAGAGCAGAAGGCCAAGTCGGTCAAGGTCGTTGTCAAGGAGATACGATTCGGACCGCAGACCGATGACCACGACTACAACTTCAAGCTCAAGCACGCCGTAGGTTTCCTTCAGGAGGGTGCCAAGGTGAAGGCTTACGTGTTCTTCAAGGGCCGCTCCATCCTTTTCAAGGAGCAGGGAGAGGTGTTGCTGTTGCGCTTTGCCAACGACCTGGAGGAGTATGGCAAGGTGGAGCAGATGCCTGTCCTTGAGGGTAAGCGCATGACAATCATGCTCTCCCCCAAAAAGAAGCAGTAAAAACCATGCGTCACGGGTTGACGCGAGATATAAATCGAATTAATAATCAATTAACTAACAAAAATGCCAAAGGTTAAAACTAACTCCGGTGCCAAAAAGAGG
>LUJN01000011.1:0-7378 GCA_001689445.1 Bacteroidales bacterium M3 | reverse complement strand
AAAATCAAGAGAAAACATGCGTTCAAGAGTCACATCTTAACCAAGAAGACCAAGAAGCAGAAGAGAAACCTCACTCACTCGGGTCTGATTGCCAAGGTTGACGAGAACAACGTTAAGGCCCTGCTTGGTCTCAAGTAAGCATAACGCTTGACCGACGGTTTCACATTTTTAATTCGTGATTTATAATTAATTTATTAACCGAATGTATAGCAACAAAAGAGCTTTAGCCGCTAACATTCAAAATCATTTACAGAAATGCCAAGATCAGTAAATCATGTTGCCTCACGAGCACGCAGAAAGAAAATCTTAAAACTTACACGCGGTTACTACGGATGCCGTAAGAACGTGTGGACTGTTGCCAAGAACACTTGGGAAAAGGGTCTCACATATGCTTACCGCGACCGCAAGAACAAAAAGCGTAACTTCCGTGCTCTCTGGATTCAGCGTATCAATGCTGCCGCACGTCTTGAGGACCTTTCCTACTCCAAGCTGATGGGTCTCATCCACAAGGCAGGCATTGAGATCAACCGCAAGGTGCTTGCCGATCTCGCCCTCAACAATCCCGCCGCCTTCAAGGCCATCGTTGACAAGGTGAAGAACGCCTAATCCGGGCATCATCCCATACTTTATTGACGGGCGTCCCCTACAGGGGATGCCCGTCTCGTTTGTAGACTGTATGATGTATGCACGTTGGGTGACTGTTTGCGCGATGGTTTTTGCACGTCGTCCAAAAAAGCGGTGAATGATTGCAGGGGTAAGGGAGATTTTTGCTAATTTTGCAACTTAAAGCCAATAACAACACAATCAGTAGAGCTATGTGCGAGAATAAAGAAGCTGAAAATACGGAGAAAAAAGGTCTCAATTTTGTAGAGCAGATAATATATGACGACCTACAGGCAGGAAAGAATGGCGGACGCCTGAACACGCGTTTCCCGCCGGAACCTAACGGCTACCTGCACATCGGCCATGCAAAGGCCATCTGCATGGACTTTGGTGCGGCAGAGAAGTTTGGCGGCACATGCAACCTGCGTTTCGACGACACCAATCCCGTGAAGGAGGATGTCGAGTATGTGGATGCCATCCGCGAGGATATCCATTGGCTCGGGTTTGACTGGGGCGACCGCGAGTATTATGCTTCCGATTACTTTCCGCAGCTCTACGCATTGGCTGTGCGCCTTATCAAGGAGGGTAAGGCATATGTCGATGATCAGACATCCGAACAGATAGCCGAGCAGAAGGGCACGCCTACCGAGCCGGGGCGCGAAAGCCCCTACCGCAACCGCTCGGTGGAGGAAAATCTCGACCTGTTTGAGCGCATGAACAAGGGCGAGTTTGACGAGGGTAGCCGCGTGCTCCGCGCCAAGATTGACATGTCGTCGCCCAACATGCATTTCCGCGACCCCATCATGTACCGCATCATCAAGACGCCCCACCACCGCACGGGCACCACGTGGAAGGTCTACCCGATGTATGACTTCGCCCACGGCCAGAGCGACTACTTCGAGGGGGTGACCCACTCGATATGCACCCTTGAGTTTGTCGTGCACCGTCCGCTCTACGAATATTTTGTCAAGGAACTTGCCGACGAGACATATTGTCCCCGGCAGATAGAGTTCAACCGCCTCAACCTGACGTATACCGTTATGAGCAAGCGCAAGCTGCTGCAGCTCGTCAACGAAGGGCTGGTGGCCGGATGGGACGACCCGCGTATGCCGACCATCTCGGGTATGCGCCGCCGTGGCTATACCCCCGAGTCGATACGCAATTTTGTCGATAAGATAGGCTACACCAAGTTTGAGGCTCTCAACAGCGTCTCGCTGCTTGAACATGCCGTGCGCGAGGACCTCAATAAGAAGGCTACCCGCGTAATGGCGGTGGTAAACCCCGTGAAGGTGGTCATCACCAATTATCCAGAGGGGCAGGTGGAGATGGTCGAGCTTGAAAACAACCCCGAGCAGGAGGGCGCGGGTACTCACTCCATGCCCTTCTCCCGCGAGATATACATCGAGCGCGAGGACTTTATGGAGAATCCGCCAAAGAAATTCTTCCGTCTCGCTCCCGATGGCGAGGTGCGCCTCAAGGGCGCATATATCGTGAAGTGCACCGGCGTCAAGAAGGATGCCGATGGCAACATCGAGGAGATATACTGCACCTATGACCCCGAGACACGCAGTGGGCTGCCCGGCAGTATGCGCAAGGTCAAGGGCACGCTTCATTGGGTGTCGGCGGCCCATGCCGTCGATGCCACGGTGCGCCTCTACGACCGCCTCTTTGCCGTGGAAAATCCTGCCGAGGAGAAGGACAAGGATTTTCGCGAGCTGCTCAACCCCGAGTCGCTCAAGGTCGTGGAGAATGTGAAGATAGAGCCGTATTTGGCCGAACATGCCTCCAAGGGCGAGCGATTCCAGTTCCAGCGCATCGGCTACTTCACGCCCGACTATGACTCCACGCCCGACAACCTCGTGTTTAACCGCACCATAGCCTTGAAGGACAGCTGGGAGAAAGCCCAGAAAAAGTGACACCGCAACGAGGCTAAACTGACGATGGATAACCGACCCGACGAAAGGTTTGAGCTTTACGACCGCTTTGTCGCCGACCTCAAAGGTGGGCGCCGCGCCGACATGTTCTATGACGAGAGCGACCTCGTGGAGATATATGACTATGCGAGCGACAACGAGGATGAGTATGTGAGGCTGGAGGCCCTGTTGTGTGGCGCCCGGCTCTATCCCGACAGCCAGGCCCTTGAGGTGCGCCGTGCCTACTATTATTACCACAACAGCGACACGGATGCCGCCGTCAAGATGTTTGAGCGCGTCAACGCCTGCGGCGACCCCAATACCGCCCTATGGGAGATTATGGGGCTGAAGCTCTCCAAGGAGCTGTCGCTGGAGGAGGTGAAGTCGGCAGTCGAGAATGTCATCATGCCCATGCCGCGCAAGTTTGACGACGAGGATGTTATACAGTTTGTGGCAATGATTGATGAGAAAGGGTTGCTGGAGTGGGCGAGTGCCCACCGTGCGGCGATAGCCGATAAGTGCGAGTATCCGGCGACATTCTATTATGAGCTTGGGATGCTGTATGACAGTGCGTCCGACAACGCCACTGCTGCGTCGCTCTTTGAGGAGGCGACGATGATAGAGCCGTTCAACACCATGTTTTGGGAATGTCTTGCCCGAACGTGCTACAACGGCAACGACTGGGAGCGGGCGTTGAATGCCGCCGACTATGCTTTGGCGATAGACGACACGCTGTCCAAGGTCTCATTCATACGTCTCGCTTCCATGGCTCGCCTTGGACAGCAGCTGCCCGACGTGACAACCCGCCTTGAAGACCTGTTCTACAGGCTGAACGATTCTCCCGAGGAGCAGTCGGAGGTCGCCGGTGCGCTAATGTACTGCTACGAGACACTTGGAAGGCGGGAAGACTCCGAGACTTTGGCTCTGAAAATGCATGTGAGCCGTCCCGAGGAGCGCATATGGGTCGACTATCTGCTTATATTTGCCGGTCCAAAGTTTGACCCCGCGATTCTCGACCGTTACTACAAGGCCATCGGTGGCAACTGCGAGACCGACTGGCTCAACTGGGCGATATACTGCGTCAACGTGGATCGGCTCGGCAACGCTGTCATGATACTGGATGCCCTCAGGCGGCATGACGAACTGCATGATGGGTTCACATTGCTTTACGAGACGATGTACCGTCTCGGCGACTATGACCGCATTGCCGACGACTTCCTCAACCGCGAGAACAACGCCCACGTCCCCGCGCAATATTGGTGGCGTCCTTCGACTGTACTTGTCGCCATACTGTCAATGATACAGTGCGACAAAGTGGAGGAGGGGATTGCCTTTGCCCGCGATGTGCTCGCAGTGGAGGTGCCGGGACTGATGCGCTTTGACGACCAGATAGCGTGGCACGGCACATTCCGTGCCATACGCGACATCATTGCCGCGCACGAAGCTACCGAGCCTGTGCCGGTAAGCGGCCTCGACCCGTTCATAAGCACATATGGCGGTCTGACATCGTGACCCCATTAGGAGGGATCAGATATAGGGATTGAGCTGTCGCTCGATGGCGATTTTTGTCGCCGGGCCGTGACCGGGGTACACTACCGTGTCGTCAGGGAGCGTCATCAGTTTGTCGTTTATCGACTTTATCAGTGTCGCGTAGTCGCCGCCAGGCAGGTCGGTACGCCCGATGCTTGAGCGGAACAGCACGTCGCCGGCGATTACAAACCCGTCGGCGGCGTCATACAATGCTACGCTGCCGGGGGAATGGCCCGGCACATGGAGCACCTGCAGCGAGCCGTCGCCTATCTTTATCATGTCGCCATCCTTCAGCGGTCGGTCGATGACTATCGGACCGCCGGAATATTTCAGCCCGAACCGCCGGGACTGCTGCTCCATGTAGGCGCCAAGCTCGGCGTCGTCAATCCCCGCCTCGACCGGCAATCCGTATTTTGCCTTGACATATTCGTTGCCGAATGTGTGGTCGAGATGCAGGTGGGTGTTGATAAGGTGGGTCACTTTTAAGTGGTTGTCGGCGATAAAATTGTCAATCTCAGCAATCTCCCGGTTGTCAATCATTCCCGGGTCGATAATCGCCGCGTCGTGGGTCACGGGGTCCCACAGCACAAACGTGTTGACCCCGAACATATTGAATGAGAATCTTTTTATTTCCATGATTATGAGGGTTATATAGACAGGTTACATCATGTCGACGTAGATAAGTTTCTTTGTCTCAAAAAACGGCTCGCTGAAATAGTCGGTCAGCGACACCTCGATTGTCGGGTAGCGCAGGTTGTGGGTCTCGCTCGTGAGGTCGCCCCCTTTGAGGCATATGATGCCGTTGGGGTAGGCGTTGCGTGACTCTTTTGAGATGTTTTTCTTGACGAGAGGCACAAGCTCATCGAGCCTCATCACCGCGCGGCTTACGACAAAGTCATACTTCGCGCGGCACTCGCCGATGTCCCCGTGCTGGAAAGTGACATTTGTCAGTCCAATCTGCGATGCGATGTCGGCTGCCACCTTTATTTTCTTGCCTATACGGTCTATCAGGTGGAAACGGCATCCGGGCCACATGATGGCCAACGGTATCCCCGGGAAGCCTCCCCCGGTGCCCATGTCGAGGAGAGTCGTCCCGTCGACGGGCGTGATAAACTTGGCTATTGCCAGCGAGTGCAAGATATGGTTGGTGTAGAGGTTGTCGATATCCTTGCGCGAGATGACGTTGATTTTCTCGTTCCACTCGGGATATAGCTCGCCAAGCCGGGCAAACTGCTCCTGCTGCCGCCCCGACAACTGCGGGAAGTATTTCAATATTTCATCCATAATGCTACAAAGATACGCATAAGCGAATACAAAGCCAAACTCGTTTGAGCTTTGTTGAGCGTGTGTATCCAAGACGTTAGCCAAACTACACAAAATCGCGGTTAATTCACAACTCCGTGCCCAAAATCGAGCCTAAAGACGAGTCTTTGGAGGCTTTATAATATGAAAAAACAATTCAAAAATTTGTTTGTTAATAATCCATCCTAATCGGATTTGGCAAATCTGCGGATTATTTATAATTTTGTCACCGCGGTAACAATTACTGCCGTAATAAAACATGAAGTTCTATAATCGTACAAGGGAAATAGAAGAGTTGCAAAGGATTCAAGGACGTGCTTTTGAATCCCGGTCGAGAATGACTGTGATAACGGGTAGGCGTCGTATAGGCAAGACCTCACTTGCTCTGCGTGCTACGCATGGCGAATACCCCACGGTATATTTGTTTGTCAGCCGAAAGAATGAAGCTGCTTTGTGCGAGGAGTTTGCAGGGCTAATCTCTTCGGCTCTCAGTTGCTATGTGCCGTCGGAAATAAAGACCTTCAAGTCGCTGTTTCAGATGTTGATGGAGCTTGCGAAGACACGCAAGTTCAACCTGATTATAGATGAGTTTCAGGAGTTCTTCAACGTCAATCCATCGGTATTCAGCGATATGCAGAACATCTGGGACTCATATCGCAATGATACTCATGTGAATCTGTTGCTGATGGGTTCGGTGTACTCGATGATGCACAAGATATTCGAGAGCTACCATGAGCCGCTGTTTGGCAGGGCGGATGCAACAATAAGACTGTCGGGGTTTGGCACTGAAACCATGAAGGATATTATGCGCGATTTCCGCCCCGGTTACACCAACGATGAATTGCTCGCGTTCTATTGCATCACCGGAGGCGTCCCGAAATATATCGAGCTGCTGTGTGAAGATACCGATTTGTCAATCGATGGGATGTTCAACTACGTTGTCAGAGAGAACTCTCCATTTATAGATGAGGGGCGCAATCTGCTGATTGAAGAGTTTGGCAAAGATTATGGCATGTATTTCTCGGTGTTGAACTGCATCGCATCTGGGGTAAACACGCAGGGCGCGATTGAAAGCGCGTTGGGAGGAGTGACTGTAGCTGGACATCTGAAGCGGTTAATCGAGGATTATTCGCTTATAAAGCGAGTGCGCCCGATTATGTCTAAACCTCGCTCGCAAAATGTGCAATATGAGATTACCGACAATTTTCTGAAGTTTTGGTTCAATTATTTTGACCGGAACCAGACGTTAGTTGAAATGGGCAACTTCGATTACCTTCGTCAGATTATCGTGTCCGATTACCCCACATACTCCGGTCTCATGCTCGAAAAATATTTCCGGCTCAAAATGATGGAAAACCATGAGTATATGAATATCGGATCATGGTGGGAGCGCAAAAAAGGTAAGGAGGCTAACGAGATTGACATTGTCGCTATCAAGACCGACGACAAGACTGCCGTGATAGCGGAAGTAAAGCGCCAACGCCGCAACTACGACCACAAGCTATTCATGGAAAAGGTAGAGCGCATCAAATCGAGCCTCCTCATGAAATACGATGTCGAGACCAGATTGCTGACATTAGAAGATATGTAAACTGAGGATTCAGTATCTCCCGTACATTCCCCGAAACATGCAAGCCTGAGGAACATTGTCAATGCCACGAAATATCTGGACATGACCTCCACAAACCGGTTGTATGAGAACCTCCAGGGGGATAGGTGTTTCCACCGTCCGCATACGCCAGCGAGATGATAATTTTTGAAATCGCGGTAGGTGTTGAAGTGGAAGCGGATCAGTATTGTGATGACCTCTGCATCGGACATCATGCGTTTTTCTGTGGCGTTTCGGGGCATCTGGAATTGAGTCGCTCGTTATTTAGGCATTGCCGAGGAAAGTATATAGGGCGTAGCCAAATTACGCAAAACCGCGGTTGATACACAACCTCGCGCTCAAAAACGGGCCTTTTGGAGACCTTTTTATAATATGAAAAACAATTCAAAAATTTATTTGCTCAATCATCCCCTTAACAAAA
>LUJN01000010.1 GCA_001689445.1 Bacteroidales bacterium M3 | reverse complement strand
TAAGTCCAATAGGGCTAATATGGCTAATATGGCTAATAAGTCCAATATGGCTAATAAGTCCAATAGGGCTAATAGGGCTAATATGGCTAATATGGCGGATAGGGATAGTATGAGCTTGGATTTTATCGTTCTCTTGGGGCTTATAGTTGAGGATGGTATAGGAGGTGAGGTTGGAGAGCGTGAGGCGGCGCAGGGACTGAAAGCCTGTTACACGGCGTGAGGGGCGACCGTGGATGATGAGGATACCGTCTCGGTGGTCGGGGAGCATCGGGATAATGAAGCGCAAGAGGTCGGAGAAACGGTCGAGACCATAGAGATAGAAATCGTCGCCCCGAGAGGCAAAACCAGAGAGACGGCGATATCGGTGGGCATCGAGAAGCAGGGCTATGTCGAATTGAAGACCACGCAGGCGGTCGGGCCTCATTGGAGAAATAAGGCGAATATGGCTAACAGGTTCTACAGAACGAGTGGATGATATGGGGAGGGTTTTGCGGCAGCGTGAGGGAGCAATGATGAGGGCTTGGCGGTTGGGGAGTATGCGGCTCGTGAGCCACTGCATGTAGCGTACGAGTAGTTGTGGAATACCACTTGTGGCGGGGTCTGAATCCTCGATGATTATGCGGACCGGTGAGAATGGGGTGGCCGTCTGACGGGCGCGCTCGATGTGACGGATAATTGCCTTGTGGCGCGGAGACAACGGGATATTGACCCACCGGGTGAAGCCGTGGGTATAGTTTGGTAGGACGAAGGGTATATGGGTAAGATGTGATTTCACGGCGACTAAGATAGGTATGGGGATGCGGCTTGAAGGGACTATGCTGTCGCTGTTAGACTATTGGTGCGAGTTGTAAGGTCTTTAAGGAGAGTAAGGTCGATAGGATGGATAGGGCTAATAGGGCCAATAAGCCTTAAAGGCCCTCTTAAAGAAAGACAAGCGAGGCTCGCCTGTTGACAGGCGAGCCTCGCTGTAAGTGTTATGGGGGGTGGGGATTAGATGCCGAGGTCGGCCTTGACTGCGGCAATCTTGTTGTCGGCAGCGGCCACTGTGGCGTCATATTCAGCCTCGGAGGTAAGCGTGCCCTTCACCTCGATGTAGAACTTTATCTTAGGCTCAGTGCCCGAGGGGCGCACCGACACTTTCGTGCCATCCTCGGTGAAGAACTGCAGCACGTTGGATGTCGTGGGCATATCGAGCTTCTCCATTGCTCCTGTCTTGAGGTTGCGGGCGTTGAGGTCGGCATAGTCCTTGACGAGCACCACGTCGCTGCCGCCAAGCTGGCGGGGCGGGTTCTCGCGGAAATTCTTCATCATGGCCACAATCTCCTCCGCACCGGTCTTGCCTTTGCGCACTACGCTGACACCGGCCTCGCGCGAGAAGCCATACTTGATGTAGATGTCCTGAAGCATCTGCATGAAGTCCATGCCCTTGTCCTTGGCCCAAGCGGCGACCTCGGCCATAAGAGAGATGGCCGACACGGAGTCCTTGTCGCGGGCAAAGTCCTCGGCAAGGAAACCGTAGCTCTCCTCGCCGCCGCCGAGGTAGCGTGCCGTGCCCTCGTTGTCGCGGATGACGGCTGCAATCCACTTGAAGCCGGTGTAGCAGTCATACATCTTGATGTTGTTCTTGTCGGCTACCGACTTGATGGCCTCGGTGGTGACAATAGTCTTGACGATATACTCGTTGCCTGTCAGCTTGCCCAGCTCGGCGTTGCGGGTCATCAGGTAGTTGAGCAGGATGAGGCATATCTGGTTGCCGTTGATAAGCTGGTATTCGCCCTGCGCGTTGCGGATGACGCAGCCGATGCGGTCGGCGTCGGGGTCAGAGGCAAGCACGATGTCGGCGTTCACCTCCTTGGCCTTGGCTATCGCCATTGCCATTGCCGAGGGTTCCTCGGGGTTGGGTGACACGACGGTGGGGAAGTCGCCGCTGGGGATGTCCTGCTCGGGCACGTGGATGATGTTGGTGAAGCCGTAGTTGGCAAGCGACTCGGGCACGAGCTTCACGCCTGTGCCGTGGATGGGGGTGTAGACTATCTTCAGGTCGTGGTGACGGGCGATGACATCGGGGCTGAGCGACAGGCCCTTGATGGCGGTGAGGAACTTGCGGTCCATCTCCTCACCGATGATTTCAATCTTGGCGGGGTCGCCCTGGAACTTGATGGCCTCCACGCCGACAATCTTGTTCACATAGTCGATGATGTTGCTGTCATGGGGCGCGATAATCTGCGCTCCGTCAGCCCAATATGCCTTGTAGCCGTTATACTCCTTGGGGTTGTGGGAGGCGGTGATGTTGACGCCGCTCTGGCAGCCAAGCTCGCGGATGGCAAACGACAGCTCGGGCGTGGGGCGGAAGCTGTCAAAGAGGTATACTTTGATGCCGTTGGCCGAGAAGATATCGGCCACTATCTCGGCAAACTCGCGGCTGTTGTTGCGCACGTCGTGGCCCACGACCACCGAAATCTCGGGCAGGTCGGCAAAGGCTACCTTCAGGTAGTTGGCAAGCCCTTGGGTGGCTGCACCAACGGTGTATCTGTTCATGCGGTTGGAGCCGGCGCCCATGATGCCGCGCAGGCCACCCGTGCCAAATTCGAGGTCTTTGTAGAAGCACTCCACAAGTTCCGTCTTGTCGTCGGCGTCGAGCATCCTCCTGACCTCGGCGCGTGTCTTGTCGTCGTATCCTTCGCCAAGCCACACCTGTGCCTTGGCGACGACATCTTTCATCAAATCTTGGTTATCCATCTTTCGTATAGTTTAGTTTGTCGTTTTATGTCGATTGTCATTCACCACTGATAGCGAATAAGCAAAATTACACTTTTCCCCCCACATTTGCAATTATGAGTCAAATAAAGCGTCCTACGAATTGATAATGGAACGTATCACCTCCCTTAATTCCTCACGGTTTGGCAGGAACAACTGGTATTTTGATACAAATATATTTGAGTCCATTCCATAAGTCGCATATTCGACAACAAGGTCATTCTTTGTGTGTCCGAGCACAATCCCTATGGGAGGGTTGTCGTCTGGTTGAGAGACTTCCTTGGCAAAATATCCAAGATACATGTTCATTTGCCCGATATCTTGATGTTTCACGCCTGAACGCTTCAAATCAATAATCACGTAACATTTTAGTATCGCATGATAGAATACGAGGTCGGCATGGTAATGCTCATTACCTACGTGTATCGGATATTGTTGGGATATGAAAGCAAAACCTTTTCCAAGTTCAAGAAGAAATTGCTGAAGGTTGTCGATTAATGCCTGTTCGATTGTCGCTTCCGAGTGACTGACACTTTCAGAAAGTCCTAAAAATTCGAGCACATACGTATCCTTTACAGCATCGGCGGGGTTGGATATTGATTGTCCGTCACGGGCTAGTTCAAGTATGCCTTTTTTGTCACGGCTTTTGGCCAAACGGAGAAATAGTCCTGCATTTATTTGTCGTTTTAGTGTCCTTACGCTCCAATTTTGTGCGATTGACTCGTTTTCATAGAATTTACGTTCAAGTTCATCGTCAAGTTCCAGCAATTCGCACCAATGAGACCAACTTAATTTGCCAGACACTGTTTGGCATATTGGATAATAAAGATAAAATCTCCTCATATTTTGGAGGTTGGAACGACTGAAACCTCTGCCTAATTTCAGTGACAGCTGTCGTGACAGGTTTTTGAGTAAGGCATCCCCGTAAGTTGCGCGTGTATTGCCTTGCTGCTCGTATTCAACGATGTATTCGCCAATATGCCAATTGGTGATGACAAGAGCATCATTAATTTGGGCGACAATTTTAGTCTTGGTATCCGATACCAGTCTAACGATTTTGTCAACCAAAGAGTCAAAGTTTGGCGATTGGGTGAGGTAAATTTGGTTATCGGTTGTCATATGGTTATTTTTACCAATTGAATGTGGTGGTGGAAGTGGAGGTGTTGCCGCATGCGTCGGTTACGGTGACGACTGCCTTGTGGGGCTTGCCCTTGGTGACGTGCGCCGGATCGAGGCGGTAGGTGAAGCGTCCTGTTTTGCCGTCATATTCGAGCATCACCCACCGTCCGTCAATCTCGCAGCGATATTGGTCGATGCCGCTTAGGTTGTCGGCGATGCGGTAGGATATACGCCCGGTCTTGCCCCAGGCGGCCTTGTTTTCGGGAGTGATGACAGGGGCTTTGGTGTCGGCTGCAACGGCGTAGCGGCCAAAGCGGTTGACCTTGGTAGTGACCTTGCCGTCGGCATACTTGCCGCCGACCGATGCCGTCTTCTTGCCCCCGAGCCTCACGATGCAATATTGCCGCTTGTCGGGCAGCGTGTCGCGCTTGACGTCGATGGCGAGCGTGTAGTTGCCGGCCAGCGGGATATCGGGATTGCCGACGGAGACGACGGGTGACAGGTAGGTCGATGACGGTGTGGCGGTGGCGGTGAAGTAGGAGTCGTCATAGAGTGTGCCCGCAGGCAGCTCCACGGCAAATCCCTCGCCGCGATAGGTGTTCTTGTCCTGATAGTTCAGCCGGTCGCCTTTCGGGGTTATGCGGGCGACGGGTGCCTTGACGCCACGGATTGTGAACGGTACGGTGGCTGTGTTGCCATGCTCGTCGCGCATCACCCACTTGCACTTGTAGTCGCGCTCGTGGTCGATGTTGAGGACGCCCATGTTTTCGCCGACAATCTCCATCTCCCCGAGCGGACGCGAGGCAGGGACGTCGGTGGTCATCACCCATGAGCCGCGTCGGCTCATGTCGGGGTAGTCTATGAGGGTGTTGACTCCTCGTGTGCTGTCGAAGTCCACCTCGTCGATGACGCGGCGGTAGACCTCCTTGCCGTCGACGGTGAGTGTCAGGTACTTGACGCCATATATGTTGGATGTTCCCGTCATGCGGTCATATGCCTTTATGCCGGGGATGACCTTTCCCCACGCCTTGAATACGGCTCCGGGTGTGGCATTGTAGACAGCACGAGCCCCGGTACCGACTTCTCCTTCACCCTCGACGGCATAAAGGGCGAGCGAGCGCATCTGTGGCGCGACGTTGTCGGCTATATATTTTTTGAAGTAGGGCATAGGGTCGAGGGCATGTTCGGTCTTGGTGTCGCGCACGTCCATATGGAGGTGAGGGCCGCCAGACGACCCGGAGTTGCCGCTGCGGGCGATGACCTCACCCTTTTTGACGGGTATTTCTCCCGGCTGGAAGTTGAGGTCGACCCGGAATGACTCGCGGTTATACTGTTCTTTCCTTACCGGCTCGTCAATCTTGCGGGCAAAGGAGTCGAGATGCCCGTAGACGGTGGTCAGCCCCGTGGCGGGATGGGTCACGTAGACGGCGCGCCCAAATCCCCACGGCGACACCACGACGCGCGACACATACCCGTCGTCGGCGCAGTGTATCGGCAGCCCCGTGCGCCCCTGTGTCTTGAAGTCAAGTCCAGAGTGGAAATGGTTTGGCCGCAATTCACCGAAGTTGCCGCTAAGATATAGCGGGATGTCGAGAGGCCGCGCGAGGTCGGGCAGCGTCTCGGCAGCCGATGCCGCCATCGCCGCCCCTATAGCTAAAAACAGTATCTTATGTCTCATATTGTCTGTTGTCAAATGCGGGAATTTATGGAATGCGGTTATGCCGATTGATGTAGGGCGTGGAATAACCTGCAATTGGCTTGAATTGTAGGGACGCAGCCTGCTGCATCCGGGAATTAGCAGGTTACCAAGCCATTAGTCCCGGACGCAGCAGGCTGCGTCTCTACATATTTGGTGGCAAGTTTTGCGACAGCCACCATAGTGCGTCAAGGTTGTGCAACGCCCTTAGTTTTGGGCTAAGGAGGCGCCGGTGGCAATCTGCTGGTAGGCGTAGACGCCGGCCTGGGACAGCTCGACGAGCTGCGACGAGCCGTCGGGGGCGGTCATGCGCACGTGGGTGTCGTCGACAAATGTCATGAACTTATGGGAAGTGCCGTCGTAGTTGACGCTCCATGAGTTGTCGGTGTCGTCAAAGTCAAGGCGCACGACGCTCTTGTCATTCTCGCTCGTAATGGTGTATCCTTTCCCGTCACACTCCACGAGGTAGCGGCCATCCTGCCCGTCGATGACTTTGGTGCCCGACGCTACGGGATTATTGCCGCTCCAGAACTCGATGCTGTTGATGACGAGTACGTCGGCAAGGGCACACACCTCATAGACCGGGAGAATCCAGAACGCGAAGAATACCAACTCGTTGACAAACTTGTTGCCTACATGGGAGTTCCATCCGAGCAGTTTTTTTGTGAGGGCAAAGCTGCCGATACATGACGTTGTCAGCAGGGAACCTGCGAGTGCGAGCACAAGGGCTACGGTAAAATATCTTCTCTTCATAAATGTTAGTTGAACAGATTTAATACAAATTAATGTTTGACACGATGTATCTACAATTTGACGTGCCCTTTTGTTCGGTTGTAGAAGTCAAAAACTTTTTTTACGTATGCCGTGGTCTGCCGTCCACGGAAGTAGCCGTAGCGGCACACCGGGTCGTTGTAGTATTCGGGTTTTGACTTCATCATGATGGCCTCCTCGACGTTGCCGTACCATACTTGCGGGTCTTTGCCATATTTGGCTGCAAGGGCGATGGCATCGTAGACGTGGGCTATGCCGGAGTTGTAGGCGGCAACGACAAATTTCTTACGTTCCTCGGGGTCTTTGACCTTTGCAGACAATGACTTGTCGAGGTCGCGTATTATGGCGACGGCTGTCTCGATGCTCGCCTCGGGATTGGTCATGCGCGATGCGGGCAGTTTGTAGGCGCGTGCCGTGCCGGGCATAATCTGCATGATGCCGCGAGCCCCTGCCCATGACACGACAGTGGAGTCAAACCGGCTCTCGGCAAATCCTTGTGCGGCGAGCAGACGCCAGTCCCAGCCAAGTGAGGCGGCATGCTTGCGGAACAGCTTGTCGTATGGCGATATATGTCCCTTGGAGAGGTCAATGGTGAAGGTGGAGGCATCGTTCTTGCTTAGCTCAAAATAGCGTTTCATCAACTCCGCGCGTGTACGCCGGGGAGCATCCTCGCCCATCCACTCGCTGATGGAATCGGCAAGCCACGGCTTGGAGGGGCTTACGCCCCACGACGAGCGTTGGGGAAAGCTGACTGGGAGCGTGATGTCGAGGTCGTTGTAATAGGTCTTGTTGATGCGGGCTATGTCACTGTCGACGACCGTGAGCGGTATTTTTCCCTCCGACACCATCGTGATGAGGTCTTCGGTGATGAGCGTGTCGCGGTCGATGGGGTGGATGACGATGCCGCCGCCAAGTTCGTTGTTGAGGTTGTTGAGGCGGTGCTCATACTTGGAGTCTTTCTCGACATACACCTCCTTGCCGACAAGCCGGGTCACGTCGTCAATGCGCGAGCCGTCATCGCGCTTGGGCTGCACGAGCACCTGACTGGTGATGTTCTCGTTGCCGCATGGCAACACGCGGTCGCGGTATTCGGCGGTGATGGGCACCTCATAGGCTATGAGGTCGATTTTTCCCGAGTCGAGCATTTCGAGGAGCGAGGCCATGCTGTTGGCGACATGCAGGTCGATTGCCATCCCCTTGTCGGCCCCGAGGCGCGTCACAAGGTCATAGTCATATCCCATCTGCTGCTCGCGGTAGATGAAGTATGACAGGGGGCTGTAGAGGGTACCGACACGCAGGGTGTCGGGAAGAGAGTGGGTGAGGGTGTCGGGTGTCTCCTCCCCGCCGGACGCGCCACTGCGGCAACCGCTGAGGAGGGCGATGGCAAGTGCGATAAGCAGGGTGAGGCCCGGTAGCAGTCTCATCTGGAGTGTGCGTTAATACTCAAACGTCCCCTTGTCGGAGATGATGGTGAGGCGGTTGCTCGGGGCGTCCTCCACGCGACCCACGATGCGGGCCGGGATGCCGTACTCCTCCGAGATGGCGATTATGCGCTCGGCATCCTCGGGGGCTACATAGATTTCCATTCTGTGGCCCATGTTGAACACCTTGTACATCTCGGCCCAGTCGGTGCCGCTCTCGCGCTGTATCATGTCAAACAGCGGGGGGATGGGGAACAGGTTGTCCTTGATGACGTGCTTGTCGGTGACAAAGTGCATTATCTTGGTCTGTGCGCCGCCCGAGCAGTGTACCATGCCGTGCACGCGAGGACGCATCTCATCGAGTATGCGTTTGATGACGGGGGCATATGTGCGGGTGGGGGAGAGGACGAGGCGTCCGGCGTTGAGCGGCGAGCCTTCCACCGCGTCTGTGAGGCGGAGCGAGCCTGAGTAGACCAGTTCCTCGGGCACGGCGGCATCGTAGGTCTCGGGGTATTTGGCTGCGACCTCCTTTGAGAACACGTCGTGGCGTGCCGATGTCAAGCCATTGCTGCCCATACCGCCGTTGTACTCGGTCTCATAGGCAGCCTGTCCATAGGAGGCAAGGCCGACGATGACGTCGCCACCCTTGATGTTGGCGTTGTCGATGACGTCGCTGCGGCGCATACGGGCTGTCACGGTGCTGTCGACGATGATGGTGCGCACGAGGTCGCCCACGTCGGCGGTCTCGCCGCCTGTCGAGTAGATTGTGACGCCCATCTTGCGCAGCTCGGCGAGCAGTTCCTCCGTGCCGTTGATGATGGCGGCTATCACCTCACCGGGGATAAGGAGCTTGTTGCGTCCTATAGTCGATGAGAGCAGGATGTTGTCGGTCGCGCCCACGCAGAGCAGGTCGTCGATGTTCATTATCAGCGAGTCCTGCGCGATGCCTTTCCATACTCCGAGGTCGCCGGTCTCGCGCCAATAGGCATAGGCGAGCGATGATTTTGTGCCCGCGCCGTCGGCGTGCATGATGTTGCAGTAGTCGGGGTCGCCGCCGAGAATGTCGGGTATTATCTTGCAGAAAGCCTTGGGGTATAGTCCCTTGTCGACGTTCTTGATGGCGTTGTGTACATCCTCTTTGGAGGCCGACACGCCTCTCATGTTATATCGCTGGTCGCTCATTGGTTTATATGGTTATGTGACGGCATCTATGCCACCGTTGTACATATGGGGTTTATTGTCTGCAAAGTTAGTGATTCCCTCTTATATGAGCAAGAGGTAGAGCAGGGTGGCGGGTGCGACGAGCAGCAGGGAGTCGATGCGGTCGAGTATGCCGCCGTGACCCGGCATCACCGTTCCCGAGTCCTTGACGTGGAGAGTGCGCTTGATGAGGGACTCGGTGAGGTCACCCCACGTGGCAAAGAGGGTTACGACTGCCGCCAGTCCGACCATTTGTGCGACGGAGAGGGTAGGGAAATAGGCCGGGAAGATGCATTTCATGACGACTGCCGAGGCTATCGTGAAGGCAAGACCGCCCCAAAATCCCTCCCACGATTTCTTGGGGGATAGGCGTTCAAAGAGGCGATGGCGTCCGAATGTGCGTCCCACAAGGTAGGCGCCGGTGTCGTTGACCCATATCATGATGAACATCGCCAGCACGATATGCGGTGTGCCGTATTGGCTGTATATGCAGTTCATAAGTCCGAGCGGGAGGGCGATATACGCTTGTCCCATATATGAGACGGCGATATTTGTAAGCGGCGATTGCTCCTTGGTGTAGAGCTGCATCACGGGTCGTGCAAGCAGGTAGGCGAGATAGGGGAGGAAATAGGTGATTTGGGGCAGCGGGGAAATCCCAAAAGGGTCGGCTACGGCTCTCATGGCCGAGGATGAGAGGCCGAGGATAAGCAGTATGCCTCCCGCGATGTCTACGTATAGGGTTACGGGCCGTTCCCTCCTGTTGCCGTTGGCAAGACGGTAAAACTCGGTGAGGCCTGCTATGGCAAGCAACAGGCTCAGGGCTATGAATGTCCATTGGCCCAATAATATGCAGATTGCGATTGCCGCCACGTAGACGGCTCCGGATATGGCTCGGGTTATCATACGGTAAGGTTTGTTATATGGCAAATTTAAGGCAAATATGTGGCAATTCCTACTATAGGTCGGATTTTGTTGCGGTTTTGTTACTCCATCAGGAAATCGACCTCGTCGATGAGTGCGCGGCAGATTGAGGCTGTGAGGGGTGTGCCCGATGACATTTCGGTTTCGGCAAGGGCGCGGGCAACGTCAGGGCGTGAGGGGAGCAGGTTAAAGGTGAGGCGCAAGGCGGCGTATCTGTCGAGGTCGCGGGTGGAGCGGGCGAGCGTGTCGATGAGGTCGGGGGCAAAGTCGAGCTTGCGCAGCAGCCGATGACATAGGATGTCAGCTACCTCGGTCGACGGGATGGTGCCAATCCAGCGGAGTGCGGTCTCCATCGTCATACCCTCTATGGGGTAAATCATCGGGGCGAGCAACATGCTCTCGCGGGTGGAGGTGTTGGCCCACAGTTCCTCGGCGAGAGCCGGGTCACCGGCATATCGGGTGGCAATCTCGGCGAGCTGGGGCAGGTTGAGGCCGAAGATTATGAGGTGGGGGCTGCCGAGTCGACGGAGGCGGTCGGCGATTGCGCCGTTGCGCATGGCGTAGAGGTCGCGCTTTACGCGTTGCATGAGGTTGAAGTCGGGCATGGTGGGGGGATAGGTCAAATAGGTCAAATAGGGCTAATAAGCCTGATAAGATTTATAATGACTTATAATGATTTATAAAGCTGATAGGCAATAAAAAAGGCTTCCGCTCAATGCTGAGAAGAAGCCTTTTTGTCTTGTCGGTGAGCGGCGTTAAGCCTTCTCTATGGGGCTTACATTGATGAACTTGCGGCCGTTCTTGCCTTCGGTGAAGACAACGACGCCATCAATGAGCGCATAGATTGTGTGATCCTTGCCCATACCCACGTTCTGACCGGGGTGGTGAGCTGTGCCACGCTGACGCTTGATGATGTTGCCAGCCTTGGCAGCCTGACCGCCGAAAATCTTCACACCGAGGCGTTTGCTTTCGGATTCGCGTCCGTTCTTCGAACTACCTACACCTTTTTTATGTGCCATTTCTTTACGGTTTTAAGGGGTTATGCGACTACGTCTTTGATCACTACCTGGGTGAAATACTGGCGATGGCCGTTCTTGCGGCGATAGCCTTTGCGACGCTTCTTCTTGAAGACGATAACTTTTTCACCTTTCACGAGGGGACGTTTTACCTCGCAAACTACTTTTGCCCCTTCTACGGTAGGAGCGCCGACCTTAACGGCACCGTCCTCGTCAACGAGGAGCACGCGGTCAAACTCGACCGTCTCGCCTTCCTTGACATTCTCGCCCAGGAAGTGAACATACAAGAACTTGTCCTTTTCTGCCTTGAACTGCTGTCCTTGAATCTCTACGATTACGTACATCTGTTAATGATAATTTTACAGGTTAACCCGTCGGGCGGAGCCTCTGCGACCCGCTTCCATATGCCCGGTGCGGAAATTTAGCCCACAAAAGTACTCCTTTCCCGCGACATATGCAATTTTTGACGAGAAAATCTACAGAAAATTCACGGAGCCGTGCAGAAAATCGCTCAGGGCATCACCTTGTATATTTTACTCCCAATCTTAAGGAGGTACATGTGTCCCATAGCGACTTTGACAGTCTTGCCGTGGGCTATCTTTCCACTGTATACTATTAATCCTTCTGATGAGTATATATTTACATTATCAAAATCATTCAGAAAACAGATTCCTTCAGATGTGACAGCGAACTGTGGCCTCAAGTTTTCCACATCTTTTACTTCGGTTTCAATAGGCTGTTCTACAATGTTGAAGAAGTTCGACCAATGAGGATGAGCCTGATATGCCCTTATGCTTCCTGTCGGGATTTTCAAGGTTGCGTTATATGCTGATTCATGAAAAGTATCCTCTTGAATGGCTGGAGGTGTCTTGCTGGTTGAGATGACAGTTGATAGATTCATGCCGAAAAGCGCGTAGGAACCAATCTCATTGACACTTGATGGTATTATTATATTTGTGACATTAAAGCAGTTGGAAAAAGCGTAGGGGGCTATAGAGGTTACATTTTCTGGAATTTCAAGAGTCGAGAAGCCTCCACATCCTGAAAATGTGGAATATTCTATCTTAGTCAGTTGTGACGGAATATGAAGATTTGCAAGATAGCAATTAGTAAATGCCCCTATGCCAATTTCTGTGATACCATCATGAAGATTAATGTCTTGTAATTCTATACAATTTTCAAAAGTATAGTCCCCAATTTTGGTGATATTCTCAGAGAGTGTAACTTCTGTTACCGAAGAATTTTTGAAAAGGTAATTGGGAATGGTTGTCACGTTGGAACCGAATTCAACCTTAGGATATGCTCCCAATTCTGGACTAGAAGAAAATGAGAAAAAGCCATTATGTAAAAAACAGGCTGACATTTCACTGTCGTTGAGGTCAATTTGTATATCACGTCCTATGTACGCGTAGGACAAGAGACAATCTTGAAACCCTACCCTAACAAATGCTGTTTCTGACGATTTGTTGAAATTGAAAATCAAAGGCTCATTACTATCGACAATGTTAAGCTCTTTAAGACGACAATCGATAAATGCATCCGAGGCTATGGTCTTTATGGAGGGCGGTATTCTTAGTCGATTAAGAGAACTACAGCCTTGAAACGTCCCCTCCTCAATTGCCGTTATGTTTTGTGGAATGGTGTATAGCTCATCTTCGCTATCATTAAAAACAGGCTTAAACATGCAAAGGCCGCTATTCTTAAAAGCGTATCTGCCTATTGCCTTTAATGTGGATGGTAATTCTACACATGATAATGAGGTGCAGTCGGCGAATGTATATTCATTGATATATTCCACATTTTCTGGGATAGTAATACCTGTCAAATTGTTACAACCCTGAAATGCCGCGCTTCCGATATATTGTACTGAGTGGGGAATGTCTATATATTGTAAGTTGCATTCACTGAATGCCATATGGCCTATATATGTGATTGTTTGTGGAAGCCATGCTATAGCTTCATGGCTTTCATCCTCATGATAGCCCATAAATGCATAGTCTCCGATTCCAGTAACTTCATAATATGAATTTGGTGCGACAGGAATAGATGGAGGTATGTCACGTAATGATATTACAGAACTGTAGGATTGGTCAACGCCAGCCAGTTCAACGGTCGTATGCTCAGGATTGTTGAAGTTAAAGAAGAAGCCGTTATACGAGAAGTCGTAGGCCATGGCGCGGGAGGCGATGGCGGCATAAAAGCATAGTGATGTAATCTTTTTCATTATATAGGGTTTAGGTCGTAGTTATTATGCGTCAATGGGTAAATGAAAAACTGGCAGCCGGGGGAAGGCTGCCAGCCTGCCGGACTCCCGTCTCGCGACGAGCGGTACGACATAAATCTGTGCAAAAGTATATAATAAATTGATAATACAAAGCGTGAAATGAAAAAAAATTTCACATAGTCGGTGTTTTTTGTTTTGTAAATTATCCTGTGCTGTGTTTGAGTACGATCAATCAGCGCTCTTTACCTCAACGGGCGACCTGCGTAGTACAATATATCCCGAGTCGGGAGTATTGAGGCGTGTGATCGAATCGTTTTCCATATCTATGATGTTGACCGACGGGAGCACTTTGCAGAGCAACTCCTCGACGAGCATGTTGTCGCAGGCCATTTCGGTAATACTTATATTTTCCATCCTGATTGAGTCGCCATGTATGACGTACTGGCCTGCCATCATATTGCAGTTGGTGTTGATGGAGAATGTGCTGTCGTTGTTAAAGTTGATATATTGTATGTCGCCGGGGGATATTTCTGCAGGACGGGCATAGAGCGTGTCATTGATGACGACATTCTCTATGCTCCATTGCCCGAGCATGGAGGCATAGAGAGTGGTGGCTCCGGTGTCGGCATCGGTGTCGGCCTGTTGGGGTGATGAGGCGTTTTTTGTGCCGCAGGCGGTAAGGGCGAGTGCCGCAATGGCAGCAAGAGTGATGGGTGATTTCATTTTATTGGAGATAATTAATAAGTCTAATAAGTCTAATAAGTCTAATAGGCCGAATAGGGTTGAGATGGGGCTAATGGCGGTGGAAGCGGTGGAGTAGGTAGCCGAGGGCGTCGCTCTGGATGCGGGAGTCGAGGGCGCGGTTGATGAGGAGGTACAGGCCGGCACCGACGATGCCTTGGGAGAGGAGTAGCGGGAGGGGGGAGGTTATATAGTTTGAGAGGGCGAGCATGGGTATGACGATGAGCACTGTGGAGGCGGCGTAAGGGAGGCTGTCGCGGATGAAGCGCATGATGCCGTGCCCCGTGAGGCGGGAGGTGACAATCAGGGCGACGGTGCAGGTGAGCGCCGATGCGGCGAGCTGTCCCCACAGCAGTATCTTTATCCCATAAGTGAGGTTATATGGCGGGGCGATGGTGATGAATGGCATCGTGGCGACGATGGCCACGAGTGCCGCGCCGTCCTTGAGCACTTCGAGCCACACGAGGGTCTTGGAGCGACCCAAGGCGAGGATATAATTGTTGTAGAGTGACGACAGGACGGTGAAGATGCCGCGCAGCAGCAATATCTGGAAAAGTACAATCGAGGGATCCCACTTGACCCCGAACAGCAGATGGAACAACGGCGTAGCCATAGCCATAAGCATCCCGACGGCCGGGAACATTACGTAGGCGGTGAAGCGGTTCATCTTCATGATGGCGCGGCCAAACCGCTCGCGATCGTCCTGAAACTGTGACAGCACGGGCAGGAACGACGAGGTCAGAATCTGCGACAGGGACATGATGCCCATCTTGCTCCACTTGTCGGCCTGGGTGTAGTAGCCGAGGGCGCGTAGGCCGACCTGATTGCCGATGATGAATGAGTATATGTTGAGAAATACGGTGTTGAGGAACGATGACACGGCAACCCCGGCGCCGACGTTGAAAAATGACCGCAGGGAGCGCCATGAGAACCGCAGCAGCGGATACCATCGCGATGTGCACCAGAGTATCGCGCTCTTGACGGTGTTGAGCGTCAGCGTCTGCCACACTATCGCCCATGCCCCATAGCCGCGCAGGGCGAGCAGTATGCCTACAGCCGCGCTTGCCACGAGCCCTACGGTGTTGGAGACGGCAATCATCTTGACGTTCATGCGCTTCATCAGGCGATTGGTCTGCACGATGGCCGAGGCATTGATGATGAACGACAGGAACATGACGCGGGAGAGGGGGATGAGACGCTCGTCGCCTTGAAACCATCGGGCAATCAATGGCGCCCCGGCAAACAGGATGAGATATATGATGACCGCGACGGCGATGTTGAACCACAGCACCGAACTGTAGTCGAGTCTCGTGGGACGCTTGCGCTGTATCAGCGCGTAGGAGAACCCGCTGTCGACAAAGAGCGACGCGAATGCCTGAAATACCAGGACCGCCCCGACAAGACCGAAGTCTTCCTGTGACAGCACGTTGGCGAGCACTATGCCTGTCACGGCATAAAGCACCTGAGATGAAACCTTGTCGATGAGGTTCCATTTGATGGTACGCGCAGTGCGAAGTTTCATGTCGGTGCTCGCCATGGAGTCGGTGGGTTACTGGTCGATTTTGACGGCCTTGATGCCTATGGAGGTGTTCTTTATGACAGCCGGGTCACCACGGTAATATACCTTTCCCGAGGTCGCCCCCACTATCGTGAGGTTGTCGGTCGGCCAGCATCCCACCGACCCGGTGCCGAGCAGCGTGCACTTGACACGGCCTGCCTTGAGGTCGTCGGCCTGCACCGTGCCCGAACCGGTCATGCCGAGCTTTGCGCGGTCGCACTTGCCCGATATGACGAGTGTGCCGTTGCCGGTCGAAAGGGAAGCCCCGACCGAGGTGGCGTGGATGTCACGGACGGCGAGTCGCCCGTTGCCTATCAGCTTGGCCTTGAACTGCGGGGTGCCTGCGACAGTAATCACGCGCACGGTGGAGTCGCCGCTGTTTTCCACATATGTGAGGAAGTTGGAATATACCTTTATTGTCGGCAGATCGTCATAGTCGATGCCGTCGGTCGAAATCTGCATTTCAAGTTTCCCCTTGGAGTTGGAGAACATCAATATCGACGCGAGGTCGGGGGTGGTGGTGAAGACGGCCTTTCCTGCCGAGTCGGTGTTGCAATAGTAGTCGACGTTGAGCCCCTCAAGGACTTTCAGCTCGGTGAAGTCTCCGATGTTCAGCTCATAGCGTGTCGGCTCGGCAGCCGATGATGTCAGGGCGGCTGCAAGTGCAAGTAATGAAGTGAAAATGATATGTTTCATAGAGCGGATTATGGTTGATTATGATTGGTCGTGTGAATCTGCATTATTGCCGGTCGATGGCGGGGAGTATCTCGTGCTCCACGCGCGACAGTATGGCGTCAAGCTCCGCGTGGGTGTCGGCGCGTAGCATCGCTATGCGGGTCTCTCGGAAGTGGGGAATGCCCTTGAACAGGGGTGATGCCGCGAGATGTCGCCGTATGTGGAGGATGCCGCGCTTCTCGTCTATGTTGGATATGCTCTCGGCAATCTGACGGCGCAGCAGCCCGAACATCTCGGCTGTCGACAGCGGGGTGTAGCCCTCGCCGTCGCGCATGTAGGACTTTATGTCGTGGAATATCCACGGCGCGCCTATGGATGCACGTCCCACCATCACGCCGTCGACCCCGTAGCGGGAAAACGCCTCGGCAGCCCGTTGCGGTGTCGTTATGTCACCATTGCCGATGAGGGGGATGGTGAGGCGCGGGTTTTCCTTCACGCGGGCTATCATCTCCCAGTCGGCCTCGCCGTTGTACATTTGGGCGCGTGTGCGCCCGTGGACGGTCAGCGCCTGTATGCCGCAGTCCTGCAGTTGCTCGGCAAGCTCGACTATAATCTTTGATTCGGCGTCCCATCCGAGGCGCGTCTTGACGGTCACGGGAATGTTCACCGCCTTGACCACGGCACGGGTTATCTCGAGCATCTTCGGTATATCGCGCAGCATACCTGCCCCCGCGCCCTTGCCGGCAACCTTTTTCACAGGACATCCGAAGTTGATGTCGAGCAGGTCGGGGGCAGCCGCCTCGACGATGCGAGCCGCCTCGACCATCGGCTCGACCTCGCGGCCATAAATCTGTATGGCCGTGGGGCGTTCAGCAGGGTTGATGTGGAGCTTGCGGGTGGTGGCTGCGATATTGCGTATGAGGGCATCGGCCGAAACAAACTCGGTGTACACCATGTCGGCTCCCTGCTCCTTGCAGATGAGGCGAAACGAGTGGTCGGTGACGTCCTCCATGGGGGCGAGCATCACCGGGCGGTCTCCGAGGTCGATGTTTCCTATTCTCATAAGTTTGCCTGAATTGTGTGCGAAGTTACTAATTTTTATCTAAAACTTGTCTCTCGGGCGACAAATAGGACAGTTTCTCACCTCAAAGTGAGAATGGAACAACGCTCCGGGGCAATGAGTGCCGCGGCCTCCTGTAGTTCCTCCGGCGAGACTGCATTTATGCGCTCGGCCACCTCCCCGGGCGCGAGGGCACGACCATGATAGAGCGTGGCCCGGGCGGTGGAGAGTGCAAGCTGCTCGCGGTTGTCGGAGGCGACCGTCAGTTGGCCGATATATTGCTTTTTGGCTGCGTCGAGGGCGCGCTGTGACAATTGTGCGTCAGTCAGCCGCCGCAACTGGCCGTTGACGATACGCCGACAGCGTGACGTGTCCTCGGGATCGCAGCCAAAGTAGATGGTAAACGTGCCGCAGTCGGTATAGAGTGCGGTCGACGAGTCCACTGCATACACCATTCCGCGCCGCTCGCGCAAGGCGATGTTGAGCAGGGAGTTCATGCCGGGGCCTCCAAGAATGTTTGATAGCAGCGCTACGGCATACCGCCGGTCGGAATATATGCCGGGGATGCGTGCCCCGATGACGGTGTGGGCCTGATGGGAGTCGATGGGGCGTGTGATGTCAAAGACGGGGAGGGTCGGAGGGACTATGCGGCGCCGCTCGGGTGCGGGATGGTCGAGCGGGGAGAGATACCGCTCGGCTGTGCGGAACACCCTGTCGGGGAGGGCGCGGCCCATATAGAAGAACACCATATTGGAGGGCACATAGTACCGCGAGAGATAATCATGGCATATCTCGGGGGTGAACGTCTCAATCGACGTCGCGGTGCCGAGGATGTTGTGCCCAAGTTCCGAGCCGGCGTATATCAAGTCGTCGTAGTCGTCAAAGATGGCTTCCGACGGTGAGTCGAGATATGAGTTTATCTCGTCGGCGACAACCTCGCGCTCGCGGTCAATCTCGGGGCGAGGAAATCGGGAGCGTGTCACGAGGTCGGCCTGCAACTCCACGGCACGGGCGAGATTACCCGCCGGGAATACCGAGTAGAGGGTTGTCTCCTCCTTGGTGGTGAATGCGTTAAGCTCGCCGCCGACAGCCTCCATGCGGTTGATTATGTGCCATGAGCGGCGGCGGTCGGTGCCCTTGAAGATGGTGTGCTCCACAAAGTGGGCCAGCCCGTGGCGGTCGGGCGTCTCGTCGCGCGAACCGGCGTTTACTGTAAGGCCGCAATATTCTACCGGTCCCTCGCAGCGTCGATGCACCATCATCAACCCGTTTGGCAATCTGTGATATGTGAACAGTTCTCCCATAATTGCCGGCAAAGTTAGCTCAAATAAAGCATAATACATAATTCATTAAAATGCATAATCGTGGGATATGCCATTTTGGATGTATAATTGCATATATATGCATGCTGATTTTGCGCTTTATTTTTAGTTGAATTATGCTAATTATTGAAAGTTTTTGTTATCTTTGCATTGTTTGGCTTTCGTGACGGTGCATATTTATGCTTATGGGATTGCGTGTCACGGTAAGTCGGCCCGTAATCCGGGCTTTTAGGAATATAGTAATTGATTGTCTATCTCTGCTTTTAAGTAATTAATCATGAAGAAACTGCTGCAAATCTCGAAGTGCATGTTGGCTGCGGGCGTACTGCTGACCTGTCCGCAGGCAATGGAAGCCGGATTGTTTAAGAAAAAATCCCCGAAACCTGTCGTGGAGCAATCCGAGACGTCAAAGGACAGCGTGGCGATGGAAAAGGCTATAGCAAATTCCTCGGCATACAGGGGGCTTTTCACTGCATATCTTGACAAGAAGGGCAAACTGTTGCTTGAGTTGCCCGACAGTGTGTTTTCCCATACCTATATGCTCGTGAGCCGCGTGAAGAGTCTTTCCAATACAGGTGATTTTGTTGCCGGGGAGATGAATATGACACCTATATTGGTGAGATTTTCAAAGGATGGAAACAATGTCTACATGCACATGCTGCAATATCGCGACGTGGTGCCCGAAGGAGACCCCATAAAGGCTTCGTTTGAACGTAATTTCCTCGATCCTGTGCTTAAAGGCTTTGCAATAAAGGAATGCCGCGCCAACGGTAATGTTATTGTGGACGTTACAAAGTTCTTTGCCGGTGACGAGAAGGTTATATCGCCTATCCGCGAGAATAATCCCATAGCCAATGCGCTGAGTGGACGCAGAGGTATCGACGGGTCGTTTTATGCCGACGGCTCCTCGATAACCGGAGTCAAGTCGTTTCCTTTGAATCTTGAGGTCGAAAGCCGGCTTGCCTATACAACCGATGACCGCCGGCGTCCCTACACGGTGGTGGTGTCGCGCTCGTTGCTGAAGTTGCCCGATGAGCCGATGAAGCCCCGTCTGCAGGATAACCGTGTGGGATATTTTAGTGACAGCAAGCGGCTGTATTCGTCCGATCATGACGGAATGAAGAATTACAGTATCATCAACCGCTTCCGTCTTGAGCCGCGTGATGAGGACCGTGAGGCATACTTTGCAGGCAAGCTCGTCGAACCTAAGAAAAAAATAGTGTTCTACGTCGACTCGGCATTTCCCGGGAAGTGGCGCGGGGCGGTAAAGGAGGGTATAGAATATTGGAATGAGGCCTTTGAGGCCGCGGGCTTCAAAAATGCCGTCGAGGCACGCGACTATCCCAAGGATGACCCGGAATTTGACCCCGATGACGTGCGCTATTGCTGTGTACGCTACTGCGTCACCCCTACAGCCAATGCCATGGGGCCGTCATATGCCGACCCCCGCACGGGCGAAATACTCGGTGCGGACGTGATATGGTATCACAATGTGCTGTCGCTGCTCCATGACTGGCGTTTCGCCCAGACTGCAGCCGTAGACCCGCGTGTACGCACAAAGACATTTGCCGACTCGGTGATGTATGAGTCGCTTACCTATGTGGCCGCCCACGAGATAGGGCATTGCTTCGGGCTGATGCATAACATGGGTGCGTCTTATGCCTTCACGCTCGACAACCTGCGCGACCCCGCGTTCACGCAGAAATACGGTACCACCCCCTCTATCATGGACTATGCCCGCAACAACTTTGTGGCTCAGCCGGGCGACATGGAGCGCGGCGTACGCCTAACGCCCCCTCCTGTAGGTGTATATGACATCCATGCCATTAACTGGGGCTACCGCCTGATTTCCGGAGCTGAGACGCCGGAGGCAGAGAAGCCGACCCTCGACAAGTGGATACGCGATAAGGACGGCGATGCGATGTACGAGTTTGGCGCCCAGCAGTTCCTTGGGATGGTCGATCCCACTGACCAGACCGAGGACCTGAGCAACGACCACATGGGTGCCGGCGACCTCGCTATTTCCAATCTCAAGATAATCATGGATAACTTTGAGGACTGGGCCGGTGAGGCCGACGAGAACTACGAGGGAATGTATGAGACCTACAAGGCGGTAGTCAATCAGTATGCACGCCATATCGGTCATGTCATGCCCTATATCGGCGGCGTGAGATTCAAGGAGATACGCCAGGGGCATGATGACGGTCACGCCCGCAACTTCCTATCCAAGGTCGACCAGAAACGGGCAATGGACTGGCTGCTCAACCAAGTGCGCACTTGCGGTTGGCTTGAGCCTGAGGGGCTGATGGCCAAGTTTGAGGAGCCGGATGAATGGCGTGAGAAAGTCGAGCGCAGTGTCGTAGGATGTCTGCTTGCGCCGGTCAACATGTACCGCATCAAGAAAGGATATGAACGTGACAAGTCGGCCAATTACCCGCTTGACCAATACTTGGATGATGCCATGCACGGCATCTTTGCCGCGACCTATGCCGGCAAGCCGCTTGACGACACGGAGCGTAATCTGCAGGTGGCAGCCCTTGAGGTGATGTCGCGGCAGTCGGGGCTTGAGGCGGGCGATGGTTCAGCAAAGAAAAAGTCTCTCACTGCCATCGATGACTTTGAGTCGATGATGCTTGCCGGAAACACCCCCTCAGTCCCATGCTCGTTTGAGCGGACATGTCATGCTGCGGTGGACGATGATGATCATGCGTTTTTCCGCATTGCCATAGGGGAGTTGCCGTTGTCGCCCATCGAGCTGCAGCCGATGATGACCGCATGGCTGAAGGATATCCTGTCGCTATACCGTTCCCGTCGTGCGAGCACCCGTGATGCATCGACACGTAATTTCTATGACTATCATATACGTCAGCTTGACCGGCTGCTCAACCCTTAGGCCGGCGAGACTGACAAGACCAATACGTTATCAATCCTTCACTGAAAAAAGTTGTTATGAAACAGATTCTGATTTACCTCTTCCTGGCTCTCATGCCGGTTATTGCCGTTGCTCAGGACGGTATGCGCAAGATTGCGGGCACTGTCCTGGATGAGGAGGGCGAGCCTCTGATAGGCGCCACAGTGCGTGTGAGCGACCGTCCGAGCGGCACTGTCACTGATGCGGACGGACGGTTTACTCTTATGGTGCCTGTGGGGAAGGCCGTAAAGGTCAATGTCTCATATGTGGGCTATTCGACCTCGACCGTGGAGGTTACCCCAAAGATGTCGGAGGTGACGGCTCATCTGAAGGTCAATGCCGGACAGTTTGATGAGGTTGTCGTCATAGGCTATGGCACGGCAAAGAAGACCGGGCTTACAGCCTCGATTGAGACTGTCAGCGGAGAGGCGTTGCAGCGCATACCGTCAATGAATGTCGATCAGGCTCTCGGCGGTCAGGTGGCGGGCCTCGGCGTCCGGGTCACTACCGGAGACCCGTCGTCGGCAAAAGAGGCGAGTATAAGCGTGCGCGGCAACAACGGGGAACCGTTGCTCGTCATTGACGGTGTGCCGCGACTCGGTACCGATACCGGTGACGGGGAGATGCGCCTCAGTGACCTCAATCCCGACGATATAGAGAGCATCTCGGTGCTCAAGGACGCGGCAGCCTCGGCTGTATACGGCTCCCGTGCCGCAAACGGTGTAATCCTCGTACAGACCAAGCGCGGCAGGAATGACGGCAGGGCAAGGGTTAATTATCGCGGTCAGTTCAACTTCGAGCAGGCGACCTACCTGCCCAAGTTTCTTGGCGCACGCCAGTTTGCCGAACTGTACAACCGGGCTGTCGAAAATTCGGGCAGTGATATCTACACACCCTATGACCTTGACGAGATAGAACGCAACCCCAATCTGTATGGCGACGAGAATATGCTCGACTATCTTGACAAGTGGGGACATTCGCAGCGTCACTCGCTGTCGGTGTCGGGTGGCATAGGGTCAATACGTTATTTCATCTCGGGCGGCTACACCAACACCAAGGGCCTGTACTCGAGTGTCGGACGCAACCGCTATAATTATTCAGCCAAGATTGACGCCGATATATTCAAGGGTCTCACACTGTCGTTTGACGTCACCGGGTCGATATCCGACTACAAGAACTCCAGCAATACCGTGATAGATGACGCATACGAGTACTCGCCCCTGCAGGTGCTGAGGTTTACCGACGGCAATCTCGCGAGCATTTCAGGTGAAAATCCTCTCGTGGATGTGGAGGGTATCGGGGGCTACACTAAGGAAAGTTCCGACATGCACACTTTGAACGCCGTCCTGCGATACAAGATTCCACATGTAGAGGGGCTTGAGGTATATCTGAAAGGGACTGTCGACCTGAACCACCATAACACCACCAAATATACCAATCCAGTGGCCCTGTACCTGTATGACGAGGCTACAGGGACGACATCCGTCGATCCCAATACGGTCTATCCCAAGGCCAAGATATCAATGCTTGACCGTCATCAGAAAGTGACAAACATTCTCGTCGAGGGTGGTGTCAACTATAACCACACATTTGCCAAGAAGCATGATGTGACGGGATTGATTGTGCTCAACTATCAGGATTATCACAGGAAATATCTGCGCGGTATCAATGACAATCTTCCCGGACCGTATCCCGAGGTCATAGGCAACACGTCAACGGGCAACCTGTCGGGCAGCGAGTTATACAGCGAGCGCGCCTCGATTGTCGGACGAGCCTCGTATGGATTTGACAATCGTTATTTCGCAGAGTTTAGTTTCCGTGTCGACGGCTCGACCCGTTTTGCCCCGGAGCACCGTTGGGGATTCTTCCCGACAGTGTCGGCGTCGTGGGTCATATCGAATGAGCCGTTCTTCAAGAGTGTGCCCCCATCGATAATGTCGTTTGCCAAAATCAGGGCCTCGGCCGGTATCCTTGGCGATGACGGCGTGGCGAGCGAGTATAGCTATATGCAGTACTACAACTTCACATTTGGCGAGGGGTACAATTTCGGTGGACTGTGGACCCCCGGACTTCTGCCATCTATCAGCTCGTTCCCCAATCCCGATCTCACGTGGGGCAAGTCAAAGGATTTCAACGTGGGTGCCGATGTCGGATTTTGGGACAACCGCCTGTCGGCGTCGGTTGAGTGGTATCAGCGTACGCGTACCAATATGGTCAACGATGCCGAGGCTTACCTGTTCCCGCCATCGGTGGGTACGGGTGGAGTCGTGCCACATGTCAACATGGGTAAGGTGCGGTTCCGTGGCGTAGACCTGACGTTGCGTCATCTCAATACCATAGGCGACTTCAAGTATGATGTGTCGTTCAATATCGGCACGGCATATGATAAGGTGCTCGATTGGGGCGACGAGTCATCGCTTGTGCCGTCGCAGCGCATGAAAGGGCGCAGTTCAAGCGTGTATGCCGTGTATGAGGCGGCAGGGCTTTTCCAGAGTTATGAGGAGATTGCCGCATGGCCTGTCGATCAGGATGGGCGCAAGAACGCGACCCTGGCACCCGGTGACATCAAGTATATCGACCAGGACGGCAACGGCACTCTCGGCACTGAGGATATAATCTATGTAAACAACTCGTCCAATCCCAAGGTCTCCTACGGCTTCGGCCTCGGGGCATCATGGAAGGGGATATACTTTGACGCGCAGTTCCAAGGGGCGGGTGGCTACAACCAGATGATCAACGAGCTGTACACCCTCGAGAACCAGTCGTTGCAGCGTTTTCAGGATTACCATTGGGACAACACTTGGACGCCTGATAATCCGGGCGCGGAATATCCCCGCATAAAGTTTGCCTCGACCGGCGACAACAACCGCCACAACAGTACGTTCTGGATACGTCGGTGCAACTACCTGCGTATGCGCTCCCTGACGGTAGGGTATAATTTCCCCGCACGCCTGCTCCGCAAGGCGCACATCTCGACATTGAATGTTGCGTTCCAGGCCGGCAACCTGTTTACGGTGTCATCGCTTGACGGCATAGACCCCGAGTCGTTGCGTGGCTATCCGCTTTCGCGCTCATATGGTATCTCACTCAACTTTGGATTCTAACGACGTTAAAGTCCCTAATGACCTTATAAAAATTATACGATGATGAAAATACTGAAATATATAGCTGTTGTCGCCGGAATGTCACTGACGCTTCAGTCGTGCGATGATATTTTCCGTGACGAGCCAATCGACAAGCTCCCCGATGTGGCGATATGGGGCGACGAGCAGTTGCTCAATGAGTACACCTCGGGTTGGTACCGTCATATGGACGAGGGATTTTATGTGCTTGTGTCGACAGCGATAAAGAACAACGGGGTGGAATATGACCCTTGGTATGGCGACCAGTTGACGGTCGGTCGCAGCGACTGGTATCAGTCGGGATATGGCGATATACTCAAGGGGAGCCAGACTCAGATTACAAGCCGCAGCCGCCTCAAGTGGGAGGAATACTACACTGAGATACGTGCCATAAACCTGCTTATGGAGCATGAGAATGAGATGCCGGCAAATGTCAGGAAGCGCCTTATGGGTGAGGCTCACTTTTTCCGTGCATGGTACTATTACACGCTGTGGCGTCGATATGGAGGCGTGATGATTATAGACCATTCGTTCAACCCGCTTAAGGAAAAAGAGAAGTTCCCCCGTGCGAGTTTTGAGGAGATGGTGACTTTCATCACCGGCGAGGCCGAGAAGGCTGCCGCATTACTTGAGCCGACCAACGAGGCCTCACATGTGGGGCGCGCCACCCGTGGCGCTGCGCTGATGCTGAAGGGGAAGGCCTACTTCTGGGCAGCGGGGGCACATTTCCAGAATGTCGACAAGTCTTATCTCGGATTTCCCGACGACCGCTCGGCCGAGATGCTTGATGCCGCGGCCAAGTGCTATGACCGCGTGGAGGCACTGCATGTGTATGACCTCGTTCCCATTGTCGGTACATCGCGTGACGAAGTGGTTGCCGCCTACCGCAACATATTCCTGACCAAGAACTCGCAGGAGTCGATATGGGAGGTGCAGCACAGCGACGATGGCGACTTCATGTATGCTTTCGGCCATAAGCTAGACCGTGATGCCTCGTCGCCCGTGTTTACCGGAGTGAACTGTGCCTACAATCCGACACAGAACCATGTCGACGAGTACCGTATGGCCAACGGAAAGCGCATTGACGAGCAGGGTTCCGGATATGACGAGGAAGACCCGTATGTGGGCCGTGACTATCGTTTCTATGCCAATGTGCTCTATGACGGGGCGATGTGGCGCGGACACGAGATGGAACTGCATTACAACGTCATCGACGGCAAGGAGGTGGCGGGAGCCGACCTCACACGATATGGCTCCTCCACTACCGCCTCCATAAGCCGTACGGGCTATTATATGGCAAAGTTTCTGCGGGAGAATCAGACGATTGATGCCGACGACACTTATGCAAGCTCGCAGAACTGTATCCTGTGGCGTTATGCCGAGATGCTGCTCGACTATGCTGAGATTGATTACCGCCTTGGACGACCGGGTCCCGCGCTCAAAAAGGTAAACCGTATCCGTGAGCGTGTGCATATGCCTGCCCTCACGTCGGTGACGCTTGATGACATCCTCAACGAGCGTCGTGTGGAGCTTGCCTTTGAGAAGACCACCTATTGGGACCTTCTGCGCCTTGGCGAGGCCGAGGACCGCATGTGCGGCGACACCAACCCGCTCTATGGCGTGAAGATTGTATATGACGAGGATGGCGACAAGCGCATCAACCTGTCGCGTGTGGTCAACGGGCGCAACACCAATGTGCGCTACTTTGCCCCGAGACAGTATTTCTGGCCTATTGCATGGGATGATGTTCGCTATCACGGCATCCCGCAGAATCCCGATTGGACGGAGGTGTAATCTAATAAAGATAAGTTACGATAGAGACCCGGCCGGGTCTCTATCGTATGGAAGGTTTAGCTTCCATACGATAGTAAATAATAACACTAAAAACTATGTGATATGAAAAAAAATCTACTCTTTGCTGCGGCGTTTGCCGTCGCTTTCTCTGCCGGAGCGCAGACGACCTATAACTATTTTGATGCCGGCGACGTTGACAAGGATGGTTGGCTGTGGTTTGACTCCTCGGCAAAAATCAAGAAGTACTGCGGAACACTGAAGAAAGGTTTCAAAATCCAACTTGAGGATGCCGGATGGGAGAATGACGACTTTGAATATCCTGCTACAGTGGGCGATCCTAAGGCTGTCGGTTTTAATGAGGCCGGTGTACAGGGTGGAGCAGGAGCCAAAACCGGTGCTATCATTCTTCCCGAGTCAAATTTGGACGAATTTAGCATCGGCTTGGGTAGCTTCAATGGCGGCGGTATACTGATGCATCTTCCCGACTGTGCACAGGTCGATATGTTCCTGTCGGTGGGCAGTCCCCTTATGTACGCCAGCATCCAGTGGGCTGACGGGCATCAGCGTGCCTCGGATTGCCAAGGCTATAGCTACAAGACCCATCCAAACCTGTCTTCGCTCTATGATCCCCTTTCTGAAACTTCCCAGTTTGAATGGGTGGATATTCAGAATCATGTCCGTTCTAAATCTTTATCAGACGGGACTGAGATCAAAATTCCCCTCAAGAGCGAGATTCCGGGGGAGCAGAAGACCCTTTATATCGCCAACAACAACCAGAAGCCTCTATATATCCACGGTATGCGTGTGTACACCTATACCAACGCAGCCTCTGCTGGCATAGCGGATGTCGCAGCCGACATCCTCGGGCTTGTGATTGACGGCAAGCGCGTGGAGACAGCTATGGAGGCCGACATTGAGGTGTATTCCATTGCGGGCGTGAAAGTCGCTTCCGCTCAAGGCACATTCCTTGACTGCGGGATGCTCGCCTCGGGTGTATATGTGGTCAAGGCTACCGCCAACGGTGAGAGTGCCACCGTCAAGGCCATCCTCTAACCGGGGGTTGGAACACTCACAGAAAAAGGGTTCAGGGCACACGCCCCGGACCCTTTTATATTATACGGCATCCTTGGTAGGGGCGCTATACATAGCGCCCGCGCGCCAATGTGCAGTGAACAGCCCGCGCCTTTATATAAGATAAGAATGGATAGGAAAAGCAGGGGCAAAAAAAAATTACTTGTCTCACGACAAATAATCCTTTTACCTTAAATCTAATACCATGAAAAACTGATGCAAAGGTAGTGCTTATTTTTGAATCCGCAATACCCATGGTGATAAAAACGTCACTTTTTGCATTGTTTAACAGCTGTGCTGTAGTATAAATGTAGGGTTACGGCGAGTGGGAGGGGCGAAGCTCCTTGCTTTTGGCGGTTCGATGTCTCGTTGGGAACAAAAAAATAGCGGGACGGTGTGTCTCGCTATTTTTGGGGGAGGAAAGGGGAATGCCTTACTTGGCGTTGACGGTCACGATGCGGCCGGCGGAGTGGGCCGACAGGGCGGGGGCATACTGGCTCTGGAGGGATGCCACTCCCGAGGAGAAGCGGCCCGAGTTGTTGGCAAACAGCTCGTAGGTGAGCAGGTAGGTGCCCTTGGGCAGGTGGGTGACAAAGATGTCGGTGGCTGAGTCGCGGTTCTCGCGGTAGAAGTATATCCCTTCCGAGAATATCGGGCGGGGTAGCTGCTCTACCGGCTCGAAACATGCGCCACGGTTGTCGATGATGGCAACATAGTCCATGTCGCGTGTACTCTTTATCACAAGGTCGACACGCACGCGGTCTCCGACGGTGAATGTCTCGGCCTCTTCCCACTTATCACCACGTTGCACGTAGAAACGCTTCTCAACCGATACCGCCTCGCACGACTGAGGCGCGATATCCTTCATCTCGCCGCGATACTGGCAGTAGACTGCTCCCCATGCCGGGCCGGCGGGGGCCTTGCTTATCGAGAGCATGGCGTCGGAGGGTGAAAGCGCGGAGATGGATGTGCGCAGGTAACCGAGCTGACGGTCGGTGGCGGTCTGTGGCACGGAGGTGCCGTTGACCTTGATTTCCACTCCGGCGGCGGGGACAGTCCATTTTGTGCCACTGCCGAGTATCGAGGCTATAGCGTCGGATGTCGCCACGGAGTTGCCCCAGTTCTGTGCCTCTTTCTGCAAGATGAGCCATTGGCGTATCTGGTCTATGTCGCCGCATCCCGGCTCGACGGCGTTGAATGCGTCGAGGATGAGTGCCGTGGCTGCCACGTTGGGCACTCCCGACATGCCGAGCGATGGCCAGTGGCGGCCTGCGGCGGGGGTGTAGACCGAGTATTCGCGCAGCGACGCGAGCAGGCGGGTGGCGGTGGTGTGGTAGCCGTTGTCGTTGAGGATGAGCGTGGCGATGGCCTTGTCGGCGACGTCATAACGTTTCCAATCGGCGATGATGCGCTGCACGGTGGCGGCTGTCACGCGGGCTGCTGCCGAGGACTGCTTGATGTCTTTGAAATAGTCGCGCACGGCGACGTATGCAGTATAGTCGGCCTTGGGATACTTGCGGTATTGTGCGGCGGTCTCCTTGTCGAGCCACAGCACGGCATCGGTAATCATCGACGACAGGCGGCTGTCGGAGGGTAGATAGCCGAGCTGCCTGAGGCGACCCATGCTGCCGAGCACGCTAATGGTGGCCCACTGTGACGGTTCCCCGCTCTCGTCAATCCATGCCCAGCCGCCATTGGGGCGTTGCAGGGTGGATAGGAGGGCGATGGCCTTGGAGTAGGCTGACTGTATCTCTTTTTTGTCAAAGAGGAGTGCGAGGCGTTCCATGCGCTCAGTGTCGCTGCGGGCGTCCATCACCCATGGGGTTGCGTTGAGCAGCACAATCTTTAGGTCTTGGTTGCGCTCGAGCATCGACACGAAGGTAGAGTCGGACTTGTCTGACTCGGACCACTGGCGCAATGCGCGGGCAATCGACGGGTTGTCGCGGAGTATTCCCTCGGCGACAGCTGCCGAGAAGATAGAGGCCGAGGCGTCGGAGGATGTGCGCATCGAGCCGTTACGCAGCCCGGGCAACGCGGTGACGCAATACCATGCCGGGTTCTCGCAGAATTGCAGTGTCACGCGTGCGTCCGAGGGCATCTTAGGCAGTTTTACAGAATAGCTCACGGAGTCGGGTGCGATGTAGAAAGGCGTTGTCTCCACTACAGGTTGCGACGAAGGGAGGACAGCGATGGCGCTCTGCTCGCCGTCGGCAAATGTCGCAGTGCGGCTCTTGACGCGGTAGCCGAGCAGCGGGGCGTCAAAGGGGGCTTCGACTTCAGTCGTCACTGTCTCCGATAGGCGTGGGGCGATGCGCCCTGTCTGTGTCGATGACGTGATGATGGCCCCCGTTGCGGGATCAAATATCTCGACATCGGTTGTCACCACCTGTGTGCTGTCGGTGTTGTTCATCACCGACGCCATTATCACGGCCTTATCGCCGGAGCGTAGGAATCGGGGCAGGTTGGGCTGCACCATAACGGGCTTGTTGGAGAGCACGTCGCGGGAGAATGTCGCGGAGGTGACATCATCGGTGAACGCCATCGCGCAGAGACGCCACGTGGTGTTGGCGTTGGGGGCGGTAAAGGAGAATGTCATGCGCCCCTCGCGGTCGGTCGACAGCATCGGGCGGAAGAACGCCAGCGGCTGCTCGGCTGGACGGTAGGAGAACGGGGTGGCATCGGCGGTCTCCTCTTGTCCGCTTCCACTCTCTGCTCCGTTGTCGCTGTCACTGACTGCCGAGAGGTCTTCCACCTCCTCGGCTTCCGCGACTTTAACTTCCTCGCGATGGAGGTTCACACTGTTTTTATAGGTGGCAGACGTACCGCGCACCATGAGTTTTGCCCCTGCGGCAGGTGCCATTTCATCGGTTATGGCCGACTCGCAAAGCACCAGCCCGCGCAGCCCCTCGGAGAGGAATCCGCGTCCCCATGTCTCAAACTGCGGGGTTATAATCTGCTCGCAGTCGCGTATGCGCGGCATGGCGAGGCGCTTGTTGATGTTGATGGTTGAGACTGCGGGAACGGTGATGTCAAACCGTGTCGCGCCACGATAGCGGGCAAATCGTCCCCACTCGGGCATTGGCGAGATGGCATCGAGGGCCTTGCAGTACATGTCGAGCATCATGGCGGCCTCCACGCCCGCGCCTGTGCGGTCGGTGACGCGGAACGTCCAGCTTTCCTCGGCTCCCGGGGTAATCTTGTCGCGGAAACTTTCGGCGGAGAGGGTCAGTTTCCTTATGGAGGAGTCGCGGCGTATGTCAATATCGACGGTCGCGCTCTTGTAGGCATGCATCGCGCTCAACGTGACGACGGCGGCATCTACACCTGCCGGGAGCGAGACGTCAAAACGGTGCATCCCTGCGGGCTTGTGCAACCACCCCTGCGAGAGGATGGTCGAGTCGTTCCACACGGTGTATTGCACATAGTTGCCTGTCGAGCCGTAGAGGATGGAGACGCGTCCGTCGGGGGTGTCATAGCGGGTGACGGGACACCACAGCGGCACGTTGCGGGGAGCGGTCTGGTCGGTGGGGCGGTAGAACGCCACGTTGTCTACCGACACAGGGGCGGCGAGGGCTATGGAGTCGAGCATGAATCTCACTGTGTAGACTCCCGACGGCACGTTGGAGCAGTCGGCAGTCCCGTTGTCGGAGAGATGTCCTTGGCTGACGATAGCCTCACCGTTGAGGATGAGGTATCTCACCCGCTCCTTGATCGGCTTGCCCATGAGGTCGACCACACGCACGCCGGGATTGAACGGCTGCGACAGGTCGATGTCGGCGCCGTTGGCGGTCGCCGACTCGATGATGTAGGGTGCACCGGGGGAGAAGCGTGTCGAAGCCTGGCAATTCTCGCCCGTGGAGCTTGTGGAGGTGAATTGCGCGGTGAATATCTTGTAACGTCCCGGCGATTCGGCCAGCAGTGCGGCGGGGAATGTCACCTCAAAGTAGCCATCCTCGCCTGTGGTGGTCTCGGTGGAGTATACGGGAGTGCCGCCATTGTTCATGCGCCACCACGGGTAACGCTCGGATACCCCGAGATTGACGGCGACATTGATGCCGCCGAGGGGGAAGCCGGAGTAGGTGACGGCACGCCCCTTGATGGTGACAGCCCCCTTGTCGGGGTTGTCACGTAGCAGGTCGGTGACGGTCAACTCATAGGTGGGGAGCTTGTAGTCGGACACCATGAATCGCGCCGAGCCGTTGGCGCCGTCCTTTGTATCCATCTCTTCAAGCCGGATTGAGAAATATCCTGTCAGGCCGTCTGATGGGAGAGGAAACCGGCCCTGCATACGCCCCCAGCGGTCGGTCACGACCTCCACGGAAGCCTTGTCCTGATAGTTGGCGTCGCGCAGTGTGGCGGTAAACCGCTTTCCGGCGGGGAACAGCCGGGCCTGCTCGTTGAGGTTGCCCTTGTAACTGTAGGCGACCGCACTCCACTCCACCGTGTCGCCTGGGTGATAGATGGCGAGGGCGGTGTATATCTCGGCGTTGGAGCGCGTCAGGGTATCGGTGTTGTCGTAGGGGTAGAACCGTTGTGCGGGGGCGAATGTGTCCTTCCCCTTGGATGCATAGAGATTCCACAGGGAGTGGCGGGGAAAGGTGAGCTTTTTGAGCGAGACAAGCCCGTCGCTGTCGGTCGTGTACGACTCTCCCTTTGTGCCTGAATTTAGCTCGCCGACAAGTTCGAGCGTGGCATCGGCAACGGGTACGCCCGTAAGCGGGTCGATGACCCATGCCTGACGTGACTGGCCGTAGCTGCCGGTGGCTATCGCGAGGGCAGAGCAGTGGATGCGCTGGTACGACCGCTTGGGGTCGATTGTCGGCGCGGAACCGTCTATCGAGGGCACGAGGATGTAGCATCCCGGCGTGTCAAAGGTGATGGATAGGGTGTCGTTGACGGCATATGGCACAGTGCCGGTGCAGTTGCGGTCGAGCGTGGCCACGAGTGTGGCTATGCCGCCGCTGCGCGAGGAGTAGTTGTATCGCCCGTTGTGGGGGTAGGGGACACGGAACACGCCGACCTTGTAGGCCGTCAGGTTGCGCCCCGACACGGCTATGCGCAGCGAGTCGCCCGGCACTACGGCATCGGGAGCGGTGATGTCGATTGTCTTCTGTCCGCAGCGGTTGAGGTAGCCCTGTAGCTCGCAGTTGCGGAAGTAGTCGGGGTGGGCGGCGATGGCCTTTTGCGCCTGCTTGTAGAGCGTCGGGTCAGGCTCGTTGACGTTGGCCTCGGAGGTGATGGCGATTAACGCCTCTAAGGAGTATTCGCTATCCTTGTGGCTCTCGTACAGCACCTGCAGCAGTTCGCGGCGGCGTTGCTGCGGGGTGTCCTTTGCCGGAATCGGTGTGCCGTCGGGGGTGTACTCCCGCGCAGTGCCGTTGTCGGCGATGTTGCGGGCTATGAAGTCGATGCGGTTGATGTCGTTGATGATGAATGGCGCGGGCTTGTCGCGGTGGAAGCGCAGCAGCTCGCGGTATATCCCCAGGATATTGCGTGCGTCGGGGTTGGCGTAGGTGAACGACAACCCTTCAAATTCGCCGGCGCGGCATAGCCATGTCGGCGAGAAGCACGACGGGGTGGGCATAAGTTCAGTGAGATGCCCTATCGCCTGCGAGGCGATGAAGTCGTAGAGGGTGGGGTAGAAGATAAATGTGCGTCCGTCGCACGCCACGATATCGCGGTAGTCGCCAAGCGGGGCTTTCTGCAATGCGGCGGCGTCGGCAAGGGACTTGTCGGCAAGTTCTTTTATGTGGAGCTTGAACATCTCGCCGCTCCACTCGTTGTAGTCGCCCGGGAAATTGCTGAGGGGCAACTGGCGGCGGTCATACTTCCATCGGTCGGCCTCATATATCTGCGCGTATATCTTGGCAAGCAGAGAGTTGAGCAGCGCGCGTGTCTCGGGGGAGCGTTCCTCCGAGGCGAGTTGCGTGATTTCGGCAATCACTGCGGGGAGGTCGTCGCCATTGACTGCCGCCTTTGCGAGCGCGAGGTCTATCGCCGCCCTCACGAGACGGTTGCCGTCGTGGCTCTTTTTGGCGGCGTCGAGCTGCTTGCGTGCATTTGCCGCCACGGTCTTGGGGTAGGCAAAGTCGGGTGCCGACGGTGTTTTCTGGGCATGTGTTGTCATTGTCGTGAAGATGATGAGTAGCAGAAACGGCAGTTTCCTGATGAAATCTCTCGGTCTCATAAACGTCATAGTCATGCGGGTTGGTTATGGGTTATACGAAAAGTAGATACCCCCTTGCGGAAGTACCTACATTAATAAATACATATGGAGGGGAAATGTTTCCTGTCAAATGTGAAACGTGGCTAAAAAGTCGCCTTTGTGGCGCGTTATTTCCTGCTCTTGGCCTTGGAATGGTGGCGCATCACCTCGCGGGTAAACTTGCGCTCGGCGACTTTCAGTTTGTACAGTTGTCGGGGTGTCAGCACGGTCTTGAATTTCTTTAGGTAGGACTGCTCGATGGCGCCCTCCTTGGCCTTTAGCTCAAACATCGCCTCGGCGGCCTTTTCATATTCGATGTCGGTGGCATTGTCGCCGCTCTCTTTCACGCGGCGTTCCATGGCGCGGGTGTCGCGGTTGAGCTTGCGGGTCGAGCTTTCCATCTCATCGTAGAGGGTGAAAAACTTTTCCTGTTGCTCCTTTGTCAGGTCGAGTTCCTTGGCGATGAACTCGTGCTTGTACTGGCGCATCTCTTTGAACCATCGCTCACGCTCGGCCTTGTTGCCGTCTTTTTGTGCCGATGCACCAATCGATGCCATGATGGCGACGAGGATAAATACGATATACTTTTTCATAAGGTATGAGGTCTTTTAGATACTGTCTGATGTTTCCGGCTCAAGGTTGCCGATTATCTCCTCGGTGGAGACGCCGCTGTCGTACATCTCCTGCAACAGGTAGTCGTCGTCAACGTCGTCGATGGGGAGGTATTCGTCTATGAACGAGTCGCTTGTCACCGCCTTGGCCAGCACGGGATTGCTCTCGATGGCAAGGTCGGTCGAGGGGCGGGTGATGCCGAACATGTGTAGCATACACCACACGCCCGCAAACATTGCCGCCATGTAGACGTAGGGGCGCACGCGCTGCCACATAGTCGGCTTGTACTCAAGCACCTTGGCCTCGCGCTCAGGCAGCGAGTCGGCCATCTTGCGGGCAAAATCCTCAAAGTAGCCCTCGGGCACGGTCATTCCCGTGCGCTTCCCGGCTATGGAGAGTATGTCGTTGTCTGCTTTCATGATTGTTCCTTTTTCTATCTGAGACTATCGGGAGGGTAGGTGGTTTAATCGTTCTCCTCAAAAAATTGCTCTATTTTTTTCACCGCGAGATGGTAGGAGGCTTTGAGCGCGCCAACCGACGTGCCGAGTATCTCGGACATCTGTTCATACTTCATCTCGTCGTAGTAGCGCATGTTGAAGACAAGCCGCTGCTTCTCGGGCAACGAGGCGATGGCGATACGCAGCTTCTTGAGCAGTTCGTCGCCGTCGGTGTAGCGGTCGGCCTCGATGGAGTTGGTGAGAAACGAGTCGTCGCCGTCAAGGGGTATGTTCTGCCGCTTGCGCTCTCGGTTGAGAAACGTGATGCTCTCGTTGATGGCTATCTTGTAGAGCCACGTCGTCAGCTTGGCGTCGCCACGGAAACTGTCGATGGCTGTCCATGCTTTCATAAACGTGTTCTGCAGCAGGTCGTTGGCATCGTCGTGGCTCTCCACCATGCGGCGTATCTGCCAGTAGAGCGGCTCGGAGTATCGTGATATGACCTCGGTAAAAGCCTCTCGGCAGGTCTTGGGGTCCCGCAGTCGCTCTACGAGATTCTGGTCTTCCTGTGGGGTCTCTTGGGTCATCGGTCAAGTTGCTGTTTTATCGGTTATCGCGGAGGGGACATCCCCTCCAAATACAGGACGTAAAATTAGCGAAAAAATTATATTCCTGTCTACAAAACACCAAAAGACTTCAAGAAAGGCTTGTGTAAGTGACAGTAAATTCTCAATGGCTTATCAATATATGGGCAACCTCACCCCTTCGTATGAGAACCAAGTCTTTGTGAATTGCTGTGTTGTCTTTATCACTATTTGTGGGGATTGCGGGGGGTGCGGATTGTGGCTAATTTTGCAGTGTGAAGATGAGTTCCAGAGAGATGAAACGAGGCATAGGCCGGTTGTTGCCGGCCGGAGGACTCCTGACGCTGGTGGCGATGATGGCCGTCGGTGCGGGTGTGGTGTCGGCTGCGGCGCAGCCGTCGGTGCGCGACACGGTGGCGATAGGGGAGGTGTCGGTGACGGCGATAAAGCTCAACTCTGACGTGCGCGTGCAGCCTATGGCCTCGACGGTCGTGGGGAGCGGCGAGGTGGAGCGGCTCAATATCGTGACGATGAAGGGGGTGAGCGAGATTGCCCCTAACTTCTATATTCCCGACTACGGGTCGCGCATGACTTCCTCGATATATATGCGCGGCATCGGGGCACGCATCGACCAGCCCGTGGTGGGGCTTAATGTCGACAATGTGCCGTTTCTCAACAAGGACAACTACGACTTTGACCTCGCCGACATACAGCGCATCGAGGTGTTGCGCGGCCCGCAGAGCACCCTCTACGGGCGCAACACGATGGGAGGTCTTATCAATATATACACCCTCTCGCCCCTGCGCTATCAGGGACTGCGGGCGATGGCGCAATACGGCACGGCCAACACCGTCAGGGCTTCGCTCGGCTATTACTTTAAGCCGACTCCGACGCTCGGCATCTCGCTGTCGGGGTATTACACACACAGCGACGGATTTTTCACCAACCTCTACAACGGTCACAAGGCCGACAAGGAGAACCAAGGCTCGCTGCGGTGGAAGACCTCGTGGCGCGCGCGCCATGACGTTACGGTGGAGAATGTGCTGGCCCTCCAGCTATCGCGGCAAGGCGGTTACCCCTATGAGTACATAGGGACGGGTGAAATCAACTACAACGACACTTGCTTCTACCGCCGCACGGGCATCACCGACGGACTGACGGTGAAATGGCGTGTCGGCGACGTGTCGCTGTCGAGCATATCGAGCTTCCAGTATATCGACGACAACATGACCCTCGACCAGGACTTCTTGCCCGTGTCATATTTCACGCTGACCCAGAAGCGGCGCGAGTGGGCGCTGACCCAGGACTTCGTGGGGCGCGGGCGCAAGGGGCGATATTCGTGGCTCGGCGGCATATTCGGCTTCTACAAGCACACCCACATGCTCGCGCCGGTGACATTCAAGGAATACGGCATCGAGAAACTGATACTCGACCACGTGAACGAGAGCAACCCCTACTATCCCACGCGGTGGGACGATGACAGCTTCCTGCTCGGGAGCGACTTCACCTATCCAGTTTGGGGCATCGCCGCATATCACCAAAGCACGCTGGAACTCGGGCGATGGACCCTCTCGGCGGGATTGCGGCTCGACTATGAGCACGCCGCCCTCGACTACCGCAGCGACTGCTCGACATCATACACGGTCGACCGCCTGCTGCCCGACGGGAGGAAGGAGTTTTATGACCGACGTGAGGTAGAGATCCACGACCGAGGCCATCTCGACAAGGGATTCCTTCAACTGCTGCCGAAAGTGACAGCGACCTACCGACTGCCGATGCGCTCCCCGTCGACGGTGTATGCCTCGGTTGGCAAGGGTTACAAGGCGGGGGGATTCAACACCCAGATGTTCAGCGACGTGCTGCAGCAGCGGCTCATGAGCTTCATGGGCATATCGGCGGGGTATGACGTGGACCGCGTCGTGGGCTACAAACCCGAGGTGAGCTGGAACTATGAACTTGGCGCGCATATCGCCTGTGCCGGTGGTCGCGTGCAGACCGACGTGGCATTGTTCTATATCGACTGCCGCAACCAGCAGCTTACGGTGTTTCCCGACGGCAACACCACGGGGCGCATCATGACCAACGCCGGCAAGACCCGCAGCTATGGCGCGGAACTGGCGGTGAAGTTCATGCCCACGGAGCGTTGGGAGGCAAACCTCTCCTACGGCTACACCAACGCCCGATTTGTGGAATTTGACGACGGTAAGAACGACTATAGCGGCAAGCGCATACCCTATGCGCCCGAAAACACTCTCTTTGCCGGTGTGTCATACACTCAGCCCATAGGGCTGAAATGGCTCGACCGCATAACCGTCAACGCCAATCTCCGGGGCATCGGCCGCATAATGTGGGATGAGGCCAACAGCGTCTCCCAGCCGTTCTACCTGTTGCCGTCGGCCTCGGTGACGCTGCGCAATAACAATTATTCACTTGATTTATGGGCTGAAAATTTCACCTCGACAAAATATAATGTGTTTTATTTCGTCTCTATATCAAACGCTTTCTTGCAGCGCGGCAAGCCCCGGCAGCTGGGGTTGACCCTGCGGCTTGACTTTGAGACGCCGTGACAAGTACAAATTATTAAAACTATAAAACAATTGACAATGAAAAAGACCCTGAACATTTTCCTCGGTTGCCTCGTGGCAATCCTCTCACTTGCCTCGTGCAGCAACGATGACGGCCCCTCGGGCAACTACACGACCCTTACCTACACCGACTGCTTTAACTATTCACGTGACCGCGCCACGGGCACGGAGTGCCTCTCGGGCAGTAATGTCGGGTATGCCATCAAGTTTGACTTTGACAACATGAAAGCCGACGTGCGCGTGGCCGGCCTTGTATTGGCCGACGGCAAGGATGCCATCACCCTCGACATGAACGGACTGCCTCTGCGCATGGCGGGAGGGTATTACCGCATTGATGCTACCGACGTGGTGCCTGTCGTGAACGGCACAGCCTCCTCAAAGTACAGTGTCGGGACATTCTCGCTGGCATTTATCCAGTTTGCCGTGCGTCCTACCGTAGGCACCACGGTGTTGACCGGCGCGGAGTTTGCCATCAACTACTCCGTGAAAGATGACGTGACAACATATAATGTGAAGGCTATCCCCACCGCGTCGCTCTATTATGGCGAGACCACGGTCACGGCCAAGAACTCGACCGAGCCTTACGTCACCACCGCCCCCTATTATATCATACGCCTTGCCCTTGACAAGGACACCAAGGTTGTTACCCCGACCGTGGAGATGCGTGGCGCGAAGTTCGCCCCCTCGATGGGAGTCTCAATCGACATGGTGCTCGAGGGCGCGACAGTTGATTTCGCGAATGTCAGCGGCGGCTATCGCCTCACTGCCGACCATATGATACCTAAGGTGGGGGGCACGCCCAACCCCAAGTATGCCATCTCCAACTTCAATGCTCGTTGCGAGATAGCCAAGTCGGCCGACATCAGCTTTGACGTCGACGCTATGGGCCGCGTGGTTTCCAAGCTGCGCTATACAGCCGAGAACGCCCAGAGCCTCTGATCGGCTTTGTGACTGAAAAATGTAGGGACATGCCTTTGGCATGTGGAAATTGTACGGCTTAAATTGTCGGTCCACATGCCAAAGGCATGTCCCTACATTTTTGGGCAAATCTATCAGGGCGCGATTACAGCCCCTTATGTAGTGTATCCTTCATCGCGCAGTGGCGGCCGCATATGTGGCCTGCTACAAATGACAATGCGAGCGCGCCGACTCCCGCCATGATTATACGAGTGAGGCGATTGCGCTTTTGTCGCCGGGCAATTTTCTTCTCAAGTTTTTCCAACGTTTCTATATCACGCTCATCTTCGGTCTTGAATATAGCCATGGTTGTAAAGTTTTTTAGTGATTATAATTATAACGGTATAACAACTACTATCGGGGCATGTTTCGGCATGGTGGGGATTTAACCGGGCATTAACACTAACCAAAACATGTTTACAGTTGTTTACTTGTTACAAACAAGTTACTGCGTATGAAAAAGCTTTATACCCTGCTCATGGCGTCGTTGTTGGCGACGCAGGTGGCTGTCGCACGTCAGCTCTCGCCCGACGAGGCCCTTTCGGCAGCCCTCAGCCAGCCCGGAGTCCCGTCCCTGTTGAAAAACACGTCACCCAAAAAGTTGCGTCCACGACTGGCATACACAGCCGCCGTCGGGGCGACACGGCTATTGTATGTTTTTGACCGTGGGGCTTCTTCGGGATATGTAGTTGTGGCGGCCGATGACGTTGCACGTCCCATGTTGGGCTATACCGACAAGGGGGATTTCTCTATCGACAGCATCCCGCCGGCTCTCAGGTGGTGGCTCGGGTGCTATGCCGCCGAGATTAAGGCTGCGGTAAGTAGCGGCACAGGCGTTGCCGCACAGCCGGCATCAACCGCGTCGCGCACGCCTATAGAGCCGATAGTCGCGACGATGTGGAATCAGGATGCGCCGTTCAACAACCTGTGCCCCGAGCTTGACGGCGAGCGGGCCGTGACCGGATGCGTGGCGACGGCCATGGCACAGGTGATGAAAGTGCATCAATGGCCCGCCACGGGCACGGGGACCAACAGCTACTCGTTCACCTACAACAACACCTCCCATAATGTGTCGCTCGACTTCGGCGCGACGACCTACCGTTGGGACGATATGCTCGACGTCTATGATGACAATTCCCCGTCGGCGGCTTGTGATGCCGTGGCGACGCTGATGTACAGCTGTGGGGTTGCCGTCGACATGCGCTACAACCTTGCCAAGGATGGCGGCAGCGGGGCTGCGTCGCTGTTGGCTGCCGTAGGGCTGCTCAAATATTTCAACTATGACAAGGGTATGCGCTATCTCCAGCGGACTGACTACACGCTCGACGAGTGGTGTGATATCATATATGCCGAGCTTGCGGCAGGGCGTCCCGTGCTATATGGCGGTCAAAGCGACGAGGGGGGACACGAGTTTGTCTGCGACGGATACAGCGAGGACGGCCTGTTTCATATCAACTGGGGCTGGGGTGGCGCGAGCAACGGTTATTTCCTCCTGTCGGCACTTGAGCCGGGTTCGCAGGGGATAGGCGGCTCGGGAGGCGGATACAATGCCAACCAGGATGTTATCGTCGGCATACGTCCACCCGTGGCCGGGTCGGAGGTCGTGCCCCAGATGGTGCAGACGGGCGGTTTCATGACCCCCTATGAGCAATATCCTGTAGAGGCCGGGGCGGATGTCGAGTTTCTGAGTGAGAACGGCGTGTTCTACAGCGCCACCATACAGGATATCTCAGCCACGCTTGGTCTGAAGCTGACCGGCGCGGATGGCACGGTGTCCTATATAGCCTCGGCGTCGTCATTGACGCTTGCCCCCGGGTATGGCACCGGCGGCTATGTCGTGCCGGCGACATCTTTCCCCGAGGGCACATATAAGGTCTCGCCCGCCTTCCAGTGTGACGGGAAATGGTATGACGTTTCCACGCCTATAAGTGCCAACCGGTCCTTTACGGTCACCAACGATGGCTCGACCGTCACCTTTGCGCAGCCGGTCGTTCCCGTCGCTCTTAAGGTGCAGGCCTACAGCCTAATGTCGGATATATATCCCGACAGTTACGTGCATCTCACGGCTACGGTAAAGAATGACGGGACTGAGTATTATGGCTCTGTCATCCCTGTTCTTGCCTCTGGCAATTCGATTGTCGCCGAGGGGACGGCCGACCCGGTATCAATAGGAGCAGGAGAGTCGGCCACGCTCAGTTGGGTCACGAAATTTGTCTCGCAGTCCACGCTCGCGGCAGGCGATTACAGCCTTGTGTTCATCACTGCCGACGGTTATACGGTCGGTGGGCCGTATGATGTTACCGTCAATGCCAACCCCGAAGGAGATGCCTCTGTCGCGGTCACGTCGGTGACGGTCGATGGTTGCCTGTCGGGCGACGGGAGTGTCACTGCACCGTTTGTCGTCGCCGACCCCGCAGATATGACGGTGAAGGTGGCAATGAAGGGCACGGGAGGTTATTGGGCCGATGCCGTGAAACTCGCCTTGGCCGGCTCGGATGGCGAGGTCATCGGATACATAGGCGATGAGTTTGTCGGACTGAAATCGGGGGAGACTATGTATTCAGACATGACGGGTGACGTGAGCTCCTACGACAGGGACCGAGTGTATATGATGGTGCCGTGGGCCGACCATTTCGGGCAAATAGGCAATGTGTCCTACTTCAAGTTGCCTGATGTAACAGGGCTTCACGACATGACATCGGCATCGGAAATCGCTGTTTACCCCAATCCTGCGGTTTCGGTCGCCACGGTGACATCTCCATACCCGATGACGCGTGTAGCCGTATATTCCCTTTCGGGTACTATGATTCGCGAGCTTCTCGTCGAGGGGAGCACATCGGTCGACATAGACGTCGAGGGGCTTGCATCGGGCAATTACCTGATAATGGTTGAGAGCGAGGCGCGACATTATGCCCTGCACCTGTTGAAGAGGTAGCATTTCTTCCTTGACCTGTTTTGAGGACGCAATAAGCTATTGGCGCGATAATATTCAGATGGGAGGTTTAACCGGTTGAATATTATCGCGTTAATTGTTTCAATCCCGCTGTTGGAGCGGGCTGCGGGAAATTTTTTTGAAAAAAATAGGGGCAAACGTTTGTCAGTTCAAAAATAATGCCTACCTTTGCATCGCAATCGGGAAATAAACGGTTGCCCAACGCGAAAATAGCTCAGTTGGTAGAGCACAACCTTGCCAAGGTTGGGGTCGCGGGTTCGAGTCCCGTTTTTCGCTCAACAAGAGAACAATGAAATACAGTCAACCTGTCGCAGAGAGATACTCGCGAAAATAGCTCAGTTGGTAGAGCACAACCTTGCCAAGGTTGGGGTCGCGGGTTCGAGTCCCGTTTTTCGCTCAAATTTCTCCGAACAACAAGACTCTCCGACATCGTTGATTATCGTCCGGGTGGTGGAATTGGTAGACACGCTACTTTGAGGGGGTAGTGGCCATTGGGCTGTGTGAGTTCGAATCTCATCTCGGACACTTGTTAAAAGGGTCAAGTATTTGGAATGCAAATATTTGACCTTTTTGTCGTTTATATACCGTCCACGAATTGTCCCCCCAAAATTTCAGGATAGCCGGAATAATTTGATAATGGTGTAATGAGGGTTGAATGTGAACCATCGGGGGGATGGGGGCGTTGTGTGTTAGAGGTAAAATCACAATTGAAATCTTAATAAACGATCAGACTATGAAAGGGAAATATTGTAAAGCGATTGCAGCAGTAGCGGTATCAATGATTGGCGTTTTCGGGGCGTCTGTGCCGACGGATGCGTGCACGAGGGCGGTCTATCTCGGGCCTGACAGCATGGTGGTGACGGGGCGCACGATGGACTGGAAGGAGGATCCGCAGTCAAACCTCTATTTGTTTCCTCGCGGCATTGAGCGGCGGGGAGGGCTGACCGACAACACCGTGAAATGGACGTCACGGTATGGGAGCGTCGTCACGGCGGGATATGACATAGGGGTATGCGACGGGATGAATGAGAAAGGACTGATGGCAAACCTGCTGTTCCTGTCGGAGTCGGACTACAGGCGTCCCAATGACTCGCGCCCGGTGATGGGGCTTAGTATCTGGACGCAGTATGTGCTCGACAATTTTGCCACGGTCGATGAGGCGGTTGCCGAATTGGGCAAGGAATTGTTTCGCATAGATGACCCCGACCTGCCGAATGGGGCGAAATCCACGCTCCACCTCTCAATATCGGATTCTACGGGCAACAGTGCCATATTTGAGTATATCAACGGTAATCTTGTCATCCACCAGGGGCGGGATTGCAGGGTTATGACCAATTCGCCGACCTATGACAAGCAGTTGACTCTCAATGACTATTGGCGGCAGATAGGGGGACTCGTCATGTTGCCGGGCACCAACCGTGCCTCCGATCGCTTTGTGCGTGCATCGTTCTACATCACTGTCCTGCCGATGACCTCCGGTTTCCGACAGGCTGTGGCGGGCGTATTCAGTGTCATGCGCAATGTGTCGGTACCTCTTGGCATCTCGATTCCCGATCAACCGAATATCGCCTCGACACGCTGGCGCACGGTCGCCGATCAGAAAAATCTGGTGTACTACTTTGAATCGACCATGAGCCCCAACATCTTTTGGGTGGATTTCAAGGACATTGATTTTGGTGCCGGAAACCACGTGAAGAAGCTCACGCTCACCGGCAACGAGATTTACGCCGGCAATGCCGTCGACAAGTTCAAGGACTCGAAGCCACTCGAATTCCTGTTCGGAATATGATGCGTGCCGAGTTCCACTATCTTAAAACCGCAGCACTATCTCCAGCACCGCCTTGTCACCCTGGTCGGCATCGTGGGGCGCATTGTGGCGGTAGAGATATTTTTCGTAGTCGAGGCGTAGGTCGACAAACATGTTCTTGCTCCTTATGTAGCTGATTGTCGTGCCGAGGGTAATGCGGTTGCGTGCCGCATCGCCTATGGTGAGCGAGCCGTCAGGCTCGTGATGGGTCGCATGGTCGGTCATGCCGTCCCATCGGCCCTGGAATGATAGGCGGTTGAACACTCCCGCCGTTATGGGCATGTGGTAGTCGGCAAACAGGTTGTAGCCGTGGCACGCCTTATAGTCACGGTCGGTGTACCGCTTGTATAGATATTCCCCCTCGACAATCCAGCGTCCCGCGCTCCAGCTCACGCATCCGTCGACCATGTTTGCCCTCACGCCGTCGGGCAGTACCGACATGAATCCCGTGGTGAGGGTCACGTGGTCGACCCTATATGATGCCTTGGCCGAGTAGGCGAGCCGTTTGTTCCACCCCGAGTGGTCGCCGATAGTCGTCGGGTTGAATATGCCCGCTTCCACTGTCAGCGGGGTCACAGGTAGCGTGTACGAGAGTTTCATGCCGACGGCGCGGAAGTTGCACATCTGCTTGCCCATGAATGAGCGGTTGGAGAAATAGTAGGTGAACGGCCCGCGTGCCACGTCAACGCCAAACGGCATACGGAACTGCCCGGCCTGTGCGGACAGACCGTCGACAATGCCGAGACGCGCCCACACGTCGAGTATCTTTATCTTGCCTCGGTCGCAGAAGTCGGCGTTGACATAGTAACTTATCGATCGGGCTACCTTTCCGTCAACGCTGACTCGGGCATTGCGCACCGAAAAGCGGTATTCGCCCGACTCTGTTGCCCACTCCACACGCGGGCGCAACACGCCGTGGATATTTGGTATATAGTTCACTTTTTCAGCCTCTTGCGCCTCTGCGTTTATTCCCATGAGCATGATTGAGGCAAACAGCAGTGCCTTGACCGTCTTCCCGATTTCCATAATGTGATATTGTGATTGAAATATGCCGCAAAGGTAGCCATTATTTTATTAAGGATTTATTAAATTTGTAATGTTGAAACCATCCTGACATGAATAATCTTTTGGCATATATGCCGTGGCGGGCTATTGTCGCCGCCACGTTTGTAGGGGTGTCGTCATTGTACATGACTGCCGCCGGCGTTGACAAGCTTGAGACATCGACATTCGAGGCGGGCAAGAACACGTTTCTGCTCAACGGCGAGCCTTTTGTCGTGAAGGCGGCCGAGCTTCACTATCCACGCATACCACGTGAATACTGGGACCACCGCATAAAGATGTGCAAGGCTCTCGGGATGAATACCGTGTGTCTCTATGTGTTCTGGAATGTGCATGAGAGTGAGCCGGGGAAGTTTGACTTCACGGGGCAGAACGACCTCGCGGAGTTTGTGCGCTTGTGCCGGGCCAACGGGATGTATGTTATCCTACGCCCCGGGCCTTATGTGTGCGCCGAGTGGGAGATGGGCGGCTTGCCTTGGTGGCTGTTGCAGAAGAAGGATATAGCCCTGCGTGAGCCTGACCCCTACTTCATGGAGCGTGTAGCCCTGTTTGAGGAGGCCGTGGCACGCGAGGTCGCGCCATTGACGGTGGACAAGGGTGGCCCGATAATAATGGTGCAGGTGGAGAACGAGTATGGCTCATACGGCGAGAACAAGCCCTATATAGCCGCGATACGTGACATGTTGCGCCGTCTTTATGGCGATGAGGTCACGCTGTTTCAGTGTGACTGGTCGTCCAATTTCCTGCTCAACGGTCTCGACGACCTTGTGTGGACGATGAACTTCGGTACGGGTGCCGACATTGACCGTGAGTTCGCCCCACTCAAGGAGGTGCGCCCCGACAGTCCGCTGATGTGCTCCGAGTACTGGAGCGGATGGTTTGACAAATGGGGTGCAAACCATGAGACACGCCCTGCCGACGAGATGATTGCCGGGATTGGCGAGATGCTCGACAAGGATATATCTTTCAGCCTCTACATGACCCACGGTGGCACCAACTGGGGGCACTGGGCCGGGGCCAATTCCCCGGGATTTGCGCCTGATGTCACATCCTACGACTATGATGCGCCGATAAGCGAGTCGGGGCGCATTACGCCCAAATACCATATGTTGCGCGAGCTGTTGGCTCGACATGTTGATGGCGGCACGTTGCCTCCGATTCCCGATTCTATACCGACAGTGGCTATACAGCCTTTTACGATGACCGAATTTGTGCCGTTGGCCGACATCATCGCAAGCGTGCCGTCACGGCGTGACTTGGTTGTGCGCACGATGGAGGAGTACGGGCAGGGATTTGGCTCGATAATGTATAGCGCGGTATTGCCCGCGATGGCGGATACGGTATTGACGCTCACCGTAGCCGAGCCTCACGACTATGCCAGGGTGTATGTCGGCGGGGAATATGTCGGTGCGCTCGACCGCCGCAACGGCGAGCGGATATTACAGCTCCCGCAGGGCGCGTCGGGTAAGCCGGTTGACATCCTCGTTGAGGGTATGGGGCGCATCAACTTCGGGCGTGCCATCAAGGACTTCAAGGGCATCACTGACAGTGTGACAGTCTCAGACGGCGTGCGCGAGATGACGCTGGGGGACTGGACCGTGCGCCTGCTTCCCGATGAAAAGGAGTTTTACGACAGTCTGCCGTTTCACCCCATGAAAAGTGCCGCCGAGGCTGTCGAGCAACCGGGATGTTATCGCGGCGCATTTACCGTCGATAGCATAGGCGACACGTTCCTTGATTTCAGCCGTTGGGGCAAGGGGCTTGTCTATGTCAACGGTCATCCGATAGGGCGATTTTGGGAAATCGGCCCGCAGCAGACCCTTTATATGCCAGGATGCTGGTTGCGCAAGGGGGAGAATGAGATTGTGGTGTTTGATATCATCGGGCCGCTTGACCCTATCATAAAGGGGAGGCGAGGGCCGATAATCGACATGTTGCGTGCTGACGGGCTGACGCTCCATCGTCTGTCGGGGCAGACTCTTGACCTCTCGGGAGTTGCGCCGGTCTCGCAAGGGGAATTCCATCCCGGCGCGGGATGGCAGGAGGTGAAGTTTGACGCCCCTGCGCGAGGCCGCTACTTCTGCCTTGAGGCGTTGGACGGCTTTGGCGATGATGACGTGACATCCGTCGCCGAGCTATACCTGCTTGACGGGGATGGGGAGCGGATTTCACGTGAGGCTTGGTCGGTGGTTTATGCCGACAGCGAGGATGCCCGTGGCAACCACACCGCCGACAAGGCGTTTGACCTGCAGGAATCGACCTGCTGGACTACCGCCGCAGGCGACAAGTATCCCCATTCGGTCGTGATAGACCTCGGCGGCGACTACACTGTCGGCGGTCTGCAATATCTTCCCCGCATGGGTAGCGGCACTCCGGGCGCGGTGCGCCGCTATCGGGCGTATGTCTCCCCCTCGCTGTTCAAGATGTGACCGACGGGGCGCTTGCGGTTTTGCGGGCGTGGCGATAATTTTGTACCTTTGCGGAAGTATTGAAAATCATCTAAAAAAATGGCACAGAAACCCTCCATACCCAAAGGAACACGCGACTTCTCGCCGTCAGAGATGGCGCGACGTAACTATATATTTGACACGATACGCGACGTATTTCGGCTTTTCGGATTCAAGCAGATAGAGACTCCCGCGATGGAAAACCTCTCCACCCTCATGGGCAAATATGGGGACGAGGGGGACAAGTTGCTGTTCAAGATACTCAACTCGGGCGACTTCCTGCGCGGTGTTGACCGCAGTCTGATAGACGCCAATGATTGCGTGCACCTCACGCCCCAGCTTTGCGAGAAGGGGCTGCGATATGACCTCACCGTGCCCTTTGCACGCTACGTCGTGCAGCATCGCGGCGAGTTGCAGTTCCCGTTCAAGCGTTTCCAGATACAGCCCGTGTGGCGTGCCGACCGCCCTCAGAAAGGGCGTTACCGCGAGTTCTACCAGTGTGACGCTGATGTGGTAGGCTCAGACTCGCTGCTTAACGAGATTGAGCTGCTGCAGCTTGTCGACGAGGTGTTCTCGCGTCTCAATATCTCCATCACCATCAAGCTTAACAACCGCAAGGTGCTTGCCGGCATCGCCGAGATGATAGGCGCGCCCGAGAAGATTGTGGATATTACCGTTGCCATTGACAAAATCGACAAGATAGGCATTGACAACGTAAACGCCGAGTTGCGTGAGAAGGGCCTCTCGGAAGAGGCTATAGCAGCCCTCAATCCCATCCTCTCCATTTCCGGCTCTCTCGACGAGCGTCTTGCCGCGCTCGACAAGGTGCTCGCCGCCAGCGAGACAGGCCGCAAGGGTGTCGAGGAACTCCGCACGGTAATTGACGGCACCATGGCTCTCGGGCTTCGTGCCGAGCTTGAGCTTGACGTTTCCCTCGCCCGTGGCCTCAACTACTACACAGGCACGATTATCGAGGTCAAGGCCCGCGACGTGCAGATAGGCAGCATCACCGGCGGTGGCCGTTACGATAACCTCACGGGGGTATTCGGCATGGAAGGCGTGTCAGGTGTCGGCATATCCTTTGGCGCCGACCGCATATATGACGTGCTCAACACCCTCGACCTCTATCCCGACGAGACAGTGGCGGCGACACGCGTGCTGTTCACCAACTTCGGGCCGTCAGAGGCTGCCGCGTCCATGAGGATGATAAAGTCGCTACGTGACGCCGGCATATCGGCCGAGATATACCCCGAGCAGTCCAAGATGAAGAAGCAGATGGGCTATGCCGATGCCCTCTCTATCCCTTATGTGGCAATTGTCGGCGAGACAGAGCTTGCCGAGGGCAAGCTGACGCTGAAAAACATGTCGACCGGCGAGCAGCAGCTACTGACCCTAGACGAGGCCATCCGGGTCTTGGGGTAAACCTGATGATAATTCCGGGGAAAACCGGACAAAAAAGTATGGGCGCAATGTATTGCGCCCATACTTTTTACCTGTTTTTAGAACGAGAACTGGGCCATCAGGCCGGCGCGGCGTCCCCACTTGTGGTCGCGGTCGAAGTTTTCGCGCTTGCCGAGGTTGAACTCCGCGCCCACCTGGATGCGGGGAGTGATGTCCCACAGGACGTTGAGCGCGCTGTAATAGCCGTATTTATAGGTGTCGGGGGCTACCGAATGGCTCGGCAGGTAGGTTTCCTGTCCGAAGGTGAAACTTGCGAAAATATTCGGCCGGAAATTGTACTGTACCGCGCCATACCATCCGAAAAGATAGGGCGAATACATCTTGCCGGGGGCATCGGGATTGTTCACGAGGTCAAAGTTGCCGCATGAAAGGTCGCCGGTCAGGCTGGAGATGCCGCGACCGCCGCACAGCGAGCCGTATATAGTCACGGGGTCGACAGGATTGAACACAGTGCTGAGATGCAGGCCCCAGCCCATGATGTTATGATTTTTCTGCGCTACAAGGTCGCGATAAGGGAGTACCCTCATGATGCCGGCGAGGCGCACATGCTCTCCGTTGCCCCATTCATATTGCCCGAATGCAGCCACATCGGGAAACCACTTGTCAATCGTGGCCGTCTGCGTGCCGTTGGAACCAATCTGTATGTCGGGGTCCTCCACCGAGAGGGCCACGACCCAATGTTTCTTGAAGCTATGCATCCATCTGACGAGTGTCGATGTGGCGCTTATCTCGATATTCGGGCCTTGGGAGTCGATTGTCGGGGGCTGGGCCGAAGGGTCGCTGAAAGTGGAGTTGGCATAACCGACAGTCCAGTCGTTGATGGTGGCATATGCCTTTTTCAGCTTGAAGTCACGCGAGCCATATCCTGTGAAATTGGCCTCGATATATAGCTGGTAGTTGCCTATCTTGCTGTGCGTGCCGAGTATCTTGAAGAAAAGGGCCGATCCGGCGGGAGATGTGCCGAAGTTGCGCCGATGCTCGGCTATGTCGGCCATCGCTATATTGTAGGGGATGAATCCGCGCCCGGTCTGTGCGCCGCCCCAGTCATACCATCCGCGCATCTTAACCCTGCCGCCGATACCCATCGCCAACTGGGCGTCGCGGCTCATGAACATGAAATATGGTGCACGCGGGTCCTGGAAGTGGCGGAACTGGTCATAGTAGAATGCATCCACGAGTGTGCGGATAGAGTCGCGGCCGGGATTTTGCCCCTCTCCAAAAAATATGATCTTGTGGGACTCCTTTATGGAGTCGGACTGTATCTGGACCGGACTTTTGGCCGATGTGCCCACTACGGCTATTCCGGCAGCGGCGAGCATGAAAATTTTCTTAAAATTCATTTCAATTAGATAAATAGTGATATCTATTCAACACACCCCTGTTGAGAAATGTTTTAAGACAAAATCATTTTATTTCAACTATATTTATGAAAAAATTACCCCCTATAGAAAAGATATATGAGGCCTACAGTGCCGTGGCCGACAATCGTGTGACGATGCCCACCCCCGAGGAGGGGTTGCTGCTCGGTGAGAGCGGGGAGGCAGTGGTGAAGTCGTCGGACGGCTCGCGCAGCTACACGGTGACATGGCACGATGACACCTACACCTCCAACGACAAGGCGTCCTACTGGCAGGGATATCCGGGCTATCCCGTGATAGCGGTGCTTATGTTACAGGGGCGTCTCCCGCTCGACATGGAGGTGGCGCGGAAGTTTGCCGGCATCAACTGGAAGTCGCTCAATACTGCCGCTCACAACGACTATGCTGCCGTAGTGGATGATGTGATAAGGGAGCGCGGCTATGACCGCGCTCCCTTGGATGCTATAGTGCAGGAGGTATATTCCCGCCTTGAGGCGTTGCCAATAATTATGCGCCGGGGCGCGATGCGCCCGTGACGGGTGTTCGGCGTCAGTTGCCATTGTAGAAGTCGAGGATGCGGCAGCGCAGTATATGCTCATACTTGGCCTGTATCCGCTCCGACGTGGCACGCAGGTATTTGGTCTTGGCCTGCTCGTAGTCGGTCGGCGTGGCTCGTCCGAGGGAATATTTCTCTGACATCGCCTCAAAAGCCTTGGCGGCGGCATCCTCGGCTATGATGCCAGACTGCTCCTTTTTCTGTGCTCCAACGGCCTGATAGTAGGCCTGTGTGATGGCCTTGTGCAGCTGCTTGCGCCGGTCGTCGAGCTGTAGCTGTGACGATATCTGCTGCACGCGGGCTTTTTTCACCTTGTTGCGGGTTGACAGGGCATCAAAAATGGGGATGCGCAGCGAGAATCCCACGTAGGAGTTGAAATTGTCCTTCATCTGCTGTGAGAAAGACTTGTTTTCAAGACCGTGGATGGAGTAGTAGCTGCTGCCGAGTCCGGCGTTGAACGACAAGGTGGGTATATATCCCGTCTGGGCGACCGCTATCTGCCGGCGCGCCGCCTCGACCTCATATTCGGCAGCCTTTATCCCGTGGTTGGTGGCGAGGGCGTTGCGGTATACCTCGTCGGCGGGAACGAGCAGTCGTGGATTCTCCTCCAACGGGGCGACCTCCATGCCCTCGATGCCGTTGAGTTCGAGCAGTTGGGCGAGATCGACCAAGGCGAGGGTGTAGTCGTTCATCGTCGTGGTCGATGAGAGTTCGTCCTGGGCAAGCTGCGACTTGGCTTCAAGCATGTCGACCTCGGGTATCTTTCCCGCCTCAAGCAGTGCTTTGCGGCGCGTCAGCTCATACTCCGAGAGCGCGACCTGCTGTAGGGCCACTTCGTGGAGTTCCTTGGTGTACAGGACTTGCAGATAGGCCGATATTACGTTGAGGGTCACATCCTCTTTTGCTGACTCATATTGCTCCACCACCGACATGAGGTTTATGCGGCTCAGACGCAGGTTGCGCTCATTGGCGAGACCCGTGAAGACGGGGAGATTGAGCGATGCGTCAAACTGTGTATTGGAGGTGTTGCGGTTGGCATATATGTTTTCTGCTGTAAGCCCTCGGCCGAAATTCCAGCTCTGCGACGCACCTGCCGAGAGGGTGGGGAGGTAGGCGGCCTTTGCCGATGACACGTCAATCTCCGACGCCTCCTTGTCGACAAGGCGTGACTTGACGCTGATGTTGTGGTTGATGGCATAGTCTATGCAGCGGTCGAGGGTCCACACCTCGGCATTGGCCGACGATGCCGCGATGGCTAATGACAGTATGGTGGCGATATATTTCATGACTTGGTTATTTCTTGATTTCATTGCCGCGCAGGCGTGCGTTGCTGTCGATGCCGTCGAGCACCTGTATGTTGATACCGTCCGATATGCCGGTTTTCACCTGGCGGCGTTCAAACTTCTGCACGGGCACCGAGTCGGTGAGGCAGTAGACAAACGTGCTGTCCCCGGCCCACTCGATGACGCTCTCGGGGATGGTCAACGCGCCGTCGGCCTTGTCGAGCATCACCGATGCGTTGGCGCTGTAGCCGGCACGCAGCCCGGCTGACGCGGGCACGGAGATGGCGGCCTTGATTTCAAACGTGTTTGATCCGTTGTCTTCCGTCCCCTTAGGGGCTATGTACTCTATCGACGCCTCGGGCGACAGGTCGGGCAATGCGCCGATTGATATCTTCATCGGCATACCCGTATGCAGCAGTCCCACCTCGGTCTCGTCAATCTTGCCTTTGAATATCAGATCGTTCATGTCGGCTATCGTGGCGATTGTCGTGCCGTCGTTCATGGTGTTGGCCTGTATCACCGAACTTCCCACCTTGACGGGCACTTCAAGTATGAGTCCGTCGATGGTGGCACGCACGAGGGTGTTGCTCTCCGATGCGCGGAGACTGGAGATGCCGTCGCGCACGATGGTGAGAGCGTCGTTGGCCGATGCGACCTCCTCGCGGGCTTTCTCGTAGGTGTTGAGAGACTGTTCGTACTCCTCGCGGCTCACAAATTTCTTGTCATAGAGCTGTCGGGTGCGCTCATATTCGAGCTTAGACTGCTCGAGGGTGAGGCGCGCCACGTTGACGCGGTTCTGGGCCGAGGAGAGTTGCGACTCGTCGGGGATAACCTTGATTTTGGCTATCACGTCGCCGGCCTTCACCACATCGCCCGGCTCGACGTTTATCTCGGAGATGATGCCCGAAATCTGCGGCTTGATGTCGATCTCGTCACGTGGTTCAATCTTGCCGGTGAGCACTGTTGTGCGCTCGATGCTCTCCGACGACGGGGAGACAAGCTCGTAGACTTTCTCGTGGGACTGCGAATTGATAAAGAGGTAGACAAACGTGCCGACAAACACGGCCGCTATCACCACCCACATCAATATCTTCAATACTTTTCTCATAACGTGAATATGTTTTTATTATTTATATTTCCAAAACTGTGAACTCTGAACTTTGACTTTTGCACTTGTTGAATCATTTATCATTCATAGCCTCTATGGGTTTTATCCTCATCGCCTTTATGGCGGGAATTGTCCCTGCGGCGGTGCCGAGCACGATGAATGTCACCATTATGCCTATCGCCTGTCCGAATGTGAGCTGGAAGCGTGGCGAGGATATTTCATCGGCTGTCATTATCTCGGCTCCGGCAAGTACCGCCGCCGCGAAGCATATCCCCGCGATGCCGGCTATGGTGGTGAGCACGACACTCTCGGAGAGTATCTGCGCGATGATGTCGCGCGGCTTTGCACCGATTGCACGGCGTATTCCTATCTCCTGGGTGCGCTCCTTGACGATGACCCACATGATGTTGCCTACGCCGATGATGCCCGCCAACAGAGTGCCCGCGCCGACAAACAGGGCGAGGATGTTGAGGCCGATAAACAGGTTGTCAATCATGGCAAACTGCTCGGAGATGTCAAAGAGCCCTATCGCTTTCTTGTCGTCGGGGTGGATGGGATGGCTCAGGCGTATTGCTCTCCCTATGGCGCCTTCAAGCTCCTTGGGGCTGTGCCCCTGCTTGGCAAGCACCATGAGCGCCCCGACGTTGTCTCCGAGGTTGTAGGCTTGCCGCATTGTTGACATCGGCACGATTATCGAGTCGTCGACCTTCGACATTATCTGCACCTCTGATGTCTGCCCCGCCACGCCTATGACACGGTAGTATATGCCGCCTACCTCGACAAATTTGCCGATGGGCGACTCGACGCCAAACAGCTCGCCGGCCACGCGCTTGCCGAGCACGCACACCTTGCGCGAGCTGCTCTCGTCGGCCTCGTTGATAAACCGTCCCTCATAGATGACGGGCAGGAATATTCGGGTATAGGAGGCCTCGACACCCATCATCGACCCTGATGAGTGACGCTTGCCGTTGACCGCCTGCTTGGTGCCTGTGCCTCCTACAGCCGAGGAGGCTTCCAGATAAGGGGTCATGCGGCGTATGTTGGCGACGTCGTTGACGGTGAGATTCCAGGTCATACCCTTGTTGTAGCCCCGATATGGGAGGCTTGTGCGGTTGGCCTCGATAAATGCCACATTGGTGGCAAATCCGTCGAAGTTGCGCCGCAGGATATCCTCCAGTCCATGTGCGCCGCCCCAGAGCATAGCCAGCATGGCTGTGCCCCAGAAGATGCCGAATGCCGTCAGGAATGTGCGCGTCTTGTTGCGTGCAAGCGTCGCGCCAATCTCTTTCCAGTTTTCGATGTCAAATATCGGATTTCTCATAATTGTAAACTCATAACTTTGAATTGTGCACTTTGAATTGTGCACTTTGAACTTTGCACTATTCAGTGCGTAGGGCCTCGACGGGTTTTACCTTCAATGCCTTCAACGCCGGGAATACTCCGGCAAGCGCGCCGGCCAAGATGAGCACGAGCGTCACCTTGAGGGCTATGCCTATGTCGACGGTGGGATTCTTGATGAAGTCGGAGCCGGCAAAGGCTTTGTTCAGCCCCTCGGTGAGGAGTATGCCGAAGAATATCCCGATGTAGCCGAACAGGGCGGTGATGGCGACGCTCTCAAGTATCACCTGGTTGAGGATGTTGCGCGGTTTCGCTCCGATGGCGCGGCGTATTCCTATCTCGTGGGTGCGCTCGCGCACGGAGACAAACATGATGTTGCTCACGCCGATGATGCCCGACAGCATGGTGAATATGCCTATGACCCATATGGCGACCTCAAGGATGCCCATGCCGCTGTTCATCGTCATGTGCTGCGTGAAGCGGTTCCATATCCATACGGCCGACTGGTCGTCGGGGTCGAAATGGTGGCGGGTCGCGAGGGTGGAGCGCACTCCCTTCTCGACCGCCTCTCCATCCTCGACGGTGTTCACGTCGGTTATGGCGACGCTTATCTGGTCGACCGACGTTTTGTCGCCGTTGAGGGCGCGGGCAGTGGTGTAGGGTATGTAGGTGTTTGTGCGCCACTCGCTGTCATATATTCCTATGATGGTGAACGACAGGTCTTTCAGCTTCACGCGTTTGCCTACGACATGTTTTTCGCCGGGAAACAGGATGTCGGTGTTCTTGCGTGCGAGCACAATGACCTTGCGCCGCTGCGACAGGTCGTTGTCGTTGATAAACCGTCCCTCGGCAATCTCCTCGCCCGAGCTAGCGAGAGCCGACGGATAGACGCCCGAGTAGCTCCCGGCGATATAGTCCTTGTCGCTTGAAATGGTGGTGGCGTCGCCCGACAGGCGGGCTGATGTGCCCTCTACGTGCTGTCGGTCGCGTGACGCTATGGAGGGGAGATCGGCGTCTTTCAGCTCGATGTTGCGTCCCTCCTTGAATCCGCCGTGGGCCTTGGAGGTCTCGCCGCCCCATATGTCTATTGTGTTTGCCCCTTGCGACATGCGGCTGTCGTTGAATGAGTTTAGGAGTCCCCGCGACATGCCGAGCAGCACGATGAGCATGAATATGCCCCATGCCACGGCAAATCCCGTCAGGGCAGTGCGCAGCTTGTTGTTGCGCAGGGTCTGCGCTATTTCTCTTATAAGGTCAAGCATTGGGGGGGAGGGTGGGGTTGGTGATTATGCCGTCGGAGATGCGTATTATGCGGTCGGTCTGCTCGCCGACACCCGGGTCGTGAGTCACGATGACGATTGTCATCCCCTCACGGTTGAGGTCGCGGAACACCTGCATCACCTCCCGCGAGGTCTTGCTGTCAAGTGCGCCTGTCGGTTCGTCGGCAAGTATGATGGAGGGGTTGGTGATGAGGGCGCGGGCTATGGCGACGCGCTGTTTCTGGCCACCCGACAGCTCGCCGGGGAGATGATGGGCGCGGTCGGCAAGCCCCATTCGCTCAAGCTGTTCCATCGCCAGGGCGTTGCGCTTGCGTCGGCTTACGCCCTGATAGAACAGCGGCAGGGCGACGTTCTCCACCGCATTCTTATAGCTGATGAGGTTGAATGATTGGAACACAAAGCCTATCAGGCGGTTGCGCAGCTCGGCGCTGCGGTTCTCGCTCAGATTCTTAATTTCGATGCCGTCGAGTATATATTCTCCCGTGTCATATGAGTCGAGGATGCCGAGGATGTTGAGCAGGGTCGATTTACCCGAGCCTGATGCACCCATGATTGAGACAAGTTCCCCCTTGTCGATGTCGAGGTTTATGCCTTTGAGCACATGCAGCGGCACCGCTCCCGGATAGGTCTTGTTGATGTCTTTTAGCTGGATAATCATCGTTTTGTCGAAATGTGTATGAATTTGGCCTTGGCCTCTTAAACGCTTTTACTTTTCGCCACAAAGTTACCACATTATACCAATAAAATGTATCGGTGGGTGTTAAATGAAGTGATTTTGCGACATATTGCCACGTTTCATAGACCAATCGTTTCATAGACTTTGACGGCCTTACCTCATGAAAGGTTGCAGTGGCAATGAAAAAAATTCCGGAAAGTTTGCAATTTCAACTTTTATCGCTATCTTTGTGTTATAGAAATACAGCGAGAGAGCTGGAATCCCACTCGAAAATACCCACATCAAAGTAGATTGGGAAACTCATCAAATTTTTATGAAATGCCGAGACAAGCTCACCCGCTCGATGGCGGGCCCCACCTCGCAAGAGGAGGTCTCATGACCACAGGCGGATTACAAAGAACGGGTAGCACTCAAAACCTGTCATTCGGAGTTTCATCGCATCCTTTGGTGTGGATTTTATAAGGCGACATCCTGCAACGCAGGATGTCGCTCCTTTTTTATGGATATAAAAAGAGAGTACCGCAAAATATAAATAGAGATTTGCGGTACTCTTAGTTGATAAAGGTATAATTGGTCAGTAGGTCACGCGGGGCTCGAGGGTGGCGGCCTCGTCAATCATTTTTTGCAGTTCGGTGGCTGAGGGGACGCGGCGCGTGAGATGCTTGGCGGTGTTGATCTCCTCCATCTTGGCGGCGAGGTTTTCGGCCTTGCGGTGACGCAGCTCCTTTACGGTATCGACTCCGGCAGCCTCAAGCAGTTCGGCAAACTGCGGGCCTACGCCATTGATGCGGAACAGGTCGGCATGGTTGGTCCATTTCAGTATCAGCTTCTCGGAGATTCCCGTTTCTTCGGCCAAGGCCTTGCGTCCCTTGGGGGCGGCGCACTTGTCGAGTAGATCCTCCACGGTGTTGATACCGGCGGCTTTCAGCTTTGCTCCTTGAGCATCACCTATGCCTTCGATGTCGATAATGTTGTACTTCATGATTTTTTTGGTTAAGTGATACGTGTTTTATAAAATAAACGTTTGAAACGAGCTATTTGCTCATTTCAGATGTTATTCATATTAAACAAAACATATTATCATGAACGACAGACTATCTTACGAAGAGAAAAAGGAGTTGCCCGACTCGGTGTTCGGGCTGCCTGAACGCCGTGAATACCCGATGCCCGACGCCGCGCATGTGCGGGCTGCCGAGGCTTATTTCCGCTATTGCCCAGAAGACCTGAAGCCACGCCTTGCCCGCGCCATCCTGGAGCGTGCAAGGGAGTTTGGCGTCGATGTGGAAAGCCCTACCGTGCTGCAATACGCACAGGAATAGCGGGAAATTGCCCATTGGTAAATGTAGGGACATGCCTTTGGCATGTTGAACGTGCAACTATCTATGCATCAGTCAACATGCCAAAGGCATGTCCCTACATATTGAGGTAAGTATAGCGTTTACCAGATGACCACGCGCTCTTCCTCGGCGCGGAACATCGGATCGCCAGCCTTGATGGAGAATGCCTCAAAGAACGGGGCTATGTTGCGCAGGGTGACGTTCACGCGGTTTTTGCCGAGAGAGTGTACGTCGCCTGTGGTGAGCGAGCGTATCTCCTCGTCGCGGATATTGTTGGCCCAGATGTTGGCGTAGTTGAGGTAGAACACCTGCATGGGGTCGAACCCGTCAATGCGTGCCGAGTCGGCGGTGATATCCACGCCTTTCTTTTTCTGAGAGTCAAGGAATGCCGTGCGCGATACACGCAGGCCGCCTTGGTCGGCGATATTCTCGCCGAGGGTGTACTGGCCGTTGGCGTGTACACCGGGCAACACCTCCACCTCGTCAAACTGCTTTATGAGGCCTGACGTGAGAGCGGCAAATTTTTCGGCGTCCTCGTCGGTCCACCAGTTTGTCATATTGCCGTCGGCGTCGAAGTTGCGTCCTTGGTCGTCAAATCCGTGGGTCATCTCGTGGCCGATGACCACGCCGATACCGCCGTAGTTTTCGGCATCGCTTGCCTCGGGGTCAAAGAATGGTGCCTGGAGGATTGCGGCGGGAAACACTATCTCGTTGGCGAGCGGATTGTAATAGGCGTTGACTGTCTGCGGCGTCATGGCCCATTCGGTGCGGTCGACCGGCTTCCCCCACTTGGAGTAGGTGTCGGCCTGGTGCCACATCGACACGTTGTGCATGTTTTCGTAATATGAGAGATTGGGGTCAATTTCAAGTGTCGAGTAGTCTTTCCACTTGTCGGGGTAGCCGATTTTGACGGTGAAGGCATTTAGCTTCTTGATGGCATTGAGCTTTGTGTCGTCGGTCATCCACGGCAGGTTGATGATGTGCTTGCCGAGTGCCGTGCGCAGGTTCTCGACAAGATTGAGCATATACTGCTTGGATGACTCAGGGAAATATTTCTCGACGTAGAGCTGTCCGACAGCCTCGCCCATTGCACCTTCGGTTGCTCCGAGGGCACGTTTCCAGCGGGGACGCTGCTGCTGCACGCCGCTCGTGACCTTGCTGAACTCAAAGTTGGCGTCGGAAAAGTCGTCGCTAAGTTGGCCTGCTGCCTGTGCCACGTATTTCCACAGGTAATAGTCCTTGATTTCTCGGTCGGTGAGCGATGCCATGAGGTTGTCAGCCTGCTTGACGGTGTTTATCTCGGTGACTACCACCTGCTCGGGACTCGGTATGCCCATTGTCTCTATAAAGAAGCGGTCCCAGTTGATGTTGGGGTACATCTCCTTGAGTTGGGCAAATGTGCGGGGATTGTACATCGCCGGTATATTGCGGCTCTCCTCGCGGGTCCATGTCGAGTCGGCGAGGGCAGTCTCGATTTTCATCACGTTTTTCATGATGCGGTTGGCATCCTTCTTGGAGTAGCCGGCATTCTGCATCTGCTTGACGATAAGTTTTTTGTAGGCTTCTCGTACCTCCTTGTTGTGCTTGTCGTCAGAGAGATAGTAGTCGCGGTCGCCAAGGCCGATGCCTCCTCCGCTCACATACATCGCATACTCCTTGCTGTTGGCCATGTCCTCCATCGGGCCGGCTCCGAAGAACGGGCTTGCAAAGTTGCCGTGTATCCACAGGAACAAGTCCTCCATCCCCTCATGCGGGGTGGTCTCGATGCGCTTCAGGTCGGCGAGTATGGGTTTTGCGCCGTCGGCATTGCGGCGTGCCGAGTCCATCGCCTGGTTGTAGATGGTCGATACCTTGAAGGCTACAGTCCCGGGCTGTGGGTTGCTGTTGGCGAGGTTGAGTACAATCTCCTTGACACGGTTTTCGCTTGAGTCGTTGAGGATGTTGAACTGTCCGTAACGCGCATGTTCAGGGGTAAGGGGATTGGCCTCGATCCACCCCTTGTTGACATGGGTATAGAAGTCAGAGGCAGCCGGCACATTGTCGTCAATGTAGGCCGGGTTGAGGCTCTTGAGATGCTCGCTCTCGGCAACGGCTGAAAGCGAGATGCCTAATGTCGCGATAGCGGCAAGGGCAATTTTGGATGTTTCCATAACGTGATAATAAAGTTATTGCTGAGAGCAAAATTACTAAAAATGGTGAATAGGGTGTGATAAATTTTGTTAACGCAAAAAAGACTCAATTTTTCTCGCTTTTGAGTGTCGGGATGATGGTTAATTTTGCACATTATAATAAACATCTGAAAAGGTTGAAGGAATGAACGCGGTTAAACGTATATCTGTTGCCATGGCGATTGTGACGCTGTGGATTGTTGGGGCAAATGCCCAGAGTGTCATGGACCCGATAAAGGCCCGTCTTGACGGGGTGGATGCCCGCGTAGGCGTTGCTGTCATAGCCCCCGACGGGGAGGTGGCGGCACTCAACAACCAGCATCGCTTTCCGCTCATGAGCGTTATGAAGCTCTATCAGGCCGTGGCGGTGCTTGACAGCGTGGAACGTAGCGCAACAGTGTCGCTCGATACGCCTGTCAGGATTACTCCCGATATGTTGCATAAGGACACATGGTCGCCGATGCGCGACTCTTTTCCCGAGGGGACTGTGATGCCGCTCGCTGAGGTGCTGCGTTATAGCCTGCAACAGAGCGACAATAATGCCTGCGACATACTGTTTGACCTTTTCGGCTCGCCGGCAAGGATGGATTCAGTGCTTCGTGGCAAGGGACTGGACCATTTCGCGATAGCCCACTCCGAGGATGAGATGCATCGTGATGTCACTCTCTCCTATGCCAACAGCGCCACCCCATTTAGCGTGGCGGAGCTTATCGACCGTCTGCTCCGTTGGGAGCTTCTCGGGGTGGATGAGACGATATTCCTTGTGAAGACCCTCTCGGGATGCGCCACAGGTACGACACGTATCGGCGGCGCGCCGTTCCCTGCCGGTACAACCGTCGGGCACAAGACCGGCACAGGCGATAAGAACGCCCGAGGCAAGATAATCGGCGTGAATGACGCCGCGTTTGTAAAAGTCCCCGGCAAAGCCCCATACATCCTCGTGGTGCTTGTGGAGGACTCCGGCCTGTCATTCCCCGACACCGAGCAGCTTATAGCCGACATCTCCACTATAGTCTACCGATACTACCTTGGGCAATAGTATTTTACAGTAGGGACGCGGCGTGCCGCGTGGAAAAAGCGATGTTATATCCAATTCCACGCGGCACACTGCGTCCCTACTAAAATGTACTTAATTTATATATTTGCTTTATTTATAAAATAAATATATTTATATTTGCGTCAAATTTGACTCGATTATGAGATTGACTGTTGGCGCAATGCTTTATCTGATATGCTTTTCCCCGCTTCATTCCGAGGAGTGGTCGACTGTGCGTGACACCGTCACCTCATCTGACAGTATCATGCGCACCCTCGGCGAGGTGGTTGTTGAGATGCCGGCAGTGATGACTGTCGGCGGCAAGGATGTGTATAGACCCACAGTACAGCTGAAGAGGGACACCAACACCGCCGTGCAGCTATTGGCGGGGCTACAGATTCCCGGACTGGTGGTCGACCCCGCTACGGGGAGTGTGGGGATTTTCGGCAAGGAGAAACTTTCCATAAGGGTGAACGGGCGCCGTGTGTCGCAGGCGGAATTGCTGTCGCTTTCGCCCAGGGACATAGTGAAAGTGGAATATATCGCCAATCCCGGTGTGCGCTATGGCGATGCGGATGCGGTGCTCGACGTTACGGTAAAGAGACGCGACAGCGGGTATGGCATCATGGCCAACGTCCTCCAGTCGGCCAACCGTGGATGGGGTGACTATACCGTGTCGTTGAAGTATAATGTAGGGCGTAGCGAGTGGACTGCCGACTATCATTCCAACCCGATGTGGCATATGATGTGTTTCCGGGACAATACGGAGCGCATCGTGCTTGCCAACGGCACGCAGATAGATAGGATGGAGGAGGGGATACCGGCCGCCAACCGCATGGTGACCCATCGTGCCGCCCTGCAATATTCCTATGTGCCCCGGGCCGACATGCTGCTCAACGTTCAGGCGCGGCTTTACCGCCGGGACGACCTCTACCGCGCTGTCGGCACTGTCACGACCCGCATTGCCGGCGTTGTGTCGACATGCGATGAGACGGAAGTCTCGCCGCTCTCCTCGTGGCAGGTCGATGTCGACCTCTATTTCCATATGCGCCTCAATCGGCGCAACAGGATATTCTTCAATCTCGTCCCGTCGTATATCACGTCGGATAGCCGACGGATATATGATACTCCCGGTCTCCTGCTCTCGACGCGTGTGGACGGCTCGCGCCGCGCCCTCCTCGGCGAGGGAATATGGGAAGGGCGTATGGGTCGCGGCACGTTGTCGGCGGGGCTTCGGGCTCGTCTTGACCGCTCACGTTCCGTGACATATGCGTCAAGCTCCGGCGGCGGCAGTCAGCGTCAGCGGGAGGGAAAATACGACATGTTTGCCCAATGGCGGCAGTCGTTTGACAGGTGGGAATACGATGCCGGGGTCACGATGTCCGTGAGCAGCCTCGCGGTCACTCGGACGCGGCATTATGTCGGGGTTAATCCACGCATCTATTTGCGCTATCGCCCGAATGACATCCTCGGGATGGCATTGAGGGTGGACGCGACCTCTGTCACTTGCGGCATCAACGACCTCAACTCTGCCTTGCAGCGTGTCGACCGCTACCAGTGGCATCGCGGAGACGGCTCGCTGCGCCCGTGGCAGCGTTATGACTGCCGTATTGAGCTGGACGCCCGGTGGAAGGATGCCACGGCGAAGTTGACGGTCGAGGATGTCTATTGCCATAACCCCGTCATGGACTATAAGGAATATGCCGGGGAGATGATTGTTGGTCGCCCTGTCAATTGTGGATATAATAACGATGTGGCGGTCAAGGCGCAAGTTCGCGTCCCGTTGGCTGGAGGCCGTGTCGTGCTGTCGGGCGACGGCGGTTGGCATTACACTGTGAGCCTTGGGCGAGGCTATCGTCACGGCTATTCCCAGCCGTTTGTCAACGCACAGGCCACGTTTATGGCCGGCCATTGGTGGGTAATGCTGAAATACAACAGCAGCTACAACCGCCTGTGGGGCGAGATGGTGACGAGCGTAAACCAAAATCTCGCTAATGTTGGAGTTGGCTACACATGGCGGTCGGCGACATTTATGGCGGGATTGGTTAACCCGGTGGGAAATGTGGATGTGAAGTCACGCGACCTGTCGGCTCTCGCGGGTTACGACCGCGAGTATCATGCCCAATCGTCGAGCCGCCTTGTATGGGTCGGCGTGACGCTCAACCTTTACCGTGGCGTCAGGCGTGCATCGACAAGAAAACGCCTTGACAACAAGACTGAATACGAATCTATTAAAACTATAGGAAAATGAAAAAGAGAATTATTTGCGCACTGGCGTTTGCCGGCGCAGTGTCTATGACCGTCGTTGCCGCAGAGGCTGCCTCGGTGGTGAAAGTCGAGAATCTCTCGTATTCCGAAGGGTGCCTGTATATATCGGCGACGCAAGACAGCAAACAGCTACTCGCCGAGAAAGTGGAGATTGACAGCCCGACTGTGACGGTGGCGTTTGATACTCCACCCACTGCCGATAAGGAGCTCGCATTGCAGGCGTTCCAGGACCTCAACGGCAACGGCAGCCTCGACTTTGACAGCTACGGACGTCCCACAGAGCCGTGCTTGCGCATCACCCTCCCCGTCGCCCCCGATGGCCGCTACACCATAGAGCTGCAACAATATTGACCCGGTTGCAGCAGAGTGGGGACGCGGTGTGCTGCAATGCGGTTCAAATAAAGAGAGGGAGTGGGGCTTTAGATCCTTATCTTGCCACCTCAAAGGGCTATTTGAACCGCATTTCGGCATACTGCGTCACTGTTTGTAGTTGAATTTTTAAGATTAAACCCGTATCTTTGCGTAACGATGGATAGCGATGATAGAATGACGCCGGAGGACAGCCTTGATATTATCGGGCGGTTTATGTCGCAGACGCGCCGCAGCGTGTTGCGCGGGTCATATATGCCTTTTCTTGTGTGGGGCTGGACTACGGTTGTCGTGGCGTTGACGGTCTATGTGGCTATGCGCTTCGGTGGTGACCGCCGTCTCTACCTTATATGGTTTGCTATCCCCTTGATAGGTACACCGTTGGTGATGAAATTGCAGCCGCGGCAAGGCGAGGTGAGGACATCGGTCGCCAAGTCGCTCCACAGCATATGGATGATGCTCACCGTGCTGCTTGTGGGCTTTTCTGTGGTGTCGTTTTTTGTGCCATACAATGTGCTTTTCGCTGTTTTGATGCTGCTGTCGGTGGGGTGCTACGTTACGGGAGTGCTCATTTCCTACCCTGTGTTGCAAGGCAGCTCTTATGTGGGGTTTGTTTCGGCTGTGCTACTGTGGCTCATCGGCGGTCTGACGCAGATACTGGTTTTTGCGGCGGCGATTGCCGTCATGATGATAATCCCCGGTTACATGATGAAAAAATCACTTTATGATGAAAGAACTTAACCCATTGATACACTCCCAGTTGCGGCTCGCCATCCTCTCTACCCTCATGAGCGTTGAGGAGGCCGACTTCATGTACCTAAAGGATGTCACCCGCGCCACGATGGGCAATCTTAGTGTGCAGATAACCCGCCTTTCGGAGGCCGGCTATATCGAGGTCGAGAAAGGGTTCCGCGACAAGCGTCCGCGTACGGTGTGCCGCATGACCGAGGCAGGACGCGAGGCTTTTGCCGAATATGTCGAGGCACTGCACGCCTATATCGCCCCGGCTGCCAGTGGCGAATCTCCCGACGGCAGCGTGTCGACTGACGGCCTGGTGACAGTATAGTCCCCGACTACTTTTTCTTAGGATAAAATACATACCGCATGGCGGCCTCGATTTCCGAGCCGGGGTATACGCCCATTATGACCTGCGGAGAGCCTTTGGCGGGGCAGAGTAGCAGCATCGGGATGGAGCGCACGCCGAGATGCTTGGCAAGTTCGGGGCAGCGGTCGACGTTGACCTTGTAGAAGTCGACCTTGCCCTTGTAGGCTGTGGCAAGCGAGTCGACGGTGGGGGAGAGCTTGCGGCACGGGCCGCACCAGTCGGCATAGAAGTCGATGACAGCGGGACGCTTGCCCTTGAATTTCCAGCCGGCGTAGCCCTTTGACCAGTCGCTGACCGCTGAGGCGAACTCCGATTCGGAGAGCGTGCGCAGGTTTTGTGCATTGATGCCGATGGCAAGCATCAGTGATACTATAGGTAATAAAAATCGTTTTGTCATATATGGCATTGTGTTGTATGTTCAATCGAGCATGAGGCTTATAAACGGACGCTCGGTCGGGAAGTCGAGTATGCGGTGGGTCGTGTCGTTGCCAAACACTATCGAGGTCAGCACCTCGACATCTATGTCATAGTCAAGATGGATGTCAGTGCGGTCGGCGGTGGCACAATGGCCGTCGGCTATCACAAACGTGGCGTTGTTTTCCGATATAACGGGGTCGCACAGACGTATATTGCATCTCAATCCACGATTGCTCTCAGCTATGATGCCGAGGGTGTGTCGGGCATTGACGATGCGTATCATGCCGCGCGGGGCGAGCACATCCTCCTTGTCGGGATAGGCAAGCACAGTTATCGGTATCTCTTCGTAATATTGTCGCAGCAGTCTTAGTGTTGCCTGTCGAGACTCGCTATCTTCGGCGAGAATGTCGGTCACGACACACTCCCCGTCGCGGATTACCGAGAACGCGATGCCTTTAATCTCGCCGTTGAGGCTTGTGGCGACTACTGTGCCGCCATCAAGACGATTGTCCTCCAAGATGTTGGCAAAGTCCTCGACCGAATGCTGTACACAGCATGGGCGCCGCCTCATCATCCTGTCGAAAAAGCCGAAAAGCTCCTCGCGGCTGCAATCCTTTGTCTCGGCATAGCCCGGTTGGGTGTCGCCGAAGCGGTGGAGAGCCGTGTAGCGTTCTACGCCTACATAAAACGCAGGTGAAAACCCATATCGTCCATAATACCCGTAGAGATGGTCGTTGGCGGGGATTAGCGTGCAGAAAAGGTCGCCACGGGAGAAACTCTCCCGCAGCCCCTCCTCTATAAGTTGACCCATATGCCCATGGCAACGCGCCTCCTTGAGGGTCGCCGCCCCGCAGATGTAGCCTATCGGGACGGTAGTGCCATGGAACGTCATCATGTAGCGTTGGAGCAGCATCGAGCTTACTGGCTTCTGCCCGGCGTGATACAGCATGGCGTCCTCGTCGCGGTACACGTTGCCGAAGTACCACTCCACATAGGCGTCCGAGTCGTCGAACGCCGACCGCCAGATGCCTCTTACAGTTTCTTTCTTATCCATAACGGGATTATATTATGTAAGTATAACATCTGCGGCCGGACAATGTTCCTCCTATTGGTGTGTCGGGCGCAACAGGTCGTTGACCGTCTTGACGGGGTTGAACGTTGAGACGGGCACCTCGATGAAGATGGTGTTCCAGTCGCTCATCGCGCCGTTCCACAATCCCGGCAGCTCAAGGGCCTTGAGCGTCGCGCCATGCTTTGACTTCTCGGAGATGAATCCTGTCTCGGGGTCGACGTATCGGGCGAGGTCAAAGCGGTTGCCATCCACATCCTTGATGTAGCACACGAGGTCGACGGGGTTGAAGTGGGTGGCGCGAGCCATCATGTCGCGGTATTCGGGGCGTGAGGTGTCGACCTGCCAGCTTTCGAGTATCTGCGGCGATGTCGAGCCGTCGCGATTGTAGGCGATAAACGGGCCTCCACCCGGCTCGCCCTCGTTGCGCACCATGCCGCATACGCGTATCGGGCGGTTGAGCTTCTCTTTGATAAAGAGCACGAGGTCTACGTCCTCAAGCGACTTCATCGCGTCGGAGCGCACGTTGAGCACGCGGTGGAGGAACGCTATCATCTCCCTCACGTCGTCAATCGTGTAGCTACCCTTGTCTATCATCCGCAGGTATTGCTCTATCTTGTCGTGCACCTGTATGAGGTATCCGGCGATGACCTTCTTGTAGCGCAGTGTGTCGCATCGCTGCGAGTCGGGTACAACGTTGTCGATATTCTTGATGAACACTACCGCCGAGTCGATGTCGCCGAGGTTTTCAATCAGCGCGCCGTGGCCTCCCGGACGGAACAGCAGCTTGCCGTCCTCGCGGAACGGCGTGTTGTCGGGGTTCACGGCTACGGTGTCGGTAGAGTGCTTCTGCTCCGACAGCGACACGGTGTATTTCACCCCGTATTTCTTCTCTATTGCGGGAATCGCTTCGGCGAGTTTTGCCTCAAAGAGAGGCCGGTGCTCCTGTGAGACGGTGAAGTGTAGGTTGACCTCGCCATTGGCGTTGGCCGTTGTCTGCGCTCCCTCCACGAGCTGTTCCTCCACGGGGGTGCGTGCTTCCGTGCCGTAGCTGTGAAATTTCAGCAGCCCCTTCGGCAGGTTGCCGTAATTCATTCCCTCCTCGTTGAGCAGGGCGGCGATGATATCCTTGTGGCGGCCGTTGTCGAGCAATTGGTGGGCGGTCAGTCCGTAAAGTTTCATGCAGGTGGCGTCAAGCTCCGTCGCGAAAGCGAAGCGGTCGAGTCCCGCGAGCATCTTCCCTGCCGCAGAGTCGGGTGCGGCCTGCTCCTCCTCACCGCCAAGGAACTCAAACAGGGCCTTGAACATGCGGCTTGCCGCTCCCGATGCCGGGACAAACTTGAACACCTCGCCGCCGTCGGCAAGATAACGTTCCCAACGGGCTATCGCTTCGTCCTCCTCCGAGGAGGAGAGAGCCGTGATGCCGTTGCCCGGCGATGCCGAGTCGGCGATTTTGAGGAATGGAAATCCGGTCTTGAACCGTTCCAACTGGCTCTCAAATGCGTCAACCGAGATGCCTCGCGCCTCGATTGACTTGATGTCTTCAGGATTAAGCATAGTATAAATCGTGTATGATGTTAGAATTTTAATATCCCTTTGCCGGATGGCCGCAACAGCCATCGCGATATTTGAACCCAAAACTACAAAAAAGTTTTGAAAATATGGCGCTTTAATGCATATTTGACCTGTGATTTCAATACAGGAATCCGAACAGCCACAACGGAATCCTGTTGCCAAATCCAAATTCAATGTCGTCTGCCGCCACAAAACTGTCGGGAATATTGCGTATTTGGGCAAATCCCTTTCCTTTACCTCCGATCTCAAATAGATACCGCCCGTCAACAATGAAATCGCCATCCTTTGCAAATCCTATCGTATGTCCCACGCTCAGTCCCGATGCGAACATGCTTTCCCTTGCTGCCCCAATCTGTGGAGTTCCCAGCGCATACATCAGCGCAGGATTGTCAAGCAGTATTTTCTGAGGCTTGGCAAGGCTTCTGGGACTGTTGACGGCGATGAACAGCTGACGGATGATACGCGCTCTGTCAAGCAGGTCAAGCAATTTGAGAATTTGTGTGCGGTTTGTGCCCATATTCCCAGCCAAAGTGCTGATATTTGGCATGTACGGGAGAGTCCCGGCTATTATGCCCACAAGCCGTTTGGCCTTTATCAGGGTTTCATAGTCAATTTTGGTCTCGATTGCAGGAATGTCTGAGTCTATGACTGCGCTCACCGTTTGTTCAAGGCGGCTGTAGTAATCGTCAGTTTTCATGGATTTGTAGAATGGATAATATCCCTTCTCCATATATCTCCTGAAAGCCGGTAATATATTGGTTTGCGCGGAAATGGAAGGTGCAATCGTCTCATGCGAATAAAGCACATCCGAAAGCGTCAGCCGGGGATGCACTTCTTTGCCCTCAAACATGAGGAATTCCCTGAACGATAATCCGGGAAGATGATACATTGACGCCCGTCTCGACAAATCGCCGATGGAATGGTCTATGACCAGTAGCGATGAGCTTGTGAACACGACATGCAACTCAGGATATGAATCATAAAGGTTCTTTACTTGCCGCTCCCAGCCCGGCATACGGTGTACCTCGTCGATATACAGATGGGTTACACCTTCGGATATGAGCCGTTCAGCAAGTTCAATCAGGGAATGATCCGCAAACCATAGATTGTCGAGGCTTGCGTAAAAAGATTTTTCTCCCTGTGGGTCAGTCTCTTTTATCCTTTGTAGCATAATTGTGGATTTGCCCACACCACGCGCGCCTTTGATTCCGATGAGCGGCTGTGTCCAGTCGATTTCAGAATATAGAAATCTGTGTATGTTGGTCTTGACCTCCGATATGGCCTTGTGGAATCTGTTTCTCAATATATCCATAAATCTCCGGTTTTCTGCAAATATACGAAAATGTTCCGACAAAGGAGCAAATAGGAAAAATGTACCTTTGTAGGTGCAATTTTAATCTGCTTTCCTTTGAGAGGCCAATGAGCGGAAAAAGTGCCTCTTTGAAATCAACCATTCCAAAACTACAAAAAAGTTTTGAGATTATCCCCATTAATCACTATATTTGCGATGGTTTCCCATGCCGAAGCGCCCCGGAGGGGGAGCAGGGGTGGGGATTACATATATGAAAAAAGGCGTTTGCTTGACGCTTTGTGTTTCGACGCTTAGAAACTTCGCAACTTTCACAAGTTAATCGGAAACCAAGGCAACGGTAGATGTTTACGGGATATGTAAAATGTATCTCGCGTTGCGTGCATCAACATGTCGTGGTGCACGCGATTGCGTGGCATATATATCGTATCGGCGTGGGCTTCTGCGTTGCTCGTTCTTGATTGACTGGGCAATGCGAAGGCCTCTAAGCGTGGAACGGGCAACGGCACTGGTTCCCACGCTTTCTTTTTTATGTGTAGGCGGCTTTTCTTCGGCTGCGATAGAATGGTTAAAAACAACAGTATTTTATTTATGTCCCGGGCGGGAATCATCGGGACGCGACACATTCAAACTATAGTAATTATGAGAAAGTTGAAAATGATTCCCGCGATTGTGGCCATTGCTGTGACGTGTGTATCCTGTGGCGGCTCCAAGTCGGCAACTTCCGGCACCCAATGGGGCGCGCCAAAGGAACTTAAACAGGAGGTCGACGAGTGTATATCCTATGCAATGCAGAAGCCGGGCATACGTGCCTTTGGCGACGGGACCTCGACCAACCTTTCGCGTGCGGTATCCTATGCCGAGGCTCAGGCACGGGCAAAGTTTGCCAAGGCACTGGAGTCGGCCATCAAGACGGCCCAAAGCCAGGAAGGGGTAGGGTATGGTAAGTCTTCGTCCGACGGCAATAGCGGCGCGCGTGTCACCGATGAGGGTGATATGTCAAATGACATGGTGATGTCTATCGCCAACGGGACAGTCAAGAATATGGCGATAGTCAAGACTTCCCAGTATATGCGTGCCGACGGGGCTTATCACATGTATGTGTGTCTTGAGTATCGGGGCGACATGTCGCAGCTTGCCGATGACATAGCGCGTCAGGTCAAGCAGCAGGTATCCGACGACGACCGCCTCAAGATGAAGTATGACTTCGAGAAGTTCCGTCAGCGCGTCGAGGAGGAGCTCGCCAAGCAGAAGGCACAATAAAATCCGTATCAGGTCATGAGCGACAGGATGAGATGGCTCGTTGTCCTGTGGGGATTGCTGTCGGTCGTGGCGGCATCCGCGCAGGTCGATATTGCCAAAATCAAGAATGACCCGCAATATGTGTGGGCCGAAGGGTTTGGGGCGACCTCCGATGAGGCCGATGCCGATGCACTCAGGCGCATAAGCAGCCAGATATGGACCCATATCTCCCACGGTACTTCATCGGGTGCGGCCGAGTGTGTGGGAATCGACGGGAGCGTCAAGGCCAACGAGGTGCAGAAAGTGTTTCTCAACACATTCACCTCCAACACTATCCCAAACGCGCGTATGCTCGAACTGCAGCCTGAGCCTGACTGCAAGATATTCCGCTACGTGCATGTCGATGATATACGCCGCATGGTCGAGGCCAAGGGCAAGCGTATTCTTGACTACGTGGAGGCGGGACGTCGAGCCGAGGAGCTGCTGCAGATTGACGACGCACTGCGCAACTACTATTGGGCGATGATGCTCGCACGCTCCCACACCGAGCCGGTGTATGCCGAACTTGGCGGACGTAGGTTTGAGTGCCGCACGGAGCTGTTGCAGAAAATCAACCGCGTGATTCTCGACATCAAGCCCGAGTTTGAGAGCTGTGAGCAGCGCGATGGCGTTTATGCCGCCCGTATGCGTTTCTCCTACAACGGACGTAATTTAGCTTCGGTGACGATGAAATACAACGACGGGCAATCATTTGTCGGCCCGATGAAGGTGCGCAACGGCGAGTGTGAACTTGACTTGATAAAGCTACCGCCCGACAATCGGTTGACGTTGCTCTATGAGTACCGATTTAAGGATGAGGCGACCCACATCGGCGACGAGATGAAGGAAGTGTTCACCGGTATAACCGACCATCCTCGTGTAGATGCCCGTGTAGATGTCCCTGTCAAGGCTGACGTCAAGAAGGGTGTGATGCGTGCCGTCGCGCCCAAGGAGATAGCCAAGGCGCGTGCCAAGGCTATTGCGTCGGCTGCTGTGCCTGACATCCCGGCGGAACATGCACGCGACGTGCGGCGTGTCGCCATGGCTGAGATGGAGACCCCCGGCGACTATCTCGACAAGATGATGCTTGTGGAGCAGGCCATCGACCGCCGCACGCCATCGATTGCCCGCGACTGTTTCACCGACATGGGCTATGATATGTTTGACTCGTTGCTGACAAAGACCGGGCGCGTCACCTTGGCGGGACGGCAGTCCTACAAGTTCATCCGGTCGGGCGACCAGGTACTCGCACGCCCCTGCAAGGTGAAAATCAAGTTCACCAACGGGCGCAGCTTCATGGAGAATATCGTGTTCCGCTTCAACCCGGTCAGCCGCAAGATACAGACCCTCGCGTTTATGCTCACTGACATCGCCGAGGACAATATCTTCAATGCGGCCTCGCCATGGGGAGAAATCTCGCGCCACACGATATTGCAGTTTATGGAGGACTATCAGACCGCCTATGCCTTGAAGCGCACAAGCTACCTGCGTCAGCTCTTCTCCAAGGATGCCGTCATCATCACCGGCACTGTGCTTAAAAAGGGTGGCAACTCGATGTTCAAGGATGTGGAGTATGACTTCGGCAAGCGTCGCGACAAGGTGAGGTATTCTCGCTACACCCCCGAGGAGTATTTCGAGCGGCTTGAACGGCTGTTCAAGAACAACGAGTACTATCATCTGACATTTGAGGACAATCGTACGGGGCTCGTCAACACCAACGGCATGTTGCCCCCCGATGCCGCGTTTGCCATCCAGATACGCCAGATATACAACTCGCCGAGCTATAGCGACTGCGGCTACCTGACCCTGTTCCTGAACATGCAGGGCAAACAGCCGCGCATCGAGGTGCGCCTGTGGCAACCCGAGGAGGATGTCGTGGTGAGCTACGAGGAGTTTCTTAAAAAGTTTTACGTAAAATAAACCGATCAATCAAATGAAAAAGATATACCTGTTGATATTATTGGCATTATTGCCCATGCTGTGCGCCGCAAAGGACAACCAGCAGTTGAAGTTCCAGTCGTTTCGTGAGGCTCCCGACGAGGGTGGCGTGAATCTCGTCACGCAGATGATAGAGAATTGGCCCACGGCCAGCACTGATAACACCAAGGACGCGGCGTTGATAAGGGTTAAATTTGAAAATCTGCCGCCGGTAGAGGCAAAGGAAATTGTATTTACCACCTCCCGAAACAATTTCTTGCGTGCCGACCGCAAGCCACTCGATGGCGAGCGTCGTGAAGTGTGGCTATGGGTCGACCCTGTTGGTGATACCTATATCAACGCCAAGTCCCCCAAGGGATATACTGCCCGTTATCCGATAAAGAAAGCGTTAAAGCCACGGCATGTGTATGACATGGTGCTACGTAACGACAAGACTGTCGCCGTGTCGTTCATCACGACTCCCGAGGGGGCGGTGGTCACCCTTGAGACGGGACAGAAGACCACTACCCCGGAACCGATGAAGGATGTGGCCCTGGGCAAGCACGTGGCGGTGATAAGTCTCGATGGACGCCGCATGTTGGTCGACACGATAGAGGTGGCCGAGAGTGCTGTGAAATTCCCTGTGGGGAAAAGTTCCTATGACCTGCGCAGCAAGAAGCTCGTGTCGATAAAGAGCGACCCTGATGCGACGCTGTTTATCGACGGGGAGCGGGTAGGGCAGACCCCGATGTCGACCGAGCTTGCGCATGGTGCCCATACGCTTGTCGCCGTGGCTCTTGACAATCCCGTCAATGCCGACACGCTTGCCATCAATGTGGATGCGGCGTCCCCCGTGACCTACAATCTCACGCCGGTGAAGAAGGTGCAGTTTGAGTGTATGGCCTATTATGCCGGGCGTCCCGTGCAGGCGTCGCTGTATGTTGACGGAAAGTTCACGCAAAATCATACGCTTACTTATCCCGTCGGCACGACCTACAACATGGAGATGACCTATGGCGCGGCAAAAAAACGCCGCAAGATTAAGGTGTATGACGGCATGAAAGTGCGCCAGGACTTCAAGCTCGCCGCCAAGAACACATTTACATGGCCGTGGCAGCGCGAGTATGATGCCACGCCGATGGGTGTCGCCATAGGTTACGTCACAAAGCAATGGGTGTCGAGCGGACAGGGCGAGAAGAAGAAAGAGGATATATGGGGCAACGAGGGTTGGACGAGCGGCATGCAGTTTGGCCTCCACTTCCAGCCCTGCTTCAGCTGGGGACTCGGCTTCTACAGCGGCTTGTTTTATGAGATATATTTCTCGTGGAACGACGACTGGAAAGACCAGACCGGCTATGGCGAGTTTATCGAGCACTCGCTCTATATTCCTGTCCATGCCTATTACCGCATTCCGTTTGCCAACAAGGTCGCACTGTCGGTGCATGGCGGTATAGGCATGAATATAGGCGTTGCGGGCGAACTGATAGACGAGGATGGCTACTATGAGAATGTGTCGATATTTGGCGACGAGGTGACGCAGTTTCCCAAGCGTTTCAACCTCGCCGGTGAGATTGCGGTCGATATGCGCGTCGGGCCGGTGATGGTGACATTTTCCTATTCCAAGGGTCTTACCGACCATAAGTTTTACACCAACATAGGCGAATACAAGACCGTGCAGAACAAGTGGGGCATTTCTGCCTCATGGGTGTTTGGCACGGGTGAATGATGAGCTATGAAAAGAAATATTCTTGCATTTACGCTCTGCGTGCTTGCCGCTGCGTCGGCAGGTGCGCAGGTGCGTTCATCCGAGGCGATGGATGCGATGAGACGGGAGTTTGAGGCGTTCAGGGAGAAGGCTCATGGGGATTATGAGGATTTCCGAAAGAAGGCCAACGATGAGTATGCCGACTTTTTGAAGAGGGCGTGGAAAGAGTACAACACAATCGGTGCTCTCCCCAAGCCAAAGGAGGAGCCGCCTGTGCCTCCAAAGCCCTACGAGGACGACAAGTGGCCTATAAAGGACAATCCCAAGCCGATTGACGAGGTGATAAAGCCTGCCCCTCCGGCTCCTCGACCCGAGCCCGTGAAACCTATTGAGCCGGCTCCCGCGCCTGTCACCGACCGATGGTTCACGTTCCGCTCATTCGGCACTCCGATGCGGGTGCGCCTCGACGACAGCCATCGTTTCCGTCTTGGCGCGGTCAGCGAAGGGGCGGTCGCCTCGGCATGGCAACGCTTGTCAGGCAATGGTTATTACAAGCTCGTGGCCGACTGTCTCGCGCTGCGCAGGGACTTGCAGCTCTCCGACTGGGGCTACCTGTTGATGTTGCGTGATATGTCGCGGGCTTTTCTCGGCAACACCAACGAGGCTGTGATGTTAGCGGCGTATGTCTACTGCCAGTCGGGCTACAAGATGAAATTTGCCCACGCCTCTGGACGGTTGTACATGCTCTTTGCCTCGCGTCATGTGCTGTACGACTGTGGGCGGTTTGTGGTCGGAGGTGACTATTTCTATCCGTTTGAGTGCAAGGAGAAGAGTCTCTGCATCACCTCGGCGGCATTTCCGGGAGAGTAGCCGTTGTCGCTGGAGATTCCATTCTCTCCACGTCTGTCATTGGCGGCTACCTCGCCGCGCACGCTTAAGTCGCGGCGATATAACGACATGGAGTTTACGACCACGGTCAATAAGAACGTGATTGACTTCTACGATACCTATCCCACCTCGGAAATCGGTGGCAACTTCATGACACGCTGGGCTATGTATGCCAATACTCCTCTCGGCGAGTCGACACGCAAGGCTCTCTATCCCGCATTGAAGGCCAAGATTGCCGGGTGTCCCCAACCGCAGGCCGTCAACAAGCTGCTCAACTGGGTGCAGACGGCATTTGTCTACGAGTACGACACAAAGGTGTGGGGCGGCGACCGCGCGTTTTTTGCCGACGAGACCCTCTATTATCCATACTGCGACTGTGAGGATCGCTCGATACTCTTTTCACGTCTTGTGCGCGACCTCCTCGGCCTCGATGTGGTGCTCGTCTACTATCCGGGGCATCTCGCCACTGCCGTAAACCTCACCGATGGGGAAATCAAGGGCGATTACCTCACCCTCGGCGGCCGCCGTTACGTCGTGTGTGACCCCACCTACATCAACGCCCCCGCCGGTCACTCCATGACCGGCATGGATAACGCCGCAGCCAAAGTCATACTCCTAAACCGCTGACTTGTGAAAAAATCGGGGCGGGTGAGGCGGTATTGTGCTAAAAATATGTACCTTTGCAGTCGATTTATGGCAGAGAATGCCGTAGATTCGGGTATATATCTGATAAACACAGACTTAAAATAAATTTATCGTTAATGGATCAAAATTGGTTTCTTACCTTGCTTTCGCCCGGCAATACGTCGCTCGCCGCGACAATATTGTTATATGCGTTTGTCATTGCGTCGGGTGTATTTCTTGGCAAGATTAAGGTTGGAGGCGTCGCGCTCGGAGTGACGTTTGTGCTGTTTGTCGGCCTGCTCATGGGGCATTTCGGCTATGAGGTCGACGGAGAGGTGCTCCACTTCGTGCGTGAATTTGGTCTTATCCTGTTCATTTTCTCCATCGGTATGCAGGTCGGTCCGGGATTCTTTTCCTCGTTCAAGAAGGGCGGCGTGTTGCTCAATGGGCTTGCGGTGCTAAGTATCGTGCTCAACGTGGCGATAGTACTCGCGATATTCTTTATCGACGGCGAGACCCCCATCGCCGCGCTTGTCGGTGTGATGTCCGGAGCGGTGACCAACACTCCCGGTCTCGGTGCCGCCCAGCAGGCAGTGCTGCAGGTCGACCCCAATGCCTATGACGTGTCATCGACCATGGCGATGGGATATGCCGCCGCATACCCGCTGGGTGTGATAGGCATCATTCTTGCCATGTTTATCCTCCGCGCCATTTTCCGCATCAAGGTTGACAACGAGATAAAGCAGCTTGAGGACGAGAGCGAGAACAGTCTGCTCGTGCCGCATATCGTCACCTATGAGCTGACCAACAAGATGATTGACGGCACGTCGCTCAAAGACCTGCACGATGTCATACAGTGTAACTTTGTCGTGTCGCGTCTGCGTCGTCCCGATGGCGAGATTATTATCCCCAACTCCGAGACCCGCATCCATGTCGGCGACCTGTTGTTGACCGTGCTGTCGGCACAGGATGAGGACCGCTTCAAGGCTGTCATCGGCCCGATACGCGAGCTTGATTGGGATGCCACGCCGAGTCCTGTCGTGTCGCGACGCATAGTCATCACCAAGAGCGAATACAATGGTGTGGCCATCGGCTCGCTCCGTCTGCGCATGGGTTACCGCCTCAACGCCACCCGCGTCAACCGTGCCGGCGTTGACCTGTTGGCCTCACCGGGTCTGCGTCTGCAGGTGGGTGACCGCATGACGGTGGTCGGAGAACTTGCCGACATCAACCGTCTCGCAGAGAAGCTCGGTAACTCGCTCAAGCGTCTCAACGAGCCTAACATGATTACGCTTTTTGTCGGCATATTCCTCGGTATCGTCGTGGGCATGATACCTATCGCCTTCCCCGGCGTAAGCGTCCCGATGAAACTCGGTCTCGCCGGCGGCCCTCTTGTGGTGGCAATCCTCATCAGTAAATTCGGCTACAAGATAAAGCTCGTGACCTATACCTCGTCGAGTGCCTCGCTGTTCATGCGCGAGATTGGCATCTGCCTATTCCTCGCTTCGGTCGGTATAGCCTCGGGCAAGAACTTCGCCTCGACCGTGTTCAACAACACGGGCATGTGGTGGGTGATATGGGGCTTCATCATCACCTTTGTGCCGCTTCTCATTACAGGTTGCATAGGCCGCGGCATATACAAGCTCAACTATCTGACTATAATGGGTCTTTTCTCGGGTGGATACACCGATCCCCCGGCACTTGCCTATGCCAACAACAGCACGGGCAACGATGCTCCCGCAGTGGCTTACTCGACTGTCTATCCGCTGACGATGTTCCTGCGCATAGTCGCCGCCCAGGTGCTCGTCCTCGCCCTTGCGGCGTGACGCCATGATATAAAATAAGAGCTGTGGCAAAACTGCCGCAGCTCTTATTTTATTGTTTTGGGTGACCTGTCAGGCAAACTCGTCAATCTTGCCGACGAGGTCGGCTACCTGGTGTACACCGCTGGCACGCCATACGGGTTCGCCGTTCTTGAAGATGATGAGAGTAGGCACGGAACGTATGCCGTAGGTTGCAGCAAGTTCCTGATTCTTGTCTACGTCAATCTTCACGATAGTTGCCTTCTCTCCAATCTGGGCCTTGACATCCTCGAGGATGGGGTGCATCATCTTGCACGGGCCGCACCACGTGGCGTAAAAGTCGACCAACGTTGGCTTAGTGTTCTTAATAATATCGGTAAATTCACTCATTTTGTTATAAATTAAAGTCTATCCTTATAACAAATCATCGGCTTGATAGTTTTGGCGTGCAAGGATGCCAACAATTTTCATGCCGTTTTTTTGACAAAAGGGGAAATATGCCTAACTTTGTGTCCCAAATTATCAACGGAAGACTATTTCATATGGCCCGCATCAATCTAAAAGGCATGGGAGTGGCTCTCATCACTCCGTTCAAGCAAGATAAAACGGTCGATTTTGACGCCCTTGCGCGCCTGCTCGAATATCAGATAAAAAATGGCGTTGACTATCTCGTGGTGCTTGGCACCACAGCCGAGACGGCAACCCTCACCGCTGACGAGCGCCGGCAGGTAAAGGAGTTTATCGTGGAGCGGGTGGCAGGCCGTGTGCCTTTGGTCATCGGCATCGGGGGAAACAACACCATGGCTCTTGTAGAGGAGCTGAAAACGGCCGATCTCACCCCTTTCAGTGCCGTGCTTTCGGTCGTGCCCTATTACAACAAACCGTCCCAGGAGGGCATCTACCAGCATTACAAGGCCATAGCGACAGCATCGCCCATCCCGGTGATACTCTACAATGTCCCCGGCCGTACGGGAGTCAATATGACAGCCGAGACAACCCTCAGGCTCGCACGCGACTTCGACAACATCATCGGCATCAAGGAGGCATCGGGCAACATCACCCAGATGGACGACATCATCAAGAACAAGCAGGAAGATTTCATGGTCATTTCGGGTGACGATGGTATCACATTTCCTCTCATAACCCTTGGCGCGGTAGGTGTCATATCGGTTATCGGCAATGCTTTCCCAAAGGAGTTCTCGCGCATGGTGCGTCTTGCCCTTGAGGGTGACTTTGCCCGCGCGTTGAAGATTCACCACCGCTTCACCGAGCTGTTCAGCCTTCTCTTTGTCGACGGCAACCCTGCGGGGGTCAAGTGCCTGCTCAACGCTATGGGCTACATCGAGAACGAGCTGCGCCTCCCCCTCGTACCCACCCGCATCACCACCTACGAGAAAATACGACGCGTCCTCGACAGCCTCGGGTAGCGGCCAAGAAGTCATCAATAAGTCCAATAGGTCTATAAGGCTTATTAGCCCTATTTGACCTATTAGCCCTATAATCTCCCGATTGTTAAAAATTAGTGCCTTGAAAAATTGGTAGAGTGGGGGAATATTGTTACCTTTGTGCGCTAAAATTTTTATTAACATCAAAAATCTCGTAAGAATGCACTTGAATTCTGAAGAAAAGCAAGAAATCTTTGAGAAATACGGTAAGGGCAAGACTGATACTGGCTCACCTGAAGCTCAGATAGCATTATTCTCAGTCCGTATTGCTCATTTGACTGAACATCTTAAGTCAAATCACAAAGATTATACTACAGCGAGAGCCCTTAAGATGCTTGTAGGTAAGCGTCGTCGCCTCCTTGATTACCTTATCAAGAAGGACATCAACCGCTACCGTGCAATCATCGCCCAGAAGGAGCTTGGTATCCGCAAGTAAGATTAGCCTTGCTTAACGATTACAGTCATCGCCCTGCCACCCGGCAGGGCGATGTTTTTTTGAGGGGAAGCCCAAGGATAGATAAGTCCAATAGGTCAAATAGGCCGGATAGAAGTTATGCAACCTATCCGGCCTATTTGACCTATTGGCCCTATTGGTCCTACCGGTCTATTTCTTGACAGCCATCCCGCTACGAGTTGGAGTTGGGGTCTTCGCCCCAGCGCGGACGCAACGGGTATTTTGAGGGGTGGATGAGCAGGCGCAGCGACGTGGAATAGGTGACGTAGGCCCATATCCAGTTGATAAGCACTGTCAGCTTGTTGCGCATACCGAGGATGGATATGAGGTGTACAAACATCCACGTGAACCACGCAGGACGCCCGTAGAGGTGTATGTTGTGGTTGAGGTCGGCCACAGCGCGGTTGCGTCCCACCGTCGCCATCGAGCCTTTGTCGTTGTACTTAAATGCCTCGGTAAATGCTCCGGCATTGAGCTGTTTGGCCAGCAAGTGTGCCTGTTGGATAGCCACTTGTGCCATCTGGGGATAGCCTCGGGGATATTTTTCGTTTGACATATAGGCGATGTCGCCCACGGCATACACGTCGTCCATTCCCTTGACGCGGTTGAACTCGTCGACTTCAAATCGGTTGCCCGGCGCGCGCTTGAAGTCTGCCGCCCCATCGATGTCAAATGACACGCCTGTGACACCGGCAGTCCATATCAGCATACCGGCAAACAGCTTCTCGCCGTCGGCAAAGGTCACATAGTCGTTCTCAAACGACTTCATCGTCTTCTGCAACTTGACGTTTACCATAAGGTGTCCGAGATATTCCACCACCTCGCGCGAAGCCTCCTCGCTCATAGTGCGCAACAGGCGGTCGGTACCCTCGACGATGGTTATCTGCAAGTCCTCCTGGGCTATGTTGGGGTATTCGCGCTTGAGGATATAGCGTTTCATCTCGCCGATGGCTCCCGCCACCTCCACTCCCGAAGGGCCTCCACCGATGACAACGAAGCTCAACAGGCGGCGTCGGCGCGCCAGGTCGCTGCACACGCTCGCACGCTCAAGGCGGTCGAGTATCTCATTGCGGCAACGTATGGCTTCGGCCGTGGATTTCAGCGTGAACACCCGTCGCTCAAGGCTCGTCATGCCAAAGAAGTTGTTGGTCGTGCCGGCGGCGATGACCAGCTTGTCATACGGCACTGTCTCAAACTGGGTCTTCACCATCTTTGCCGCTACATCCACCGACTTGACATCCCCCATATGGTAGGTGGGACGCCCCTTTATCTTGCGCATCTCGCGACGGAACGGGAACGATATGCTGCCCGGGTCAAGCCCCGAGGATGCTATCTGATAGAACAGAGGGGGAAAACTGTGATAGTTGTTGCGGTCTATAAGTGTCACATCATAACGCTTCTTGTCGAGATGCTTCACGAGATTAAGGCCGGCAAAACCACCGCCGATAATAACAACACGCTCTTTCTTTGGAAACTCCATAAACCTTAGTAAAATTATACCTCGTTATTATTATATGGGACAACTATCCCACATCATTTTGGACTACACTTAATATTTTGCAAAATTACGGCAAAATTGCCAATTTTGCGCTATTTTTGCCGTTAAATAACCGACATCCACCTCATTTTTCAATGAATCCATTAAAAATATTCATCATAACGCTTATCCTTACATTCTCTGCCGTGCCGCGTCTCATGGCCCAGATCAACACGGAGCAGGTGATGCGGATAGGCCAGAACGCCCTCTATTTTGAGGACTATATGCTGTCGATACAATATTTCAACCAGGTGATACAGGCCAAGCCTTATCTTGCCCGGCCATACTTCCTCCGCGCCATCGCCAAGCTCAACCTTGAGGACTATGCCGGCGCCGAGGAGGATGCCACGACGGCCATCGACCACAACCCGTTTATCAACGATGCCTATGAGGTGAGGGGTGTGGCGAGGCAAAATCTCGGCAAGCTCGATGCGGCTATCGACGATTACCGCCAGTCGCTGAAACTTCTGCCTGAAAACCGTGGCGTAATCTTCAACATGGCCCTTGCGCAAGAAGAGAACAAGGATTATGAGGGTGCGGAGGCGAGTTTTGCCGAACTGCTGCGCGCCCATCCCAACTATGACAGCGGGTATCTCGGACGCGCGAAACTGCGTCTCGCCCTTGCCGACACTGTGGCTGCGTTGGAGGATATAAACCATGCTTTGGAGATTAACAAGAACGCTACTAACGGCTATGTGATGCGTGCCGATATCGCCATCCACTCGCAGCGCGACTACGCCCGTGCGCTCGACGACATGAACGAGGCGATAAAGCTTGAGCCGCGCTATGCTGGTTTTTTCATCAACCGTGCGTTTCTGCGGTATAATCTCGATGACTATTTTGGCGCGATGGCCGACTACGACTACGCGATACAGCTTGACCCGCTCAACTCGGCGGCTCTCTTCAACCGTGGATTGCTGCGTGCCGAAGTCCACGACAACAATAAGGCCATCGACGACTTCTCGCGGGTGCTGCAGCTCAACCCCGATGATTATAAGGCCCTGTACAACCGTGCGTTGCTGTATAAGGAGATACATGACTACCGTCGCTCAAATTCCGATCTCGGGCGCGTCATCGAGGCATTCCCGACATTTGCCGGGGCATATTTTGTCCGCTCCGAAAACCGACGCCTCGCCGGCGACATGCGCGGTGCCGAGGCCGACTACCGCAAGTCGATGGCACTGGCCAAGGAGCGTGTCCCTGTAGGAGAGAGTGCCATAACCCCCGGCGGCAATATGGCTGCCGACTCCACGGGTGTCACGTCAGAACCACAGGAGGCGGTGGCGGCACGCTTCACATCGTTGCTCACTATCGAGAACAATGCCGACATCCAGGAGCAGTATTCGGGCAACAGCACCCGTGGTCGCGTACAGGACCGCAATGTCAACATCGAGGCCGAGCCGCCGTTCACGCTGTCCTATTACACATCGCCCACGGAGATTAAGGAGAACTCCTATTACCTGCGAGAGATTGACGATATCAATTCCACCCGTATGCTGCGACTCTCGGTGCAGCTCACCAATCATGAGCCGCAGCTCACCGACGAGGATGCCATACGCCGTCATTTCGAGTCCATCGAGTACTACGACTCCTATCTCGCCACCCACAAGCCTCGCGCCATCGACTACTTTGGTCGGGCCATGGATTTCATGACGCTGCACAATTATCAGGCGGCGATAGCCGACCTCAATCGTGCCATAGAGCTGACACCCGACTTCACCCTTGCTTATCTGCTGCGTGCCGATGCGCGATTCAAGGAGGCCGCGACGGCTGTCGACGATACTCCCGCCACCGAACGTCCCGGGCAGCGCGAACTTGCCGCGCAGCAACGCCGCCACACCTTTGAGTCAATCATCGCCGACCTCGACCGCGTGGCCGAGCTGTCCCCGCGCATGGCTATCGCCCACTATAACAAGGGCTTTATCCTTCTTGAGATGCAGGACTATACCCAGGCGGTCTCCTCGTTCAACCGCGCCATCGAGCTGAAACCCGACATGGGCGAAGCCTACTACAACCGTGGCTTTGTCTACTTCAAGCTCGGCAACAAGCCCGCAGGCACCGCCGACCTCAGCAAGGCCGGCGAACTCGGCGTCATCCCCTCCTACAATCTCCTCAAGCGCATGACCCGCTGATCCCTTCCAACTGGTAATGTGCTCTGTGAGTGCTTCGTAATTAAATACAAGTCGCGCTAAGCTGATGTAAATCATTAACTTAGCGCGATAGTTTTGAGCCACAGGTGGGACTCGAACCCACGACCTTTGCGTTACGAATGCAATGCTCTAACCAACTGAGCTATTGTGGCTTGGTATGCGGATGCGTCTCGGGCGAAAACCTGTGGGGGCGGCCCTTGACGTTTTCCGAGTGCAAATATACTACATTTTTACCGATTGATTGCTATATGTAAGCTTGATTTTTGCCTTGTCGAGCAAAAGTTTTACCATCGACGGCTTGCCGATATAAGGATAGATGCCTGTAATCTGTATTGTCTGAGACCCGTTGGACGCTATAGCCTCCGTGGTTACCGACACCGGGGTCAGTATGAAAGTGATATCCTCGTCGCTTATCGTCTCCTTGTCGAGGAGGTCGGTTATGTAGTCGCGCATTGAGTTGAACGAGTATGTCCCTGTCGCGCGGGTGTAGGGAGCAAGGAATGCCGTGCGGTTGTCGGCAATGTCATTGTTGGCGAAAAATTCGTTCTTTTTGCTCTTCAACACCATCAGCACATATCCAGGGGCCTCGATGCCGTATGCGTTGTCGATTTTTTCGGAGGGCAGTTCAAATGTGAGGGTGTTTATAACCGCGATATTTCCCTTGTCCTGACGGTATTTGCGCACTATCTCGCGTCCCGGGAACGTGATTTCCACATCCATCCCCGCGGGAGCGACAATAAGCGACTCCCCTGCTGCGGCGCGTTGCTTCAGCTCCGGGCTTATGGCAAATGAGATGTTGTTATTGGTGATGACTTCGGGAGTGGTGGCAAAATAGGGCGTCTGGTAGTAGTAGGTCGTGTCGCGGTCGTTGTATTTTGTGTCGCGGTGATAGTACATCACCATGGTAGTGGCCGAGAAGTCCATCACGCGGCCTGCTCCGTAGGTGTTGGAGACATATACTCCGGGAAACCATTCGGCAAAGGCGTCGGGCGAGTTGAATGTCTCGGGGTTGGTCTTGTAGCGCGTGTACATGTCGCGGGCGAGGGTGTGGGGCATCTTCACCGACACCTCGCGGTATTCCAGCTTGGTGATGGTGTCGGTCACGCCGAGGGCCGATGCCGTGTAGAGTGACGAGCCGAGCAACGCGCTCTCCGAATAATAGTCCTTTGGGTCAAAGTCGCTGTAGATGGGGGAGGGGAGCTGACGGTCGAGACGGTAGACATTAAGCCCCATCGGCACGATGGAATCGCCCGTGTAGTCGCCGGTCGCTATTCTCATGACAAGTTTCAGAGAGTCTATGTCGTCTATTGTTATCCCGGTGGTGTCGATGGCGGCTGCAGGCATAAACTGCGTCACGAAGTCGGACGTGAAATTGCCGTAGCCCTTGGCCTCGATTCGGCCGAGCAGCTGGCGCACGGTGCGTGACTGCACCCGCTCGTTGTCTATCGAGCGGCCGGTGACGGTAAATGTCGAGTCTATGATGATTGACAGCTCGTCCTGGATAAGCGATTCGCCTATGGAGGTGGTCTCCTCGCATGCCACGACCGATGCCGTGAGGAGAAGCCCTATGAAGATTCTTGAAAGTTTCATGCGTGACGAATGTGTCGTCCCTTGCGTGGGCAGCGTTTAGAGTGAGTTATAGAAATCGTTGTAGGCATCGATGTAGCCCTCCTCACCTGGATATTCCAGGAACGGCTTTCCGGATGCCTTGGCATAATCGAGCAGCGCGGGCGACACGTTGGGCGACGCCTGCGTGATGGCGTCGGCGTAGTCGATGGCAAATTTGCAGAGCGTCTCAAAGTCGACCGGCGATGTGCCAAGCCCGCTGAGGTCTTCGTCGGTGAATCCTTCCAATTTGAGCTTTTCGACAAAACGTTCGTCCAATGTCCCCTCGAATGACTCGTCAAACAGCGAGTAGACTACCTTGGCCGAGCGGAACGACGGGTCGTCGTTGTATACTTTCTTCAGGTAAAGGGGGGCCATTGCCGATATCCAGCCCGAGCAGTGCACGATGCCCGGTTCCCAACGCAGTTTCTTGACGGTCTCGATGACTCCGCGCACGTAAAACAGTATGCGCTCGTCGTTTTCGGCCGGCGACAGGCGTGTCTCCAGGTCCTTTATCATATGGCGTTGGAAAAAGTCCTCGTTGTCGATGAAGTAGACCTGAATGCGTGCGGGCTGCAGGGTGGCCACCTTTATAATAAGCGGATGGTCGGTATCATCGATTATAAGGTTCATGCCCGAGAGCCGTATTACTTCATGTAGTTGGTTGCGGCGCTCGTTGATGCAGCCGTAGCGCGGCATGAATGTGCGTACCTCATGTCCCTTTTCCTGTATTCCTTGGGGAAGTTTCTGTCCGAGGACCGCCATCGGGGAGGATGGCAAGTAGGGGGTGATTTCCTGCGAGATGTAAAGTACCTTGCTTAGTTCCATTAAAATCGATGTCTATTCTATACAATAGTGCAAAGTTAGCGATTTTTTTTGAAATAGAGGCGCGCCGACACTCATAAATCGACATATTCACATATCGTCTCGAAGATACGCTGCATAAATATGCTTTTTTAACTGATTCCGCTTTGGGGGTAGAGGGGATATTTTCATATGATAGGTTTTTATTTGAGGATTGCTTTAGCTAACTTTGCAGCCACAACCACGGAGTAAACCAAACATATCCATATTTTCTATGAAACGATTATTCTTGTTGCCCGTTCTGGCATTGTTGTCATCGTTGCCTGCGCTTGCGCAGATTCTTGAACCTATAAAGTGGACCACTTCGCTCGACAAGGTGTCGGCGTCGGAGGTGGTGGTGAAGCTGTCGGCCTCGATTGAGGACGGTTGGCATCTCTATGGGTTTGACCTTCCTGATGGCGGCCCCGCATCCACGGTTGTCGACTTCTCGACCCTTGAGGGGGTGGAGCGCATAGGTGGTATAACGCCGTCGGTAGCTCCTGTCGATAAGGTCGACATGATATTCCACCTCAAGCTGAACTGGTGGGAGAGCGACGTCACCCTGTCGCAGCGGTTCAAGGTCACGGGCGACAATGGCTACAAGATTGCCGGGACTGTAAGTTTTATGGGGTGCAATGACCAGACGTGCCTCCCTCCGCAGAAAGAGGAATTTTCCTTTGCCTCGGGTGCATCGGATGTGACGGAGGAAGTGGGCGACACGATTGATGCCGCTGTGTCCGCTCCGTCGGTTTCTGCGGGAGATAATGCGGGATGGTGGTCGCCGGTCAAGGTCGAGTCGGCATCTGACAATGAGGCCGATGTGGCGCAAAGCCCGTGGTGGTATATCCTAATATGGGGCTTTGTCGGCGGTCTTGTGGCATTGCTCACGCCGTGTGTGTGGCCGATGATTCCTCTGACGGTGAGCTTCTTCCTCAAGAAGAGCCAGTCGCGCAGCCGCTCGGTGACCGATGCGATGCTCTATGGTGCGGCTATAATCGTGATATACCTTGTGCTCGGACTTGCCATCACGGCGATATTCGGTGCCGGGAAGCTCAACGACCTGTCGACCAACGCCGTGTTCAACCTCATATTTTTCCTGCTGCTTGTGGTGTTTGCCGTCTCCTTCTTTGGCGCGTTTGACATCCGTCTCCCGTCCTCCTGGTCGAGCAAGATGGACAACAATGCCGAGCGCACGACAGGTATCCTCAGCATATTCTTCATGGCGTTTACCCTTGTGCTCGTCTCTTTCTCCTGCACGGGTCCCATCATCGGCACGCTGTTGGTCGAGGCCGCATCTCTCGGCGACATTTCCGGGCCGGCGTTAGGTATGGGAGGCTTTGCCCTTGGGTTGGCATTGCCCTTTGCCCTGTTTGCCATCTTCCCCTCGTGGCTCAAGGAGATGCCTCGTTCAGGCGGCTGGCTCAACTCTGTGAAGGTCGTGCTTGGCTTCCTTGAGCTTGCCCTCTCCCTTAAGTTCCTCTCCGTTGCCGACCTCGCCTATGGCTGGGGCATTCTTGACCGCGAGGTGTTTGTCTCGCTGTGGGTCATCATATTTATCCTCCTCGGCTGCTATCTGCTCGGTAAGATACGTTTCCCTCATGACTCGGAGATGGAGAGTGTGCCCGTAGGCCGGTTCTTCCTCGCCCTCATATCCCTCAGCTTTGCCGTGTACCTTATCCCCGGCCTGTGGGGTGCGCCGCTTAAGAGCGTCAGCGCGTTTGTGCCGCCGCTCTACACCCAGGATTTCAATCTCTATGCCGGAGGCCGTTTCCAGGAATTTGACGACTACGACGAGGGCATGAGATTTGCCGCCGAAAACTCTCGCCCGGTGCTTATCGATTTCTCGGGCTATGGCTGTGTCAACTGCCGCAAGATGGAGGGCGCAGTGTTTGACACTCAGGAGATTTCGGGCGTGATAAAGGAAAATTTTGTCCTCATCAAGCTGATGGTCGATGACAAGCACCGTCTTGACACTCCCATCGAAGTGACCGAGAACGGCAAGAAGATACGCCTTGAGACCGTAGGGGAGAAGTGGAGCTATCTCCAGCGCCATAAGTTCGGCGCCAACTCCCAGCCCTACTATATAACCCTTGGCAACGACGGGCAGCCACTTTCGTCGGCTTATTACTATGACGAGAGCGTATCCAAGTTTGCCGATTGGCTCAAGGGTGCGGTAGATACATATAAGAAATAAAAATGTCACATACACGAGAAGAAAAGATTGAGGCGCTCGGCAGGGTGATTGACACTCTCGACATCCTGCGGCGCGAGTGCCCGTGGGACCGCAAGCAGACCAACGAGAGCCTGCGACCCAACACCGTCGAGGAGGTCTTTGAGCTTTGCGACGCGCTCATTAACGATGACAATCTTAACATACGCAAGGAGCTTGGCGACGTGCTGCTTCACATCCTTTTCTATTCCAAGATAGGGGAGGAGAAGGGGGCGTTTGACATTGCCGATGTCGCCGATGCCCTCAATGCCAAGCTGATATTCCGTCACCCGCATGTCTTTGGAGAGGTGAAGGCTGATGATGCTCATCAGGTTGAGCTAAACTGGGAGCAGATAAAGCTCCGTGAGAAGGGGGGCAACAAGACCGTCCTTGCCGGAGTTCCCGCCGCGTTGCCGGCCTTGATAAAGGCCGACCGCATCCAGGAAAAGGCCGCTAACGTCGGCTTTGACTGGGAAAGCCGCGAGCAGGTGTGGGATAAGGTGCGTGAGGAGATTGTCGAGGTGGGCCGCGAAATAGAGACGATGGACGATCCCGCGAGGGTCGAGGAGGAGTTTGGCGACCTGCTGTTCAGCCTCGTCAATGCCGCCCGTCTCTATAAGGTCAATCCTGAGAATGCGCTCGAAAAGACCAACAAGAAGTTTATATCACGCTTCAACCATGTCGAGAGCCGCGCCCGCGAGATTGGGCGCTCTCTCGGCGACATGACGCTTGCCGAGATGGACGCGCTGTGGGACGAGGCCAAACGTCTGGAACGCGATGGCGGCAAGTAGTGTGAGCGATATGCTGCGGCGCGGTGTGTGCGTCGCCCTTGTGCTGATGGTGTCGCTGGCAGCAGCCGTTATGGCCCAACGGCTGCCCTCGCGTCCTACGGGCGATGGGGAAGCGCTGACACTTGTGGTCGACCGCATGGACTACCGCAGCGACCTCACCCGTCTCTATGGCCGGCTTGTGGGGCGTCCCCACACTTCATGCCGCGTTGATGCCGTCTCGCTGACGGCGGGAAAGCGTGTCTACACGGCCACCGACATAGACGGTGTGGACTTCAAGCGGTGGTTCCAGTGGGAGGATGACGGCGAGATACCCGTGGAGATAGATTTCCCCAAGATGAAGCGCAGGAAAGCGTTTACCCTCATGGTGGACACCCCTCGTGGCAAATGTGAGTTTAATATAAAATTATAGCGTGAAACTGTGTATAACCGAGAAACCGAGTGTGGCCAAGGATATAGCGGCCATACTCGGCGCTAACGTCAAGCGCGACGGATATTATGAAGGGGGAGAGTACAAGGTGACGTGGACTTTCGGGCATCTTTGTACCCTTAAAGAGCCTGCCGACTATACCGACCGTTGGAAGCGGTGGTCGCTTGGCTCGTTGCCGATGTTGCCGCCTAAGTTTGGCATCAAGCTCATAGGGCAGCAGAGTATCGAGCGACAGTTTGAGGTGATAAAGGGGCTTATAGCCGAGGCGTCGGAGGTGATAAACTGCGGCGATGCCGGTCAGGAGGGGGAGTTGATACAGCGTTGGGTCATGCAGAAGGCCGAGTGCCGCTGCCCCGTCATGCGGTTGTGGATCTCCTCGCTGACCGACGAATCCATCAAGGAGGGGTTTGGCAACCTGAAGCCCGAGCGTGACTTTGACAACCTCTACCATGCAGGACTGTCGCGTGCCATCGGCGACTGGATTCTCGGACTGAACGCCACGCGTCTCTACTCGCTCAAGTACAGCTCTCCGGGCAACGTGCTCTCCATCGGGCGCGTGCAGACTCCTACGCTTGCGCTTATCGTGCAGCGTCACTTTGAGATAGCCAATTTCAAGCCAGAGGATTTCTGGGAACTGAAGACGCTCTATCGCGGCGTGACGTTCAACGCCACCTCGGGACGGTTTAAGTCGGAGGATGAGGCGTCCCGTGCCTTATCGCTCATAGAGGGAAAGCCCCTCGTGGTGAGGAGCGTCACCGAGAAGCGGGGCAAGGAGGCGCCGCCAAGGCTGTTTGACCTTACCTCGCTGCAGGTGGAGTGCAACAAGCGTTGGGGGTGGACTGCCGATGACACCCTGCGGCTCATACAGTCGCTATACGAGAAAAAGGTCACCACCTATCCGCGTGTCGACACCACCTACCTCAGCGAGGACATCTATCCAAAGGTGCCCGGCATACTGCGGCAGATGACCCCGTATGCGCCGCTCACCGCCCCGGTGCTTGCCGCCAAGATACCTAAGTCAAAGAAGGTATTCGACAATTCCAAAGTGACCGACCACCACGCCATTATCCCGACAGGGCAGTCCCCCTCGCAGCTAGTCGGCGATGAGCGCAAGATGTACCATCTCATAGCGCAGCGGTTTATCGCGGCGTTCTATCCTGACTGCGTTTTCATGCAGACGACTGTCCTTGCCGATGTCGATACGGTCGGTTTCAAGGCCACGGGCAAGGTCATTGTCGATGCCGGGTGGCGCAATGTATATGCCGCCAACGGCGACAAGCCCGATGACGACAAGGAGGACGAGAAGCTGCTCCCCGAGTTCCACGAAGGGGAGCAGGGCCCCCATGAGCCGTCGTTGCTGAAGAAGCAGACGCAGCCCCCCAAGTATTATACCGAGGGCACCCTGCTGCGGGCTATGGAGTCGGCGGGCAAGACGGTCGATGATGAGGAGCTGCGTGAGGCCATGAAGGAGAACGGTATCGGTCGTCCCTCGACACGAGCCGCCATCATAGAGACCTTGTTCAAGCGGCGGTATATCTACCGCGAGCGCAAGAATATCATGGCGTCGCAGGCAGGTATTGACCTCATCGCGACTATCAATGAGGAGCTGCTCAAGAGTGCCAAGCTCACGGGGATGTGGGAAAACAAGTTGCGGCGCATCGAGCGTGGCGACTATTCGGCTGCGGAGTTTATCGCCGAGTTGAAAACTCTTATAAGCGACATTGTGTTGAATGTATTGAGCGACAATTCGGCGCGACGCATCGAGGTCGCCCCTGCCGAGGAGGAGAAGAAAGGGAAGAAAGCCCGCTCCGCTTCATCAAATGAGGGGGAGGAGAAGCCAAAGCGCACGCGCAAGGCTACCCCCAAGATTGCATCTGTCGAGGAAATCAAGTGCCCCATGTGTGGCACCGGCCATCTGCTAAAGGGGCATACGGCCTATGGCTGTAGCAGCTTCCGTGACGGTTGCACTCTCCGTCTGCCGTTTTCGGAATACCCCGATACGCTAACCCCGCAGCAGCTATACAAACTATTAAACAAGAAGAAATGACTACAAGAGACGATGAACTGTTCCCCGTTGTGGACATCGAGGGCAACACTATCGGACAGGCCACGCGCCGCGAGTGTCATGGCGGCTCGATGTTGCTCCACCCCGTAGTGCATCTCCACATATTCCGTCCCGGGGGCTACATCTACCTTCAGAAGCGTTCCATGTCAAAGGATATACAGCCGGGGCGTTGGGACACGGCTGTGGGCGGTCACGTGGACTACGGCGAGAGCGTCGCTGACGCCCTCGTCAGGGAAGCGCGTGAGGAGCTCTCGGTGGATGCCTCTGGTGCCGTGCCTCTATTGCGTTATCCGTTCCGCTCGGCAGTGGAGTATGAGCTTGTCAACACGTTTTACATAGTGGTCGATGACGGGTTCTGTGCCGTCGGCGACCCCGACGAGATAGACGATGCGCGTTTCTGGCATGTGGATGAGGTGACGGAAGCCTTAGGCCGCGGCATCTTCACGCCGAACTTTGAACAGGAATTCCAACGTATTCTACCGCTAATCCCCCGCTAACTACTATGTTCTACCTCACTATGACGCTATTCATGTCCTATATGGAGGGGCTTACGCTCCAATATATCGCCGTGGCTATTATAGTCCTCATCTCCCTAATCATCGTGGTGCGCAAGATTGTAAGGATTTCCCGCCATCGCACCGGCAACAGCATATGCAGCGGTTGCGCACTCGCCGACAACTGCACTCGCAAGGATTTCCGCGACTGCCCCGACAACCCCGATACCCGCGATCCCGATAGCGGGAGTTGCCCTGACTGTCACTGACCCCTCAAATGAAACAAAAGTTTAAGGATTATGAAATATTTTTGAAACAGAAGTTGTGTTACTTTGTTTTCAGGATATATGGCAGCCTGATGTATAGCTACCATATTGAGTGATACTGCTTTATACTGTTTTCATATATTATATTTCATAAATCTATGGACATTTTGTTTTTAGGAGTGGTGATATTCTTGTTCCTGTTGGCGGTCTTTGACCTTTCGGTGGGAGTGAGCAATGACGCCGTAAATTTTATGAGTTCGGCAATCGGTTCCAAGGCCGGTTCGTTCAAGCGTGTTATCACCGTGGCCGCTATCGGGGTGCTTATCGGTGCCGTGATGAGCAACGGTATGATGGATATCGCCCGCCACGGGATATTCCGCCCGGAGCATTTCTCGTTCTATGACCTGCTGTGCATTTTCATGGCGGTGATGGTGACCGACATAATAATGCTTGACGTGTTCAACTCGCTCGGGATGCCTACATCGACTACTGTGTCGATGGTGTTTGAGCTGCTTGGTGCTACTTTTGCCGTCTCGCTGCTGAAACTTGCCGGCGACACCTCCGGTCTCGGGCTCCACGACCTGCTCAATGCCGAGAAGGCACTGTCGATAATTCTCGGCATATTCCTGTCGGTTGCGATAGCCTTTGTGTTCGGTACGATTGTGCAGTTCATCTCACGGACCCTGTTTTCATTCAACTACCGTCGCAACTTGAAGTGGAAAATCGGTATATTCGGTGGCGTGGCCATTACTGCCATCATATACTTTATGCTCATCAAGGGCGCCAAGAGCATGACATTTATGACCCCTGAGGTGAAGGAATGGATAGACAGCAATACGTTGTTGATTATCGGTGGCTCCCTCGTGGTGTTCACTCTGCTCATGCAGTTGCTCCACGCCTTGAAGGTGAACGTGCTTAAAGTCATTGTACTGACAGGTACATTTTCCCTCGCCATGGCGTTTGCGGGCAATGACCTCGTTAACTTCATCGGAGTGCCGCTTACGGGATTTGCCTCCTATCAGGATTATATTGCCAATGGGGCGGGCAATCCTCATGGTTTCATGATGGGCTCGCTCAATGCTCCCGCCAACACCCCTATATACTTCCTTATCGGTGCAGGTGTAGTTATGGTGGTGTCACTTGCCACCTCAAAGAAAGCCCGTAGGGTGACTCAGACAGAAATCAAGCTGGCGAGCCAGAGCGGCGGCGACGAGATGTTTGGCTCGTCGCGCATAGCCAGGCGTCTCGTCAGGTGGTCGCTCGCCATGGTCAATGCCACGCGTCGCGTGATGCCCGCGGGGATGAGGCAGTGGCTCAACCGCCGCTTCAACACCGATGAGAGCATCATCGATGCCGACGCTTCGTTTGACCTCGTGCGCGGGTCGGTAAACCTCGTGTTGGCTGGATTGCTCATCGCCCTCGGCACGTCGCTCAAACTGCCGCTGTCGACCACCTTTGTCACCTTTATGGTGGCGATGGGTACATCTCTTGCCGACCGCGCATGGAGCCGTGAGAGCGCGGTGTTTCGCATCACGGGCGTCATATCTGTCATCGGCGGGTGGTTTATAACTGCCGGGGTGGCCTTTATCGGAGCGGGGCTTATTGTGGCTCTGATGCATGTTGGAGGCCTGTGGGTGATGATTGCTGCCGGAGCGGTGGCCGTGTTCATTCTTGTGCGCAGCAACGTGCGCTACCGCCGCAAGCGTGCCGAGGAGAATGATGATACCCTGTTCCGCACAATTATCTCGACCGATGACAAGACCGAGGTGTGGAATCTTCTCCTTGTTTACATCACTGAGCAGCACAAGAAGTTTATAGTCTATGCCCATGATACTTATGCCAATATCACGCAGGGATTTATAAAAGATGACACCAAGGCTCTCGGACGTGCCGACCGCTCGTTTGAGAAGGAGAAAAATCTGCTGAAGAACTACCGCCGCAAGGAGACCCTGTGCCTGCGCAACGTCAGCCGTGAGACGGCATTTGAAAAGAGTGCGTGGTTTCACCTTGCCAACAACTGTTGTATGTCGATGCTCTACAACCTGCGGCGCATCAATGAGGTGTGCAAGGAGCATGTCGACAACAATTTCCGGCCTCTGCCGCCCCACTATGTCACAGACCTTGAGTCGATAGCCATGTCGGTGGGCGACACGTTTGAGACTACGCTCGCCATCCTCGCGAGCGGCGACATGAAGGCCGTGCAGCCTCTCAGAAAGCGTTGCGACGAGATTAAGGACACCATATCCGACAGCTATCACCGACTCCACACATATCTCCATGACGGCGACGACCGTAACCTTGCGGTGATATATGTCTACCTCAACCTGCTACAGGAGACCCAGGAAATGGTGTCGTCATTGCGCAAGTTCCTGCGGGCGGTGAGAAAGCTCAATGAGCGTCCCTCAGCTCCGCGCGATGGAAAACGTGAATTGCAACCCTCCGTCGGGACGGTTGCGGACACTGATCTCGCCACCGTGTAACATCACGGCGTTCTTCACGATAGCCAGTCCGAGGCCGGTTCCGCCCATAGCGCGTGACCGGCCTTTGTCTATGCGGTAAAAGCGTTCAAACAGATGGGGGAGAGCTTCGGCAGGGACCCCGGTACCGTCATCCCACACCGAGAATATATAAGCGTCAGGTGTTGTGCTGTCAAGGCGTACGTTGACCCGTGTCCCACCCGAGTAGGCTACGGCATTGTCAAGCAGGTTGACAAACACCGATTCAAGCAGCCCCTGGTTGCCGCGGGTCATAATTGGTTCGGGCGAAGTGGTGTAGTTTATCCCCATCCCCTTGGATTGCGCTACGGGTGTCACGGTCTCTATTGCCTCGGCGATTACCTTGTCGAGATCTACGGGTGTCATCTCCACGTGCGATGCCCCGTCCTCCATGCGTGTCAGCGACGATATGTCGGCGATGAGCCTTTGCAGCCGCCCGCAGTTGTCATGGCAGCGTTGCAGGAAGTCGGCGCGCCGTGCCGTGTCGAGGTCGGGATGGACCATCATTGTCTCAAGGCACACTTGTATGGATGCGATGGGGGTCTTCAGCTCGTGGTTGATATTGTTGGTGAGCTGTTTCTTGATGCGTATCTTTTCCCGCTCTTCGTGGAGTGCCGCCCGATGCTCGCGGTCGCGCTCGACGAGTGCACGCTGCAACTTGGCATACATTCGCACGATGTCGTTGGAGATGTCCCCGAGCTCGTCATGCGGGAACGGTTGGGAATCATACACCGGCACGCCACGCTCGGCATCGCGTGCAAATCGCCTCAGACGCCGTATGTTATGCCCGAGACGCCGCATGGCAAAATATCCCACTACGCTGAGCAGCAACGTGATGGCAAACATGTACCACAGGAATCCCTTGTCGACGGCAAGTACATCTGTAAGCGACAGCCCGTAGGGGAGGGCGGAGCGCACGATAAGCGAGTCGCCGGCCGTTGCCGAGTAGAAGTAGTCGCCTCCCGCGCTCTCGGAGTGACGGCGCACGGTGTAGCCGCTGCCTCCCTTTATCGTTGCGGATATTTCGTTGCGATTTAGATGGTTGCCCGTAGGGAGCGAGTCGAGCGAATTGTCATATGACACTCTCCCTTGTCGGTCGATGATTGTGATGCGTAGTGAGTCGGATGGGAGTGCGACCATGGCGAGCGCGTTTTCCAGCGGCACGCTGTCCGAGAGCATCTCTATCAGCTCGGCATTGACTGCCTGAAGCCGCACGTTCAGCAATTCGGCCTTGAAATCGCGTTCACGGTCATACTGGAGGATGGTGAAACCGCCCATCATGGCCCACAGGAACAGCAGAAACCACAGATAGAGTCGCCGGGAGTATGATATTCTAAGCCGAGAATCCATAGCCGTAGCCCGAGCGGGTGATTATCATCTTGCCATATCGTCCGATCTTGCGGCGAAGCCGCGTGATATTGACATCGACCACCCTGTCAAGCACAACGACCTCATCGGGCCACACCCGCGACAGTATCTCCTCGCGTGAGAATATGCGGCCGCGTTCGCCGAGCAGCAGGGCGAGTATCTCAAACTCCTTGCGGGGCAGCAGCACCTCTTCATCGTCGACCATGCAACGTTTTGAGTCAAGGTCGAGTTTCAGGGTGTCACATTCGAGTATCCTGTGGGTGGACGTGGTGGCTGCCGGTTGTCCGGCGGGAGCGGCTCTGCGCAACACCGAGCGCACGCGTGCAAGCACATTCTTGATGGAATATGGCTTGGTGATGTAGTCGTCGGCACCTATATCCAGCCCCCCGACCATCTCCTCCTCCGAGTCGAGGGCGGTGCAGAATATTATCGGGACGCGTGCTGTGGCGGGATTCTGCCTCATTGCCGCTGCCATCTCAAAGCCGCTCATCTCGCCCATCATCACGTCGAGCAGCACAAGCGAGTAGCGGGAGAGGTCGAGACGCATGGCCTCCTCGGCGGTATGCGCCACGTCCACGGCATACCCCTCTGCCTCAAGATTAAACCGCAACGCCTCGCATAGCGTCTCCTCGTCTTCGACAATCAATATCCGCGCATTATCCATATCCAGTTCTTTATAAGGCTTATTAGCCCTATTTGACTTATTTAGCCTATTGGCCCTATTAAAAGTGTTCTCTATTTCTTAAACTCATAGAGGTTGGTCGTGAGATTGAGCATGAACGTCGTGGCACCCGTATGCGGCTGCGCAAACGCCACCCCAAAGCCAAACATCTTGACCTTAAGCCCGGCGCAGATGGAAAATCCCGACAGGAAGTTGCGCGAATAGGTGCTCATGTCGGTGCGTGTCTTGTAGTTGTATCCCAAGCCTATGTATAGCCGATCCGAGGGTACGAACTCGGCCCCGAACACGAGATGCCGGAAAAGGTTTGACCCGAAGTTCTGCTTCAGCTCGGGCTTGGCGTCGGTAGTGCCGTCTCCGGGGTCATAGTAGGGCAGTTTCCACTTGGTGAGATTCCACGCCGTCACCGAAAACCGGAACGAGCCGAATGATTGGCTCCACCCGAGCCGCACGTCTATCGGCAGCCTGTCGTAGGCGGCGTTAAACCTCTTGACCTGGCCGCCGAGGTTGGCGACCACGAGCGACAGCGACTGGTCTCGGTCGGGATTGTAATAGTTGATGCCCAGGTCGGTGGCGATAGCCCACGCGGTGTACGCTTCGTAGCTGCTGTAGACACCCTTGATGGCGATGCCGCCACGCAGGCGATCGGTGATATCGTGGGAATAATATCCGGCGAATGTCACGTCCTTGGGTGAGAATGTTCCGCTGATGGAGCCGTCGATTTCAGTCTGCTTTATCTCCCCGTAGCCGAAGTACTGTAGCCCGATGGCCCATGCGCTACGCTCGGTTGCGGCCATGCCGTATTTGAGTCCTGCAAAGTTGCTCCCGCCGACATAGTGCATGTAGTTGAGTCCCGCCTGCATGTCAATCTCCGGCCCTAAGAGTGCCGGATTCTGGTCGATGAGGTTTATGTCATCGTCGATAAGGGAGATGTTCACCCCTCCAAGTCCGTAGATGTGGGAGGATGACGGGATGTTTAGGAAGTTATAGGCCGGTGAGCTGTCCTCGGCGTTGAGTGTGAGGCATGTCACCGCTGCTATTATGATGGGCAATATGTTACGTGTCGTCATTTTCACTGTGGGATTCCACAACTATAACGCGACAATTGCCGATATAGTATACTGTGCGGGCGGTAAGTGTTCCGGCGCAGTGACTATCGGGCAAACTGTAAATAAAGATAAAACAATAATAATCATTGCCAAAAACCACTTGGAGCGTTTGCCTGTCACGTGGGAAGCATCTATATTTGCCGTCGTAAATGTAGAATGAATTTACCATCCATGATAAATACCTCGTGCAAGATATTCTTCATTATTGCCGCATCGGTGATGTCGCTTGCCGCCTACGGACAGGGACGCCGTACGGTTGCCTATCATGATTCGCGCCTCAATCAGACCATGCGTATAGAGGTGTACGATTATGATTTTGTGGACGAGCAACCTCACTTTCCCGGTGGTGACAAGGCGATGGTCAAGTTCATTAACGAGCATCGTCGTTATCCCGCCGATGCCTACCTCAACCGTGTCGAGGGCCGCGTGCTGTGCAGTTTTGTGGTCAATACCGACGGGGCGATAAGCCATGTGAGGATATTGCGCGGTGTCGAGCCGTCGCTCAATGCCGAGGCAGTGCGTGTCATCAACGAGATGCCCCGCTGGCGTCCCGGCAAGGTCGATGACGCCACCGTTCCGGTCTTCTGCATCCTCCCTATCCCATTCCGCCTCTAATCCATCCTTCACCGGTCCTCCCTGACCGTCCTCCCTGTAGGGGCGCTATACATAGCGCCCGCGTATATTAAAGCGTCCTCCCGCCCATAAATCCACGCCGAAGACATGCCGTAAAATGTGGAATGCCTTATCTCGCTCCAATGTTCACGGCATGTCTTCGACATGACCGCCTATGTCAGGCGGCAAAAATTGACTCTTTACGTGGGGTCGATATGTTTCCTTATTTCTTCAGCGTCCCGTTATAGTCGGCGACTTTCACTTTGAGCTCGTCGGCCTTGTCAGCCACGACATGTGCTCCGTCGGCCATCTTGTCTGCGGCTTTCATACCGAGGTCTGCGGCCTTGCCACGGGCCGAGCGGTAGGCTTTACGGGCCTTGATGCGGGCCTTTAGCCATGCCCTTACTGCATCATCCTTAAACTCGTCGGCTTGCTCAGTCTGTGCAAATTTATACCCTATTGCTCCAATGACCACTCCGGCGGCAAGACCGATAAAGAGACCTGTTGCATTCTTTCCCATGATTCTATTGGTTTTTGAAGTTAATAAAAACGATTATTCATTATCCTGCGAGTGAAATCGCGGGCGGTCTCACTCGTTATATCACAAAAACATCGCGGATGATAAAAAGTTCAACCCTCAGTCGCCTGTAACCGAATCTTCACATGACCCGGCTCAGGCGCGGCCACACAATGGCGGCAACCACCGAGACGGTGACGGCTCCCAGCAGGGTGTACAACGCCAGCATTCCTATTGTCACCACGCGACATGAGGCAACCGTGACAAACAGGTCGCGCCAGTAAAACGCCAATACAGCCAACGCTGCGGCTACCGACAATGCCGTCACCCAGCGTGAGGCGCGCGATGGGCGGTCGGGGAGCCGATTGAGAACGCGCCGCGTAAACCATGGGTCTCGTTGAGGGGTCGGCAGCGTCTCCTTCAGCAGCTCTCCGAGCCTTGCGTCGATATAATCGTCTTTATCTGTTTTCATATTCATTGGTTGATCTGTTATAGTTAGAGGTTGATGAATCTATTTTGACAGCACACGTGCCATCTTTGTTTTTGCACGCGACAGGTGGGACTTTACCGTCCCCGACGGGAATCCTGTTATGTCGCATATCTCCTTTATCGGGCGGTCCTCCATGTAGAACAGCAGCACGACCGTGCGCTCCGGCTCGCTCAGCGATGCCATTGCCCGGTTCACGTCCATACGGGCGTCCGAAGAATGCGAGGGCGTGTGGGTCTCTTCGGTCTCATACGTCGTGTCGCCCATGCGCTCCTCGTGCCGTCGCCTCACCTGCGACACCCACTCGTTGTAGGCGATGCGGTAGAGCCATGTGCCAAACCGCGAGCAACCCCTGAACGACCGCAGTGACGAGTAGGCCTTCAGAAATGCCTCCTGGGCCACGTCGTCGGCCAGGTCGCTGTCGCCCCCGGTGAGATTGAGCAGAAACCGCCGCAAGGGCTGTTGGTACTCCTCGACCAGACGACCGAAAGCGCGACGGCTGTCAACAGTCACGCAACGGGCAATCAATTGGAGTTCCTCAATCCTCGTGAGCATCTTCGTTCACCTCCGTCGTGGCATCCGACTCCTTCTTACGGTCTTCAAGGATATAGGTCACGAGTTTCCCTATGCCGATAAACATGGGCACCGCGCCAATCCCCATAAAGTCCGCATCCTCCATCATGGCACCCATCGCTATCAGTCCAAGTCCGACACCGAGCCACACCATAGCCGAGTTGAGCCGTGCACGTGGGGTGCGCGAGCGTGTGAAGGCCGATGCCGGCACATCGATGCCGCGTGCCACTGCCGCCTCGATAACACGGTTGCGGCTGCTGCATATCTTGTAGATATACACCATTATCACCAGCACTATGAGCACCGGGCACATGACGCCAAACACGATGCCGACGACCGGGATAATCATTCCGGCGTCAAACCGTGAGAGACCGTTTGATTCGTAGACATTTACCGTTATTGCCGGTGTGGTCTCGCCGCCGTATGCCGTGCTGTCGGTCGATACGGATGCCTTAGCCGTCAATGCCGGCTCGTTGTCACTGCCTGCTGTAAACAGCGTGTCCGTCGCCTTGAGGTCACGGATGGCTGTTCCAACCGACTCTCCAATCATGCGGCTACGGGTCTCGCTGTCGTTCCCGCATCCGGTCGCCGTCAATAGCACTGTCACGGTGCCAATCATCACTAACAATTCTCTTATCTTTTTCATATCCATAATTTTGTTCATTCCTTTGCTCAAAAGTATGGTCGCGACCTGTAGCGACCGCACGGATGGATTGTTGACACTCTCTCTATTCGCGGTCGCGACATGTCGCGACTCTACTTTAGCGGTTTTGCAACGTTCTCCGTTTTTCCGTTTGACGTCCTGTCTCCACAAAAAGTTGCACAATATACGATTTTCATGAAAAAATCCCAAAAAACTGCCATATCCTCTTGCATAACTCGGATAAACCCCCTATCTTTGCACTCGCAAACCACAACAAGGTACCATGGCCGAGTGGTTAGGCACCGGTCTGCAAAACCGTTTACAGCAGTTCGATTCTGCTTGGTACCTCCAAAGCGTCCCGCCCTCCAAGGCGGGACGCTATTTTTATACCCCAAAATCCCACATTTTGGGCGGGCTGCACCACGGTGCAGTCGTTATGCACAAATGGCTGCCATCTGATTTGCACACATAAACGTGGCTGCACCATGGTGCAGCCCTACAGCCATACGGGTTTTGCAATGCACTCGCGACTGAGGGTTTACATATATGACAAAATCGGGTCGCCATACGTGGCGACCCGATGGGTATCTTGGTCAAATGCTCTATCTGATTATTTGAGGGCGTCTTTAACGGCGTCGTTGGGCACCATTTCCTCCTTGAAGGTGTATGCGCCGGTCTTGGGCGACTTCACGACCTTGATGACTTTGCTGTAGGTGCGGCCTTCGCCCTTCTGCAGTGATGCTACGGTTTTCTTTGCCATATCTGGGTAATGTTATTTGATTTCTTTGTGTACTGTTACGCGCTTAAGGATGGGGTTGTATTTCTTAAGCTCCAATCTTTCGGTGGTATTCTTCCTGTTCTTGGTGGTGATGTAACGGGAGGTGCCGGGCATACCACTTGCCTTGTGCTCGGTGCACTCAAGTATCACTTGTACTCTGTTGCCTTTAGCTTTCTTTGCCATCTTCTTTTAGAATTCTAAAAATTTAATATCTTTATCAGTTAAATAACCCTTCTCGGCGGCCTGAATCATGGCTGCGTTAAGGCCGAGCTTGTTGATTGTGCGGAGACCTGCGGCCGAGATAGTGAGGCTGATCCAAACGCCTTGTTCAACCCAATAGAACTTCTTGTTGAAGAGGTTGACATTGAATTTACGCTTTGTGCGTCTTTTGGAGTGCGAGACGTTGTTACCGGTCATCGCTTTCTTGCCTGTAATCTGACAAATCTTTGACATGGCTGTTTCTATTATCTGTTTGTTATTGATTTAACTCTGCGCGTTTTGGCGGCCGCCATCTCAGTCTCATATCGTAGCTAAGTGCATCATTCAAAACTACTTTACAGGATGAGCCACAAAACAGAGTGCAAAGTAACACATTTTTTACAACTTACGCAAATTTTCCGCCCCTAATTCTTGCCCCTCTGCCGCGATTGCCCCTTCAAAGGCCGGCGCGGACGTCGACGAGTCCCTTCGCCGCTCCCCCGGCACGGGGATCAACGGCCTCTGCGCCGTCAGCCACGGCAGGTACCGCGTCAACACGTATATGGTTAGGGGCAATAGTACGAGAATAACGGCAAGCTCTATGTATGGGTTGGTGGGGAAGTAGTTCTCTATTATATTTTGGTAAAGTGTATGTGACCCTAAGACGATTATTGAATACCGTCCAATATAGGATACGTATGGCAAATAATTGAGCCCTTGTGCTATAAACCATACAACAAATATCGATGACAGGCCGGCGATATAGGATGTATGTATCTGGTTGCCGAAATAGTATGCGTTGAAGGCGGTTATGCCTCGGGATGAAAACCACCATATGATTCCTGCGCAGGCGATTATCGCCAAACGTGCCTTGATGCCCGGATTGTAGGCGAAAAGCGGGCTGCGGCGCACTAAATATCCCGCCATGAGGTAGAACGTTGCTTCCATACCTATGGAAAAGTGGGTATCCCGTAGGAAGGTCACCAACGGATTGCTGTCAGGATATGTGGCCATGTAGTATGACAGTTGCCTCCCGAAATATCCAATGGTGATGGTGACGATTATAAGGACAAATGGGTGGACACGGTGCAACACCTTTGCAAGTATAAAGAATATAATGGAGGCGTACATTAATGCAAATAGAAACCATGTAGGTATATTGGCCGGATATGCGAAAAAATGATACAGGCTCTGCGCGTTCATTTCAAGAATAAAGTCTGCCTCATATTTTAACGGGGGAATTTTGGGAAACAGTAGCACAAGCACTAATGCAAGGACACCAAAAAACATATACGGCACGATGAGGTTGTTTACCTTCTTTATGAAAAAGGTTCGTGTGTTATATTTGAGTGATATGAATAGTCCCGAAAGGAAAAAGAATGTAGGTATACGCATGTTGGAGAGCATGGCTCTCATCGTTTCTGACGGTATATCTAACCTAAGGTGACGCAGCAGGATGAGCAATACGACGATACCTTTCATCAAGTCGATAAAGGCTATGCGTCCGTCTGATTTGGGGCTGAAGTCGGTTGTGTGCATATTATCGGGCTGCTATATTTTCAGTTTGGCGGAAGATTACATGGCTCGTGGGTATAGGTATAAGGGCACGTTGGGCCGTCAGCCACGGCAGATACCGTGTCAGCACATATATAGTTGGAGGCAGCAGTGCAAGAATGACGACAAGCTCAATGTATATGTTGGTGGGGAATACGTTCTCGATTATCCTTTGATAAAGATAATGGGTTCCCAAGGTAATTATCGAGTATCGTCCGACATAGGATATGTAGGGTAAGTAGTTTATGCGCTGTGCCAATAACCATACAATTGTTATAGAGGAGAGGCCTGCAAGATACGAGGTGTGTATCTGATTGCGCATCACGTAGGTATTGAATACATTATATCCTCTTGATGACAACCACCAGATGATGAGTGAGCAGCATATTATCGCCAGGCGTGCCTTGGCGCCGGGGTTATAGGTGAAAAGCGGGCTGCGTCGTACCATGTACCCTGCCATGATAAATAAAGTAGCTTCCATCCCTATGGATAAATGGGTATCGCGGAGAAATATCATAAATGGGTTCTCAATGGTGCTTACCGCTATATGGTAGGTCAACTGGCGCCCGGAATATCCGACAATAAGTACGACGACTGCAAGTATTGCCGGGTGGAAGTTTCGGAGACTTTTGGCCAATATGAAGAAAATCATGGACGCATACATCAGTGCCCACAGGAACCATATGGGAGTGTTGACCGGGGCGGCAAAAAAGTAATATATGCTCCATGGAGTCATTTCAAGGGTGTAGTCTGGATGATATCGAAACGGGGGAATTTGGGGGAAGAGCAGGATTACCACCAACGCAAGGACTCCAAAAAACATATACGGCACGATAAGATTGTTTACCTTCTTTATGAAAAAGGTCCATGTGCTATATTTGAACGAGATAAACAGGCCGGAAAGGAAAAAGAATGCGGGCATACGCATATTGGACATCATGTTTCTCACTGTTTCTGACGGAACATTTATCTCAAGATGAAGCAGCAGTATGAGCAATACGACAATACCCTTCATCAAGTCGATAAAGGCTATGCGTTCTTTTGTTGCGGGTTCTTGTAACTGACTCTGCATAGGGCGTTACATATTTTGCTTGCTTAGAGACCTTGAGAATCGTGGAAAGTATATCAAGGCTCTTTGGGCAGTGAAATGTGGAAAATATTTCGTTAATAGTTCGATAAGGAGTGGGAGGCAGAGGAGCGTGAGCAGAAAGATTGGCCATCCCTATGCGATGCCAGCATATTCCCCGAGGTGGATGGGTATGGCATGTATACCGACTACTATCAGGGAGTTGGCTCCGAGATAGTTGATAAGGGGGAGGTGTCCTATGAGTGGGGCAATGGAGAAAAGGAACAATCCTCCGAAAAATGCTGCCCCGTAAAATTCTGCGAAATTTCCTGTGGTTCTTGCGTCAAGATGGAGGTCATTGTAGCCTGCAAGCATGTAGCATCCGGCTGCCCCGATGACGGCGAGTGTCATCAGCACGAAGGGTGATACTTTAAGTTCAAGCACCCGATAATGTCCTGCTATGACTCCAAGATATATCAAGGGAACCATCTGCAACGCCTGTGGTATGCAGAGGTAGCTCGAGAGAAATGACTGCGAATGGGATTGGTTATACAGCATGGGGATTATTATGAGGTTTGAGAGGAGCATGAACGAGATAACGGCGATAAGGCGAGGAAACTCGCTCGGTGGCGTATCTCGACCTGCGGTCGAGATACGGGATATCCCGTATAAAATTATTAGGGCAACGAAGATTGCCCTGATGAACCACAACGGGTAATTGACCCGGTTGTGAAGCAACGCATGGATGCCGCCTCCAAGAGAAAAGTCGGCATTCCCCTCTATGAAGGAGATTGCGAGGTCATACCCAAAACTCAACACCATAAAAAATATGAGCGGTATCATCAGCCGGTTGGCCTTATTGATAAGGAAGTGTTTCAATGAGGATTTGTGGCTGAACCAATACCCTGCGACAATAAAAAATGCCGGCACTTCAAGATGTTCAAACATCGAATATATCCGGGTGTCTTTCCAAGGTGATGCAACACTCGTGTGGTCGATTATGACAAGCAGCATCAGCAGCCCCTTTATAAGGTCAAGGGACTGGAGCCGCTTGGTGTCTGACGCGGGTCGCAGCAGGTTGGCAGGCATGGGGAATGTGTTGCTCATAGTGGAAATATGGTGTTGACGTGTTACATTTTCCGCAGCTGCTTGATGGCGAGGATGAGCGCGACGGTCGAGGCGCGGTCAATCACGCGGTCGCGCGAGCCGGGGAAATGGAATGTGTCGCTGACAGTTCCGGTGGGGGTGGTGATGGCTATACACACTGTCCCCACGGGCTTGCCGGGCACTGCCCCTCCCGGGCCGGCGATGCCGGAGGTGGCTATCGCGCAGTCGGCACCGATGCGGGCGATTGCGCCACGAGTCATCTGTTCCACGACGGGGATGCTCACCGCTCCATGTTCGGCGAGAGTCGTCCCGTCGACCGACAGCACGCGCTCCTTGACGTCGTTTGAGTATGCGACTACGCTGCCCATAAACGACTCCGACGCTCCGGGTATTGAGGTGATGAGGTGGGCGATGTTGCCACCCGTGCAGCTCTCGGCGGTGGCGATGGTCAGCCCGAGCCGCCGCAGGTGGTCGAGCAGCACCTCGGCCATCGTCTTGTCGCCGTCACAGATAAGCGTATTACCTACCAACGAGAGGAGCTGGTCGTGATATTTTGTCAGTTCCGATTCGATGAAGGCCCCGTCGCTATGCTGCCCGTCAAGCCGCAGGCGTATCAGCCCCGGCTTGGGCAGGTAGGCGAGATGCAGGTATGGTGGCAGCGCGTCTTCCCAGTCGCTCAGGTGCATGGCAAGCTGCGACTCGCTCCAGTCGGTGACGATGACGGTGCGGTGTCCGATTGCCACGTCAGAGGCAAATTTCTCAAGCAGCATCGGCATCACCTCCTCACGGAACATCGTGCGTGTCTCAAACGGCACTCCGGGCATCGACACAAGCACGCGCCCGTCGCGCTCAAACCACATCAGCGGTGCCGTTCCCACACGGTTCTGTATCACGCGGCACGATGTCGGCACGATGGCCTGTGCCGCCGTCAGGTTGTTGAGCCGCAGCCCGCGCTTGGCGACGACCACCTTCACGTTCTCAAGCACCGACGGGTCATGGCGCAGCTCGCCGCCGAAGTAGCGGCACAGCGTCCCCTTGGTGATGTCATCCTTGGTCGGCCCAAGTCCTCCCGTGGTGAGCACGACGTCGCTCGACTCAAAGGCGCGGTCGATGGCACGCAATATCTCGTCGGCGTTGTCGCCCACGACCTGCACGTCATTGACGCGCCACCCGTAGGGAGCGATATGACGGGCTATGTCGCCCGAATTGGTGTCGATGACCTGCCCGATGAGCAGCTCGTCGCCTATGGCTATGATTGATACGTCCATGTGGTCTATAGAATTGTGTCACACCGAGACACGCGCGTATGGCGTGGCCTCGTAGGGGCAGAAGTCCTGTTTCAGATACTTGAAATACCCGGCAATCGCTACCATGGCGGCATTGTCGGTGGTGAATGTGCGGGGCGGGATAAACGCCCTCAGCCCGCGCGAGGCGCAGAAGTCGGCGACTGCCTGACGCACGCCTGAGTTGGCCGATACGCCCCCGCCTATGGCCACGGTCTTCACGCCTGTCTGCTCGACGGCCTTGCGCAGCTTGTCGAGAAGTATGTCGATTATGGTTTTTTGCAGCGATGCAGCGAGGTCGGCGCGTCGTTTGTCGATAAAGTCGGGGTCGAACTTGCACTCGTCACGCAGGGTGTAGAGGAACGATGTCTTCAGTCCGCTGAAACTGTAGTCGAGACCCGGGATGCGGGGCTTGGCAAACTTGAACGCGCTACTGTCCCCCTCGGCTGCGAGGCGGTCGATGTGCGGGCCGCCGGGGTAGGGGAGACCCATCACCTTGGCGCACTTGTCGAAAGCCTCTCCGGCGGCGTCGTCGATGGTTTGGCCGAGCACCTCCATGTCGTCGTAGCCGCGCACGAGGATTATCTGGGAGTTTCCCCCAGAGATAAGCAGGCAGATAAACGGGTATTCCGGTATGGGGTCGCTCTCCTCGGTGCGTATGAAGTGCGACAGCACATGCCCGTGCAGGTGGTTGACGTCGACTATGGGTATTCGTAGTCCCAGCGACATTCCCTTGGCGAATGATGTCCCCACGAGCAGCGAACCCAACAGCCCCGGGCCACGGGTGAATGCTATGGCCGACAGCTCGTGCTTGTCCACTCCGGCACGCTTCAGTGCCGTGTCCACTACGGGGACGATGTTCTGCTGGTGTGCGCGCGAGGCAAGCTCGGGCACCACGCCCCCATACTCCTCGTGGACTTTCTGTGAGGCTATGACGTTTGACAGCAGCAGCCCGTCGCGTATGACTGCCGCCGAGGTGTCATCACACGATGACTCTATGCCGAGGATGGTTACACTCATAATTCTGCAATTGCCTGTGTGCCCGCATTTTCCCCACGGGCAGATTTCAGATTGCAAAATTACCCATTTTCCCCATCATATCCAAGCAAACGCCCCTTCCCGTTTCACAATAAGTGTAAATTGCAATCGCTATAAGGCTTATTGGCCCTATTTGACTTATTAGCCTTATCAGCCCTATTAAACGATAGGATTGCCTCAAAACACATACCCGATGCCGAGGGTCAGCGCCCCGGTATCATACTTGTTGACCCAGCAAAACTTCCCCTCAAAGAGTACTTTAAGCGTCGGCGTGGCATACCATTCAAGCCCACCGCCGATATTGATGCCGAATTTGCCCGCGCGGGTGGTCACGTCGTCGGTCTCATCCAGCCCCTCGATGCGCATGTTCCAGCTCGTGTAGTTGATGCCCGCGAGTGGGTAGATGTTGAGCCGTTGTGGCACAAGGGAGATAGGAAAGTGTGCGTTGCCGTTGAATGAGAACGCGTCAGTCCCACGATGGCGGAAAATATAGTCGATATTCGGGGCGAGACGGAAGTAGCGGCTAAACCTGTACTGGAAATACACCCCCGCGATTGCCGACTCGTTGCGCGTGCTGTAGCCCGCACGCAGCCCGACAGTCTTTTCTCCCTTTTGGGCTACGGCATCGGTTGGGAAAAGTGACGCGATGGCAAACAGGAATATGGCTATGAGCGATGAAATTTTGGTCATGTGATGATGTTAATGTCGTTTTATGAATGCAAATTTAATACAAATACACCTAACTACCCTCCTTTGTTCGACCAAAACCCCCATCTTCCCCCCATTTCCACCATCTTTCCAATCTATAGGGACAGCATTAAAGGGTTCGCGTCTATATACTTTAGTGTACCAAGAATTCTGTAAGATTATGGTTTCTGTTTTAACAAATGTACCCAGCACGAGTATAATTAATTATCAAACAAAAACAACCGCCCAATTTAATGGTTGATGATTGTTGGGAACATGGGTACTAACACCGAGTACCACATTTACGGCGCAAATGAGCGTGCACAAATACCAACTTTCCATTTCGTAGTCGTCGGTAATGCTCACGCACATACACGTACTTTTCCCCAAAGTATGGGTCTGTACATATTGTGGCTGATGTGATATTCATGGAAAAAATGTTTTATCCCGTTGGTACTTGCAACGGTTCGGATAATGAACACATCGAGCCTATCAATTATGTAGACCAATCATCAACCCTCTCTTGGGTAGTTGTTACTTATGTAACAAACAAAAAGCGTGCCAAATCCACTTGGTACGCTTTTTGTCATAAGTTGAGAGAACAAAGTCTATTTCTTTCCGAAAATAGCATTCAGAACCATTCTACCCACTTTGCGTTCCAAGCCTTGCTTGGTAGTGGGTATGCCGGTCTTACGGGCAATCTTCTGTTTTGCGGCTGTTATGCCGACCGCTCGTTTGAGTGAGAAACTTACACCGGGTATTTTCATCTTTTTAGTTGAGTAGTGAGTTTAGTCCATAAAATATGAGGAACACAATCAGCCAAAAGAGGCACTTGAAGAAGTTGCGTCCGATATAGAGTATGATTGCCAATATGCCAAACTTCTCAAAATTCATTTAATTGCCAAACTGATAAGGTACCATATCGGCCACATGATTATCCGAAAAGTCCACTTGAGGATGTTGAGGATAATGCGCCCGATAAAAATAATGATTAGGATAGGCAACAAATCTTCGAGTTTCATCGGGTTGTATTATAATCCTTTCTTGTTGAAAGCCTCGGATAGTTTCTTTACAAGCGTATCTATTTCGTTTGCTACGCCATTCATGAATGCGGCTCTCGCGGTCGGGTTTTTCAGTTTGCCAATTCCCTCCGATTTCATCGTCTTGAAATTGAGCTCGTTGCGTGCCGATGGGGTAGCACATGCAGCCCATGCCTCATCATTATCGCTTTTAACCTCTATTGATGCATCTACACCAGTCAGAGCGGCTTGTAGCGCCGGACCTGTCGGTTTGTCACCTTTATAGCGAATGCCGAAGAAGTACCTCTCCTTCATTATGATGGAGAAGGTTACGATGTTCTTGCGATTTTTAGTTTTGTAGATGTCGAACGCCACCCCGTAGCGTTTGTAGCGGCTACTTTTGTAGTAGTCCTCGACATCTTTCGAGAAGTCTTTTTTCTCGATTTTGTACCCTTTGGCGATAAGCAGGTCTTGCAGGGTGTCCCAAAAGTAGCATTGCAGCTGCTCGTTGCTCCAGTCGTCGGTCGCCACGGCCTCACGGCCTGCCGCCGCGATGGTCATTTTGCCGTCAACCAACTTGGTGTTGTCGGGGTTAGCCACTTTCACGGTAATCCCGAACATTTCTTTCATCTTGCTCTCGAAATTACCTACTTGGAGATTGCCTTTGCACACAAGTTCTCCACCTTTTGCATTCTCTCCGCTGCGGATAGATGCGAGGGTCGCATCTTCGGGTGCGAACTTCGCACCTTTGTAGACACGCAGGCTTGCACCGAATGCGTCTTTGAATTGTTTCCGCAGACTTTTGACAGTCATACGGCCACTGATACTAAATTCAGCCATTGTGAAATTGTCTTTTAGTGAGTTGATTAAGTTGTTGATTATTCCCATGTTATATGTTTTTGTTATTTGCATCTTTTGAGGGCGGCTTTGGCATTCTCGATATCACGTTTAAGGCTTTCTATGCGTCTGTCATGGGAAGCCGCCCTGTCTATCTTTGATTTTCGATATGTCGCCTTGCCCGAGGGAGTGGAAGCCTTTTTAATAAGGGCGGCATAGTAGGCATTATCCTTTTTCTTGGCTTCACGCTCTTTGGCGATAGAACTGCGCAAATCTACTATCCGCTTCTTATAGTATTCTTTACTCATGGCAGTTGATAATTATCCGAGACACGTTCCCAGATGCATTTGTTTTCTTTTTCCGATTTGGTCGGATTGATTTGGAACACACCCATAAAGCGGTATGATGTAATGCCGAGCCAATCGGTGTATTTAAGAAATGTGATGCGTTTTGTCTTGCAGTCACGATGCTGTCTGACATGGGCTGCCCTCTCGGTGGTTTCTTTCGGACATTCGGTTATTGTCATTCCGTCATCCGAAATGCGGTTGTCCCATTTGGCATGGTTGGTGTTCGGCCACCAAACAACCTCATCGGGTCTGTTCGGCACTGCCACTCCCGATGCCCGCAGAAAGCCTCTGTGTTTGGGTCTTGTTCCGAACACGGATGCAATATCATCAATATTATATAGCGAAACATTATCCTCAACTCTAAGAACACCTCTTTGACGGATATCCTCTACCGTATCAACGCCTTTCCATGGCTTGAATTCGGTTTCCGAAACTCGGGATTTGATATAGGTGATTACCTTATCGGTACGGTTATTGAGTTCTTCAAGAGAGCAAGGTACAGCATCATCGCCGATTATGTCATAACACTTTACCCTCACCACTTCCGTATGTTCGGAGATTTCTTTTTCACGGATTTGGTCGGCTTCCTTATTCCCGAAATGGGCTGGCTCATCAATCTCCACAACGAGATTTATTTGGGGTAGATAAAGGTCGGCAAGGGCATACTTGCCCTCTTTTCTCACAACATATTGCTGAAATATGAAATGAATGTCGGGATTGTTCAGCCCGTCCCAAATGCGGTGGATAACATAACTTTCAAGACGCTTGTGGGCAATCTTGGTGAGCATCCGTGTGATATAGTCTAATTTATAGTCCATATTTCCTGTAGGTTTTACCAACGAAAAAAAAGAGCGACAGCCAAAACTTTTTAACCTATCTGCTTTAGCGGGTTCTGGTAAACCTAAGAGTCCAAATAAGTAAAAAGCAGTCTGCGCCCTTGACGGGTACAAACCTACTTTCCGACTTATCATTTGTGACTCTTTTCTTCAAATTTACCAGATTTGCTAAAAGCCAAATAACTTGTCTAAAAGTCGTTTGAAATATGTCTTATCTTATGTCGTTTCTGTTTCTTGCTTAAAATTTTGAGGGTTCTTAATTCGCAAATTAAGCAATAATTTTCGACATACGCAAGCACATATCGCAGAACTGCTTGGAAATATGTTGTATAACACGAAAAGCCGGCTTCGTGAGAAGCCGACCATTAGCAATTATACTTGAAACTTTGAGTTTTGTTAAATGCCGAAGGCATTAACTTTCATCAAAGATGAAATAAATCTTAAATGTTAACAATTCCAAAATCTTGTTCGTTCCCATGCCAAACGCATTTGGTAATCAACGAACTCAGGTTTCATAATAATCTCTCCATAGAGATATCTGTTTGTCCTTGAACGCAAGAAATCCACAAATCTTTCTCCGTCTGTCATTTCTCGGGTATTGTACCGATAGACAAATTCCTTGCAATACTTGGGTAGATGCTTGGCCGTCACAAGATGATAGATACCGACTATCCCTCTTTTGAGGTGAGACCAAAAGCCCTCTATGGAATTGGTGTGGTATCCGTTCTTATTTACATATTCTTCAAGTCGGTGTTCAACCCTTTCATGGAGATAGTTCTTCTGCACATCATTGTACCCATTCCAACAGTCAGATATTATGCGAGTGCCAGCCTTGACGAGTTCATCAATTATCGGTTGGAGAGTGGTTTTCTTTGCATCGGGTATTACTCGGGCATGAACCTTTCCTTTGGAAAGCAGACCGAACACGGGTGTCTTTTGTTTGGTTGAGCGTCCTTGTCCACCTTTCTTTTTCTTGGTCTTGCCACCAACGTATGTTTCATCTACCTGTGTATCCTCCTCAAAGGTAGCATCATCTTTCAGATTTTCCCTAATTCTGCACAGCATGAACCATGCAGTCTTTTGGGTAACGGATATATCTTTGGCGAGTTGAACCGAACTTATGCCCTTCTTGTGGGCCAGAAAAATGTAGATGGCATAAAACCACTTTTTCAGTGGGATGTGGGAACCCTCAAACATTGTGCCGACCTTGACATTGAACCGTTTGCCGCAGTGCGGACATTTGTATAATCCACGGAAACGCCCAAATGTGGTCAGTTTCCACGGCTCTTTGGAGCAGGAGCAGAACGGGCATTTTGGTTCTACGTGCCACACCAAATCTTCAAGATACTCCCGGCACTCGTCCTCGGTGGAGAGGGTATCGAACATCTGTATTATGGATTTGAATATCATCATTGTCGGTTTTCGATTTCAATGGAATTTTACCGACAAAATGAAGTTTTGTTAAACATTAGAGATGCAAATTTTCATCGGAGATGAAATAAATTTCAAATATTAAAATTGGGTGTGTAACATCTTGATTTTCGTTCCGTACAATTTACTATAACTAAACAACCAAAATTATGGCAGACACAGATAAACAACTCATAACGCGTGATGAACTCCTAATGAAAGTAAATGATTTGACTAATATTGTTGGACAAATAAAAAGTATATTGAATGGGAAAATACAATCCAATACAGATAGCATAAATTCTGTTTCGGATGAATTAGAATTAACAACTTTACTTGCAAATGATTTATGTGAATCATATAATGGTATATTCAAAAATGCATCATTGATGACATTACGTGATTTGTTGCTAAATTCAATTAGTGTAACAAATTCTGAAAATATTGATGTTTTCATGTATGGTAATCTCACGTTATCTGGAGATTGGATTGTTAAAAACTTCTTTGAGAAATATGGAATTGATGAATTAATTGGAACGGGTGATTTTCAATACTGTTTTGCTACAGCACCAATATCAATACAATTTGGTAAGACGAATTCCGACATTGATATGGGTGATTGGTATATCATTTCAACAAAACTTACATTCCCAGCTCTTTATAATACAACTGACCATGAATGCATCAGAAAACTACATGAAACATTTGACATGTCAACATTCGAATTAGTAATTGAAATAAAATATGAAACTGTTAGTGGAAAGCCCAATAAACAGGCTTCATTGAAAGATTGTGGTGTAAGAGTATATTGTGCGGATTACATAATAAATGAATATGTTTCATTAATGTCAAATATGTCAGTTAGCGACATTAATATTACTAATTGTATTATGCGCAAAGTGCAGTCAACTAAAAATATTTTACCATCATAATCATTTGTGTATATGTGTGAGAAGCGCACCATTCCGTCATTGGGTGGTGCGCTTCTCTATTTATCTATGATGTACAATAATCATCTTTGATGATAACTCGCCGAAGGCGATAAATATTCTACAAATCAAAAATCTCAAAGAATTATGTATACTCTACAAGACCTTAAGGAGTCGTTGGCTGGCAAGTTGGCCGACCAAATAGAAAAATCTCTCGCTGATAAAGAAGAGAACAAAGAGGATAACTCCGAAGAAGTAAAACCAGAATAGTACGGAATTCTTGGTACACTAAAGTATATAGACGCGAAAGGGTTATATCAATTAGAGATAAATCGGATATTTTAATCAAGTTTGGTCCCTTTATGGCTGTCGGCGTTTTCGGGATTCTCTTTTTCGGTGATGATTTTAATCTCTATTTTCTCGACATCCGCATATGGGTTCTTTACCATACGGTCAAAGCCTATCGAACATAGTACCCCTCCGACTATACTTAGGATAATGCAGAATATGGAGAACAGGCAAAAGAACCAGTGCTCACTAAAGAAAGTGGTATAATTAATGCTGCAAATCATGATGAGAGAATTGAATAAAACAAATATAGGAAATATTAATTGAAATAGCAAACAATTGGCGGCAGACAACACAATCTCCAAAAAATATCCCACCATAAAATTCAATAATTGCCGCGATGGAACTACTTTTGCAGTAAATAAAGATATTATGGATATGGACAATAACGGATATATACGTGTGGCGGCCGTCGCGCCGCGTGTCAATGTGGCCGATGTCGAGGCTAATGTGGAGCACATCATCGAGGTTCTTGCCGATATGGCCGCCAAGGGTGTCAGGGTGGCGGTGCTCCCCGAGATGGGAGTTACGGCCTACACCTGTGCCGACCTCTTCCATTCCGAGACGCTTCTCGCCGCCGCCGAGGCGGGAGTGGCGGCTATCGCTGATGCCACGGCTGCGATGGATCTTATGGCCGTCGTCGGTGCTCCCGTGCGTGTGGAAGGTACGCTCTACAATTGCGCCCTGGCGATAGCCCGTGGCGAGATTCTCGCTATTGTCCCCAAGACCTATGTGCCCAACTATAACGAGTTCTATGAGCGGCGTTGGTGGGCATCGGCCCCTGATGCGGCCTTGGCTCCTCGCACTGTCCGCTTCGCGGGTCGCGAGGCGGCGTTTGGCACCGATATCCTTGTCGATGTCGCCGGGGTTAAGGTCGGGTTTGAGGTCTGCGAGGACCTTTGGGCCCCGATTCCCCCCTCCACTTATGCCGCTATGGCCGGCGCGGAGGTGGTGGTCAACCTGTCGGCGTCCGATGACCTCATTGGCAAGTATTCCTACCTGCTCGACTTGATTCGCCAGCAGAGCGCACGCGCCCTGTGTGCCTATGTCTATGCCGGGGCGGGATATGGCGAGTCCTCGACCGACCTCACGTTTGACGGCAAGGCGATTGTGGCCGAAAACGGCACGCTTCTTGCCCGCAGCGAGCGGTGGACGCCTGGCGGTAGTGTTGCTGTAGCCGACATCGACATCGCGGCTCTCAGGCGTGACCGTCTGCACATCACCACTTTTGCCGCATGTCGCGAGCGCGAGCGGGTGGGGCAGTACCGTGTTGTCGCCACGCCCTATATTGTCGGCGGTGTCGCCGATGGCTCCATAATGCGTCATATCGACCCGCGCCCGTTCGTCCCCGCCGATGACGCCCGTATCGACGAGCGTTGCGGGGAGATTATCAACATCCAGTCTGCGGGTCTCGCCCGGCGTCTCGACTTCACCCACACCAAGACTCTCGTTGTCGGCATATCTGGCGGCCTCGACTCGACTCTCGCGCTGCTTGTCGCCGTCAGAACCTTTGACCGCCTCGGACTCGACCGCAAGGGCATCATCGGGGTGACAATGCCGGGCTTCGGCACGACGGGGCGCACCTACAACAATGCGCTCACGCTGATGCGCGAGCTTGGCGTCACCATCCGCGAGATTTCCATTGTCCCCGCCGTGGAGCAGCATTTCAGGGATATAGACCATGACGCGTCGGTGCACGACGTGACCTATGAGAACTCGCAGGCTCGCGAGCGCACGCAATTGTTGATGGACATCGCCAATCAGGCCGGTGGCATGGTACTTGGCACGGGCGACCTGTCGGAACTCGCCCTCGGGTGGGCTACCTACAATGGCGACCACATGTCGATGTATGGTGTCAACGCCGGCGTCCCCAAGACGCTCGTGAAGTACCTCGTGCGTTGGTTTGCGATGCGCACCGAGGCTCTCGGCGAGCGTGACGCCCTGCTTGACATCATCGACACCCCTATAAGCCCCGAGCTTATCCCCGCTGACGAGCACGGCAACATCAAGCAGAAGACCGAGGACCTCGTCGGTCCCTACGAGCTTCACGACTTTGTGTTATACTACGTCCTACGCTACGGCTTCACCCCGCAGCGCATCTACGCTATGGCGCGTCAGGCATTCGACGGAGTGTACGATGATGCCACCATCAAGCACTGGATGCGCACATTCTACCGCCGCTTCTTCGCCCAGCAGTTCAAGCGCTCCTGCCTCCCCGACGGCCCCAAGGTCGGCAGCGTCTGCCTCTCCCCCCGTGGCGACTGGCGTATGCCCTCCGACGCCACCGCCGCCCTCTGGCTCCGCGCCTGCGAATCCCTATAGTACACGCCGTTATAAGCTCTTATTGGCTTGAGATGTATGGAGTGTGTTGCAGAACTCAAAAATCACATCTTCGACGTAGAGGTTTTGCAACACCGCCATCTGCGCTGCGTCAGCCATATGTCCCTATGTTCTTATGTCTAAAAATTTATGTCCCCCTGTCTAAAATAGGGGGTTACCAGCAGGGGGTGTCGCGGGCTATCTCGGGGATGGTGGCGGAGGTGTACACGGGGTTGTAGCCGCGAGTGCGCTGCAGGGTGTAGTCGTTGAGCAAGCGTATGGCGTAGCGGCCGAGTGTGAGGATAGCGGTGAGGTTGCACAGGGTCATGAGGCCCATGGTGATGTCGGCGAGACCCCACACGAAGTCGAGCGACGATACCGCCCCGACGAATACCATTCCACCGACCATAGCGCGGTACACCCATATCATTGCGCGGCTGTGGCGTATGAAGTGGAGGTTGGTTTCGCCATAGTAATAGTTGGCGACGATGCTCGTGAACGCGAATATGAAGATGGCGAGGGTGACAAATATCGCACCCGAGCGTCCGACCTCGGAGGTCAGTGCCGTCTGGGTCAGTGCAATGCCCGACTGACCGTTGTCAAAGATGCCGCTGCACAGGATGATAAACGCCGTGCACGAGCACACAAGCAGCGTGTCGGTAAACACCGCGAGTGTCTGTATCAGTCCCTGTTTCACGGGATGGCTCACGGCTGCTGTCGCGGCGACATTAGGCGCCGAGCCTTCTCCCGCCTCGTTACTGAACAGTCCGCGCTTCACTCCCATCATCACCGCAGCCCCCATGCCCCCGCCGACGGCGGCGTTACCGGTGAACGCCTCGACGACAATCATCCGAAGCACGTGGGGTATCGCCGAGATGTTCATCGCGATTACCACGAGCGCAAGCAGCAGGTATCCGATAGCCATCACCGGCACAATCCATTGGCTGAAGCGCGATATTCGCTGTATGCCGCCGCATATCACGAGCAGCGACAGTGCGGCAAGCACAATGCCGGTCATGATTGGAGAAATCCCGAATGTGTGGTCAAGGGCCGATGATATGGTGTTGGACTGCACCGAGTTGAACGCAAGCCCGAATGTGACGGTGATAAGCACGGCGAATACCACTGCAAACCATCGGCTCTTCATCCCTTTCTGTATATAGTAGGCCGGGCCGCCGACAAACGAATCATCACCTTTTTCCTTGTAGAGCTGCGCGAGGGTCGACTCGATAAACGCGCTCGACGACCCGAGCAGGGCGATGACCCACATCCAGAACACCGCTCCCGGCCCTCCGACGGCTATGGCGGTCGCCACGCCGGCAAGGTTGCCTGTCCCGACGCGGCTCGCGATGGAGACGGCAAACGCCTGAAATGAACTGACCGACCGCGTGCGCGGCTCCGAGGTCTCGGAATGCTCTTTCTTGCCTGAGGAGCACAACAGCCGTATCATCTCGCCAAACATGCGGAACTGCACCCCACGGGTGCGCACAGTAAAGTATATGGCTGATATTAGCAGCAGCGCGATCAGCAGGTAAGACCATAAGAAATCATTTATAGTGTTGATTATATCCATCGTCATTGGGGCTTTTTTAGATAACGTTTGGCAACATCGATTGTTGGCCTCCAAATCCCTATCCTTGCTATATAAGCCATAAAAGCCATCAAGGCTATTTCTCCTCTTTCTTCTCCTCCTTGGCCTTCTTCTTGCGCTTGAACCCCTTTAGGAACGAGAATATGTTGTCAAAGTCGCGCTTGAACACGATGCCGACCCCCTGGGTGGTAAGCGCGGTCTTCACATAGAGATTCTGGTCGTTATAGCGGTTGTAGGCTTTCAGTCGTATGTTGCCCGAGCTGTTGAGCAGGTACTCGATGTCAAAGTCGCCGATAAACGAGTTGTTGTTGAGCGACTTGTCACGGTAGCCGAGGTTGCCGTTGAGCAGCAGGCGGTTGTTGAGCAGGTGGCTCGACAGGGCCACGTCGACCTCCACGTCCGAGAAGTCCCCCTTGTCCGACCGCACGTTGGGCGCAATGCTCCAGTTGTCGCTGAGCTGCCCGAGTATGGAGCTGAGCTGCGACGAGATGGTCGAGGAGGCTACCGACACAAGTTCGCTTCCCTTGGTGGTCGACGCCATGTAGTCGGGTGTGTAGAACCGGTTGAGGGCGATGAGGTAGAGTATCTGGCGGTTCATCATGTCGTCGGTGCTTATTATCGACCGTACCTTGCGGTAGGTGTCGCTCGACAGGGTGGGGAACTCAAGGTCAAAGTTGATGTCGGGCTGGCGCATGTCCCCGCTCACTTTCAGCAGCGCGTGCACCGGCACGTTGGTGCGATTAAGCTCGCGGTCCTCGCTGAACGACTCGTCAAGGTCGCTGAGGTTGGCGTTGACGGCATAGACCGCTTCGATGTCGAGCGATGCTGCCAACGGGTCGCCATGAAACGCTATTGAACTGCCCTGCTTGATGGTGAAGTCCTTGAGGATGATGTCCTGTAGAGTGAAGTTATAGTCGCCACGGTCGAGCGTGTAGGTGCCAAACATCTTGAAGTCGTCGTCGCTCGACAGATATTCGAGCCGCAGATTGCCCGTTCCGTAGGCGCGTATGCGGTCGCCCCCCACGGGATCCATGACGAGCGTGAGTTGCGCGTCGGGGGTCACGTCGGCCTGCAGGTTGATGCGGAACAGCGACGGGCTGCTTTCCACCTGCTTGTTGATGCGTGCCTGCAGCAGTTTGGCAAGCTCCGAGGTGCCGCGCTCGGGCATCGTGTCCTGCTGCTTGATGTGTAGCAGGTCGCGGTCGCGGAACTCGATGAACGTGTATTCCCCGGCGGCCTCGGTGTCGCTCAGCACGAAGGTGAATGTCGACCCGGGCGCGGTCGACATGTTCACGTCGATGCTTATTTCCCCGGGCTTGCCGTTGACAAAGGCCGTGCCGTTGCCGAATATCCTCCCGTACCAGTCGGGGCTGAGTTTGGGCGTCACGTCGTAGCACAGGAAGTTGCGTGCCCCGGTGATGTCAAACTTAAACCGTGGTTCCTTGAAGCAGCGGTGGGTGACGTAGCCCGACAGGTTGGCCGTATGCCCGAATGCATCGCGTAGCACCACGTCCTTAAACCCGATATACCCCGGGTCGAGGCGTATCGAGTCGGTCGCTGTGTAGTAGGTGTTGGTGTAGTCGAGTTTCACTTTCAGGTCCTCGGCATAGATGCGCCCGGTCATGTCGATAAACTTGAACGTCCCGTAGAGCCGCGCCTCGCCCGAGGCATAACCCGACACGTCGGAGGTGAACGCCGACATGTAGGGCTTCATGAACCCGACATCAATCTTGTCGGCCTTGAATCGGAAGTCGAGCGAGTCGGCAAACGGGAATATGATGCCGTTTATCACCGAGTGCCGCTCGTTGGGTTGCGAGATGTCGGCGTCGATGGAGATGCCGCGTGTGTCGTTGTGCCATTCGCTGCGTATATCGGCGTCGCCAAGCAGCGAGTAGTTGTATTTCAGTCCGTCGACATGCAGTCCCGGGGTTACGAGGCGCGGGTCTTTGGAGAAAAGCCCCGATGCGTAGAACTTGCCTGTCGCGTCCCCGCCAAACATCACGTTGTCGATGCCGAGTGTCTCAAATACGTAGTCGAGGTTGACGTTGAGCAGTTGCAGGCACAGCTCATCCTCGGGCTGTGCCGACACTGTGCCGTCTATGATGATGTACTGGTTGTCACGGCGCACATCCACGTGGTTGACAGCCACACGTTTCCCGGCGATGTCGATGTCTATCGTGGCGGGATTGACGGTCCACACCGTGTCGTTGAACACCAGTTCGCTCTTGTTGACCGCGATGTCGGCCGTATAGCCTCCTCCCTCGGTCCCGTTGCGGCCTATGAGCGTCGACAGGCTCACGTTGCCGAGAAAACGCCGCTCGCGGGCCACGTTCCACGCTATGTCGGTGTCGAGGCGGTCGTCATTGCCGCTCCCCTTGAACGTGACGGTCGCCGCCCCTTTCTTGGTGGGCATTGTCGTGGTGAGGTCGAGTGTGCAGCCGCGCCCGTTGCCGTCGGCGTCAAGCCGCAGTGCCGAGTTCTCTATCAGCTTATCTTTCTGTTGCAGGTATGGCGCGTCGATATTGAGGGCCATGCGCCGGTCCTCGTCGCTGAATATGCCCGTCACCGTTATCGGGTAGACGAGCCGTACGGGCGAATTGAAAAACTCAACAAGCTCGTTGTCCTCCTTTATTGTGAAATTGTACGAGAAGTCGTTATGATGCTTCAGCTCATGGTTGTCACACTCTATCGGCTTGCCTCCAAAGAATACCGGGAACGATGACGACAGTATCTCGCGTGCCGCCGGCACCACGTGGGCGAAGTTGTAGCTTCCGGCAATCGCACCCTCGATGTAGTCGCTCCTCAGATTGATATATTGCAGCGAGTCGGTGTTGACCGCCTCGATTGACAGGTTGTCGAGGGTTATTCCTTTTTCGTCAGGCGCCGTGAACGATATATCGTCGAGGCTCACGCGGCCGTTGCCCGTGTCAATGCCGTCCCCCGCCCAGTTGGCAAGTATTGAACCTGACAGGCGGTGGCGGGGATATTTCTTCCACAGGTTGAGGTTGGCGAGCGATATGTCGGCAAACTCCACAAACAGGTCGGCCCGAGGCGCGTTGCGGTCAATCGTTGCCTCACCGTTGACTTTGAGCCGCAGGTTCTCGTCGTTGATTGACAGGTCGCCCGAGACGGTTTTCTCCCTTAGTGCCACGTCTGCCGCTATGTCGCTGTATCGGTAGCCCTTGTATTCAAAGTGCGAGACCGTGCCCTCCACTGTCCCCTCGGGGCGTCCGTGGGCGATGGAGGCGTCAAACGCTATGTCGGCGCCGACATCACCTAAGTCGACGTTGCCGAGCAGCGTCCCGAGTGCCACGTTTTCCGACAGCACTGTGCCCGACAGGCCGATTGCCGCCGACGGGGCGGGGCGGTTATAGGCTATGTCGAGGTCCACTGTGCCCGGCTCGGTGCTTACCGTGCCGGTGAATGTCGCTGCCGAAGGTGTCCCGTCGAGCGACCCGGCCATGCTTATCGCGCCGAGATTGGTGATGATGGTCTTTGCCTGTGGCGACAGGGTGGTGAATGTTCCCGCGAGATCGGCGATGTCGACTCCATAGCCGTTGACGTTTATCTCCGGCAGCGCGACGTGCACCTCCTTGCCTTTCTCTCCAAGCCCCGTTACCCGCCCTGCGATGTGGAGCAATATGCGGTTCTCCTCCCCCGACAGGTTGAGGTCCTCTACCTGTATGTCGCCAACGGTGCCGTTGGCGGCGAGATGGAAGTCGAGGGTCTCGTCAAGCCCACGCAGCGCGGGCACGAATGCCGACAGGTCATTTGGGGATATGTAGCTTCCGCGCAATATCTCGACCGACAGGGGCGTCTCCAATATTTCCTGTTTTAGCCGCGACATGTCGCTATAGCCGACCTCCATGTCGGCCAACGCCAGCCGTGTCGACGGCATCTCGACCGTCAGCCCCTCAATGGTGGCTTTCGTGCGTGTGATGTGGAATTTCCCCGCAAGCCCGCTCAGCTGTAACCCTGATTGCTCCTTGAACGTGAGCCGCCGCACGTCGATGGTGAAGTCATCGTTCTTTATGGCAGGCAACATCACGTCGGCCTTGAAGTCGCTGATATGAATATGGCGTGGGTTAAATCGTCCGGTGTCAGTGGAGTCCGACAGTATGTCGTATGAGAATGACAGGTGGCGTATGACGATGTTGTCGATGCTCAGGTCAAAGCGTGTCGGCGGTTTTGTCTTGTCCTTGGGTGACAGCGCGGCAATGATGCCGGCAATGTTGAGCGGCATCTCCGGCGTGGGCTTGTACAGCCGTCCGTCGGCATCAATAAGCTCGACGTAAGACACTATCAGCCGTCGGTTAAACAGCGATGCCCCGATTTCGACCCCCGCGCCGAGACGGCCTACACGCAGTGCCTCCCTCCCGTAGTCATCGGCGATGGTGACATCCGACAGCACGATGCGGTTGAACGGCCTGATGGACACGTCGCCTATCTCCACGCGGGTGTCCATCAGCGTCGACAGCTCATCGTTGGCTATCTTCCTGACCTTCTCTTGCACCGGCGGCAGCGACAGGGCGATATACAGCAGCGCGGGCAACCCGAAAGCCATCGCTATCGCCGCCACCAGTATGGCCCGCAGTGTCTTGTAAACCCATTTCATCTGTCTGTGGATTCCGTGAGAGGGTGAGAAATGAAAAATGCGCCACCGGCGTGTGTCGCGGTTGCGCATTCTGTTAAGTCTTTGTAGCGGGATCGAGAATTGAACTCGAGACCTCCGGGTTATGAATCCGACGCTCTAACCAACTGAGCTATCCCGCCGTTTTGCGAGTGCAAAGTTATGCCTAATATTTGACCTGTGCAAACTTTTTCGCGATTATTTTTTCCAGAACCCCCGCGTGAAGAGGATGAGCACAGTGAAAAGCTCCAGTCTTCCCGTCAGCATCAGCAGCGACAGCACCCACTTGGCAGGGTCGGGGATGAGGTCATATGACCCGCCGTAGCCCGTCACACCGGCGCCGAGGCCGGTGTTGCTCACGCATGAGAATGACGAGAAAAATGCATCCACCAGCGGGATGTTGAACGCCGTGAGCACAATGCCCCCCACCATTATCACCATCACGTAGATACACAGGAACGCTATCACCTTGTCGGTGATTTCTGCCGGGATAACCTTCCCGTTGATGCGCACGGCCATGATGGAGTTGGGGTGCACGCTGCGGTATAGCTCGTTGCGGGTGTTCTTCAGCAGGTAGAGCATACGGTCTATCTTCGCGCCGCCGCTCGTTGACCCGGCACATGCTCCGAAAAACATCAGCATGAACATCAGGGCCATCACCAGCGGGCCCCAGCTCTCGAAGTTGCTCACCGTGTAGCCGGTGGAGGTGATGGTCGAAATGATTTGAAACAGCGGGTCGAGCGTCAGCGAGTCCCACGAGTCATACTGCCCCGAGACAAGTATGCACACGATGAAAATCACAAGCACGCAGAGCACGACTCTGACGTAGGCGCGGAATGTGTCGTTGCCCCACAGAGCCTTGACGTCGCCGAGCGAGGCTTTGTAGAGCAGGGCGAAGCTGACACCCCCCAGGAACATGAACACCGTGAGCACCACGTTGATATACACCGAGTCCCACGCCCCGATGCTTGCGTTGCGGGTGGAGAAGCCTCCGGTCGAGATGGTGCTCAGCGTGTGGCACACGCTGTCAAAGAAGTTCATCGGCCCGAGCCACAGCAGCAGGCACAGTACGGCCGACAGCACGATATACACGGCCCACAGCCTCTTGGCGGTCTGGCTCACGCGCGGGCGCAGCTTGTCGTGAGTGATGCCTGTCACCTCGGCGTTAAACATCTGCATGCCGCCCGAGTGGTTGAGCATCGGGATGACGGCGAGCGTGAACAGGATTATCCCCATACCGCCTATCCATTGCATCAGGCATCGCCACAGCAGCACGCTGCGTGGCAGCGTCTCCACGTCGAGTATCACTGACGCCCCGGTGGTGGTGAAGCCCGACATCGACTCAAAAAATGCCTCGCTGACATTCAGGTATGGTGACGAAAGCATGAACGGGAGCATCCCGAAAGCCGAGAAAACCACCCACACCAATGCCGTCAGCAGGAAGCCCTCGCGCTTGCCCATGTCGGTGTGCGACGGGTGGATGAAGAATGTCATGGCAAAGCCCGTGCCGCCCGTGGCTGCGATGGTGTATATGAATGCGGTGAGGTGATCCTCCCCGTAAATGAGTCCTGTGAGCAGTGGTGCGGCCATGAACGCGGCCTCTATCATGAGCAGCCAACCGATGACGCGGAGTATCATCGGGAGGTTTATGCCGTTGCGGGTCTTTTTCTGCATCGTGACGGGGATTAGTTGAACAGCCGTTCTATCTTGTGGAGAGCCCCCGACAGGCAGAAGACCACCACGTGGTCGCCCGGCTGTATGACTGTGTCGCCGTTGACGAGCATTCCGTGCCCGTCGCGTATCAGGCCGGCTATCGTCATGTCGCGCGACAGGTTGAGGGTCTTTACCGGTCCCTTGGTTATCTTGGAGCGCGGACGTGCTTCTATCTCGGCCACCTCGGCGTCCGCTAATGCGAGGCACTTGGTGGAGTTGACATCGGCGTCGAGCAGCAGTTGGAATATCTTGCTCGATGCGAGCAGCTTTTTGTTGATGATGGTGCCGATGTTGAGGTTCTCGGCCTCGGAGATGAACTGTATGTTCTCCACCTCGGCTATGGTCTTTGAAACTCCGAACTCTTTGGCCGTCAGGCACGCCAGGATGTTGGTCTCGGAACTGTCGCTCAATGCTATGAAGGCGTCCATCTCCTCGATGCCCTCTTCGCGCAGAAACTCGAAGTCGCGCCCGTCGCCGCACACTATCTCGCAGTTGGGGCACTTCTCGGGAAGCCGTTGGCAGGTCTCGCGGTTGACGTCGATGATCTTGATGCGCAGCCTGTCGCCGGCGAGGGCGGCAAGGCGTATGGCTATGCGGCTCGCCCCCATGATAAGCACTTTCTTGACGCGCTGGTCGGTCTTGCCGCACAGCTCCAGTATCGAGCTGACATGGTCGCGGGTCACGGTGAAGTACAGTATGTCGTTGGCCTGTATGCGGTCGTCGCCGCGCGGGATGATGGTCTCGTGGTTGCGCTTGATGGCCGAGATGTGGAACGGTGCCGATGATGCAAGTTCGCGCAGCTGCATCCCGATGAGACGGGCGTTGTCCCGCAGTTTCACGCCGATGAGTATCAGCTCGCCGTCGTGCAGCTCAAACCAGTTTCTCACCCACGAGCGGTCGAGTGCCGTGATGATTTCCTGGGCGGCAAGATATTCGGGGTATATGAGGTGGTTGACACCGATGCGGGTGAAAAATTCACGGTTTTCGGCGCTCATGAACTCGTAGTTGTCGATGCGCGCCACGGTCTTCTGCGCCCCGATGCTCTTGGCTATGGCGCAGGCGGTGACATTGGCTGTCTCGTAGGGAGTGACGGCGATAAACAGGTCACACCGCTCGACTCCGGCGTCGCGCAGCGTGCGGAATGACACGGGGCTGCCCTGGCAGGTCATAAGGTTGTAGTTGGCGTCGATGCCGGCGAGCTTCTCGCGGTTGAGATCCACGAGCATGATGTCCTGCTCCTCACGCGACAAGAGTTTTGCCAAGTGGGTGCCGACCTCTCCCGACCCTGCTATAACTATCTTCATTTCCGAGTCTCCTTTTCTTGTTTGTCTGCGGCATGGACTATCGCCTCGGTGATGGCGTCCTCATCCATTCCGCACAGCTTGTGCAGCTCTGCTACCGTGCCCTGAGCTACAAATTTGTCCGGTACACCTATGCGCCTGACGGGACGCGATGTGTCGTGGTCGCTGAGCCATTCCATCACTGCGCTGCCGAGGCCGCCGTTCACCGTGCCGTCCTCTACGGTGATGATTGGGGCGTCAGAGGCGGCCGTCTCGCGGAGTATTTCCTCATCGATGGGCTTGAGGAAGGTCATGTCGTAGTGGGTGGCGGCTACCCCTTGTTGGCGGGCGCGTTCCACGGCGCGTTCCACGGCTTTGCCTATCGGGCCGATGGACATTATGATAACGTCGCCGCCCGATGAAAGTTTGCGCCCGCGCCCTATGGGTAGCTGCTTCATCGGTGTCTCCCATCGGGCCGACTCCCCCTTGCCACGCGGATAGCGTATCGCTATCGGCCCGGGATTGTCGGCATTGGCCGCTGTGTACATCAGGTCACGCAGCGTCTCCTCGTCGATGGGGGAGGCTATGGTGAGGTTGGGTATCGTGCGCAGGTAGGCGAGGTCAAACACCCCGTGGTGTGTCACCCCGTCCTCGCCCACGATGCCGGCGCGGTCGATGCAGAATGTGACTGGCAGCCGCTGTATCGCCACGTCGTGGATGATGTGGTCGTAGGCACGTTGGAGAAATGTTGAGTATATGGCGCAGAACGGGCGCATACCGTCCTTGGCGAGACCGCCGGAGAACGTGACGGCGTGCCCCTCCGAGATGCCGACGTCAAACACCCGGTCGGGCATAGCCTCCTGCAGCAGGCTCATCGAGGTGCCCGAGGGCATTGCGGCTGTCACCCCCACTATATGCGGGTTGGCCTTTGCAAGTTCGACGAGGGTGTGTCCGAACACGTCCTGAAATTTCACGGGGCCTGCCGTGTTTTCCTTTGGCCGTTGCCCGCTCCGTGGGTCAAATTTGCCCGGCGCGTGCCACGTCGCGGGATCCTGTTCGGCGGGGGCGTATCCCTTACCCTTGACGGTGCGCAGGTGGAGGATGCGGGGCCCCTCCATATCCTTTATGTCATTGAGCACGCGCACTATGCGCGGCAGGTCGTGCCCGTCAAACGGGCCGAAGTAACGCACGTTCAGCCCCTCGAATATGTTCTGCTGCCCGGCAAGCAGCGATTTCATGCTGTTGTTGAACCGCAGGATAAACCCCCTGCCGCCGTCGCTTATGAGATGCAGTTTCTTCAGCAGCTTGTAGATGCCTAGACGCGCCTTGTTGTAGCCCTTGGTGGTGTTCAGGTGGGTGAGGTAGCTGTTGAGCGAGCCGACATTGCGGTCTATCGACATGTCGTTGTCGTTGAGGATGATGAGCAGGTTGTTGCGCGAATTGGCGGCATTGTTCAGCCCCTCGAAGGCGAGACCGCCCCCGATGGAGGCGTCCCCTATGACGGCAACCACGTTGCGGCGCGGGCTGTCATGCTGCATCTCCGATGCGACAGCCATGCCGAGAGCCGCCGAGATGGAGTTGGACGCATGGCCGGCCATGAATGTGTCATACTCGCTCTCCGCAGGGTTGGGGAAGCCGCTCAGTCCACCGAGGCGGCGGTTGGTGTGGAACGCGTCGCGGCGTCCCGTCAGCAGCTTGTGGCCGTAGGCCTGGTGCCCGACATCCCACACGATGCGGTCATACGGGGTGTTGAACACGTAGTGCAACGCCACGGTCAGCTCCACCGCCCCCATCGAGGAGGCAAAGTGCCCGGGATTCTGCGACAGGGAGTTGATGAGAAAATCGCGTATCTCGGCACACACTTGCGGTAGCCTTTCGACGGGCAGCTTGCGCAGGTCGGCCGGGCTGTCTATCGTGTCGAGCAACGGGTACGCTCGCCCTGTGGGAACTTCATCGCTTGTATTGTTCACGGCATCCTTTGTTTTGACGGTTAACAGTGGGGGTTGGGGCTACTTCCCGCCATTCCCCTTTATATATTTCTTGTAAAGCGGCACAAACACCACAATTCCCGACGCGACGATGACAAACAGCGTCCACGCCGACATACCACGACCGCGTATCAGCAGCCAACACAGGGCAAGCCACAGCAACGCGAGACAGGCAAACCGAAATATATACTGTCCTTTCATTCTTAACGTTTTACAGCCGGCAACAGGCTCGTCGCCCGCTGCCCATACGGCATAAAGTAATGCAAAGATACAAAATATTCCATATATACTCACGTTATATCGGCATAAACGACCGCCAACCTATATGAATGATATGGCTCCAAAAATCGAACCTTGCAGCGACTATGCCGCCCTCACCGACATATGGCATGCCTCCGTCAAGGCAACCCACGGTTTCCTCACTTTAGGGGATATAGATTATTACCGCGAGTGCATTCCCCGCGACTACATGCCCAATCTCGCCATCTATGCCACCAGGAACGACAGCGGCCGGTGGTGTGCTTTCATCGGCATTGGTGACGACATGGTCGAGATGCTGTTTGTACACCCCGACGCCATGGGGCGCGGCTACGGCTCCGCACTCCTCCGCTTCGCCATCGCCCGTGGCATCCGCCTCGTCGACGTCAACGAGCAAAATCCCCGCGCTCTCCGCTTCTACCTCCGTCACGGCTTCCGCGTCATCTCCCGTTCCCCCCTCGACCCCCAGGGCCACCCGTACCCCATCCTCCACCTCTCCCTGTAATTTATAGGGTGTTTCAATAATTTCAATGTGCTCTTGACGCCGATTTTGCTTTTGGCAGCGGGGGCGTCTGCCGCTTATGCGACTTTGGTGAAAGGGGGAGGGGGGAAATTAAGGACGGGAGGGGCTTTAGAGTCCTTAAGGGGGATAAGGTCTTTAAGGTTTTCGAAGGGAATAGGGCTAATAGGGCTAATAAGCCTTTTAATTATTGGGTCAGGTAGGGAGGCGGGGGTGATGAGGGTATAGGCTGTGAGGCCGGCTATGGTCTTGCGGCGTAATGATTGGAAGCCTGTAACACGACGATTGGGACGGCCATGTATTATGAGCATACTCTCGTGATGCTGCGGGAGCATCGGGAGAATGACGCGAAGGAGGTCACTAAAGTTATCGACACCATAGAGGTAGAAGTCATCGCCACGCGAGGCAAAAGGACCTCGACGGGTGTAGCTATGACAGTTGAGCATGAGAATGAGGTCGAGACTTTGACCGCGTAAGGCGGTCGGACGTCGGGCTGAGCACAGCCTAATGCCTTTAGTCTCTTTGGTCTCTTCAAGGAGAGGATGGGTTGCAGAAATTGTGGTATTGACAATTGCCGCCCTGCGATGTGGAAGGATGCGCGTGGCAATCCATTGGAGATAAAGAGCGAGAAGCCGGGGTATGCCGCTTGTCCCGGGGTCGGAGTCCTCAACTATAACCCTGAGGGGGGATTGGATTGATGCCTGTAGGCGTGAGCGTTCAAGATGCTCGATGATCGTCTTATGGCGTGGAGATAGCGGGCTTCCTATCCACCGGGAGAAACCGTAAGTGTAGTTGGGGAGGACGCGCAATTTTTTCACGCCGCTAATATAGTGGAGTGAAATGATTGCGTGGGACTTTCCTGTCGTGGTTTAAGGAGGGGATTTTAAGTGCTTTAAGGTGGTTAAGGTCTTTAAGGGCATTAAGGTAACAGTAGGGACGGCGTGCCGCGTCCCTACAGGATTGAACTTTGCACTGGCGGGGTTAGCCGCCGAAGTTGTCGTAGTGGATGGAGGATGGCTCGACGCCGAGACTGTCGAGCATACCCTCGACGGCCTTGCTCATCGGGCCGGGACCGCACATGTAGTACTCGATATCCTCGGGGGCATCGTGGTCCTTGAGGTAGGTGTCGTAGATGACCTGATGCACGAAACCGGGGGTGTACTTGACTCCTGCGGCATCGGCGGCAGGGTCGGGACGGTCGAGCGCGAGGTGGAACTTGAAGTTGGGAAAATCCTTCTCCAGCTGCAGGAAGTCGTCGAGATAGAACACCTCGTTGAGGGCGCGTGCGCCGTAGAAGTAGTTCATCTTGCGGTCGGTGGTCTTCAGCGTCTTGGTCATGTGCATGATCTGCGAGCGCAACGGTGCCATTCCCGCGCCGCCGCCTATCCACATCATCTCCTTCTTGGAGCCGAAGATGGGGTGGAAGTCGCCGTAAGGGCCGCTCATTATCACCTTGTCGCCCGGCTTGAGGGTGAAGATATAGGATGATGCGATGCCTGGGGGGACGTCCATGAACCCCGTCTGAGGTTTCGGCTTGAACGGGGGAGTCGCTATGCGCACGGTGAGCATGATGCGGTCGCCCTCGGCCGGATAGTTGGCCATCGAGTAGGCACGCACGGTGGTCTCGGTGTTGCGTGCCTTGAGGGTGAACAGCCCGAACTTCTCCCATGCCGGCAGGTACTCCTCGCCGATGAGCGACTTGTCGATATCCTTGTCGTAGTCGATGGAGTAGGGGGGTATCTTTATCTGGGCGTATGAGCCGGGAATGAAGTTCATATGCTCGCCCGGAGGCAACGCCACGATAAACTCCTTGATGAACGTCGCGACATTGCGGTTGGAGATTACGGTGCACTCCCACTCGCGGATGTCGAGCACCGATGCGGGCACCTGTATCTTCATGTCGTCTTTCACCTTGATCTGGCAGCCGAGCCGCCAATGGTCCTTTATCTCCTTGCGGGAGAAGTGCACCTTCTCGGTGGGGAGTATCTCGCCGCCCCCTTCGAGCACCTGCACGCGGCATTGTGCGCAACTTCCCTTTCCGCCGCAGGCCGAGGGTAGGAAGATGTTTTCGGAGGCGAGGGTCGACAGCAGCGACGCGCCGGCGGGAGCGTCGAGACCCTTGTCGTCGTTGATGATGATGTGCACCTCGCCCGACTTGACGAGATATTTCTTGGCTATGAGCAGTATCGCCACAAGCACGAGCGTGATTGCCAGGAAAATCAGTACCCCTGCGCCTATCGTGGCGGTGGCTATGGATAGTGTTGTCATGATGTGTCAGAGTTTTATGCCGAGGAAGCTCATGAACGCGATGCCCATAAGCCCGGTGAGGATGAATGTTATGCCGATGCCGCGTAACGGCTTGGGGATGTTGGAGTAGGCGGCGAGCCGCTCGCGTATGGCCGCGATGGCGACGATGGCGAGGAGCCATCCGAGACCCCATCCCGCGCCGGCGCATGTGGCCGTCCACACGCTCCCGAAGTCGCGCTGCTGCATGAACAGCGACCCGCCGAGGATGGCGCAGTTGACGGCGATGAGCGGCAGGAAGATGCCGAGCGACCCGTACAGGGCGGGGCTGAACTTCTCGACCGCCATCTCGACAAGCTGGGTCATCGAGGCGATGACGGCTATGAACATGATGAGCGACAGGAAGCTCAGGTCGACATCGGCATATTCGGGGCCGAGCCAACGCAGCGCGCCGGCACGCAGAACGTAGTTTTCAAGCAGGTAGTTGACCGGCAGCGACACCACCAGCATGAATGTGACGGCGATGCCGAGGCCGAAGGCGGTCTTTACATTCTTGGACACGGCAAGGAATGAGCACATGCCCAGAAAGTAGGCGAAAATCATGTTGTCGACAAATATCGACCGTATGAAAAGGTTGAAATTTTCCATCGTTTAGCGTGGTGTTACTGTTGTTCTTCCTGAAGTTCGGGGTTAAAGATGCGGTGCACCCATATGATGCACGCCACCGTGACGAGTGCCATCGGGGGGAGTATCATAAGCCCGTTGTTGACATATCCCGCCTCATACATCCAGTCGGGCACCACCTGCACGCCAAGCAGCGTGCCACTGCCGAGCAGCTCGCGGAAAAAACCGACGATTATGAGGATGATGGCATATCCCGCGCCGTTGCCCACACCGTCGAGAAATGACGGCCAAGGCTTGTTGCCGAGGGCAAACGCCTCAAGGCGTCCCATCAGAATGCAGTTGGTGATGATAAGCCCGATAAACACCGACAGCTGCTTGCTCACATCGTAGGCGAATGCCTTGAGCAGCTGGTCGACGATGACGACGAGACCCGCCACCACGACGAGCTGCACGATGATGCGGATATTGTTGGGGATGGTGTTGCGCAGCAGCGAGATTATCACGTTGGAGAACGCGAGCACGGCAATCACCGAGATGCCCATCACGATGGCCGGCTCCAGCTTGGCCGTCACGGCGAGCACCGAGCAGATGCCGAGCACCTGCACGATGACGGGGTTGTTCTTGGAGAACGGGTTGAGCAGGACGCTCCTGTTATTGGTCTTTGACATGGCTCTAAGTGTCTATTCAAAATTAAACGATATATTAGCTGATGTGGCCTTAATCAAAATCTTTTATACTCTCTGCGGCTTTATTTTGGTGAAAATCAATTCTTTCATCGGTCGTTTATGGTTATAAACTCCCTCTTCAAGAATCGTTTTTCCCTCAAAATAAATCTCGCATATAGCATAAATTAATTTTGAATAGCCACTTACTTGTTTCGGCTGTTGGTTACTGTTTGCTGTCCGGCAGCGAGCTTGTCGAGGAATGCGCGGTAGCCCGTCAGGCAGTTGTCGAGCATCGACTGCACCCCCTTGGAGGTGATTGTGCCGCCCGAGATGGCATCCACGTACTCCTCGCCGTTGAGCGGCTTCTGCCCGGCCTTGACCACCGCGATGGGCTTGAACACACCATCGACAAAGAGGCGCTTGCCGTCAAACTGGCCCGAGAAAGCCGGCTTCTCGATTTCCGCTCCAAGTCCGGGGGTCTCCCCCTGATGGGCGAAGTAGGCACCGTAGACGGTCGAACCGTCGGCATCGAGGGCGACATAGCCCCATATCGGGCCCCACAGGCCCGCGCCGTAGACGGGGAGGATATATTTGTCGGAGCCATCGATGCCGCACACATAGACCGGCATACGGCGACGGTCGACGGGTAGCTTGCTCTCGGCGGCGACATTGACCGTGAAGGCGTCGCCGTCGACAGTCTCCCCTGCGGAGTTGACAATGAAGCTGCGGGTAATGTAGCGGGCGAAGTCACCCTGCACGTCGGACGCGTCGGGGGTGACATGCACCGAGGCGAGTATCTGTTTCATCTTGTCGGCATCGGCGTTGGCCTGCTGACGCGGCTTGAGCGCAAGCGACGTGAATGCAAGTGCGGCGCCCACCACCACGACAAGGATGATGGTGTAGATGACTGTATAGGTGTTGCTCTGTCTGTTCATGACGGTGATGTTTTAGGCGTTGACACGGCGCAGCCGGCGTCGGATATTGGCATTTACCACACAATAGTCTATCAGCGGCGCGAGGGCGTTCATCAGCAGCACGGCGAGCATCGCCCCCTCGGGGTAGCCGTTGTTGTAGATGCGGATGAGTATGGCGATGACGCCGATGAGGAATCCGTATATGTACTTGCCGACGGTCGTGCGTGCGGCGGTCACGGGGTCAGTGGCCATGTAGACCGCTGCAAAGGCAAACCCTCCGTAGCACAGTTGGTCTATCGGCGAGAGCATCGAGGCGGGATAGGTCGGCGTCGCGCACCAGTGGGCAATCGCGCCCATCACGATGCCGCCGGCAAACACCGACAGGATGATGCGCCACGAGGCTATGCCCGACAGCAGCAGGATGGCCGCGCCGATGAGGATGCAGAGCGTGGAGGTCTCGCCGAATGAGCCGGGTATCAGCCCGAGGAAGGCATCCCATGTGGTGATAGGCGCGCCGTTGACGCCGGTCAGCGTGAGGGTGTCGCCAACGTTAGTGGCTACCTCCCCAAGTGGCGTCGCCCCCGAGAATCCGTCGATGACCTCCCCCTTGCCAAGCCCGCATATCGGGGCGGTGGGGACAAACACCCGGTCGCCGCTCATCTGCGCCGGATAGGCGAAAAAGAGGAACGCGCGGGTGACGAGCGCGACGTTGAAGATGTTGTAGCCCGTGCCGCCGAACACCTCCTTGGCGAATATCACCGAGAAGGCGGTCGCCACAGCTATCATCCACAGCGGCGTCTCGATGGGGCAGATGAGCGGGATGAGGATTCCCGACACGAGAAATCCCTCCTGTATCTCCTCTTTGCGCCACTGGGCGACGGTAAACTCTATGCCGAGGCCCACAAGATAGGCCACGACTATGCGCGGGAGCACCGCGAGAAATCCGTAAGCGACGAGCTGCCAGAACGGGAACGTTGTCGCTCCGATGGCGAGCCAGTGCTGGTAGCCGGTGTTGTAGATGCCAAACAGCAGGCAAGGCATAAGCGCCAGCACCACGATAATCATGGTGCGCTTGGAGTCGATGCTGTCGTGGATGTGCACGCCCGACGTCGAGGTGGTGCGGGGCGTGTAGAGGAACGTGTCCAGGCCGTCGAACACCGAGTGGAGCGCATGGAAGCGTCCACCCGGCTCAAACCGGGGCCTGATGCGGTCCATGAATTTGCGTAAAGGTTTCAAAGCCGTAGATTTTAGGATTTGAATAAATCAGTTTCTAAATAATAGTCGAAGTCGTGAAAGAATAGCCGAAGCCGAGCCTATGACATCTCAGCACGCATGTAGTCGAGACCCTCGCGCACGAGCTTCTGTATCTCGAGCTTGGAGGTGTCGACATACTCGCACAGGGCCATATCCTCGGGGGCTATCTCGTAGATGCCGAGAGCCTCCATCTTGTCTATGTCGCGGGATATGATGGCCTTTAGCAGGTATTCGGGCAGGATGTCCATCGGAAGCACCTTGTCGTACTCTCCCGACATTATCATGGCGCGCCGTCCTCCGAGGAGACGGGCGTCGGGGGAGAAGCGTCGGTTGAGGAAGTGCCCGGGGAATGTGCGGCTGACGCTCATCTTGCGCGGCGACAACGATGCCCATCCGAGCATCTCGTCCACGTCGTCCCCCTCGGGAATCACCGTCACCTGACGGTAGGGGTAGCGGAGATAGCCGTCGATGCTTTCGTGCACGCCCGTAAGGACGTTGCCCGAGATGATGCGGTGATGGCGGCCGTCCTCCCTGATGTTGCCGTCAAGAAGAGTGCGGAGGTCGGCCCCCATTACTGTCGACAGGTAGCGGGGACACTTCACCTCCGAGCCTGTCACGGCGACCGTGCACCCGTATGGCACACGGCCTGTCTCGACAAGCCGCCCGATGCGCCACAGCGTCACGGCATCGAGCGTCCAGATGGTCTCGCCCTTGTTGACCGGGCGTATGTTGGCTGCCTGTATGCCGGGCAATCCGGCCGGATGAGGGCCGTCGAACATCACCATCTCCGCTCCGGCGACAGTGCCGATGGGGGAGGTGGGGGAGACGCCGATGTACACCGTGCCCGTGGTGATTTTCTTCAACGCTTCCACCCCTTTGGCGAGGGTTGTCTCGGTGCCTTTAAGCATCAGGCCGAGGTCGGGCGCGAGTGGCGCCGAGTCAAAGGCTGTCACAAAGATGTCGCGGGGGGACTGCTCTCCGGGGATTATGTCATAGGGGCGTTGGCGTATAAGCGCCCAAAGGCCGGAGCGTTTGAGGAGCGTCTTGACAGCTTCTGCCGATGAGAGTTCGACGTGGTGGGTCACTTCTCCGGAGTCGGCGCTGTCGGGGCGCAGGGTTATCGCCAGCAGTTTGCGGCGCTCTCCGCGGATGATGCGTTCCACAGTCCCTGCTATGGGCGACGTGACGGCAATATCCTCACGTGCCTTGTCGTGGAACAGCGGGGAGCCTGCGGCCACACGGTCCCCCTCCTTTAGGGAGGGCTTTGGGGTGAGTCCGGGGAAATCGTCGGGCACCATAGCCACCGTGGCGGGGGGACATGGGGTGATGTCATCGGATGTGACCGCACCCTCGATTTTGATGTCAAGACCTTTTTTCAGTCTTACGGTTTTCATTGATATAGAAATGTTGCGGTTGGGGTTAAGTTGACACAAAGGTATTCAATAATTATGAAAATCGTTAAAAATATCGTGGGTAAAATTGCCCGTTTAGTCGGCGAAGGAGCGTTTTTTAATGAAAAAGGATGAGTAATATTAAATATAGGTGAAAACCTGTCGGGCGGGGGCAAAAAAATGCAACCGTTGTTTTGTAGGTTGAAAATTATATCCTAATTTTGCGGTAGCGTTTGTGGCGTGCACGCCCACAGTGTGTGATAAAACTTAGTAATGAAAGACTGTAACACCTTTCAGGATCTAAACCAACCGAACATTAAAATCCAAAAAATAATCATCATTAACAACAATTAATTTATTATTTTTTCAAATTATGGAAGCTCAAAAGCCCAATTCCGCTGCGGCCACTCAGGCTAAGGCAAAAAAAGAAAGTAATGTACGCGGTATCAAGAACGCATTCTTGGTCATCATCGCTTGCTTTATTGTAGCAGTATGCCTCTTCGTGTTCTGGTTCGGCAGCCCTATGCACCAGGATGAGGCCGGTCACCCTATCAATATTTGGGGTACTATCTATAAGGGTGGTGTCATCGTGCCTATCCTCCAGACCCTCTTCCTCACCGTTATCGTTCTCTCTGTAGAGCGTTGGATTGCCCTCTCGAGCGCCAAGGGTAAAGGCTCAATCACCAAGTTTGTCGCTGAAGTGAAGAAGTGCCTTGCCAAGAACGACATCTCCGCAGCCCAGGCTCTCTGCGCAAAGCAGAAGGGTAGCGTTGCCGCTGTAGTTGCCGCCGCTCTCGTGCGTTACAAGGAAATGGATGCCAACACCGTTCTCTCCAAGGAGCAGAAGATTGCCACTCTCCAGAAGGAGGTTGAGGAGGCTACCGCCCTTGAGATGCCTGCCCTCCAGCAGAACCTCCCCATCGTGGCAACAATGACCACTCTCGGTACTCTTGTCGGCCTTCTCGGTACTGTAATCGGTATGATCAAGTCGTTCCAGGCTCTTGCAGCATCAGGCGCTCCCGACTCGACCGAGCTGTCGACCGGTATCTCCGAGGCACTTATCAACACTGCCTTCGGTATCGCAACCGGTGCATTCGCTGTAATCTCCTATAACTTCTACACCAACAAGATCGATAACCTCACCTACGCTATCGACGAGATCGGTTTCTCAATCGTGCAGACATTTGCAGCTACCCACTAATCCCCGTTATCTTACAATAATTTCAATAAACCAGAAAGACTAAGATAATATGGGAAAAGTAAAAATTAAAAGAAAGAGTACCCTCATCGACATGACCGCGATGAGTGACGTTACCGTTCTTTTGCTTACTTTCTTCATGTTGACGTCTACTTTCCTTCAGAAGGAGCCTACCACGGTAATCACCCCGTCGTCGGTTTCAGAGATAAAGGTTCCGGTTGCCAACCTTGTGACGGTGCTCGTATCCGGGCCCAACGACAAGGACAAGGACAAGATGGATACCGAGGGGAAAGTGTTCATCTCTATCGCCGGTGACGCCGACTCGACTTTCTCAAGCGAGAAAGTGCGTGCCGAGGTGCTCAAGGAGGCGGTGAAGCTGTATAAGGAAAAGACCGGTAAGGATCTTGGGCTGACTCAGGCTGATGTCAACAAGTTTGCCAAGATCAACATGTTCGGCGTGAAGTTTGCCAACCTCAAGGAGTTCCTTGATCTTCCGCAGACCAAGCAGGACGAGATTATCGGCGATATGACCCAGCCTTATGTCGGGATACCCATCAACGACAACAAGGAGGTTGACACGCCCCGCAACATGAATGAATTCCAGATATGGATGAAGGCGATTTACAATGTGGCACAGAACAACCAGGCCGGCAACTCGAACCTCATCGAGGCACTGAAGACCGGTGAGGGTATCGCTGTGAAGGCCGACAAGGGCTCGCGCTACTCGCGCATCCACAATGTGCTCGACAACCTCCAAACTCTGAAGTTGAACAAGTTTAGCTTAATGACGGCTCTTAAGACCGAGAACGATTAATCAATTATGGCACAAATAGAACAGTCCGACAAGGGCGGCAAAAAGAAAAAAGGCGCCCAGAAAAAGATGTCGATCCACGTCGACTTTACGCCGATGGTGGATATGAACATGCTTCTGATCACGTTCTTCATGCTTTGTACCACGATGATTAAGTCGCAGACACTGCAGATAGCCCTCCCTTCCAACGAGAAGGTTGAGCAGGAGCAGCAGAACAAGACAAAGCAGTCAGAAGCAATCACGCTGCTGCTCGACACCGAGCGTGACGAAAACGGCAACGTGAAGATTGACCCCGAAACCGGAAAACCCGCCAACCTTATCTACTATTACGAAGGTAAGCCCGGCGGCGATGCCGGCCTCACAGACGCCAATGGCGACGGGTTTGTCGACAATCCCAACATCAATGTTGAGAAGTTTATCGGCAACCAGAACGGTGAGACACAGGGTATCCGTAAAATACTCCACAATCGCAACAAGCAGGTGCTTGCCAAGATTGACGAGCTGAAGGCAAAATGGAAAAACAAGGAGCTTTCCGATGACGAATATCAGGCAAAGGCAAAGGAGATACGTAACGACTCGACGCTCACCCGTCCAGTTGTGATTATCAAGGCTGGCCCCGCAGCCTCTTATGAAAGCCTCATCGGCGCTCTCGACGAGATGCAGATCAATCAGATTTCCCGTTATCAGATAGACAATATCAACGGTGTTGACTCGGCTCTCATCCTCGCCTACAAGCATCAGAACGGAATCAAGTGATATTTGATGAATGACTATGTTTAACGATTAAAGCAAAAGAAAATGGCAAAAGATGTAGATCTTTCATCAAAAGAGTGGCGCGATATAGTCTTTGAAGGCAAAAACAAGGACTTCGGAGCGTATGAGATGCGCAAGGGGTCCGACTCCCGCCACAATAAGGCAATGATTGTCGTTGTGATTTTCATCGCTGCCGCATTCCTTATCCCGCTGTTGGTCGACACAGTGCTTCCCAAGGCCGAGGAGCGTCCCGAGGACGTGACCGAGCAGGCGATGGTGGCCCTGGCCGATGAGCAGGTCGAGGAGGAGGACCAGCAGGAAGAGAATCAGGAACGCTATGAAGAAGAAAAGCCCGAAGTGCTTCCCGAGGAGGTCCTCAACACCGTAAAGGTGACCGAGCTTGCCATCGTCGATGACGACCAGGTGAAGAAGGAGGACGAAATCAAGACTCAAGATGAGCTGAAGGAGACACAGACCGCATTCGGTCAGACCGACTTTGACAAGGGTACCGACGACCGCAACGTCGTGCGCGAGCACAAGGACGAAATCGTGGTCGAGGAGAAGAAGCCCGAGCCTGAGAAGGTGTTTACCGCAGTTGAGCAGATGCCCCAGTTCCCCGGTGGTGAAGGCGAGCTGATGAAGTACATATCCTCACACATCAAGTACCCCCCCATGGCTATGGAGAATGGCGTGCAGGGTCGTGTGGTAGTACAGTTCGTCGTTACCAAGGACGGTAGCGTAGGCCAGGTGAAGGTGATGCGCGGTAGGGATCCCGACCTCGACAAGGAGGCAGTCCGCGTCGTCAAGTCCCTTCCCAAGTTCATCCCCGGTAAGATGAACGGTCAGGCGGTGAACGTGTGGTACACGCTCCCCATCTCGTTCAAGCTCCAGGGCGTATAATCCGGCGATTTTACAACAATCCCCAAATAGAGCAGCGCGACCCGCAAAGGGTCGCGCTGCTTGTGTCTTGGAGGGTGGATAGGGCAAATAGGTCAAATAAGCCCTATAAGGTCTATTGGGCTTATTTGACCTATTTGACTTATTGAGTGATGCGATAGGAGGGATTAGTCGAGGTCTACGACGGTGATGCCTGCGCCACCAAACTGTACGTGCTCGTCGCGGTAGGAACGGACGCCGTGTACGGAGTCGAGGTATTGGCGGATGGACTGGCGTAGGGCACCGGTGCCGGTGCCGTGGAGGATGCGCACCTGCCGGGCGTTGAACTGGATGGCGTCGTCGATGAAGTAGGTGATGGCCTGTATGGCCTCGTCGACGCGCATGCCGCGCACGTCGATCTCCTGCTTGAACTTCAGCTGGCGGTCGCGCAGGGAGTCGGCTGTCGATGAGCTGACGAATGACGAGGGGCGTGCGCCGCTGTCGATTTTAGCGATAGTGTGCTTCAACCGGACAGTCTTTACGGTGGTCTTCAACATGCCGAATGCCACTGTCGCGTTTGCGCCCTGCACCTCCAGGACGCGCCCGGGAGTGCCTTGGCCGTCGAGTTTCACCGTGTCGCCTACGGCAATCGGGCGCGTGGGGGCGGTGTTTTCGGTGGGGCGATTGGTTTTTTTCTTTGTTTTGGGGGCTTTTTTCAGCAGCGGGTGCTCATGCTGCTCCTCCTGCCGCAGTCGGCGTTTCTCCTCCTCAAGACGGCGGCGTGCCTCCATTGTCTGCTCTTTCTCGGCCTGGGCGCGCTTGATGTCGTGGATGGTGCGCTCGATGGAGGCGTTGCTGCTGTCGAGGATGCGCTGTGCCTCCTGCTTGGCGTCGGCTATAATCTCGCGGCGTTTCTCTCGGAGGGTTGTCGCGTCCTCCTCATAGCGTTCGAGCACTTGTTCGATTTTCTTCTCCTTCTGGCGTATCGACAGGCGCTTGTTTTCCCAATACCGCTTGTCGCGGGCTATGTCGAGCAGGTATTTGTCCATGTTGATGTAGTCGCTGCCCACAATCTCCTCGGCATCGGCGATGATTGCGGCGGGAAGCCCTATCTTGCGGGCTATCTCGACGGCAAACGAGCTGCCGGGGTTGCCTATCGACAACTTGAACATAGGCTGCATGAGGTGGCGGTCGTAGAGCATCGAGCCGTTGACAAGGCCGTCGGTGTCCTCGGCAAAGTGCTTGAGATTCTGATAGTGGGTGGTGATGACACCCCACATACGGTTGTCGTTGAACTGCCGCAGGATGGCCTGGGCTATCGCGCCGCCAATCTGCGGCTCGGTGCCGCCGCCAAACTCGTCGATGAGCACGAGCGACGTGCCGCGACCCGATGTGAGAAACTGCTTCATGTTGCGCAGGTGGGAGCTGTAGGTGCTCAGGTCGTCCTCAATCGACTGGTCGTCGCCGATGTCAATCATGATGTCGGAGAAGAGTCCAATGTGGGAGTTCTCGTAGAGCGGGGGGAGCACGCCGCACTGCGCCATGTACTGCACAACGCCGACCGTCTTGAGGCACACCGACTTGCCGCCGGCGTTTGGCCCGGAGATGATGAGAATGCGTTGAGAGGGGTTAAGCTCGATGTCGAGCGGCACAATCTCCTTGCCGTGTCGCCGGAGCGACAGCAGGAGCACGGGATGAGTGGCATGGTACCACTCCATCACCGGCTCGCGGTGGAGCGTGGGCATGTGGGCCTCGACCTCGGTCGCAAACACTGCCTTGGCGTGGATAAAGTCAATCGCCCCCAATATCTCGTAGGAAATGAGCATCTCGTCGACATAGGGGCGTATGCCGTCGGCCACGAGGGTGAGGATGCGGGTTATCTCGCGCCGCTCCTCCATCTGCAGCTCGCGTATGCGGTTGTTGGCTTCGACAATCTCCGCAGGCTCGATAAACACGGTCTTGCCCGATGCCGACTCGTCGTGGACGATGCCCGTGATGCGGCGTTTGTAGGTCGGCGACACGGGTATCACGAGGCGTCCGTCGCGCACCGACGGCTTGGTGTCGGCCTCGATATATCCCGCAGCCACGGCCTGGGCGAGCACGCGGCGCATGGCCGAGTTGACCGAGCCTGTAGTGCGGGCGAGCTGCGAGCGTATCTCGGCAAGCTCGGGCGATGCATTGTCCTTGACGTTGCCATAGCGGTCGAGCACGCGGTCTATGTCGGCGATAATCGTCGGGAAGGGTGTCATCTCGCGGCTCATGGCGTCAAGCAGAGGGTAGGGGGTGGTGTCCCCTTCGCGGCGCGAGGCAAAGAATGAGGCAATCTCATCGACTGCGCCGAGCGACTGCCTGACGAGCAGTAGCTCCTGCGCACCGGCAAATGTGCCGGGCACGCGCAGCCGCGTCAGTGTCTCCGTGACGTCATGCACATTGTCGAGCGGGAAATGCTCCCCGCTGTTGAGTATCGCGAGCATCTCGGCGGTCTGTGAAAGTTCACGCTTCACGGTGTCAAAGTCTGCCGAAAACGCCATCTCGCGGCATCGCGTGACGCCGAGCGACGACACGCAGTGCCCCTCGATAATGGAGCGCACGGTGTCAAACCCTATCTTCTGCTCAAAATTTCCCGGATATATCATTCAATTTTCTGTCTTCATTCTATCGGACTGCAAAATTACGAATATCCGCGCAATAACCCGCTCCAAAAGCCCATCAAAGGCATATTTGGGTGGATTTTAAGACCGTTTTTGTTTGGCTACAAAAACTATGATATGATAATCGTATGAATTCAATGCAAATCTTATGAAATAATCGAGAATTTTGGATTTGCATATTATTAATTCCGCATGAAATGATTAACTTTGTGAAATAAGTGCCTGATGCTAAATGACCACTAGATAGTATTACGGGCATATCGATTATTCAGCCTTCAACGTAGGAATAACTTAAATGTATCTTTTGCAATGTGAATGCGAGCAGAAACTGCTGGTTAGACTCAGATTAATTACATTTGTGTCTCTTGATACATTTACAAAAAGGAATCAAATAAGATAATTATAAACAGCCAACGGTCGGAATATGTGGATAGCCATTATCGTTTTTATTATATTAATTTGTTTCATACTACCTGATGTAATGCTCCCGTTATTGGGCTTTATTATTGGAGGATACATCTTATTGTTTGTTATCAGCATTATAATAGAGGAAACAAAAGGTAAGAGACATAAACAAAACGATATAAATCAGAAAATAGAGAAAACAACACATAATCTCGAGTATAAAGGTGACGAACCCTCAACGCCTCTTCTGTCTGAAATTACTAATATTGAAACATCAATACCTGAAATAAACCAATTCAACCCAATAAGAATTGATGTTAAGGGAGTATGGGATGACGAAAGAGCGCTAATAAACAAGGGATTTGAAATAGAGAATATACTAATTGATGGCATAAGACATAAAATTGCAGTTATTGAAGATTTGGATGAGACGGATTATGCGGTGTCTAAATTGAGCTTGTCTCAATATCCATTTTCATGGAACAAATCTATTGTTGCAGAAATTAGAGGAGATATTCTATTGATTAATTATCTCTTGCCATCGCTTGATGAATTACCCGATTTCTTAGAAATTGAATATAAAAAAGACCAGCCTACAACTATTGCTCCAAACGAGAAACGGGTGAAGGATGTATGGACTGATACCACCTATAAAATAGTTATTCGCTCTATCTATGAATTGTTCTCATCTCCACGGTTATTAGATATTAATTCGATTGTTTTTAATGGAATTGTGAATACTCTTGATTTATCTACTGGGAATGAAGTTGAAAAATGTATTCTATCTATGATTGCCCAAAAAGCGGATTTTGACGAATTGGATTTGAGTAGGGTTGACGCCAAACAATGTTTCAAAAGATTCAAGGGAATATCTGCGCATGATTTATCTACTCTAACGCCAATACCGCCTCTTATGTTGATGACAAAAGAGGATAGACGCTTTGTAGATTCTCATGATATAATTACCGATATGAGTGCTGGAGAAAACCTTGCAGCTATGGATTGGTGGGATTTCGAGAACCTGATAAGGGAACTTTTTGAAAAGGAGTTTGCTGCTGACGGGAGCGAGGTAAAGATTACAAGGGCTTCGAAAGACGGAGGTGTAGATGCGGTTGTGTTTGACCCAGACCCCATAAGAGGAGGTAAGATTATAATTCAAGCAAAACGATATACTAATATAGTTGGAGTGTCAGCGGTTAGAGACTTATATGGCACTGTCATGAATGAGGGTGCCACGAAGGGAATACTTGTCACTACTTCTGATTATGGGGCTGATTCTTATAATTTTATAAAAGACAAACCGCTAACACTTTTGAATGGTGCTAATTTGTTGCACCTATTAGGGAAGCATGGTTGTCAGGCTCATATTAATATTGCTGAAGCAAAGAAACTTTTGAACACATTGGAAAATGAATAAGAAGCAGATAAAAGACTTACAATCAGTGCTAAGAAGCATCGAACTGAATGAGATGATTTTCTCCAATATTCAACAATTGGTGGAAAAAGAGAAATTTGTTATAGAAGAAAGACGAGACAATTACGAGAGTAAGGGTTCGGACTACTGGGATAATAAAGCTATAGAATTGGATGATAGAATTGATGTGCTTGATGAAGAGGCTGGTGCATTGGATGAGATAGCATCTTCTTTGAGAGGGTTAATAGAGCTTATGCGTGAAAAGATTGGGAAAATAGAGGGGAATGCAGTAAAAACGCCGTATAGAGTACAGATGGCCGCCATTGCTAAAAAAGGAAAGGACTTGATTACAAAGAGAGACCCAATGTTTGAGGAGATCGCACGATTTGTCGTATTAAGTAATACGGCTTCAACTTCTTCAATCCAGCGTAGATATAGCATCGGATATAATCGTGCAGGGAAAATAATGGATGAATTGGAAGCCGCAGGTATTGTTGGTGTTTCGCAAGGGGGCAAACCGCGTGCAGTGTTGGTGGATACACTTTCGTTAGAGCGAATACTGAATAGCTTTTCTTAAAAGCTAAATGGTTCGGCATAGATTATAAGTTATGGCAAAGACAGGTGATAGACCGGCATTTGTGAAGCGCGATACTGTTATTGCGGGTAAAGAGTATGCGCAGCTGTTGAGTGGGTTGAAAGAGCGGTTTCGCAGGTCGCAGATTAAGGCGGCGGTTAAGGTCAATACCTCTATGCTGGAGTTTTATTGGGATATGGGGCGAGATATTTCAAGGCTTCATGATGCGGCTGAGTGGGGAAGTGCTTTCTTTGATTGTCTAAGCCTTGACCTTAAGACGGCCTTTCCCGGTCAGACGGGCTTTTCCGTTACTAATATCAAATATGCGAAACGATGGTATGAGTTTTATAATCAAAGGGATGCAATTCGTCAACAAGTTGTTGACGAATTTGAGATGCCTACGGATTTCGGCATGATTCCTTGGGGACACCATATAGAAATTTTTACTCGTAGCAAGTCTGTCAGCGAGGCTCTTTTCTATGTTGAGGAAACCATACGGAATAGTTGGAGTAGGGCTGAACTTGGCGCGGAGATAGATGATAACTTATATGGGAAACAGGGTCATGCCATTACCAATTTCGATGAGAAGTTGCCGGCTCCATATAGCGGTCTTGCGAAAGCGATATTGAAAAGTCCTTATGATTTCGGATTTATTGACAAGAAAGTTACAACCGAGAGACAGCTGGAAGATGAACTTGCGGCTAACATAACACGATTTCTGCTTGAATTGGGGCAGGGATTCGCTTACGTCGGTCGTCAGATGGAATTGAAGATGCCGGGTGGTCAGACATTTATTCCCGACATGATATTCTATCATACAAGGCTAAAATCATATATCGTGTGTGAGTTGAAAGTCGTGCCTTTCATCCCCGACTTTGCAGGGAAACTGAATTTTTATGTCTCGGCAGTTGACGAGTTGATGAAACAACCTGATGACAATCCGACAATCGGTTTGCTGATTTGTAAATCTAAAGATGACACAGTGGTTGAATGGTCATTCCGTGGTATGAATCAACCTCTTGGAGTTGCCGAATATCAGCTCAAGGAATTTATCTCCGGGAAAGCGGCGAAGATGCTTCCATCTGAAGCGGAATTGCAAAGTTTGATTGATACATATGATGGCATATTGGATGAGTGATGAAGCCTGCGGTGGTAGGGGGATTGACGAGGGATTTTTTGTGGATATGTGAATAATTATTGGAAAGGTTTCGGAGTGTCGGGGAAAATGATTAACTTTGCGTGCAATAAAATTTAGAGTTTCTTTATGTCGTTTATTGCAGATAGAGTAAAGATGGACGGGCTCACTTTTGATGACGTCCTGCTTATTCCGGCTTATTCGGAAGTGCTACCTAAGATGGTTGACCTCTCAACCAAGTTCTCACGCAACATCACACTAAACGTCCCTATCGTGTCGGCGGCCATGGACACCGTGACCGAGGCGCAACTCGCCATAGCGATTGCCCGCGAGGGGGGGATAGGCGTCATCCATAAGAATATGCCTATCGCCGAGCAGGCGCGTCAGGTACATGCGGTGAAGCGTGCCGAGAACGGCATGATTTATGACCCTGTGACAATAAAGCGCGGCAGCACCGTCAAGGATGCCCTCAACATGATGGAGGAGTACCATATCGGCGGTATACCCGTGGTGGACGAGGACCGCAAGCTCGTGGGCATCGTCACTAACCGCGACCTGCGCTTTGAGCGCGACATGTCGCGCCCCATAGACGAGGTGATGACCTCGGAGGGATTGGTGACCACCAACCAGTCGACAAATCTTGAGGAGGCCGCCCAGATTCTCCAGCAGCATAAGATTGAGAAGCTCCCCGTCGTTGACAGCGACAACCGCCTCGTGGGTCTCGTGACCTACAAGGATATCACCAAGGCAAAGGACAAGCCCAACGCCTGCAAGGATGCGCTCGGGCGTCTCCGCGTGGCAGCGGGCGTGGGTGTCACCGCCGACTCGATGGAGCGTGTGGACGCTCTCGTGGCAGCGGGGGTTGACGCCATAGTCATCGACACCGCCCACGGTCACAGCAAAGGCGTAATCGGAGTGCTCCGTGCCATAAAGGAGAAATATCCCAATATCGACGTCGTTGTCGGCAACATCGCCACAGGCGATGCAGCCCGCTATCTCGTCGAGAACGGCGCAGACGGCGTGAAGGTGGGTATCGGCCCCGGCTCTATATGCACCACGCGTGTCATCGCCGGTGTCGGCGTGCCCCAGTTGAGCGCGGTCTATGATGTGGCAAAGGCTCTCGACGGCACGGGTGTGCCCCTTATCGCTGACGGCGGCATACGCTATTCGGGTGATATTGTCAAGGCACTTGCCGCAGGCGGCTACTCGGTGATGCTCGGCGGAATGCTTGCCGGCGTCGAGGAGTCTCCGGGCGAGACCATCATCTATAACGGACGTAAGTACAAGGCTTATCGCGGCATGGGTTCGCTCGAGGCTATGGAGAAAGGCTCAAAGGACCGTTATTTCCAGGCCGGCGAGACCGACACCCGCAAGCTCGTGCCCGAGGGCATCGCCGCCCGCGTCCCCTACAAAGGCTCGCTCTATGAGGTGGTGTACCAAATGCTCGGCGGCCTGCGTGCAGGCATGGGCTACTGCGGCGCGGAGAACATCGACAAGCTCCACAAGGCCAAATTTACCCGAATCACCAATGCCGGCGTAGCCGAGAGCCATCCCCACGACGTAGCCATCACCAGTGAGGCTCCCAACTACAGCCAGTCCCACCAGTAAGGCTTTAGCCTTTATGGAGAGATAAAAAACAGGCACAAGAATATAATAATCGCGTGAAAGTGACGTTATATTCTTGTGCTTTTTGCATCCAATCATGTAGAATATCTAAAAAGTGAGAAACCAATAGACTGACAATGGATAAAAAATTGTTGACCGCAGCCGCCCTCGTGGCAACCCTTGTGGCGACTGCCGCAAAAAAGGGGGATGACCCCACGCTCATGACAGTCGCCGGCAAGGATGTCAAGCTGAGCGAATTTGAGTATCTGTACAAGAAAAACAACAGCCAGCAGCTGCAGCCCCAGACCCTCGACGAGTATGTCGACATGTTTGTCACCTACAAGCTGAAAGTCGCCGACGCCGAGGCCGCGGGTATCGACACCACTGCGGCATTTATCAAGGAATTCAGCGGCTACCGTGACGAGCTTGCACGCCCCTACCTGCGCGATGCCGCAGTCGAGGACAGCATCATAGTCGCCACTTACCGCAACATGCAGGAGGAGGTGGACGTGAGCCACGTAATGGTCGCCCTTGAGCGCACCCCCGAGAAGATTGCCGCCAAGCGCGCGTTTCTCGACAGCCTTCGCACGGAGATAGTCGCCGGCCGCGCCAACTTTGCCGCCGTCGCCGACCAATATTCCATCGACCCGGCAGTGAAGCGCAACCACGGACACATGGGCTTCATCGTCCCCAACCGTTACCCCTACAACTTTGAGGAGGCAGCCTACGCCACTGCAGTAGGGGAAATATCGCCTGTCATCACAACCCCATTCGGCTATCATATCGTCAAGGTCAACGACCGTCGTCCCGCACGCGGCACAGTCCTTGCACAACATATACTGAAACTCGTGCCCCGCGATGCGGCCCCCGAGGTGGCTGCAGCAAAGCAGGCACAGATGGACTCCATCTATACGTTGTTGAAGGCCGGCGCCGACTTCTCGGACATGGCATCGCGCGAGTCGGAAGACCCAGGATCGGCACGCAAAGGTGGGATGCTCCCCTGGTTTGGCCCCGGCGAGATGGTACCCGAGTTTGAGACAGTGGCATTCTCACTTGCCAACGACTCCATATCCAAGCCCTTTGCCACCTCATACGGCATCCATATCATCCACCGTCTCGACGGTCGCGGCGTGCAGCCGTTAGAGCAGGCACGTCAGGAGATAATGGGCGCGATGGCGCGTGACGACCGTGGCACCATGGCCGACCGCCGCCGCTATGAGGAGCTGCGCAAGATGTACAATGCCCAGATAGTCGAGTCGACCCGCAACCTGGTGATAGACGCCATAAAGGCCAATAACGGCATCGACTCCGCTTTTGTAGCCAAGTATGTGAACGACAACACCCCCATCGTCATTGTAGCCGGAAAGGCGACCCCCGTGTCACGACTGTTTGAGGGTATGCGCCGCAACAAGCGCCGTCAGGCACTTGAACCCGCGATAGAGACATTCAACCACCTCGTCGACAACACCCTCCAGAGCGCGACGCTCGACCACGAGAAGACCCAGCTTGAGAACCGCTATCCCGACTTCCGTAATCTCTCAAACGAGTATCGCGACGGTATGTTGCTGTTTGAGATAAGCAACCGCAACGTGTGGGACCGCGCATCGCAGGACAAGGGGGGGCTGCAACGCTTCTTCCAGGCCAACCGCGACCGCTACAAGTGGGACGCACCCAAGTACAAGGGCTTTGTGATATACACCGACGGCGACTCCATCAATGCCGCCGTGAAGAGCTTCCTTGCCGAGAAGAAGCCACAGGCCGACTCAGTTGCACGCGAGCTTCGCGCAGAGTTTGGCCGCGATGTCAAGATAGAGCGTGTCATAGTGGCCAACGGCGAGAATCCTGTCATCGACCATGTGGCATTTGGCGGTGCGGCTCCCGAGCTTAACGGCAAGTGGAACGGTTATGTCGTGTATGAGGGCAAGTTGCTCGATGCTCCCGAGGAGGCAGCCGACGTGCGCGGCCAGGTGACATCAGACTATCAGGCAGAGCTTGAGAAAGAATGGGTCAAGGAGTTGCGCTCAAAATACAAGTGGAAAGTAAATAATAAGATATTGAAGCGGGTAAAGTGAGGATTTTTTGCTAATTTTGAAGCCGAACTTCAAATAGCGAAAACCGCATGACCCGATACATCCCCTTTCTGTGCTCCGTCCTGCTCCTCGGCTCTTGCTCGGGAGGGGGCGACAGCCTGAAAGGGGATGTGTTGGTAAAGGTGGGTGACGCGACATTCACCGCCGCCGACCTGCGTGAGGCGATGCCTTACGGGCTTGGCGAGGAGGACAGCGTGAAGTTTGCCCGCGCCTACATACGCGGCTGGATTGACCGTAAGCTCGTAGGCGAGATAGCCGCCCGCAATATCGACGACAATCCCGCGATAGAGCGCATGGTGGAGGAATACCGCAACGAGCTTGTGATGATGGAATACCGCCGCCGCATGGCCCAGCAGAATGCCGCCACCGACTTTGCCGAGGACTCCCTGCGGCAATACTATGACAGCCATCCCAAGGACTTCATGCTTGAACGCCCGTTACTCCGAGGCATATACATCAAGATTGACGACAATGCCCCGCGCCTCGACAAGGTAAAGGAGTGGTACCGGTCGGACGACATCGAGGATATCGAGCAGCTTGAGAAATACGGTATCACGGGAGCGATACACTATGACTACTTCCGCGACCGGTGGGTTGACTGGGAGCAGATAGACGCCAAGATACCCTATGACTTCGGCTCGGACACCAACGCCTTTCTAAGGGCGCACAAGACGCTTGAGACATCGTCTGACGGCTCGACCTACCTGCTGTCGGTGTCGGAGTGGATACCGTCGGGGCAGAGGATGCCGTTTGAGTATGCCGCAGCCAAGATAAGGGAGATATTCGCCAACCGGCACCGGCTGGAATATGACGCCATGCTGCGGCGCGAGCTGTATGATGCGGGGCTTAAAAACGGCGACGTTGAGGTGAATGTTGACCTGGGCATCCCCTCGGGAGGCGAAAAGTGAGAGAGTGGAGAATAAATGCAATTATCGTAAATATCATATTTCGTAATAGTGAAAAGGAAGAACATCAGATTGAGCCTGTTGGCCACGGCAGCCGTAGTGGCGACCGCCATGGCGCAAAACAACAATATAGTCGAGGAAGTCGCTTGGGTAGTGGGCGACCAGCCCATCTACAAGTCGGAGATAGAGGAGGCCTACCAGCAGATGCTCTACGAGAAGACGCCTGTCAACGGCGACCCGTACTGCGTCGTGCCAGAGCAGCTGGCCGTCAACAAACTGTTTCTCCATCAGGCTGAAATCGACACCGTAGAGGTGCAGGACGCCATGGTGGTGCAGAATGTGGAGTCGCGCCTCAACTACCTCATAACCAACCTCGGCTCTCGCGAAAAGGTTGAGGAGTATTTCCACAAGCCCTATCCCGAGCTGCGCGAGGACATGATGGACATGATGCGCGACCAGTTCAAGATACAGCAGGTGCAGCAGTCGCTCACCAAGAACCTCAAGACCACACCGAGCGACGTGCGCCGATACTTTGACGAGCTGCCTGCCGACAGCATACCGTTTGTGCCGCTGCAGGTCGAGGCACAGATAATCACCATCAACCCCGTGATACCGCAGCAGGAGATTGACGACGTGAAGGCGCGCCTGCGCTCCTATGCCGACCAGGTGAACCGTGGCGAGTCGGAGTTTTCGACGCTCGCCATCCTCTACTCGCAGGATGGCAGCTCGATGCATGGCGGAGAGCTTGGATTCCGTGGACGCGGGCAGCTCGTGCCCGAGTTTGCTGCGGTGGCATTCAACCTCAATGACCCCAAAAAGGTATCAAAGATAGTCGAGACCGAGTATGGCTACCACATCATACAGCTCATAGAGAAGCGCGGCGACCGCATCAATTGCCGCCACATCCTGTTGCGTCCCCGCGTGAGCGACAAGGACCTGGAGAAGGGCATCAACCGCCTCGACTCCCTGCGCAAGGATATATTGGCCGAGAAGCTGACATTTGAGGAGGCCGTGATGAGGGTGTCGCAGGACAAGGATACCCGCTTCAGTCGAGGCATCATGGTAAACGACCAGAACGGGACCGTGCGCTTTGAGATGTCGCAGCTCCCGCAGGAGGTAGGCAAGGTGGTCAACCGCATGGAGGTCGGGGAGATATCCGAGCCGTTCATCATGAAAGACCCCAAACGCGACCGCGACATTGTGGCCATCGTGAAGCTCACCGCCCGCGTGGATGCCCACAAGGCAAACCTTGCCGATGACTACCAGCTTGTAAAGAACATGTATGAGAACGCCGAGAAGTCGGAAATCGTCAAGAAGTGGGTAGACCGCAAAATCAAGGAGACCTACGTAAAGGTCGAGGACGGCTGGCGCGGATGTGAGTTCAAGCACGAGGGGTGGATAAAGAAGTGAGGATGAAAGGCTCACTCAAGGAGGGCACGGCCGTGCGCGGCACGCTGTGGGCGATGGCATGTGTGGCGTCGCTTGCCATGACTATGGCCTTCTCCCCGTCGAGCGGGGCACAGGCGCAGCAAGGGCGTATACGCCCTACAGTGCCCACGGCCAACCGATACCAGCCGGGGAAAGTGTTCCTCGAACATGCCGACCGCCTGTCGCTCGACAGCCGCAATCCCGACTATCAGGTGCTCAACGGTAATGTGCTTTTCCGTCGCGGCGACATGTTCATGTCGTGCGACAGCGCATATTTCTATGACAAGATCGGCTCATTGCAGGCTTTCGGGTCGGTGAAGATGGAGCAGGGGGATACCCTGTTTGTCTTTGCCGACGAGCTTAACTATGACGGGCCGACCGAACTTGCCATCCTGTATGCCAATCCGGGCAAGAAGGTGAGGCTGATAAACCGCGACGTGAAGCTGGAGACCGATATCTTTCAGTATGACATGGGGATAGACCTCGGATATTACGAGGTCGGCGGTGTGTTGACCGACAAGCAGAACCGCCTTGAATCGCTACAGGGGGAATATAGCCCCACGACCAAGGATGCAGTGTTCAGCACCGGGGTGGTGCTCACAAGCCCCTCGGAGAATGACACCCTGATGATGTATACCGACACCCTGCTCTACAGCACCGCCACCCATATAGCCGAGATAATCTGCCCGACCGAGATTGTCGGCAAGGATGGCGTGATATACAGCAGCTCGGGGATATACAACACCGACACCGGCATCTCAGACCTCTATGACCGCTCGACCGTGAAAACTTCCAACGGCAACACGCTGACGGGCGACACGCTGTTTTATGACCGCAACAAGGGGTATGGCGAGGCTTTCGGCGACATGGTGCTTGTCGACTCGGCCCACCAGTCGACACTGAAAGGTGACTATGGGTTTTACAACGAGCTGACCGACAGCGCATTTGTCACGGGTCGAGCCTTGGCGATGGAGTATTCCCGCGTTGACACCTTGTTTATGCACGGCGACACGATACAGGCGTATACACTCCACGAGGATTCGACCCACGTCACCAACGTATATCACAAGGTGAGGTTCTGGCGGGTGGACGTGCAGGGCATCTGCGACTCGTTGAGTTTCCATGAGCGCGACTCGGTGCTGTACATGTACCGTCACCCGATTGTGTGGAGCGGCAAGCGTCAGATATTCGGCAACGAGATAAACCTCCACCTCAATGACTCGACCGTAGACTGGGCGTTGTTGCCCGACTTCGGATTTATGGCCGAGCATGTGGAGGAGGAGCTTTACAACCAGTTGAGCGGCAAGGTGATGAAGGCGTTTTTTGAGGAGAGCGACCTGAAGCATCTCGACGTCGACGGCAACGTGATAGCCATAATGGTGCCTCAGGAGAACGACTCAACCTACAACAAGATTGTCAACATGGAGAGCAGCTTCCTCAAGGCCGACTTCAACAAGAGGGCTATAGAGCGTGCCGTCATTTGGCCCGAGGTGACGGGAAATGTCACCCCGCTTTTCCTCGCCAAGAAGAGCATTTTCTATCAGCCTAAGTTCAAATGGTACGAGAGCGTTCGCCCAAAGGACAAGGACGACATATTTGTCGTGCCGCCGGAGATGGAGGCGTTGCTACAGGAGCCTGACCCGAGTGAGCGACGCCGGGCGAGACGATAAGAAGGATGGAAAACAGTCACGTAACAGAAGAGCAATGAGTGATGTAATAAGACTTTTGCCCGACTCGGTGGCCAACCAGATTGCCGCCGGGGAGGTGATACAGCGTCCCGCGTCGGTCATCAAGGAATTGGTGGAGAATGCTGTGGATGCCGGGGCGACCTCCATAAAGATAATACTCAAGGATGCCGGGCGCACGCTGATACAGGTCGTGGACAACGGCTGCGGCATGTCGCCCACCGACGCGCGCCTCGCCTTTGAACGGCACTCGACATCCAAGATACGCAAGGCCGCCGACCTGTTCACGCTCCACACCATGGGATTCCGCGGCGAGGCACTTGCCTCGATTGCCGCCATAGCACAGGTGGAGCTGCGCACGATGCGCCGCGAGGACAGTGTGGGTACACGCATTATGATCAATGGCTCGGAGGTGGAGAGCCAGGAGCCGGAGGCGTGCGCGCCGGGTTCCAATATGATGGTCAAGAACCTGTTTTTCAATGTCCCGGCGCGGCGCAAATTTCTCAAGAGCGACCATGTGGAGATGTCGAATATCCTACGGGAGTTTGAGCGTCTTGCGCTTGTCAACACCGATGTCGAGCTGACGCTGATACACAACGACGTGACCCTCCACCAGCTGCTCAAAGGGTCGTTGAAACAGAGGATTGTCGACTTGTTCGGCAAATCGCTCGACAGGCAGATGGTGCCCGTGGAGACCGATACCTCGATAGTGAGGCTAAGCGGGTTTGTCGGGCGGCCCGAGAATGCCCGCAAGCGCAATGCCTTACAGTACTTCTTTGTCAACGGGCGCAACATGCGCCATCCCTACTTCCACAAGGCTGTCATGCAGTGCTACCAGCAGCTTATCCCCGCTGACGAACAGCCGTGCTACTTCCTGAATTTTGCGGTAGATCCCGAGACGATAGACGTGAATATCCATCCGACCAAGAATGAGATAAAGTTTGAGAACGAGCAGCCGATATGGCAGATACTTGTGGCGGCCATCAAGGAGTCGCTTGGCAAGTTCAATGCCTCTCCCGCGATAGACTTTGACGCTGTGGATGCGCCCGACATCCCCGCATTCAATCCTGACGCGGGAGCGACCCATGACGTGGAGATAGACAGCAGCTACAACCCCTTCAAGCAGTCGTATGACGACGGCGGGGCAGCGCAGGGTTACCGGGCGTCATCGTCTCCATGGGATCGTGAAGTGGAGCGAGTGACCAACGATTGGGAAAAACTGTATGCCAACTTTGAGCGAGACCGTGACGACAGCTATACCGAGATACGTAGCAGTGCCATGAACATTGGCGATGTCCCTGCAACGCCTGACATCCCAGTGCACCTGACGCCTGACGAGGGGATAGCCTCGCTGCCAGACATCGACACGGGGAGTGCGACAGTGGCGGCTATGCAGCTGAGGGGGCGTTACATTCTCTCGCCGGCAAAGTCGGGGCTTATGGTAATTGACCAGCATCGCGCACATATCAGGATACTCTATGACCGCTATCTCGACCTGGCCCGCATGGGGGCACTGGCTATGCAGAGGGTGATTTTTCCCGAGGTGCTCCACCTGTCGGCATCCCAGAACGCGATGCTGCAAGGGGTGGTGGAGGAAATCGGCTCGTTGGGATTTGACATCACGTATCTCGGCGACAACTCATGGTCGGTAAACGGCGCGCCTGCGGTGCTCGGCGATGCCAATGCCGCCGAAGTGATAAACAGCATGATAGAGGCCGCGACCGAGACCGGCGAGCGGCTTGGCGACGGACTGTATGAGCGCGTGGCAATTTCGATGGCGCGCGCCGCCGCGATAAAGAGCGGGGACCCCCTGTCATCAGCCGAGATGGAGCATATCATCAGCGACCTGTTCAAGCTCGCCACACCCAATTATACCCCTGACGGCAAGATTGTTGTGAGCATTATCCCGGCAGAGGATATCGCAAAACTGTTTGCGTGAGATTATTCCGAGAGGTCGAGCAGTCCTATGGCATCGGCCCGGGCTATCATGTCCTGTATCAGGGGCTGAGGCTCGGCTGGATTGACTTTCAGGTTGCCGACAGGGATATCCTTGTAAGGGAGATGTCCCACGAAGCCGGTTATTCGGTCAAGTTCTTCGTATGCGACCGGCAGCAGCTCGTGATTGTGGTCGTGTCGTCCCACATTATGGGAATAGTACATGAGCATCGCTCCAATATACATTGTTATGACGTGCACGTGCTCCAATGCTTCCTTATTTTGCGACGGGGGCAGCTGGGAGAGCACGTCGGCCAGGCGCATCCACAGCGACAGGTAGAGCTGCATCATTATATCATGATAATCGAGAGTCTTGTCAATCGGTTGCTCATGGTAAGTGAGGTTGGCTATCACGGTTAGGTTGATGCCGAATGCCTGTAAAGCCATGCCGGATGCCGACAGTGCGGTGGAGTAGGCGGTCACAGCGGGCGTGAGCAGCATTGCCGCTGTCATCTCATGGTCCATTGTGTCGTGGGACTTGCTCCATGCGCTCAGGGCCTCAGCCATCACCTGCTGTCCCATAGTGACGGCGGTCACGTAATTTTCGGCCTCAATCTCCGTAAGGAGAGCACTTATCGAGTCTTCAAGATTCTTGAATCGTTCTTCCATTTCTTCGTTATATTGGTTGCAGTGCAAATATAGTGATATTATGTAAGAATTCGATAGGGGTACACTGCTCTTGAATGTGGAATAGCCTGCTGAATGGGATTGGACAATTGGTGAGCTCGGCATGGTATATCGCCGTTATGGCGACAAAAACGGTAGGCGACCCATGATATATGCGACAAAAATGGTATACAAATGGTCTACATAAGCCAAATTAAGGGATGTGGAGAGCGTTTATTAGTATATTTGCGGTCAAATAAAACATAATCATGCCCATGCATTACCGTAATGCCTATTTCGCATTTATAGCCATATTGATGATGGCTTTATCCTCTTGTTCAAGCCATGACGACCGATTGTCCCCCTACCGGTGGAAACGGTTGGGTGAGCCGTTTGACTCCCTGACGCTTGAACTTGAACGCAAATATAGCTTTTTTGTGCCGGCCGACTCGATAGCCGGGGATGTATCCCGGCTAATGGCTCTTGCAGAGGCCGACACTGCCAACCATGCCAAAATGTCGCGCGCGCTTTTCTGGCAGGGACGATTGTCGCTTAGGCAGGGGCGTGTGGAAGAGGGCATAAAAGACCTCAACAGGGCGCTTGTATTTAACGACAGTGCCCGTTATCCCTACGACCGCCGTAGGATTATTCTTGGACTTGAACGGTATAACCCGCGTCCAGGATTTGACTACTATAATATGGTGGCCGACGACATCAAGTTTTTTGAGAGTGTAGGGGATGTCCGATTGCTTGGCGGTCGATATATGGATATGGGCGGATTTCTCAACGAGGTCGGTGCGCCTCAGCGCGGTCTGGAGATGCTACAGCGTGCCGACTCCTGCTTTGCCATTGCCGGGCAGAAGAGAATGATGTCGGATAATCGCATCAACCGCGCTATCTCGTATTTTGAGATGCACCGAGACAAGGAAGGGGAGGCGTTGCTGAGGGAGATGCTTGCCGATACGGCTGTCATAAACGGCGACTGGCGTATAGTGATGATTCTCTACCACAATCTTTATGAGCACACCAAGGATATCCGCGATATAAAGAGCGCATATGATATAGTGAAGGACAAGCCGATGCAGGACGGGTTCAAGTGCCAATATGAGTCCATCATTGCCGAGCGTTTTGTGAATGACGGGAAGATAGACTCCGCTAAATATTACAGCGACATGGCGGTCGGGAAACTGGGGGCGGTGTATGCCCCCGCCGTGAGACTGGGTGCCTACCAGTCTCGTGCCAATGTCATGGATGCCATTGGCAATATTGACAGTGCATACTACTACCTGTCGCGCGGAGTGGCTCTAAACGATTCCATTGAGGAGGAGCAGAAAAGTGCCGAAGTGCTTAACTCGGAGACTCTTAAACAAATATTGGAGCAGGAGCATCGTGCCGATATAGAGCAGCGCAAGCATACGACGGTATTTATCTGCATTATTTTTGGCGTGCTGGTCGTGGCCGGGATTGTGGCGGCGGTGGTCTACCGCAGGATGCAGCGGCAGAAACTGGCAAGGGTGCAGACCCAGCTACAACTTGAGCAGTCGCAGCGGCAGGTTCTTGCCATGCAGCTTGCGATGGAAGAGAAAGACACGCTGTTCAACGAGCTGTCGCGTGACCTTAACGACCTTGCCGAGGAGGGGGATATTTCCCATAAAGCGAGCATAAAACTTGAAAACTCGATAAAGACCCATCTTGGCCTTGAAGCGGAGCGCAAGGGGTTTGTGCAGACGTTCACCGAGGTCAGTCCCGCTTTCTCCCGCCGGCTGAAAGAACGTTATCCGGCGTTGAGCGATGCCGATGTGAGGCTTGCATCGTTTATTGCAGTCGGGCTTGATAACAAGCATATAGCGAGAATACTGTCGATACGTCCAGACTCGGTGAAGCAGGCCCGATGGCGTCTGCGCACCAAGTTTAATCTCGCCGGTGACGAGTCGCTCGACGACATAATAGCCGGATTTATGGACGACTGCCAGTAGCGGATGCCCATCCGGGACAGTGTAGTGCCCGAGATATGCTGATGCTGAAAATATGTATTGAAATATATTGGCGTCGGTTTGCACAGTCGTGGGGGATTGAGTAACTTTGCAAGCGGGAGAGCCAAAACCCAAATATACATAAAGCGGCATCAGCACTATGAATAAGAATAGTCTTGTATCAATCTCGGACATCTCCAAGGAGGAGATACTCCAGCTACTTGAAGTGGCGCGATACTTTGAGGAGAATCCCAATCACAAGATTTTGGACGGTCGGGTAGTGGCAACGCTCTTTTTTGAGCCGTCGACGCGCACGCGCCTGAGCTTTGAGACGGCGGTCAACCGTCTTGGAGGGCGGGTAATAGGGTTCTCGGATGCGAGCACCACAAGCAGTTCAAAAGGGGAGACGCTCAAGGACACCATCAAGATGGTGAGCAACTATGTCGACCTCATAATCATGCGCCATTACCTTGAGGGTGCGGCGCGTTATGCCACCGAAGTGACCGAGACTCCGGTGATAAATGCCGGGGACGGTGCCAACCAGCATCCGTCGCAGACGATGCTCGACCTATATTCCATCTACAAGACCCAGGGTCGCCTAGACAACCTCACCATAACGATGGTAGGCGACCTGAAGTACGGGCGCACGGTCCACTCGCTGCTCATGGCGATGAAATATTTCAACCCCACGTTCCATTTTGTGGCCTGCGATGAGCTGAAGATGCCGCAGGAATACAAGGAGTTTTGCGACAAGAACGGTATCGCCTACTACGAGCACACCGATTTCTCGCCCGAGGTAATCAACAATTCCGATATAATATACATGACCCGCGTGCAGCGCGAGCGGTTTACCGACATCATGGAATATGAGCGCGTCAAGGACCTTTACACGCTCCATAATGACATGCTCGACGATTCGCGCGACAATCTGAGGATACTCCATCCGCTGCCGCGCGTCAACGAGATAGACCGTGACGTGGACGACAACCCCAAGGCCTACTACTTCCAGCAGGCCCAGAACGGTCTGTATGCCCGTCAGGCGATAATATGCAAGGCACTCGGTATCGACATCTTAAACAAGAAGAAAAAATGACAGCTACAAAGAAAGAACTTGCGGTGGCCGCGCTGCGTAACGGCACGGTGATAGACCATATCCCGTCGTCGGTGCTGTTTAAGGCGGTGAAGATACTCGGCATTGAAAAGCTCGACACCCATGTCACGATAGGCAATAATCTCGATAGCGGCAAGTTTGGCACAAAGGGCATTATAAAGGTTGCCGATGTGGAGTTCCCAGAGACGGTGCTCAACCGCATCGCCTTGATAGCCCCGTCGGCCAAGGTCAACATCATACGCGATTTTGAGGTCGTTGAGAAGCATCCCGTCACGTTGCCTGACAACATCGTCGGGATAGTGCGCTGCGGCAACCCCAAGTGCATCACCAACAATGAGCCGATGAAGACGCGCTTCACGGTCATCGACCGCGAGAACGTGACGATACGTTGTCACTATTGCGGGCATTCGGTGACGAGCGACAAGGCCATCATTGATTAGTGCAAAGTTCAAAGTGCAGAGTTCACAGTTAATAGTTTGACAATTATACTGAGATGAAGCAGAATTGGAAGCCCGGAACGATGATCTATCCGCTGCCTGCCGCGTTGGTGAGCTGCGGGGCGACGCCCGAGGAATGGAACATGCTCACGGTGGCGTGGACGGGAACCATCTGCACCAATCCCCCGATTTGTTATATCTCGGTGCGCCCGGAGCGTCACAGTTATGGCATAATACGACGTCAGATGGAGTTTACCATCAACCTCACCACCGTTGATATGGCCCGTGCTACCGATTGGGCCGGGGTGCGCTCGGGGGCGGACAATGACAAGTGGGCAGAGACGGGGCTTACTCCGGTGAAGGGGGTGAAGGTCGCGTCGCCGTACATCGAGGAGTCGCCATTGAGCATAGAGTGTCGGGTAAAGGAGATTGTGGGTCTTGGCAGCCACGACATGTTTATCGCCGACGTGCTCAATGTCATCGCCGACGACCGCTATATCAATCCCGAGACGGGAGCGTTTGACCTCGCCGCCGCAGGGTTGATGGCCTATAGCCATGGAGGCTATTACGCGCTTGGCGAGAAGCTCGGTACATTCGGATGGTCGGTAAGGAAAAAGAAATAATATTAATACATACTAAAATAGAAATGGAGAGAGACAAGCAGATTTTTGACATCATCGAGCGCGAGCATCAGCGCCAGAAGCACGGCATCGAGCTGATCGCTTCCGAGAATTTTGTCAGTGACCAAGTGATGCAGGCTATGGGTTCATGCCTGACCAACAAATATGCCGAGGGTTATCCCGGTCACCGCTATTATGGCGGCTGTCAGGTGGTCGATGAGGCTGAGCAGCTTGCTATCGACCGCGTGAAGGAGATATTTGGGGCAGAGTATGCCAACGTGCAGCCTCACTCGGGCGCACAGGCCAACATGGCCGTGTTTATGGCATGTCTCCAGCCGGGTGACAAGTTCCTAGGTCTCAACCTTGCACATGGAGGTCACCTGTCGCATGGCAGCCCCGTAAATTTCTCGGGTCTCATGTTCCAGGCACTGGAATATAATGTCAAGGAGGACACCGGTCTTGTTGACTATGAGCAGATGGAGGAAGTGGCACACCGAGAGCGTCCCAAATTGATTATCGGTGGTGCGAGCGCCTATTCCCGCGAATGGGATTATGCCCGTATGCGCCGTCTTGCTGACGAGATCGGTGCTTTGCTGATGATCGATATGGCTCATCCCGCAGGTCTCATTGCCGCAGGTCTCCTTGAGAACCCCGTGAAGTATGCCCATATAGTCACCTCGACCACCCACAAGACGCTCCGTGGTCCGCGTGGCGGTCTCATTCTTCTCGGAAAGGACTTTGAGAATCCTTGGGGCAAGAAGACTCCCAAGGGGGTTACGCGTATGATGTCGTCGCTGCTTGATTCGGCAGTGTTCCCCGGCGTTCAGGGCGGTCCGCTCGAACATGTCATCGCTGCCAAGGCTGTGGCATTTGGTGAGGCTCTCCAGCCGAGCTATGTAGACTATCAGAAGCAGGTGAAGAAGAACGCCGCTGTCATGGCTCAGGCTCTTGTCGACAAGGGTTACAAGATTATCTCGGGTGGCACTGACAACCACTGTATGTTGGTTGACCTGCGCACCAAGTTCCCCGAACTGACGGGAAAGGTAGCCGAGAAGGTGCTCGTAGAGGCTGACATCACAGCCAACAAGAACATGGTGCCCTTTGACAGTCGCAGCCCGTTCCAGACCTCGGGTATCCGTCTTGGCACAGCTGCAATCACCACACGTGGCGCCAAGGAGGACCTGATGGGAGAAATCGTGGAGATGATTGATGCCGTGCTCTCCAACCCCGAGGATGGCAAGACAATCGCCGCCGTCCGCGAGAAGGTCAACAAGGTCATGGAGTCATACCCCATGTTTGCCTACTAAAAACCGTATTTTTGCGACAAAAGAGAGGGAGCCATCATGGCTCCCTCTCTTTTTGTTATTAGGAGGAATTTAAGCAAATGGAGGATGGATGGACTTGACCTGTAGAAGAAGTCGATTTTCAATTTGTTACAGGCGGATGGCGAGGGAGGCGCCGAAGGCGTGGTTGTAGGGGTCGTAGAAGGGGGCGGAGGTGATGACGGTGGTGGACTTGGGGCGGATGTGGAAGAGTTTGCGGTTGAGGGGGAGGAGCCAGTAGCCGATGCGGGCGCTGAGGATGCCGATGCCGGCGCCGGCGATGACGTCGTTGAGCCAGTGGCGGCCGTTGTAGAGCCGCAGGAAAGCCACTCCCGTGGCTACGGCATAGGCGCCTATGCCGACTCCGAGCGGGTAGGAGATACGGACCAGTTCCGCTCCCATAAATGCGGTGGCGGTGTGACCCGAGGGGAACGAGTTGCGTGCGCTCGAGTCGGGACGCTTCTCCTTGACAGAGTATTTTATGCCGTTGACGAGGATGCCGAGCGATATGTAGGCTGTGGCGGTGATGGCGATGCGTTCAACAAAAGTGTGCTTGCTCGGCACTTTGACAAGCCCGAGACCCACATTTGCCACGACAGGCAAGTACTGGATGTAGTCGTCGGCATGGAAATAGTGGTTGCCGCGCAGGTCGTCCATCCCATCTTTCACCTTATTGTCAATGCCGCGAAACCATCCGTTGCACACCCCGAATGAGCCTACAGCCACCAATGCGGCAGGGAGTATGAGCTGTTGGGGACGGAATCGGGTAGTCTTGTCGCCGTATTTTTCCCAGATATTTTGCTTTGGGGCGTCATCGACTGAAATTATAGTGTCGGAGGTGAAATGTATTGCCGTGGAATCCGTGGCGATGGAGTCTATGGCGATATATTCGGTGACGATTGTGTCAGCAGGATTGACTGACATAATGTCGTGTGGGTTGACAGTGAAATGTGTGTTGTCAGCTTTTCCCGGACAGGCTATTGCTGCAAGGATAAGGATAAGTATGAGTTTCAGTTTCATGACAATGATTGGCGTGTCTTAAATATGGTGGCAAAATTAATGAAAAATCACGATTTATGATTAATTTTGCCACATGATGATACTCTATCGCATATATCAGTTCTGCATCATGATACCCGTGCTGGTGGTCGCCACTATACTCACGGCTGTTATCACTATTATAGGGAGCGTGCTCGGGATGGGGCGCTCGTGGGGCTACTATCCCGCCAAGTGGTGGTCGAGGCTGTTCTGTTGGATGACCTTTGTGCGTGTCACGGTCAAAGGGCGCGAGAATATCGACAAGAAGACCTCGTATGTGTTTGTCGCAAACCATCAGGGAGCGTATGACATATTTTCCATTTACGGTTATCTCAACCACAACTTCCGTTGGATGATGAAGAAAAGCCTGGAGAAGATACCGTTTGTCGGCTACTCGTGCAAGATGTCGGGTCAGATAATGGTCGACTCGTCATCGCCGGCGGCAGTCAAGGCCACCATGACAGCAGCCGAGAGGCAATTGCGAGGCGGCATGTCGCTTGTCGTGTTCCCGGAGGGCTCTCGTTCATGGACGGGGCGTATGGGACGCTTCAAGAAAGGGGCGTTCACGCTTGCCGTGGAATTTGGGTTGCCGGTCGTGCCTATCACCATCGACGGTGCATATCAGGTGATGTCGCGTGCCGCCAAGCTGCCGCGTCCGGGGCATATCGTCCTTACTATACATCCTCCTATTCTTCCTCCCGCCGACGGGCATGACATGTCGGCGCTTATGACCGAAAGCAGTGCGGCTATAGCTTCGGCACTTCCACAAAAGTTGCGCCCCAAAGTCTAACATACTGAAATAAACAATAATTATACTATTTTACGCCCTCGACGGGAAACTTCCCATCGGGGGCGTTGTTATGCCAATGTGACCGTGCGCGACACGTCATTTTGTCACGACATGGAGAGTTTGGCACGGAATATGCATATAAAAGGACAGAACATTTAACTAAATAACCTAATTAAAACGATAAGTTATGAATATCAAACCATTGGCCGATAGAGTCCTTATCAGCCCCACTCCCGCCGAGGAGGTGACTATGGCAGGAATCATCATTCCCGATTCAGCAAAGGAAAAACCCCTCAAGGGCAAGGTGCTTGCCGCCGGCAACGGCACCAAGGATGAGGAGATGGTAGTCAAGGAGGGCGACGAAGTGCTCTATGGCAAGTATGCCGGTACGGAGATTGAGTTTGAGGGCGAGAAGTACCTCATCATGCGTCAGTCTGACATTTTGGCAATCATCGGTTAATAACTTACTAAAACATCAACAATCATGGCAAAAGAGATAAAATTTGACATCAAGGCTCGCGAAGAGCTTAAAAAAGGCGTTGACGCACTTGCCGACGCCGTTAAGGTGACACTTGGCCCGAAAGGACGCAATGTCATCATCGAGAAGAAATTTGGCGCACCTCACATCACCAAGGATGGCGTGACCGTAGCCCGAGAAATCGAGCTTGAGGACGCTTTCCAGAACATGGGCGCACAGCTCGTAAAGGAGGTTGCCTCCAAGACCGGTGACGACGCCGGCGACGGTACAACAACCGCCACCGTCCTCGCACAGTCAATTATCAATGTGGGGCTGAAGAATGTGGCAGCAGGTGCCAACCCCATGGACGTTAAGCGTGGTATAGACAAGGCTGTCGCCATCGTTGTCGAGGGCATCAAGGCCCAGGCTGAGGAAGTGGGCGATGACCTGAAGAAAATCGAGGACGTAGCCCGCGTGTCGGCCAACAACGACGCTGCGATCGGCAAGCTCATTGCCGAGGCTATGGAGAAGGTGAAGAAAGAGGGTGTCATCACTGTTGACGAGGCCAAGGGCACAGAGACTACCGTCGACATCGTCGAGGGTATGCAGTTTGACCGTGGCTATATCTCCCCCTACTTTGTTACCGACACCGAGAAGATGGAGTGTGTGATGGACAATCCCTTTGTCCTCATCCATGACAAAAAAATCTCCAACCTCAAGGATATGCTTCCCATCCTCGAAGCCACCGCACAGAGCGGTCGTCCCTTGCTTATCATCGCCGAGGATGTAGACCAGGAGGCTCTCGCCACACTTGTGGTGAACCGTCTGCGCGGCTCACTTAAGATATGCGCCGTCAAGGCTCCCGGATTCGGCGACCGCCGTAAGGAGATGCTTGAGGATATCGCCGTGCTCACCGGCGGAGTCGTCATCTCCGAGGAGAAGGGCATGAAGCTCGAAAGCGCTACGCTCGAACTGCTTGGCCGTGCCGAGAAGATAACCGTCAACAAGGAGAACACCACCATTGTCAACGGCGCCGGCGACAAGGATGCTATCGCAAAGCGCGTGGCACAGATCAAGGTGCAGATTGAGAATACTACAAGCGACTATGACCGCGAGAAGCTCCAGGAGCGTCTTGCCAAATTGGCAGGTGGCGTGGCAGTCCTCCACATCGGTGCACCCAGCGAGGTGGAGATGAAGGAGAAGAAAGACCGCGTGGACGACGCCTTGAGCGCAACCCGTGCGGCTATCGCCGAGGGTATCGTCCCCGGAGGCGGCGTGGCACTGCTGCGTTGCGTGGCATCTCTTGAGGGTGTCAAGGGCGATAACGACGACGAGACCACAGGTATCCTCATCGTCAAGCGTGCCATCGAGGAGCCGCTGCGTCAGATTGTCGAGAATGCCGGTGTGGAAGGTGCCGTTATCGTCCAAAAGGTCAAGGAAGGCAAGGGCGACTTCGGCTACAATGCCCGCACAGGCGAATATGAGAACTTCTTTGCCGCAGGCGTCATCGACCCTGCCAAGGTGACCCGTGTGGCCCTTGAGAACGCTGCGTCGATTGCCGGCATGTTCCTCACCACTGAATGTGTCATCGCCGACAAGAAGGAGGAGAATCCCGCTCCCGCAATGCCCGCTCCAGGTATGGGCGGTATGGGCGGCATGATGTAAAGAATCAGACATACACGTCACCCGATATGGAGACCCGTTGCCCGTCAGGGCATCGGGTCTCTCTTTTTGCCAAATGTGAAATAGTGTATACAGGGCTTATTTATTTTAACATCATATTGACGGGAACAAATTTTTTTACGAACTTTGCATAGAAATCGGGTCACATAGATGTGATTGTGGCAAATATCCTTAGATTGTGATATTATAGTAATTAAGACAGGTAATAATCATCAAAATATTAACGCCCTTATGAAGAAGAGTGCATTGCAGAAAGCCCGTGCGGCTTATCAGCCCAAATTGCCCATCGTGCTCACAGGTGCTGTGAAAGCCGTTGAAGGCGCACCCACCCAGTCGGTAGCCGATCAGGCCGAGATTCAGAAACTGTTCCCCAACACTTACGGTCTTCCCGAACTCCGTTTCGAGAAGAATCCCGTCCCCGAGAAGCTCAAGCCCATAAATGTCGGCGTGATACTTTCAGGCGGTCAGGCTCCCGGCGGCCACAACGTGATAAGCGGTCTTTTTGACGGCGTGAAGAAAATCAGCCGCGATAGTCACCTATATGGTTTCCTCATGGGCCCCGGCGGTTTCGTAGACCATCAGTATATGGAACTGACATCCGAAATTATCGACCAGTTCCGCAACACCGGCGGTTTTGACATCATCGGCTCGGGCCGTACCAAGCTTGAGACCAAGGAGCAGTTTGACAAGGGCCTTGAGATCCTCAAGGAGCTTAATATAAAGGCTCTCGTCATCATCGGTGGCGACGACTCCAACACCAATGCCGCCATCCTTGCCGAATATTACAAGGAAATCAATGCCGGCGTGCAGGTGATCGGCTGTCCCAAGACCATCGACGGCGACCTGAAGAACGACATGATCGAGACCTCATTTGGCTTTGATACCGCCACCAAGGTGTACAGTGAGGTTATCGGCAACATACAGCGTGACTGCAACTCGGCCAAGAAATACTGGCACTTCATCAAGCTCATGGGCCGTTCCGCAAGCCACATCGCCCTTGAGTGCGCCCTCCAGACGCAGCCCAACGTCTGCATCATCTCCGAGGAGGTCGAGGAAAAGAACATGACCCTCAACGATATTGTCGACAATATCGCCAATATTGTCGCAGAGCGCGCCAAGCTCGGCAACAACTTCGGTACGGTGCTTATCCCAGAGGGGCTTATCGAGTTTATCCCCGCTATGAAGGCCCTTATCGCCGAACTCAACGACCTGCTCGCGCAGAACGAGGGCATCGACAAGGCCAACTTGCGCCAGTTTATCATCGAGCACCTGTCGGCTGAGAATGCTGCCATCTACTCGTCGCTTCCTGAGGGCGTGGCACGTCAGCTCTCGCTCGACCGCGACCCCCACGGCAACGTGCAGGTATCGCTCATCGAGACCGAGAAGCTCCTCGGCGAGATGGTTGCCAACCGTCTTGCAGCCATGAAGGAGGAGGGCAAGTACGTGGGCAAGTTTGCCACACTCTACCACTTCTTCGGCTACGAGGGACGTTGCGCCGACCCCTCTAACTTTGATGCCGACTACTGCTATGCACTCGGTTTCAACGCCGCTTGCCTCATCAATGCTGGCGTGACAGGCTATATGTCGAGCGTGCGCAACCTCACCAAGCCCTCCGTGCAGTGGATTGCCGGCGGTATACCCATCACGATGATGATGAACATGGAGCGTCGTCACGGTGCAATGAAGCCCGTTATACAAAAAGCTCTTGTACGCCTCGACGGTGCGCCCTTCCAGAAGTTTGCCTCCAAGCGCGACACATGGGCGCTCAACACCTGCTACGTATATCCCGGTCCCATCCAGTACTTCGGTCCCGCCGAGGTATGCGACCAGCCCTCGCTCACGCTCCAGTATGAGCAGGGCTCGAAATAAGACACTTTTATAACCTTCATTTCAGCTTGCAGTGCTGCCGCGTGGCGTTATCGTCGTGTGGCAGCACTTACTTTTGTCCCCGCTCTACATCTTTTAACTACCGTCATGACGTGTACCGTTAATCTTGGCAGTATTTTTGCTGTCTAATATACGTAAAACCGATAAAACATAGTGTGATATGATGATATACGTGATTTTTGGCGTGATAGCCCTCGCGAGTTATCTTGTGCAGCAGTCGCTCAACTCCAAGTTCAGCCGTTACAGCAAGGTCGCTCTGCCGTGGGGCATGACCGGGGCGCAGGTGGCACGTAAAATGCTTGACGAGAACGGCCTGCAGCATGTGCAGATAACCCAAGTTGACGGCCACCTGACCGACCACTACAATCCTGCCGATCAGACAGTCAACCTGAGCCGTGATGTCTATTACGGCGACAATGTGTCGGCTGCGGCAGTCGCTGCCCACGAGTGCGGCCACGCTGTGCAACATGCTCGAGCCTATGCTCCTTTGAGGATGCGGTCGGCCCTCGTGCCCCCTGTCAGCTTCGCCTCCAAGGTGATGCCGTGGCTGTTGCTCGCCGGGATATTGATGATACAGACTTTCCCGGTGCTTATGCTTATAGGCATAGTGCTGTTTGCCCTCACCACGCTTTTCAGCTTCGTGACCTTGCCAGTGGAGATTGACGCCTCGCGGCGCGCCGTGGCGTGGCTCGACAGCGCAAATATCACCACCACGGAGACAAAACCTATGGCAAAGGATGCCCTGCGTAGCGCAGCCTATACCTATGTGGTAGCCGCCCTTGGCTCTCTTGCCACCCTTATCTACTACATACTGATATTCACCTCGCGTCGCGATTAGGCAAATTGGTGGCGGCAATTGTTATATCCCTATAGACTGAATACGACATGATTATAGCATCGCAGAAACGCAAAGAGAACATAGCCGAATACCTGCTGTATATGTGGCAGGTTGAGGACTTGATACGTGCCAACGGTCTTGACATGGCAAAGATAGAGCATAATGTCATCGACAAGTACTCCCTTGACGCGGCGCAGCGCAAGGAGATGACCGAGTGGTATGAGTCGCTTATCGACATGATGCGTCGTGAGGGTGTCACCGAGAAGGGGCACCTGCAGCTCAATAAGAATGTGATAATACAGCTTGTCGACCTGCATCTCGCGTTGCTGAAAGACCCGAAGTTTCCCGAATACACCTCCGAATTTTACAAGGCGTTGCCTTATATCGTGGAGCTGCGGGCAAAGGCTGGGGACGACAAGAAGGACGAGATAGAGACCTGCCTCACGGCCCTTTACGGGATGTTGATGTTGCGTCTGCAAGGCAAGGAGATTTCTCCTGACACGATGAACGCCATCAAGCAGATTTCCCGCTTCATCGCCCTGCTGTCCCACTACTTCAAGCTCGACGAGGCCAACCAGCTCTTCAAGGACGACGACCCCGCCGAGTAAGGGATTGATTGTTGCCCAAGCAGTATTTGAGCGACCTCTATTGGTCAATCTTTGACGAAGCTGTATCAAAATGCCAAGATGTAGGGCTGCACCATGGTGCAGCCGTCATACACAAATGGTAACCGTATGATTTATATGCATAAACGCGGCTGCACCATGGTGCAGCCCTACAGCCACATAAGTCTTGCAACATCCTCTCCTTCGTCTTAAATGGACGGTATTGTGTAGTGATTGCTATTGACGATATGTCTGTTTGCGGTCGCGACAGGTCGCGACCCTACTGGTGGCATATGTTTGAGACATGAATTTGAGGTAAGCAAGGAAAGTGCCGCCTTGGTCATCGCGACCGGGCGGCACTCTTTTTAACCCCGTCAGGGGGATGATAACAATTTTGATTCCTGGGGGCAATCGCGGGGCGATTGCCGTGGGTCACGCTGCGGGGTTAAAACGCTTTTTCATAAGATTACTTACCATTATTGTGTGCTGTCATTATTGTGGTGATGACCTATTGCGATTGTCAGTTGTAGGCGGTCTCTCCGTGCTCGTAGATGTCGAGACCTTCCTCCTCGATGCGTGACTCGACGCGCAGGTGATGGAGCTTGTTGAGGCCGACGAAGATGACGATGCCGCATATGACGGCCCACAGCCCGACAGTACATGCCCCGACTGTCTGCACGAGGAAGAAGTCCCACGAGCCGCAGTAGAATAGCCCGGCCTCGGTGGCAAACAGTCCTGTCAGCAGTGTGCCGAGGAATCCGCATACTCCATGCACTGATGATGCGCCCACAGGGTCGTCGATGTGGAACACCTTGTCGATTATATCGACCGAGTAGACCATCACCGTGCCGCAGATGATGCCGATGAAGAATGCGCCCGTGGGGCTTACCACGTCACATCCGGCAGTGATGCCGACAAGCCCGGCGAGGAGGCCGTTGAGCGTGAGCGACAGGGAGGGTTTGCCATATTTCCACCATGAGACGCAGAGTGCCGCGATGCCACCCATAGCGGCCGCGATGTTGGTGGTGAGGAACACGTGAGAGATGGCGATGGCGTTTTCCGGGCCGCTGGCGGCTGCTGTGGAGCCGGGGTTGAAGCCGAACCATCCAAACCACAGAATGAATACTCCAAGGGCGGCAATCGTGAGGTTATGGCCCGGGATAGCGAGCGATTTGCCCGCCTTGTTGTATTTGCCAATACGCGGGCCGAGCACTATAGCGCCGACAAGGGCGAGCCATCCGCCGACGGAGTGTACGACAGTCGAGCCGGCAAAATCATGGAATCCGCCTGCATAGTCTCCTATGGAGAGTGTGCTTAGCCAGCCTCCGCCCCATGTCCAGTGGCCCGAGATGGGGTATACGATGCCCGAAATCAGGACGGAGTAGATGACATACATATAAAACTTCGTGCGCTCGGCCATGGCTCCCGACACGATAGTGGCGGCCGTGGCACAGAACATCGTCTGGAACACCAGGAAGCCCTCCTTGGGCAGATTGCTGTCGGCATAGAAGTCGAGGGAGAAGAAGTTGGGCGTGCCGCAGAACTGCCCGATGCCGAACATTATGCCGAATCCCGTGGCCCAGAACAGGAATGTGCCCACGCAGAAGTCGACAAAGTTTTTCATCAGGATATTGGCGGTGTTCTTTGAGCGTGTGAATCCCGCCTCGACCATTGCAAAGCCCGGCTGCATGAAGAAGATGAGCATCGAGGCAAGGAGTACCCACACGGTGTCGAGAGAGTTGATTTCCGACAGTACGGTCTCGGTGGTGGATTCGTCGGCCGAGGCCGTTATGCCGCATGTCAGTGCTACGGCTGCTGCGACGGCGAGAGAGCGTCTTGCCATGTCGCGTGATATGATACGTTTCATAGGAGTTGTCTGTTTGGTTATGTTTTTATAGATTGATTATGACGGGGGAGAGGGGTTATTTTTCCTTTTCGGCGTTGTATAAGGCGATGTCGCCTCGCTCGCCGGTGCGTATGCGTATGGCGTCATCGACCGGTATCACGAATATGCGCCCGTCGCCCACTTCGCCGGTGTAGGCGGTCGACTGGATGACCTTTATAGTCCTCTCGACGTTGACATCCCTTACCACTACCGAGATGAGCGTGCGCTCGATACAGCTCGTGTCGTACATCACGCCTCGGTAGATGCGTGCGCTTCGAGACTTGCCTATGCCCCTGACGTCGTAAAACGACAGCCATTCGATGTCGGCGGCAAGCAGTGCTTCCTTCACTTCCTCAAACTTTGTTTTTCGGATGATTGCTTCAATCTTTTTCATAAAAGTGAGAATTTTGTTACATATTGTAACTGATTATAATGATGTTGAAACTATTTGCAATTATTATTTGATTTTTGCAAGCAATATGTTTGTTGTTTGATGCAAAGTAAAGCAAAATGTTTTTAATAAGCAAATTTTTGTGGAAATTTTCTAATAATAATTTTGTTTTGCGGCGATTTGCTATGAAAATGGCGCGATGTGTGGCAAAATTCATATGGCTGTAGGGCTGCACCATGGTGCAGCCGCGTTTATGCGTGCATATCGGTTGGGGGGCATTGGTGTATAACGGCTGCACCATGGTGCAGCCCTACATCTTGGCGGTTAAGCAACACATTCCGATTCCTTTGGTGGCGACTGCCATAAAATAGTTCAGGGCGTCACATGTTGTGACGCCCTGAACGTAGATGGGGTATGTAATGGGTAATTACTTGTTGACCTGGAACTTGTTGATGCCGTCGCGGAGGAAGGCCACTACCTGACGGGCAGCGGCGATGCCGGCGTTGATGTTGGCCTCGGCGGTCTGTGCACCCATTTTCTTGGGGGTGAAGAACACGCGGTCGCCAAACTTGGCTTTCAGCTCCTCGGCGGTGTCGGGCTTGATGTCGGCCACATACTTGATGTCGGGACGTGCCTCAAGAGCCTTGGCGAGACCCTCCTCGTCGATGACCTCCTTGCGGGCGGTGTTGATGAGAACCCCGTTTTTGGGCATACGGCTGATGAGGTCATAGCCTACCGACTTCTTTGTCTCGGCTGTGGCGGGGATGTGGAGCGACACATACTGGTTGTCGGCATACAGCTCCTCGACCGAGTGGATGGGCTTAACGCCGGCCTCGATTATTGCCTCGTCGGGGCAGTAGGGGTCGAGAGCCGACACCTCCATCTCAAAGCCTTTGGCTATGCGTGCCACGTTGCGGCCTACCTGCCCAAAAGCATGGATGCCGAGCTTCTTGCCTTTAAGCTCTGTGCCCGATGTGCCGTTGTACATGTTGCGTATGGCCATGACGGTCATGCCGAATACCAGTTCGGCCACGGCATTGGAGTTTTGTCCGGGAGTGTTCTCGACGCATACGTTGTGGGCCGTTGCTGCGGCAAGGTCCACGTTGTCGTATCCGGCACCGGCGCGGACTACCACCTTGAGGTTCTTGGCGGCGTCGAGCACTTCGTTGTCGACGATGTCGCTGCGTATGATAAGCCCGTCGGCTGTTGCCACAGCGTCAAGAAGCTCCTGCTTGGAGGTGTATTTCTCTAGGAGCTCCAACTCGTAGCCGGCTTCCTCGATGACTTGGCGTATACCGTCGACAGCAACTGCCGCAAACGGTTTTTCGGTTGCTACTAATACTTTCATTCCGTGTCGTTTTTTATTAGTGCTTTGCCTCAAATTCTTTCATGCACTCTACGAGGGCGTCGACGCTCTCCATCGGAAGTGCGTTGTAGAGCGATGCGCGGAAGCCGCCGACAGAGCGGTGACCCTTGATACCCACCATGCCCTTGGAGGTGGCGAAGTCGACAAAATCCTTCTCAAGCTCGGCGTATTCGGGCTTCATGACGAAGCATACGTTCATTATCGAGCGGTCGGCGGGGTCGGTGACAGTGCCGACAAACATCTTGCTGGAGTCGATTGCGTCGTAGAGCTTTGCGGCCTTGGCGAGGTCCATTTTCTCGATTTCCTTGATGCCTCCGAGGCTCTTGTAATATTTGAGGGTCTGGAGAGCCGAGAAGATGGGGAGCACGGGAGGGGTGTTGAACATCGAGCCTTTCTTCACGTGTGTGCGATAGTCGAGCATCGTGGGGATGGGACGGTCAACGTGGCCGAGGGCATCCTCCTTGACGATAACGATGGTGACACCGGCGGGGGCGAGGTTCTTCTGTGCGCCGGCATAGATGGCGTCATATTTTGCCACGTCGACGGGACGCGAGAAGATGTCGCTCGACATGTCGGCAACCAAGGGCACGGGAGAGTCGGGATCCTTGCGCATCTCGGTGCCGTAGATAGTGTTGTTGGTGGTGAAGTGGAAATAGTCGGCATCGGCGGGGATGACGAAATCCTTGGGGATATAAGTGAAGTTGGCCTCCTTTGACGATGCAACGACATCCACCTCGCCAAAGAGCTTGGCTTCCTTGATGGCGTTGACAGCCCATGTACCTGTCTCAAGATATGCGGCTTTCTTCTTGAGGAGATTGAAAGGTATCATGCAGAACTGCAGGCTTGCACCGCCGCCGAGGAAAAGTACCTGGTAGCCGGCGGGGACGTCGAGCAATTCTTTCACGAGCTGTGCTGCCTCGTCAATAACTGCCTGAAATTCCTTACTGCGGTGTGAAACCTCAAGTATTGACAAGCCTGTGCCGGCGAAGTCGAGAACTGCCTCTGCGGTATTCTTAATCGTGTAGGGACTCAGAATCGAGGGGCCTGCGTAGAAGTTGTGCTTCTTCATATCACATTTGTTGGTTTGTTAACTAATATGGTTGCAAATTTAGCAATTTATTGCGGCAAACAATGCCAAAACGTAATAAAAAGCAGTATGGGCGGGTGAAAAAATCTCAATACGGCATATTTATGCGCAATGCTTGCATTGATATGCATTTCGCATTGTAGGAACAGATACTACTGTTTCTTGCCCCAACGGGCTTCCTGTAGTTGCTGTGAGCGTTGCTCGGCCGGGTTGTCGCACGGATACCATAGGGTAGGGTGGGACAACTCGGAGGGCATGAACTCCTGCCGCACGAAATTGCCCTGATAGTCGTGGGCATACTTGTAGTTGTCGTGATAGCCAAGGTCTTTCATCAGCTTGGTCGGTGCGTTGCGCAGGTGGAGCGGGACAGGGAGGTTGCCGGTCTGCCTCACCAGGCCCATGGCCGCGTCTATCGCCATGTAGGCCGAGTTGCTCTTGGGTGACGTGGCGAGGTATACGGTACATTCCGACAGGATGATGCGGCTCTCGGGCCATCCGATTTTCTTGATGGCGTCAAATGTGGCGTTGGCGAGCAGCAGGGCATTTGGGTTGGCGAGGCCGATATCCTCTGCGGCAAGAATGAGCAGACGACGGGCGATAAATTCCGGATCCTCGCCCCCCTCGACCATGCGGGCAAGCCAATAGACCGCCGCATCGGGATCGCTGCCGCGCACACTCTTGATGAAAGCCGAGATGATATCGTAGTGCATCTCGCCGTTCTTGTCGTAGGCGGCGGGATTCTCCTGCAGGCGCTCTGTCACGAGCGAGTCGTTGATTACCATCTCCTCGCCGTGGGATGTCGACTGTTCGAGAAGGTCGAGGATGTTGAGGAGCTTGCGGGCATCACCACCTGAATAACGGAACAGTGCATCGGTGCTCTCGACCCTGACATTGCGTCGCTGCAACACCTCATCGACCGACAGTGCTCGGTCGAGCAACTGTTGTAGCTCGGGTTTCTCCAACGGTCTCAGCACATAGACCTGCGCGCGCGACAACAGGGGGCGTATTACCTCAAACGAGGGATTCTCGGTTGTCGCGCCGATGAGAGTCACGATGCCGCTTTCGACAGCCCCGAGCAGTGAGTCCTGCTGCGACTTGTTGAAGCGGTGGATTTCGTCGATAAACAGGATGGGGCGGCCGGCGACAAACATGCTCGACGCGTCGGCCTTGCAGCGGTCGAGCACCTCGCGCACCTCCTTGACGCCCGAGTGGACAGCGCTTAGGGTATAGAACGGCACGTTTATCGTGTTGGAGATGATTTTGGCAAGGGTGGTCTTCCCTACACCCGGAGGACCCCACAGGATGAATGATGATACCGAGCCGGAATCAATCATGCGGCGCAGTATGCACCCCTCGCCCACGAGGTGGCTTTGTCCTATATATTCATCAAGCGTTTTCGGTCTGAGCCTTTCGGCCAACGGTGCGTTCATATCGTTTCTGTACTTAATTATATATAAACGGTAATCATACGGTGATATTGTCCCTGCGACAACAGGTCGTGGAACATAGTGCAGGAGGGATAAAAGTAATGGTATTAATAAGTGTTAACGGGATGGGGAAAGGTTGTCGGGTTTTCGCTTTTTTCTTTAACTTTACAATCGCAAGCGGTAGAGTGGGGCGATTAAACCCTTTTTGTTGAGGGTAGTCGAACCAATAAAAGCCGCCAAGTGTTAAATAATCAGATTGTGGCACTTGTGTGACATGATGAATATTAACACATTAAACTGTTGGAAAAATGAGCAACGTAACGAGAAAAAGCGGGACACCCAAGGCTGCCCGGAACATATTCGGCATCATAATGATAATCATATATGTCGGCATGGGCGTGCTTCTGCTGTGCAACTACTTCAAGTGGATGGACAACGGTTGGGAATGGCTTCGCTGGACAGGCGGCATACTGTTTATAGTCTATGGCCTTTGGCGCGGCTATCGCCAGTTCAAGGGTATTGACCGGACAATCGATGACAATAATGAATAAGCGCATAATCTCCAGATGGCTTTGCGCGGCTCTTCTGCTCGGAGGAGCCGCCATGGTCACATCCTGCGACCAGAAGCCCAAGAACACGAGCACCTCGGGGCTTGCCACCATCGTGTGTGACGACAGTTTTGAGAATATAATGAATCAGGAGATAGAGGTATTTGAGTACATCTATCCCAATGCCAATATAATCCCTTACTATGTCCCCGAGAAGGCTGCGATAGACTCGCTGATGAATCTCTCGACCAAGAGCATCGTCGTCACCCGCGAGCTGACGCCGCAGGAGGTGGAGTATCTCAAGGGTAAACGCGTCAACGTCAAGCAACGCCGCATAGCTGTCGATGCCATCGCCCTTGTAGTCAACAAGGACAACCCCATCGAGATTCTGTCGGAGAAGGAGATTGGCGAGATACTGACCGGCGAACTTACACGCTGGGACCAGATAGAGCCGTCAAAGCTCGACTCGATAAGGGTGGTGTTTGACCATCCGGGTTCAAGCACGGTGAAATATATGCTCGACTCGCTGACCCACGGAAAGCCGTTTGCCTCCAATGTCTATGCGCAAGGCTCCAATCAGGCCGTGTTCAAGGCTGTCGAGAGCAACAAGAACGCCATCGGTGTTATAGGCGTGAGCTGGGTAAGCTCCGACATGCGCTCGTCGGAGATGACCCGCGAGGAACGCGTCAAGTCTCTTGAGCAGAACGACACGACAACGACCGAGTTTAATCCCGAGGTAAAGGTGCTCAAAGTGCGCCCCGACGACAGTCTCGTGGCCCACAAGCCTTATCAGGCGTATATATTTGACGGCAGCTATCCGCTGTTCCGCTCCATATATATGATAACGACGGCGGCCAACGGCAGCATAGCACACGGGTTCTACTCGTTTATCACCGGCTACAACGGTCAGAAGATAATACAGATGACCGGCGTGTTGCCCGCTACCGTGCAACCGCGCATGGTACAGCTCAACTGACACTCTGACAACTGCTGAATATTGATAAATTGAAAATTGTATAACTAAACCAAAGACATGAAATTTAGATTTTTGTTTGCCTCATTTCTTGCAGGCGCGCTGAGCATGTCGGCGCAAGGTTACAAAGATGGAGTGGAATACTTCAAGGTTGACCAGTTTGACGATGCGAAGACGCTACTTGAACGCAACCTCAACGACCCCTCCACCGACAAGGCGGCAGCCTATTACTATCTTGGAGCCATCGACCTGTTCCAGAAGAACCTGTCGGGCGCAAAGGCCAATTTTGACAAGGGTATTCAGGCCGATCCCAAGAACGGCCTCAATTATGTCGGTCTCGGCAAGCTCGCCCTCATGCAGGGTAATGACGCCTCGGCCGAGGACTACTTCAAGCAGGCTATCTCCATGAACAAGAAGAATGCCAAGGTCATCAACGCCATCACGCGCGCATATTATACCGTAGACCAGGTGAAATATGCCAAGCAGATAGAGAAGTATATGGCTCAGGCTCTCAAAGCCAACAAGCAGGAACCTGAGATTTTTGTACTGCAGGGCGACATGAAGACCGACGAGAAGCAGTGGGGCGATGCCGGCGCACTCTATGAGAACGCCATCCTCTATGACCAGGGCAACCCCGAGGCTTACGTGAAGTATGCACGCACCTACTTCAACGTGAACCCCGAGTACGCTATCAACAAGCTCAAGGAACTTCTTCAGCTCAAGCCCGAGTCGGCACTGGCACAGCGTGAGCTTGCCGAGAAGTACTATGAGAACGACCAGCTCACCCGTGCCGCAGAGCAGTATGGCAAGTATATCCAGAACCCCAACCACTTCAAGAAGGATGAGCAGCGTTATGTAGGCCTCCTCTATTTCGGCAAGAAATATGACGAGTCATACGCGCTTGCCCAGAAGTTGCTCAACGAAGACCCCAACAACTTCTTCATGCAGCGTATGCTTTTCCTCAACAAGGCTGCTATGAAGGACTATAAGGGTGCGGCAGAGCAGGCAGAGAAATTCTTTGCCAACGGCAAGGGGCAGTATGTCGCCAACGACTACTCCACTTATGGCTCTGTGCTCCAGGAACTCGGCAACGACTCGCTTGCCGTGATGCAGTTTGAGAAGGCAGTCGAGGTCAATCCCGACAAGGCCGAATTGCTGAAAGATCTTAGCAGCGCCTATAATAAGGCCAAGAACTATCAGAAGAGCGCCGAGGCTTACCAGCAGTTTGTCGACAAGGGCGACTACGTGACCAACGACCTCTACGTGCTTGCAGGCCGTTACATGACCCTTGCTGCCACATCGCCTGTTGGTTCGGATCAGAAGAAAAACGCCGTTGACAATGCCATCAAGTATATCGACATCGTGCTTGAGAAGGTACCCGACGATTACCGTATCCTCCAGCGTAAGGCCCGTATCCTTGTAACCAAGAATGACAACGAGCCGGCTCTTGAGGTGGTGGAAACCTACAAGGGCGTGGTCGACATGCTCGACAAGGACCCCCAGAACAAGACCACACATGCCGATGCCTACAAGGAGGCTTACAACAATATCGGCAACTACTACCTGTCGCAGAAGGATAATGCCACCGCCAAGGTCTACTTCGAGAAGTTCCTCGAAATCGACCCGGGCAACGAGGCTCTCCGTGAGTTCCTCGGCAAGCTCTGATCCCTTGCAGGATATAAAAAGATAAGGCGAGGCTATCCGGCCTCGCCTTATCTTTTTTTGTGGTGTAGCGAAAGTAGGGTCGGTTGTTTCTCCTCCCAGGTTTTTAACTGACCAATATTCGTCGCGACCCTAATCTGATACTGCATTTTTCCATAAAATTTGTATATTTGCGGATTGTTAACCTATTTTGAAATTAATATTAGACTTTTTATGAGAAGGATATATATAGGCGTTGCGGCATTGGCGGTGGCCTTGTCGGCTGTTGCAGAGGTGAGGATGGATATGCGCACGGCAGCGGCGATTGACCGTGTGGCTGACCGTGAGGCGGGTTTGTCGCGTGCCACACGTGCCCGGCAGTCGGCTTCTGTCGACTCAATTTCCTTGATTTTCACGGTCGACAATGATGCTGCCGTGGCCGAGTTGGAGCGTGTAGGCGTCGTGCGTGGGCATCAGGGGGATATGTATATAGTCACGATGCCCCGTGAGGCACTTGCATCTGTCGCCGATATGGAGGGTTTGCGCCGGGTCTCGGTGTCGCGTCGTCTAAAAACACGCCTTGACTATGCACGCCCTGCGTCAAACGTGGATGCCATGCACGCGGGCACCTCGTTGCCGCAGGCTTATGACGGCACCGGGGTCGTGGTCGGGCTTATGGATTCCGGCATATATCCGTCGCATGTGGCTTTTATGGGCAAGGATGGCAAGACATCGCGTGTAAAGGCTGTATATGTCTATGACGGTAACGCCTCCGTGACCCCGTATACCAATCCCGGAACGATTTCAAAGTTCACTACCGATGACAGCGATGAAACCCACGGCACACATGTGGCCGGAATTATGGCAGGGTCATATTCGGGAAACGGCTATCAGGGTGTCGCCACCGGGGCCGATATCGTGATGACGGCAAGCAATCTTGACAATGCCTCAATGCTGCTTGGAATAGAAAAGATTATCGACTATGCCGAGCGAAACGGCAAGCCGGCGGTCGTCAATCTTTCTGTGGGTGACAATGTGGGACCGCATGACGGCACGGATGACTTCTCGACTTATCTTGCGCGGCTTGGCGAGAGGGCTGTCATATGCATGGCGGCAGGTAACGAGGGTGACTTGAAAATAGCCTTGAACAAGGAGCTTACGTCATCCGATAAGAGTGTCAGCACGCTTATAGTTCCGCAGGCGTACTATAGTGACTATGATAATTTTATAGATGGCTCGATCGAGATATGGGGCGATGACAGCCGTCCAGTCAGTGTCTCTGTTGGGCTTTACAGCGGCGGGGGCAGTCTGCTCGCGACACTGCACACCTGTGCCGTCTCAAGCCATGGGAACCTCACCACCATAAGCAGCCGACGCTCGGCGAGCGGCTACAATGCCACGTTTGCAAGATATTTTGAGGGCACAATAAAGGTCGGTTCTGAGGTTGACGACAACAACGGGCGATATAACGCATACATAGAATATGACTGCGAGGGAATCGGGCTAAACTCGGATATGGAAGACCCCTCGGCGTATATCGGGATTACCATCTCGGGAGCGGCGGGACAGCGTGTGCACGCCTATTGCGACGGGTATTATACGGAACTTTCATCGGAGGGCAAGAGAGGATTTGCCGACGGAGGCTATGACGGCACCGTAAACGGAAGCGGCTGCGGCGACAACATCATACTTGTCGGCGCATACTCCACGCGCAATACTGTCCCGCTTAACGACGGAAGCACGGATACCTATGGCGAGACAACAGTGGGTGACATCGCCTATTACTCCAGCTGGGGCACATTGGTTGACGGCCGTCAACTGCCCCATGTAGTCGCTCCGGGTGACGTGCTCGTGTCGTCAATCAGCACCCCCTATTACAACCGGCATGGCTACAGTGTGGCGCGGGGAGGCAAGGTGACTGCCAACGGCAAGACCAGCTACTGGGGCGCGATGGGTGGCACATCGATGGCGACACCCTATATGTCGGGCGTGGTGGCCCTGTGGCTACAGGCTGACCCAAAGCTAAATGTCGATGACGTGCTGTCGGTCATAAATTCGACATCAATGAAGGACAATTACTATAACAGCGATGCCAACAAGGTGCGTTGGGGCGCGGGCAAACTCGATGCTTATGCCGGGCTGAAGGAGGTTCTGCGTAATTCAGCGATAGATGGCGTGACATCCGATGGCACTCAGCAGATGATTGTCACCCCGGTGGGCGACCGCCGATGGGAGGTGTTTGTGGCAGGCGAGAGCGCCCTGTCGGTATCGGCCTGTGACATAAACGGCGTCACCATAGCCTCGGGTGAGAGCGTCAGCGGGGACACCTCCATACTTGACCTCTCGGGTGCCGCAGCCGGTGTATATATTGTCTCGGCACAGGGACTGAACGGCAATTGCTCCTCACGCATCATCGTAAGGTAGCACGCCATAAACCAAGGACAATCTATTATGATAGAATATATAAAAGGAAATATAACGGAACTCACCCCGGCATATGCGATAGTGGAGACCGGCGGGGTGGGGTATATGCTCAATATCTCGCTTGCGACATATACGGCACTTGAAGGGAAATCGGAATACCGCGTATTGGTGCATGAGATAATACGGGAGGATGCCCATAGCCTGTACGGGTTTGCCGACGACCGCGAGCGCGGGCTGTTCAGGCTGCTTGTCGGGGTGTCGGGGGTGGGGGCCAACACGGCACGCATGATATTGTCGTCGGTGCCTCCCGCCGAACTGGAGCAGGCGATAGCCTCGGGCGACTATTCGCGCCTGAAATGTGTCAAGGGCATTGGCGTAAAAACGGCGCAGCGCGTGATTGTTGACCTCAAGGATAAAATAAAACCGTCTGACGATACGTTTATACAACAACCGTCTGTCAGGTCTGAAGTCTTTGATGAGGCTCTCGCTGCATTGGTGATGCTCGGATTCCAGCGTCAGCAGTCGCAGAAGGTGCTCAAGAAGCTCTTTGACAGCGACCCGTCAATACGGGTGGAGGCAGCCATCAAGAAGGCTCTCTCCATGATGTAGCGCGAGGATGCGGTGGCTTGACGGTGGCTACAGTCAGACTGATGGAAAAGAAAAAGCGTCATTATCGCAACATAATTTTGCTATGCCTCGGGAGCGCGTTGCTCTTTTCGGGGCTTGCGCTGTATTCTTATGCCCAATACCGCACTCCGCAGGTCAATCCGCCGGCGCCGGTGCCACCGCCACAGCCGTTGGCGGTCGGCGACACGATAGAGATGCCGTTTGGCGTGCGCCCGACGTTTCCCCCCGATTATGACCGCCTGGCCGAGGACGAGTTTGCCGCCGACCTGACGACCCCCTCCAACATCACGACACAGGCTGAGTTTGACCCTCTGACGGGTTGCTACACCATACGCACCAAGGTGGGCGAGTTTGACGTGGCAACCCCTTTCATGCTCTCTCCCGAGCAATACAACGACATGGAGCTGCGCCGCTCGATGCAGGAATATTACCGTCAACGCAACCGCGAGCTGTTTGAGAACAAGACCACAAAGGAGCCATTCAATGTGCTTGACATGAACTTTGCCCTCGGGCCGCTGGAGAAAATCTTCGGTCCCGGCGGCGTGCAATTGAAGACCCAAGGCTCGGTGCAGATTTCCATGGGCATAAAGTCAAACAAGACCGACAATCCCGCGCTATCTCTGACATCGCGCCGCAAGACCTACTTTGACTTCGAGCAGAAGATACAGGCGACTGTCAATGCCTCGGTGGGCGACAAGCTGAAATTCAACATGACCTACAACACCGACGCGACATTTGACTTCGACTCCAAGAACCTCAAACTTGCCTACGAGGGTAAGGAGGATGACATCATCAAGAGCATAGAGGCGGGCAACGTGTCGATGACCACCGGCTCGTCGCTCATACGCGGCGGGACAGCACTCTTCGGTATAAAGACCCAGCTACAGTTTGGCAAGCTGACCGCCACCGCCCTCGTGTCGCAGCAAAACTCCGAGTCAAAGACCGTCAACACCAAAGGTGGCGTCCAGACTACACCTTTCAATATTGAAATCGACAACTACGATGCCAACCGTCACTATTTTCTCGGGCACTTCTTCCGCGACAACTATGATGACTTTGCCTCGCGCCTGCCTTATGTGTCGTCGGGGGTAAACATTACCCGTATCGAGGTGTGGGTCACCAACAAGTCGGGCAATTATGACGAGTCGCGCAATGTCGTGACGTTCATGGACCTTGGCGAGAACAAGGTGCTCGCCAACAACTATTGGCAGCCCAATCCAGCGCTAAACAATCCGGCCAACGCCTCCAATAACCTGCTTTCGACGATAAAGGCCGACTATCCCGGGGCACGTAATATCAACACCGTGACACAGGCCCTTGAGCCTCTATCGGCATATGGCGTGGAGGGAGGACGCGACTACGAGAAGGTGGAGAGCGCACGACTGCTCAAATCATCGGAATATACGCTCAACTCCACTCTCGGATATCTCTCCATAAAGGCCAGCCTAAACGCTGACGAGGTGCTTGGCGTGGCCTATGAGTACACATATCGCGGACAGGTCTACCAGGTCGGCGAGTTTTCAAGCGACATCACGTCGACCGACCAGTCGCTCTATGTCAAGATGCTGAAGAGCACCACCGTCGCCCCGCGCCTGCCGATGTGGGACCTGATGATGAAAAATGTGTACGCGCTCGGCGGCACACAATTGCAGAAAAACAATTTCAAGCTCAATATCAAATACCTGAGCGACACCACCGGCACGGAAATCAATTATCTTCCCGTCCCCGGGCTTAACAACCAGTCGCTGCTGCAGGTGATGGGGCTCGACCGCATAGACTCCAACGAGGCCTCCAACCCCGACGGGTTCTTTGACTTTATAGAGGGCTACACTGTGCAGACCGCCACCGCCAAGATTATCTTCCCGGTCGTCGAGCCGTTCGGCTCCCACCTGCGCAAGAAGATTAACGACCCGGTACTTGCCGAGAAGTATGTCTATCAGGAGCTTTACGACTCGACCATTGTCGTGGCCCGTCAGTTTGCCGACAAGAACAAGTTTATGCTGCGTGGCGAGTACCAGGCATCGTCAGGCAGTCAGATACGCCTCAATGCCATGAATGTCCCTCGCGGGTCGGTGGTGGTCAGGGCAGGTGGCGTCACCCTTACCGAAAACAGCGACTACACCGTCGACTATTCGATGGGTATCGTGACCATCACAAACCAGAGCATCATCGACTCGGGGCAGAGCATCAGCGTGACACTTGAAAACCAATCGCTTTTCAGCACTCAGCGCAAGACGTTGCTTGGACTTGACCTTAACTATAAGTTCAACAAGAATTTCAATATCGGTGCGACGTTCCTGCATTTCTCTGAAAAGGCCCTCACTGAAAAAGTCGATATAGGCAATGAGGTGATAAAGAACTCCATGTGGGGTGTTAACCTGGCCTACAATACCGACTTCATGTGGCTTACAAATCTTGTCAACAAGATACCGACTGTAAATGCCACACAGCCGTCGACCTTGAGCGTCAATGCCGAGTTTGCCCAGCTTATCCCCCATAAGCAGAAGTCAGGCTCCAACCAGGGAAGTTCTTATGTCGATGATTTCGAGTCGACGCAGACCGGCATAGACCTGCGCTCGCCTTACTCGTGGTTTCTTGCCTCGACCCCCTATGACGGCAGTGCGGATGCGCTTTTCCCCGAGGCCGCGCTCTCCAACAACATCGACTATGGCAAGAACCGCGCGTTGTTGTCGTGGTATTACATCGACCGCATGTTCACCGACCGCAATTCAAGCCTTGCCCCCGGCTACCTGAAAAGCGACCTTGAACAGCTCTCCAACCCCTACGTTCGCGAGGTGACCTCCCGCGAGATATTTCCCGGGCGCGAACTCAGCTACGGAGAGTCGTCAATCATCCAGACGCTCAACCTGTCATACTATCCCGAGGAGCGCGGCCCCTACAACCTTGATGCCGAGAATATCGACGCCGAGGGGCGCCTACTCAACCCCGAGAAGCGTTGGGGCGGCATCATGCGCCGCATGGACAACACCAACTTTGAGCAGAACAATATAGAATACGTACAATTCTGGCTCATGAACCCGTTCATGGACGAGAACAATCCCAACCGAGACGGTGGAGACCTCTACCTCAACTTTGGCGAGGTGAGCGAGGATATATTGAAGGACGGCTTGAAGAGCTACGAGAACGGCATACCCTATGACGGCAACGACCAGTACCTGACCGAGACAGTGTGGGGGCGCGTGTCAAAGCAAAACTCACTTACATATGCGTTTGACAACACTACCGGCGCGCGACTCGTGCAGGATGTCGGTCTCGACGGGTTGAAGAACGACATGGAGTTTGAGTTTGACAGCTATAAGACCTACCTTGACCGTCTGCGTCAGAAACTGTCGGTATCGACCATCGAGCAGATGCAGGCCGACCAGTTCTCGCCGTTCAACGATCCGGCGGGTGACAACTATCACTTCTATCGCGGATACGACTATGACGAACAGCGTCTCGGCGTCCTCGATCGCTATAAGCATTACAACGGCGTCGAGGGTAACTCGCTCTCGCCGGAGGATGCCCCCGAGCCTCTCTACCAGTCGGCGCGCACGTCGCCCGACGTGGAGGATATCAACCAGGACAACACGCTCAACGAGTATGAGCGATATTTCCAATACCGCATCTCGATACGCCCCGAGGACCTGCAGGTCGGCAAGAATTACATAACCGACAAGCAGGAGTCGCTTGTGCTCACACGCGACGGTCAGAAGCAGACGGTCGAGTGGTATCAGTTCAAGATACCCTTGAAGGAATATGAGAAGGTGGTCGGATCCATTTCCGACTTCTCCACCATACGCTTTGCCCGCATGTTCATGACCGGCTTCAAGCAGGTGACCCACCTGCGTTTTGCGACACTCGAACTTGTGCGCGGCGAGTGGCGCGGCTATGACTTCAACCTCAACAACCGAGGCGATGCTCCTGCCGAAGGGCAGCTTGACGTCTCGGTGGTGAACATCGAGGAGAATGCCGGTCGCGAACCGGTCAACTACGTGCTTCCTCCCGGCGTGACACGTATCGTCGACCCGGGACAGTCGCAGATCACCCAGCTCAACGAGCAGTCGATGTCGCTAAAGGTCATGGGGCTTAACGCGGGGGATGCCCGTGGCGTATACAAGAACATGTCGCAAGACCTGCGCAACTACAAGCGTATGCAGATGTGGGTGCACGCCGAGTCGCTGATTGACGACGTGACCAATCTGCGCTCGGGCGAACTGTCGCTGTTCATACGCCTCGGCTCGGATGTGAAGAGCAACTATTATGAATATGAGGTGCCGCTGTCACTTACACCTCCGGGAAAATATAATACCAACCTCACCTCCGACCGTCAGATAGTGTGGCCGCTCAACAACCGTTTTGACTTTGAACTTCAACATCTGGTGGACCTGAAGAAGGAGCGCAACAGGCGCAAGCGTGAGGAGGCTTCGGGAGTAGGTTTCGGCACATTGTTTACGGGACGTGACCCGTCGAATGAGGCCAACCGTATGGCCGTCATAGGTAATCCGTCGCTCAGTGACATCAGGGTGATGCTCATCGGCGTGCGCAACAACTCCAGCACGACAAAGGATGGTGTCGTGTGGGTCAATGAGCTGAAGGTGACCGACTTTGACGAGAGCGGCGGTTGGGCGGCAAAGGCCAACGTCAACCTCGGCGTGTCGGATATCGCCACCCTCAACTTCGGGGCGCATGTGGAGACTGCCGGATTTGGAGGCGTGGACCAGTCGCTCAATGACCGCCGCATGGACGACTACCAGCAGTATAATTTTGCCGTGCAGGCTGATGTGGGCCGTTTCCTCCCGTCGGGAGCGAAGCTCCATGCTCCTGTGTTCTACTCAATCTCCAAGGAGAAGACATCCCCTAAGTACAATCCCCTCGACCAGGACGTGTTGCTTAAGGATGCCCTTGATGATGCCACGACAAAAGCTGAGCGTGACTCCATCAACAATTACGCCGTCGAGCACAACACGGTGCAGAGTTTCAGCATCTCGGGGCTGAAATTTGATGTCAAGAGCGATACCCCTATGCCTTGGGATCCGGCCAACTTCACGGTCAACTTCTCGTTCAACAAGCAGTCGCGTGTCGATCCCAATACAGAGTATGAGAACACCAACGACTATCGCGGCAGCTTCCAGTATTCCTATTCGCCGTATGTCAAGGGCGTAAGGCCGTTTGGCTGGATCAGGAGCAAGTCCAAGCACCTGAAATTTTTCAAGGAATGGGAGATAAACTATCTGCCCTCCAACATCAGTTTCCTCACTACGATGACGCGCTACTACTACGAACAGCAGACGCGCAGTGAGGTGGATGTCATGTTCCAGTTGCCGGTGTCGGTGAGCAAGAATTTCATGTGGGACCGCCAATTCTCCTTATCATGGAACCCTATCAAGTCCCTGACGCTGACGTTCAACTCCAACACCCAGGCACGTATAGAGGAGACGATGGGTGCGGTCAACCGCAAACTGTTCCCCGACAAATATAAGGAGTGGAAGGATACTGTGTTGAGCAGTCTCAAGCACTTGGGTACGCCTTGGGCCTACAACCAGTCGTTTGTGGCTACCTACAAGGCTCCGTTCAACCGTATTCCCGTCCTTGATTTCCTCACGGCGTCGGCCACCTACAATGCGACCTACCGTTGGGACCGTGGTGCCCAGGTGCAGGATGTCAACCTCGGCAACACGATTGCCAACCAGGCGTCGTGGAATGTCGACGGGCGTGTCAACATGGAGACCCTTTATAACAAGGTGCCCTATCTCAAGGAGGTCAACAAGCGTTTCTCGTCGAGCAACCGCAACCGCTCGCAGCGTGAGAAAAAGGCCAAGAAGTTTGAACGCACCTATGCGCTCAAGCCTGACACGACGCTCACTATCCGTCACAACCTGCGCAACAAGAAGGTGAAGGTGACGGCCAAGACGACTGACGGGAAGCCGTTTGCCGTGAGGACGCGCCCGATTGACGCCAACTCGGTGGAGGTGATTACGCGCGGCGATAAGACGCTGCAGTTTACCGTCATTGAAATGCTGAAGGATGAGCGTCCTTTGTGGCGTGAGATTGCCGACCACGCTGCGCGTGCCGCCATGCTGGTGCGCAGTGCCAACGTGCGCTACCGTAACAGCCACTCCACGTCGTTGCCGCTGTACAATCCCGAGATTGGGAATGTTTTCGGTCAGAGTACAAGCTATGGTCCGATGGCTCCGGGACTTGATTTCGCCTTCGGATTTACCGATGAGAGCTATATCGACAAGGCCCGTGAGCGCGGATGGCTTATCCTCGACGACGGGCAGACCTCGCCGGCCGTGTGGTCAAAGACCAACGAGATAAATCTTGACGTAACCCTCGAGCCGTTGCGCGGGTTGAAGATTCAGCTTACGACAAACCGCACCGACAACCGCACCAACCAGATACAGTTTATGTACGACAACATGCCTGTCACGCGGTCGGGCAGCTACACCAAGACCCATTGCGCCATAGGCACATCGCTCAAGGGTAGTTCGGCCGACAATGGGTATGCAAGCGCGACATTCGACCAGTTCCTTGCCAATATTCCCGTGGTCGCATCGCGCATCGAAGGGCAGTATGCAGGCTCGGTGTATCCTGCGACCGGCTTTATGCAGGACAGTCCTCATGCGGGTAAGCCGTTCAATCCCGAGATTGGCGGGGTCAATCAGGCCTCGGGCGAGGTGCTCATCCCGGCATTCCTTGCCGCCTATACGGGGGTAGATGCCCGCAAGATATATCTTGACCCGTTCCCGTCGTTTGCCCATGTGCTTCCCAACTGGCGTGTGACCTACGACGGCCTGGTGCGCCTCGGGGCAATGAACAGGATATTCAAGTCTTTCAGCCTCACCCACGCCTATCAGTGCACCTATTCGGTAGGCTCTTATTCCTCTTACCTCAATTGGGTTGGGATAAACGGCGACAATACTCTCGGCTTCACACAAGATGAGTTAACGGGCGAGCCGGTGCCGTCATCGCCGTTCAATATCTCGTCAGTGGCGATTACCGAGAAATTTGCCCCGCTTATCGGCCTGAATGCGACGCTGAAAAACGACCTGCGCTTCAACGCGGAGTATCGCGACAGCCGCACGCTGACGCTCAACACCGCCGCCGGGCAGCTCGTCGAGGCGACCTCCAAGGGTATCGTCGTGGGCGCGGGCTACAAGATTGTCGGGTTTAACTCGGTGTTGAAGATGCGTGGCTCGGGTCAGGGTGTAAGCAACGACTTGACGCTCAATGCCGACTTCTCCTATCAGCAGAGCCAGGCGTTGATACGCCGCATCGAGAGCAACTACACCCAGGCGACGAGCGGCACGCGCACGATATCAATCAATTTCACGGCAAGCTATATCCTCAGCAAGCGTCTCACGCTGGCGGCGTTCTTCGACCACCAGATAAACACCCCACTCATATCGTCGAGCGCATTCCCCACGACCAACAGCAGCTACGGCCTGTCGGTCAACCTCTCCCTCGCCCGCTAATCCCGATATTATGGATATAATGGAGGTGTAGTAATTAGGAGGCCGCAAGATATAACGATCCCCCAAATTATGGTCGCAACCATACATTGGGGGATAGCTATAAATATTTTCTTAAATTTCAATTATTTCGCAAAAATGGAGCCTTACCGTGCCGCGTAGCCTTCGGCGTTGAATCCCCGGAGGAAATCGGCGGCGGTCATGCGGCGTTTGCCTGCGAGCTGTAGCTCGATGACTTCGACCCATCGGTCTGATGCGGCGATATGCATGTGACCGTCCTGTGCCTTTATCGTGCCGGGAATGGTGTTGTGCATGTCTCCAATGGACGTGGAGAAAATTTTTATCTGGTGCGACGTTTCGCTATTGGCGATTTCAATCCATGCGGCAGGGTAGGGGGAGAGTCCACGCACGAGGTTATGTACGTCACGCGCGTTTTTCGACCAGTCAATATGGCATGTATCCTTGAATATCTTTGGCGCGGGGGTGGTGTTGTCGGCGGTCTCAAGTCGGTCTTGCGGTATCGGCTGCAGGTCGCCGGCGAGGATATGCTCCACAGTGTCAATGGTCAGGTCGGCCCCGAGCATCATCAGTTTGTCGTGCACGTCGCCCACGTTGTCGGTCGGCAGGATGTCGACACGTTCCTGTCGTATTATGTCGCCTGTGTCGATGTCATGTTTCAGGAAAAATGTCGTGACGCCGGTCTCGGTCTCGCCGTTTATTACCGCCCAGTTTATCGGGGCCGCACCACGGTATTTGGGCAGGAGCGACGCGTGGAGATTGAATGTGCCGAGCGCGGGCATCGACCATACGACCTCGGGGAGCATACGGAAAGCTATCACGATGAAGAGGTTTGCATCAAGCGAGCGCAATTCCTCGACAAATTCCGGGTCTTTCAGCTTGACGGGCTGCATAAGTCTCAGGCCGTTGGCCTCGGCATATTGCTTCACGGGGGAGTGCAACAGTTTGTGGCCCCGTCCCGCAGGCTTGTCGGGCATTGTTACGACACCTACTATATTATAGCCCCCTTCGTGGAGGCGTTTCAGGCTTTCGACGGCAAAGTCGGGTGTCCCGAGGAACACTATCTTGAGGTCTTTCTTTTCCATCTGTACATATGTTATTTGTATGGCAAAAGTAGCAAAAAAACGGGAACATGGGAAGATGAGGCTGGCATGTCGGAAAAACATGTTTTTTGGCAGAAATTTTTTGTGCGCGTAATGCGGTGGGGGATAGGTGGTTGTGGCGTTTTGGCGGTTTTTGGGGCGAAAAACGGGTAAAAAAAGTTGCCTGAAAATTTGGAGGGAATGGTGGAAGTGTGTACCTTTGCACTCGCTTTTGGGAAGCAACGCCGCGGCAAAGGCCGCGGGAGAGGCGAGAAAGGTTATGGAAAGTGAAATTTTGCGGCCTACGCAGTGTAAACGCAAAAAGTTGCAAAAAGTTCACGAAAAGTTTGGCGGAATGAAAAATTCGCCGTAACTTTGCAAAACTTTCGCCTGACGGGGCAATCCCGAAGCGAAGAAAGAACATTGAAATAATTACAATAGACAAGAAGTAGTACAAGAGTCAACAAACGACCTTTTGTCGATTCTGGAATACAGGTCAAGGCGATGAATCCAACCGGAGACCACGGACAGCCTCGGGCGTATGTCGGTAATTTCCCTGTGAAGGCAAACAACCTTCAGCTCTATCTATAGAGAAGAAGAAAAAGAAACGATATACAACAACGAAGAGTTTGATCCTGGCTCAGGATGAACGCTAGCCACAGGCTTAACACATGCAAGTCGCGGGGCAGCATGGATGTCCTTTCGGGGACATCTGATGGCG